>DATDAV010000337.1:0-17817 GCA_036525235.1 Chryseolinea sp. | reverse complement strand
CACGACCGATCTGGCCGACCATGCCATCAACTGGATGCATGAGATGAAAAGCATCGCGCCCGATAAACCATTCTTCCTTTATGTGGCTACCGGGGCAACGCATGCTCCCCACCAGGCGCCAAAAGTTTGGATCGATAAGTTCAAAGGCAAATTCGATGGCGGCTGGGATGTGTATCGCGAAGAAACTTTCGCACGCCAAAAGAAGCTCGGCGTGGTGCCGCAAAACGCAAAGCTCACCACGCGGTCGCAGGGATTGCCCGCGTGGGAATCGCTCGCGCCGGATCAAAAGCGCTTGTATGCACGCATGATGGAAGTGTTTGCCGGCTATGGCGCCCAGTGCGATTACGAGATGGGAAGGATTGTCGAGGCCGTGAAACAATTGCCCGACGCCGACAATACGCTGATCATTTACATCGCTGGCGACAACGGCGCCAGTGCAGAGGGCGGCTTGGAAGGTTCGCTCAATGAAAATATTTTCTTTAATGGATTTCCGGAAAAATGGCAGGACAACCTGAAAGTGATCGACGAACTGGGCGGCCCAAAACACTTCAACCACTTTCCGAGCGCGTGGGCACATGCCATGAACACCCCGTTCCAATGGACCAAGCAAGTGGCCAGCCACTTTGGCGGCATGCGCAACCCCTTATTGATCTCGTGGCCCGCAAAAATCAAAGAACATGGCGGCCTCCGAAGCCAGTTCATTCACACCATCGATATCGCGCCCACCATCTATGAAGCGTGTGGCATCACGCAACCCACTGCGTTGAATGGCGTCGAGCAAAAGCCGATAGAAGGAATAAGCTTCATCGACACTTTTACCGATGCAAAAGCAGAAGGTCATCGGAAAACACAATACTTTGAACTGGGTGTAAACCGCGGCATCTATCACGATGGATGGATGGCATCCGCTATTTCCTTCCCACCGTGGCAATCCGTCCGCGAAAAATTCGATCCCGACAAACAGAAATGGGAACTCTACCATATCGACGAAGACTTCTCGCAAGCCGACGACCTGGCGGCACAAAATCCTGAAAAGCTCCGTCAGATGGAAGACCTCTGGTGGGTGGAAGCCGCACGCTACAACGTGCTGCCGCTGGATTGGCGTGGAGCAAACCCCCGCTTTAACGCCGAACTTATGGGACGTCCCAGCCTGATGGGGCACCGCAAAATGATGACCTACTACCCGGGCACGATAGGCCTGCCTGACGCGGCCTCGCCCAACATGACCAATAAATCATGGACCATCACCGCCGATATCGTCGTTCCCGAAAAGAACGCCACCGGTATGGTCATTACGCACGGAGGATTGGAAGGAGGCTATGGACTGTACCTTGTTAACGGCAAGCCGACATTTTTGTACAACTACCTGGCTATTGAACGCCATGCCTTTACATCAAAAGCCCCCTTACCCAAGGGCAAAGTGAAGCTGGTAGTAGATTTTATTTATGACAGTGGTGGTGGCGGCTTTGGCAAAGGTGGCCAGATCACGATGACAGCCAACGGCAAAAAGGTGGCCGAAGGGCGACTGGAAAAAACAGTGCCCGTTCAGTTCTCCATCTGCGAAGGACTGGACGTGGGCATGGATGTGGGTTCGGCGGTGGACTTCACCTATAAACTCCCCTTTGCTTATACCGGGACGATCGAGAAGATCACAGTGGAATTGAAATGAGGAGGGCATGACTACGCGCTTATCGAATTGTAGAATGGCCCAGGCAATATCTCGAGATGAAAGCAAGTCGAACGATAATTTTTAAAACGCAACCATGATGAAAAGAAATCTACTCGCCATTATCTACCTGCTGTTGGTCGCCATATCCTGTCGCAAAGCCGGCGAAGAAAAGACCGATGTACCTGTGGCCGCCGTTACGGATCCGCTCCACTCCTGGAACGACGGGGAAGTGAAGCGCGCCATTGTCGAGTACGTGAACCGCGTGACGAAAGACTCTTCCGCCGACTACATCCCTCCCGAAGACCGCATCGCCACCTTCGACAACGACGGCACCTTGTGGGCGGAACGGCCCTATGTGCAAGAGCTTTTTGCTTTTTACCAGGCTAAACAAATGGTGGCGAAACAACCCGCATTGGCAAAGAAGCAACCCTTCAAGGCCATGGTGGAAGGAGACAAAGCCTTTTTTGCCAAAGGCGGCGACAAAGCCCTCATCGCAGCGATTGGTGCCACCCACACCGGTATGACCGAAGACGAATTCGAGGCCAGTGCCAAAACATTTTTCGCATCGGCCAAGTACCCCGGCAAAAATGTGCCCCTAAAACAGATCCGTTATCTGCCCCAGCTGGAGCTGTTGGATTTCCTGCGTGTACACGGGTTCAAAATTTATATCTGTACCGGGGGCACCGTCGAGTTGGTGCGCAGCATGGCCCGGGATTTCTATGGCATACCGCCCGAGCAAATCATCGGCACCTCCTTCAAGTATGTCTACGCCGACAGCTCACGCAAGATCTACCGGGAGCCTGCCCTGAATCACTTCAACGACAAAGAAGGAAAGCCGGTAGGCATCCAGTTGGCAATCGGGAAACATCCTGTGCTGGCCTGTGGCAACGAAGGCGGCAAGGGTGACATTGCCATGTTATCGTTTAGCCAGGCCGGCAAATATCCTTCGCTGCAATTGTTGGTGAATCACGACGATGGCGCCCGTGAATTTGAATATAGCGAGCCGGACTCCGCCTCATTGAAGGCGGCGAGTAAAAATCACTGGCGGGTCATCAGCATAAAGAATGATTGGAAAGAAGTTTTTCCCAAGCCCTAACGGTTCAAAATATAAGCCGTAGCCGAGGCTGGAAAATCGGTAACCAAATCCTATGCATGTACGAAGCGCCCCTATTTTTTTTTGTTGCCTGCTCTGTATGCTGACCGTTGGTGGTTTCGCGCAGGGTGACGACGCATCACCTCCCAAAGAGAAAAAGAAAAAAAATCTCAGCATTGTACCCTTGCCCGCTATTGCGGCCAATCCCACCGCAGGCTGGATGTTTGGTGTTGCCCCGGGAGCCACGTGGTTCTTAGGCGATCCCTCCGACACACACTTGTCCTCGTTCCTGGGAACGTTGATCTATACCACCAACAAACAGTGGATCATCACCGGCAAGGCAAACACCTTCCTAAACCACGACGCCTGGAATCTATTGACCGACATTCGCTTTTTCGTCACGTCACAGCCCACCTACGGACTGGGAACGGGGCCTCAATCGGCCAAGCCCGTGTCCAATGGTTTCATCGAATACACCGACAATCCCTACAATCCGATCTCCACCGAGCAGATGATGAACTTCAATTACTTCCGGCTTCATCAAACCTTTCTAAAGCGCATCCACGACAGCCGCTTTTTCACCGGTGTGGGCTATCACTTCGACCGGCACTACGACATCGTGGACAATTTGCTGAACCTCGACCCCAACGGAGAGCAAACGTTGACCAGCCACTACGTCTATAGCGTAGCAAAAGGCTTCGACCCCACGGCCTACACCCTATCGGGCTTCTCGCTTAATTTTTTATATGACAGCCGCGACAACGCGGTGAATCCCTACAGCGGGCGGTATGCCTTTGCCAACATCCGCGTGAACCCGGAGTTTTTGGGCAGCACACAAAACTCTTCCCTGCTGTGGCTGGAGTATCGCGACTACATCCACCTGAACAAAGAACGCCCCCGCCACCTGATCGGGTTCTGGACCTTTGGTTGGTTTAGGCTGAGCGGCAACGTGCCCTACATGGATCTGCCCGCCGTGGGGTGGGATCAGTTCGGGCGGTCCGGACGGGCCTATACGCAGGGGCGATTCCGCGGCGAGAACCTCATGTATTTCGAGTCGGAGTATCGCTTCCCCTTGCAACGTCACAAGGAGCGGTTTGGGGGTGTCGTGTTTGTGAACGGCACTACGGCCAGCAATGCGGATGCCGGCATCGGGCTTTTCAAGTACGTCGACCCGGCGTATGGCGTTGGGCTGCGCGTGATGATCAATTCAAAGTCGCGGGCCAATCTCAACATCGATTATGCCTGGGGCAAGTATGGTGCACAGGGATTCTATTTTGGGCTTAACGAGGTGTTCTGAAAGAAAAAGAAAGTAACGGCCGAGCATGAACAATAAAAAGAGGCGGACGCGGAAGCGTATGCAGATTCGAATGATCATTATAGCAACCGGCATGACCGTGGCCTTCCAGGTCACCGCACAGGAAGAGGTGCCCCAGAATTTTTCTGTTTGGACGGGGTGGGAGTTGTACTTGCCCCTGCATGAAGGCAGTTCCTGGGGATTATTTACCGAAGCCTATGTGAAGCGCGTGAATTTTTTAAAAGACCCCCAAGGACTTTTCTGGCGCCTGGGAGCAAGTTATTATTTAAAAAATGGCAACCGTCTTTCCGGCGGTGTGGCCTGGCAATACAACTACCCCTATGACGCCGTCGCCCTGCCCTACTCCTGGCCCGACTGGCGTCTCTGGCAACAGTACATGATCCGTCATGTATCGGCGAGAAACAAAGAGCACTTGTGGGTGCACCGGCTACGCCTCGAAGAACGTTGGTTTGGAAGAAAAAATGATCCGGCCAACGACGGTTACGACTACTACAAGTTTGAAACCACCTTCCGCTATATGCTGCGCAGCCAATGGTACATCAAGCCCAGGGTTGGGGTGGCCGTTTATGACGAAATTCACTTGCGGGTATACTCGGAAGAACGCGATGAAAAAATCTTTGACCAAAACCGGATCTATGCCGGGTTGATCTACGCGCTTGACAAAGACCGGGTCTGGCGTGTAGAGACCGGCTACATGTTTCATTCCATGTGGAACGCACCGGAGAGCGAAGCCGGGCGCGAGCGCATAAATCACACGTGGCGCATTACCCTGACCGGCGATGTGCCGCTGAGCAAAAAATGAGCACCGTACATCGTTCACCCTTTCACGGTGTTTAACGGTGTTTAACTATCTTTTAAAACAACCGAAGTGTAACTCGCCAACGGTGATGAAGGGCCGCCAGGCGTCGCACTATCGGACTTCAAAACCCACTGTACAACGTAAACCCTATTATCATGAAAGTATCGTACAGCACAAAACTATTTTCACTACTCACCTTTGTCGTGAGTCTCGCTGCGTCGGTTTCACAGGCGCAGCAAAAGCCGAACATCCTCATCCTTTGGGGTGATGACATCGGCATCAGCAACATCAGCGCATACAGCGATGGGCTGATGGGCTATACAACGCCCAACATTGATCGCATCGGCAACGAAGGTATTCGTTTTCTGCATTACTACGGCGAGCAGAGCTGTACCGCCGGCCGGGCCGCGTTCCTCACGGGGCAGCATGGCATTCGCACCGGTCTCACCAAAGTAGGTTTCCCGGGAGCTCCCATGGGCATGAGCCAGTTGGACCCTTCCATCGGAGGTCTTCTCAAACAACTTGGCTATGCTACGGGTCAGTTTGGGAAGAACCACGTGGGCGATCGCAACGAAAGCCTGCCCACGGTAAATGGTTTTGATGAATTCTTTGGCAACCTCTATCACCTCAACGCCGAAGAAGAACCCGAACTGCCGGACTATCCGAAAGACCCCGGTTACCTGGCTAAATTTGGCCCGCGAGGCGTGTTAAAATGCAAAGCTGCAGACCGCGACGATCCCGCGATCCCGGATGCACGCTTTGGCAAGATCGGCAAGCAGACCATCGAAGACAGCGGCCCGCTCACCAAGAAACGCATGGAAACCATCGACGATGAAACGTCCACTGCCGCCATTGATTTTATGAAACGCATGCACTCGGCCAACAAACCCTTCTTCTGTTGGTTCAACGCCACACGCATGCACTTGCGCACCCACGTGCGCGCCGAACACCGCGGACGTTACAAACACGGCGACAGTGAATACATTGACGGCATGATCGAGCATGATGAAACCATCGGTACCCTACTCAAAGCCTTGGACGACATGGGCATCGCCAACAACACCATCGTTGTATACTCTTCCGATAATGGTCCCCACATGAACACCTGGCCCGATGGCGCCATGACGGCTTTCCGCAGTGAGAAGAATACAAATTGGGAAGGTGCCTTCCGCGTGCCATGCCTGGTGCGCTGGCCTGGCGTGATAAAGCCCGGAACGGTCACCGACGAGGTGATGAGTCACAACGATTGGATTCCCACGCTTTGTGCCATCGCCGGCGAGCCTGCCATCGTGAACAAATGTCTGAACGGGTATGTCGCCAACGGCAAGACCTACAAAGTGCACCTCGATGGCTTCGATCAATCGACCTTTCTAAAGACTGTCAGCGGCACCGTCGGCAACACCCCTTCCGTGAGGAGCGCCCGCAATATTTTCTTTTATTCCGATGATGATGGCGCGCTCGTAGCCTTGCGGAAAGGCGACTATAAATACGTTTTCGAAGAACAGCGCCTGGCGGGAACGATGGGCTTGTGGGCCGAGCCTTTCACAAAACTTCGTCTCCAGAAGATCTACAATATATACCAGGATCCCTATGAACGCGCCGATATCACGTCAAACACCTACTGGGACTGGAATCTGAACCACGTGGCATCTATGTACGGCATCATGGACGACGTCTTCAAGTTTGCGACCAGCTTCAAAGAATTTTCACCGCGTTCGATTCCGCCTAGCTTTAACCCGGCGACGATTTTAGAAGGCGTTCTCGACGAGATAAAGATGGAAAGACGAGAAGCGGCTATGCCCCAGAAGACGGAGGTTCAGAAAAAGAAAAAGTGACCGTTTACCAATTACCAAAAAGCAAAACCCATCGTCACAAAAACGTGACGATGGGTTTTGTCTTTTTGCAGAGAGGGACTTAGAATGAATACCGCACACCCAATTGTCCCTGCCAGCGCGAGCTGAATTGGTCAATGGAATACGAAGATGTGGGCCGTGTGAACGTATAGGTCGGTTCTGCTGTGGAATTGTTGGCACGGGTCACGCGAAGTCCCATATCAACAGAAGAGTTCTGTGTGTTCGGCGTAAAGTACACCGTTCCCCAGCTCTTGTTGAGCATGTTCGAGAAGTTGATCACGTCAAAGGTGATCTGCAGTGTATGAGTCTTCTCTCCTACTTTGAGGTTGATGTCTTGCATGAGGCGGAGATCCAGCAAATTGTTCCAGGGTGTGCGCGCTGCGTTGCGTTCGGTGAATTCTCCTTTGTGTTTGCTCAGGTAAGGATCTTTGTTGATAAAGTCGGCGAGGTCGCCATATTGCTCTGCGGCCGTCGTGGTCGATCCATCGGCGTTCTTTCTGTCCACCAGGTTGATCTGGTCTGCGGAGGCCGGAATGAACATCAGGTCGATTTGCTGGCCCGAGCGGCTCAGGTTACTGTTGGCCGTGTTCACCCAGGTGAACGGTGAGCCGGATTGATTGGTCGAGATCAACGAGATGTAGGAAGTCAATTTTTCATTCCAGGCTTTTCTATATTGAACCGTAGCCACGATCCGGTGACGGATGTCAAAGTTGGAATAGGTCAACGCAGGGTTGTTGGGATTCAACGCCTGGTTCAACTGCCATCCCGACTCAGGCGAATTGCGGATACCGTTCAGGATGTCTTTCGATTGGCCATAAGTATACGCTGCCATAAAGCCCAGGCCGAATGCATATTGTTTCGAAAGTTGGGCGGTCAGTGAATATCGGGAACCTTTCGAGGTGTTGGTGATCAGGTATACGCTGGAGAAGGCATTGCTGACCCGTGCACCCGTGGTGCCACCGGACAAATACAGCGGCTGTTGCTGGCTCACATCCGACGCGGCATAATACACAGAGTCTTTCAGGTTGATCTGTTTGATCATCACATCCTTGATGGTTTTGGTGTAGAGGCCTTCGAGGGTCAATTTATAACCATCGCCCAACACAAAGTCTACCGCCAGGTTGCTTCTCCACATTCTCGGCATCTGGAAATTCTTGTCGATGAGATCCAACTCGTTCCGGTTTGCCGAGCCATTGGCTGCAGCGAAGTTCTTGAATTGGGTGGGATCGGTCGGGATCGGTGTTCCGGCTTTCGGAGGGTTCAAATCCAACGCGGCATAGGTCTGGCCATCGTTCACATAAGCATAGCCTAACCAGGCAAAGGGAATGCGGCCGGTGAACAACCCGCTACCGCCGCGCAGCACCAGCGTTTTGTCGCCTTTCACATCATAGTTGAATCCTACGCGAGGCGACACATATACCTGTCCGAAAAACTTGTTGGTATTCGAGGCCACGGGGTGGTCGTAGGTATAGGATGTTCCATAATTGGCGGGAGGATTGGGGAACAAGGCGTGCGAGTCGGCAGAAGGTGTGCTGGGCATGACCGTCATGTCGGCACGCAATCCATACGTCACCACCAATTTGGAGTTCACGGCCAGTTCATCCTGCATGTAGAGACTGTTCAGGGAGATGTTGAACTTGGCGGGAGAGTTGGCCAGGTTGTTACTCAAGCTGTTGTCGCCGGGATTGTAGATGGCCCGCATCCGCGAAGGTTTGTCGGCCAGGAAGTCGGCTAAGCTGGCGTAGTCGAAACGTCCGTTGTAAGAGTTGATGAAGGTGTAGTCGATCTTATAAAATTCATTGTGCGTTCCAAACGTGAAGGAGTGGTTGCCGGTGAACCAGCGAAAGTTGTCCGTCACTTCGAACGTCTTCTGGTGCATGTTGAAAACGGAGGCTTCGCGGTTCGTTCCAATCAACGCGTGGCCGCTGCCAATGCCGTTGATTTGAATTTGAGGGAAGAGCGTACCGGTAGGGTTGCGGCTGTCGGTAATGTCGGTGTAGCCCAGGATCAAGCTGTTGCTGGTGGCGTTGCCAAAGCGGCTTTTCAATTCGGCCACGGTGCTGATGTTGTGATTCTTCTGGATGAAGTCGTAGTTACCAAATTGAAACTCGGTCGTAGAACGCTCCAGGTTGCTGGCTTCGGAAATAACCGAGTTATTACGGATGGCCAGGGAATGGTTCTTGTTGATAATCCAGTCCAGGCGGTTGAAGAACTTCACGCTTTTGGAGTAGATGTTATAGTCTTGCGTTGCACCCGGATCGTATCCACCTGCAGGGTTGTAAACCGATACAGGAAGCGTGTTCAGTTTATTCACGATCTGATCGGCAATGGCCGTGGTCATGAAATAATTAGGTGCACCAGCAGGGAAAAACAACGGTATCTGGCTGCGGGTAATTTCTTCGTTAGTAAACCAGAACAATTTATCCTTCACCAACGGAAACCCAACGCGGAAACCTGTTTGATAATCGTGATAGGCTTTGCTGATGGAGCCGTCGCCCAGTTTATCATCACCTTTATATTTTCCAGTGATGGCCGAATTTCTTCCAAAGCCATACACGGAACCCGTCACGTTGTTGCTACCGCTGCGCGACACGGCGTTGATGCTTCCACCGGTAAAGTTTCCAAGGGTAACATCATAGGGTGCCAATTGCACCTGCACTTCCTGGATGGCATCGAGGCTGAACGAATTGGTACGCGTGCTGCTGCCCGGCTGGTTGGCCGTGCCGCTCACGCCGCCTAACGAAGGGCTGAATCCGATAGCGTCGTTGTTGATGGCGCCGTCGAGGGTGATGTTGTTGTACCGGAAGTTCGTGCCTGCAAAAGAGTTGTTGCTGGCCTGAGGTGTGAGCCGGGTAAAATCCGAAAAGCTACGGCTCAGCGTAGGCAGTGATTGGATTTGTTCTTTGCTCACGCTGTTGCTGGCGCCGGTTTTGTTGAGGTCCAGGATATTTCCGGCAATCACCTGAACTTCCTGCAGCTGGGTGGACTCTTCTTTCAATTGAAAGTCAAGCTTCAGGGTTTCGCCAAGTTTAAGGGTGATGTCTCCAAGTTTTTCTACTTGATAGCCCACAAAAGTAACGGTGGCTTCATAGGGTCCGCCCGGATTCAGGTTGCGTAACGCATAGCGTCCGTCAACGTTGGTGGCTACACCATAAACCGTGTTGGTGGGTTTGTACACCAGCTGAATCGTTGCTCCCGGAAGATCGTCGCCCTTGGAGTCGGTGATCTTGCCGCTGACCGAGCTGGTGGTCACCTGGGCATGGATAAAGAAAGGAATAGACAAAAATAAACAAATCGATAGTATCGTTTTCATAGAAGACGGATTTGAACTAGAATAATAAGATGTTATAAAGTCGTCTGCAGGAAGGTGCAGGAATTTAGATCATATGAACATTATGCGTCGGAGTTCACGGCCACCTCGGCAGGCGTCGTGGTATAACTCCAAAGTTCCCTATACCGGCAATTCAATTTTGGTTGCCAAGCCATGCCGGTGCCGATGCGCATCGTCAGTGTCCAGGGTCTTTTCGCCATCTGGACAGTGATTCCATGTGACATCTCCAACGCCACATCTGAAAATTCAACCTCATCCTCTTCGGCGCGCTGTTGAAAATCTGCGTTCAGCACGCTCGCGTCCAAGGCAACGAAGATTATCAGGGCGAACAAGAATGCTTTCATCTTTTCAGAATCTACGCTACAAAGGTCACAAAAAAATTGAGCGACGATTGATAATTGGTGTTGCTAAATCATTAAACCGGAAACAGCGACTTAACATTAAGGAAACATTAGAATTAGGCTTTGCCTTACCGTTAGGAACAAACTACCAGGGAAGCTTTCAAAAACAGTGCATAATATTCAGGACATGTTCGGGGCAACCGTTTGCACCCTGTTCAGACCGATAAAGATTGAGGGCTTCTGCAACGGCTGGTCGGGCTTATTCCTGTTCAAGTCAAGTTCGTTGGTTTATATGTATGCGTCATTGATGAAGAGATCCGGGGGATACAGGTAGTCTTGTGATACAAAATCAGTCGTCCAGAAATACCGGCAGATTGGATTTGGGTTGAAGGTTCAATCGGAGTCATAGGATGCAACGGTTGAAGCGTGCATTGCTGCGCATCGTGAGTACCACATTCGATATGTTTAGCGGGTGATTGCCGGGCGGCCACGAATCCATAGCCGTGGTGGACGAAACAATGGCTATCAAACCCCTACTCTTCATCCGTTTTTTTTGCCAGGCTTCATCCACAAACCGGTGCCCACATCACGCATCTCCCTGGACGCTTTACGAATATCATCCCGATCCTTGGGAAGTTCGCTTTCCTGCTGACCGTTAGGTTTTTCCGTGTGCTTCCCGCACACCAAATAATAGGGTTGAATTTCCTCCTTTGACTATAAAAATGTTTTTAAAAAACTCGATTAATATACTTATTGCATACCAAGTCTTAAAGAAAGCCTGCACCGCAGGCCCCTAACCTATACCACTGAAATGAAAAAGAAGAACGTCAGTTTAAAAGAAAGCTCCCGCAGAGACTTCCTGAAAAAATCGGCCCTGGCCCTGGGTGCTTTTGCCATCGTACCCCGCCATGTTCTGGGCAAAGGTTTTATCGCTCCCAGCGACACCCTCACCAAAGGCATCATCGGTGTCGGCGGCATGGGACGTGGCCATATTCCCTATGAAGGCACGAAAGTGATTGCCATGTGCGATGTGGATAAAGTCCATTTGAAGGACGCCATTGCCCTGGCCGGCGGCAATGTGCGCGGCTATTCCGATTTCAGAGAACTGATCGCCCAACCCGATATCGACGTGGTCCACATTGCCACGCCTCCCCATTGGCACGGCCTCATGTCGGTGATGGCCGCACAGGCCGGAAAAGACGTGTGGTGTGAAAAGCCCATGACCCGGACCATCGGCGAAGGAAAACGCGTGGTGGAAGCCATGGAACAATACGGCCGCATGTTCAGGCTCAACACGTGGTTCCGTTTCAAAGACAACTTCTATGGCCTTGGCACGGAAGTGAAGCCCCTGAAAAAGGCCGTGGACAGCGGCGTTCTGGGCTGGCCCCTCAAAGTGACCATCAGCGGCGTGACCGGATTCAACTGGAAATTCTATTGGGTAGGCAAAACAAATCTGGAACCCACACCCGTCCCGCAAGAACTGGACTACGACATGTGGCTGGGTCCCGCGCAATACAAACCCTACAACCCCCACCGCGTGCACAGCACCTTTAGAGGCTACTGGGACTACGACGGCGGTGGACTGGGTGATATGGGACAACACTACATCGACCCCGTGCAATACTTCCTGGGCAAAGACAACACCAGCCCCATCCGCGTGGATGTGGACGCCCCCCAGCAACACGACGACGCCGTTGGAACGTGGAGAAGAATCGAGTTTACCTATGCCGACGGTTGCAAGATCATCCTCGACGGCGAAAACAAAGACACGTCCGTGCCCTACATCGAAGGCCCCAAAGGAAAAATTTACCGCGGCTTCCGGTCCGACATCCCCAACATCCTCAAAGTGATCGACACCCTACCCGATCCCGAACCCCAGGTAGGCCTGTTTTCCGACGCCGTGAAGACCCGGAAAAAGTTCGCCCTCAACGAATTGAACGGCCACCGCTCGGCCACCATCGTGAACATGGGCAAGATCGCCCTGCAATTGGGCCGGTCCCTTGATTTCGACCCGGTGAAACAGGAATTCATCAACGATGAAGCGGCAAACCGCCTGATCAATCAGCCCATGCGCGGCGCCTGGAAAATCTAGTCATTACGTAAAGAACCTATCGAAAAAATGAAACCAACTACCTTCATACGCATAACCCTGCTCCTGTGCCTGCTCATCCCCCAACTGCTTTGGGCCCAGGACCAGCGTTTGATGAAAACAAAAGTAGCGGACGTACTCGCCCTGCTGCCCGCCACCGACAATCCCCAGGCCCTTCGCCTCTACAAGGAAATCATAGGCTTTGGCGATGCTGGCATCGCGGCCCTCACCGAAGGGGTCCAGCCCAATGGCAATGCCAGCGGCATACCCTATCGCTATGGCGTGTCCCTCCTCACCCACTATGCCACTTCCAAAGAGGATAAGGCGCAAATCGAACGTGCCTATCTGGCGGCGCTTGGAAAGACGAGCGAGGCAGAAGTGAAAGCCTATTTCATAGACAACCTGAAACTGATCGGCTCCAACGCCGCAGTGACCGTACTGGCGCCCTACATCTCCGACAAGGACCTCTTCAACCAGGCGGTTTCTGCTTTAGTTTCTATCGACACGGAGGATGCGCGCAAGGCCATTGCCAGCGCGCTGACCAGTCAGCCGGCAGAGACACAGATAAAACTGATCAAGTCCCTGGGCACTTTTAAGTATAAACCCGCCCTGCAACCCATTACTACGCTGGCCTCCAGCAATGATCCGCTCGTCAAGAAACAAGCGTTGTGGGCGCTTGCTTTGCTGGCCGATGCCACTTCTTCAAACCTGCTGCTGGCAGAAGCTAAAAAAGTTGGATTCAAGAATGATGCTACGGAAGCAACCGTGGCGCTGGTGGAATACCTTCACCAAGTCACCGTGAACGGGAACAACACGCTTGCAAAGGAGATCAGCAACGCCATGCTGGAGAACACCCCGGCCCCGGACCAACAACACTTCAGACTTGCCGCATTGAAAGGCCTCACGTTGGCCGATCCCGATGGCTCCGTAAAGATCCTTATCAAAGACCGCAGCCTGTTTGACAGCGAATATCAAAAAGAGGTGTTGAAAGTTGCCGTCCTTTCTGCCAATCGCCCCGACGCATTGAAGAGCTGGACAAAGGAATATAAAAAAGCAACGGGTGCGGCACAGGCCGACATCCTGGCCATGTTGTCGAAAGCAAACCGGAATGCCGGTTTTATCGAAAGCACAGTATTGCCCGCGCTTTCATCCAAAGAACAGCAAACCCGCATGACCGCCGCGGCAGAAATTGCCGTGAGCAAAGACAAAAAATACATCCCCGCGCTGTTGGACTACCTGCTCCGTTCGACGGATGATGCAGAGCTCGCCGCAGCAAAAGCCGCCGTACTTCAATTGGTGGACAAGGAAAGCGGCGCACTGATCGCTCAAAAAATAGAAACCGCCCAACCGAAAAACAAAGTAGCCCTCATCCAACTGTTGGGAGCACGACGCGCTACTAGTCAATTTGATGTAGTCGCCAAGCTCACCGCCTCAAATGATGCCACCGTGAAAAGCGCCGCCTTCGAGGCGTTGCCCTCAGTTTCTGCCGGCAGCAACACACCGGCATTGCTCACCATGCTTGCAGCCACTGAAAATGAGAAAGAGATAAAAGCTATTCAGTCCGCACTCATTTCTGGTCTGGATAAAAATTCCATCGCGTTATTGGACGCCGCCTACGCAAAAGAAAAAACCAAGCTGCTCCCCGTCCTTCCTTATGTGAAAGACAGCGGTGCGTTGGAAAAAGCGGTCGCCTCTTTCTATAAAGGCGAAGGAAAAGAAAAGGAAGTTGCTTTTGAAGCGCTCGCCAACTGGCAGAACAACGATGCCGCAAGAACATTGCTCGCCATCCGGAAAGACGAAAGCTTGAAGAAATATCATGCCCCAGCATTCGATGCATTCATTTCGCAGGTGGCCGCCTCTTCCTGGCCCGACGATGAGAAGCTGATCCTGTTGCGCGAGATCATGCCCCTGGCCGCCAACAAAGATGAGCAAACCTCCGTCATCGAGGCCGCCGGCCGCGTTAGAACATTTTTGTCGCTCATGTTTGTGTCCCAATACATCGACGATGCCAATCTCAGCAGCGCTGCCAGCCGCTCGGCCATGCAGATCGCGTTGCCCACATCCGATGCCAAGCCCGGCCTCACCGGTGTTGAAGTACGCAACACCCTGCAACACATGTTGGACAAACTCACCGGCGCCGACAGTCAATACGAACGCATCGATATCCGCACCTATCTTGAAAAGATGCCCTACACAAAAGGATACGAGTCGATCTTTAATGGCAAGGATCTCTCCGGCTGGCAAGGCCTGGTAGAGAACCCGATCGCACGCTCTAAAATGACCAAGGAAGTGCTCGCCAAAAAACAGGTGGAAGCCAACGCCAAAGTGAAAAACAACTGGAGCGTGAAAGATGGCTGCATCTATTTCCAGGGCGACGGCGCCAACCTTTGCACGGCACGTCCCTATGGCGATTTTGAAATGCTCGTAGACTGGAAGATCTCCAAAAACGGCGACAGCGGAATCTATCTTCGCGGCTCCCCGCAAATACAGATCTGGGATCTGGCCCGCATCGACGTCGGTGCGCAAGTAGGTTCCGGTGGCTTATACAACAATCAAAAGGAAAGAAGCACGCCGCTGGTGGTGGCCGACAACCCGATTGGTGAATGGAACACGTTCCACATCAAAATGATCGGCGACCGCGTAACCGTGCACCTGAACGGCGTGCTGGTAGTCGACAATGTGGTCATGGAAAACTATTGGGATCGTACCCTCCCCATCTTCCCCGAAGAAGCCATCGAACTGCAAGCCCACGGCACCGAACTGGCCTTCCGCAACCTTTATGTGAAAGAACTAAACACCAAGCCTTACCAACTCACGCAAGAAGAAAAGACACAAGGCTTTGATGTGCTCTTCAACGGCAAGGACCTCGATGGATGGGTGGGTAACAAAACGGACTATGTCGTGGAAGACAACACCATCGCCATCTATCCCACAAACGAAAGCCACGGCAACCTCAACACAGAAAAAGAATACAGCGACTTCATCTTCCGCTTTGATTTTCAGCTCACGCCCGGCGCCAACAACGGACTGGGTATACACGCCCCGCTGGAAGGTGATGTGGCCTACGTTGGAAAAGAGATCCAGATCCTGGACAACACAGCGCCGGTATATTCCAAACTGGAAGTATACCAATATCACGGCTCCGTCTACGGCATCATACCGGCAAAACGTGAGTTCCTGAAGCCCCTGGGCGAATGGAACCAGGAAGAAGTGCAGGTGAAGGGCGACTACATCAAAGTGACCCTCAACGGCACGGTGATCGTGGAAGGCGACATGAAGAAAGCCTCCAAGAACGGAACACTCGATCACAAGGACCATCCGGGTCTGAACAGCCACAAAGGTCACATCGCCTTCTTAGGTCACGGCACCGTGGTGAAATTCAAGAACATCCGGATCAAAGACCTCTCCAAATAAAACCTGATCACCAAACATGGCTTCCATCACCCCAACCCAACGCCTGTATTCGCTCGATGCCCTCCGGGGCTTCGACATGTTCTGGATCATCGGCGGCGAAGAGATCTTTCACGCCCTTGCCAAGATCACCGGCGCACCGGCGATGGAAGCCATTGCTCACCAATTCACCCACCCCGAATGGCACGGGTTTAGAATCTATGACCTCATCTTCCCGCTCTTCCTCTTCCTTGCCGGCGTAGCCACCCCCTACTCCATGGCCAAGGAACTGGAGAAGGGCAAGACGCGCCAGGAATTGTTACTCAAAGTCATCAAGCGAGGAATGATCCTCGTCGTGCTCGGCGTCATCCACAACAACGGACTGGAACTTAAACCCATTGCCGAGATCCGTTTCGGCAGCGTACTGGGACGCATCGGCCTCGCCTACATGTTTGCCAACATCATCTTCCTCTACACCAAACAACGCGGACAGATCATCTGGTTTTGGTCGCTGCTCGTAGGCTACTGGCTTCTGTTGCTCTTCAATTCAGCCCCCGGATTTGTCGCAGGCGATCTCACCATGGAAGGAAACTTCGCCTCCTACCTCGACCGCCTCATCATGCCCGGCAGACTCTACAAAGGCATCCACGACCCCGAAGGACTCGTGTCTACCATCCCCGCCATCAGCACCGCGCTGTTGGGAATCTATGCCGGCAATCTTTTAAAATATGGCACAATCGCTGCGGAGCGAAAGGCACTTCAGTTGCTGCTTATGGGAATTGTTTCCCTCGTCCTCGCGCAAATCTGGAACCTGGTGTTCCCCATCAACAAAAATCTGTGGTCCAGCTCATTCGTATTGCACGTGGGTGGCTTGAGCCTGATGCTGTTGTCCCTCTTCTATTACATCATCGATATCAAAGGAATAAAAAAATGGGCGTTCTTCTTCAGCATCATTGGCATGAACTCCATTCTCATCTACATGTCGGGAGATTTCATTAATTGGGATTACACCACAAAATCAATCTTTGGATGGTTGCTGCAACTTGCGGGCGAACCTTGGAATCTGCTGGTGTACGTGATTTGCTATCTCGCTATGGAGTGGGTGTTTTTATATTTCTTGTATCGAAAGAATGTGTTTTTGAGGGTGTAGCTATACGGCCCCAGGTGAGCACCCGTTTTCGATCAATGCATTGCGTACAAATTTGCCCAGTTTTTCAGAGGAAAAAAACACCTTTATATGTTGATAGCTCCATGCAGTTTATTATATAAAAACTCCCTTGGGTTTACCCTCGCAATAAGGTCAAATTCCTTGCTGGTTAAACTGTCAGCGAGATCTGCCATTAAAGTTCTTTCGGATTTATACTTTTGTACCATATAGTAATCCGTCCCAAATAATACTCTCGTTTTTAGTCTAGGGTTCAGCAGTGTTTGTTTAAGTAAGGGACGAATGTCCGGGTTATGTAAAATATAGCTCACATCAGCATAGATATTTGGGTATTGTAGCATCAGGCTGCAAATAACGGAATACCAGTCACCATATCTCCAGATTTGTGCAAGTTTGTCCGGTCTTTGTTCTCCATTCTTGTCGCCTGAAAACGATATACCCTTGTTAGGGTTTCTAAGCAGTTCAGCGGCAAAATTATCGTTATCCTTTCGAATAAAACGAATCCATTCATCATCACCTCCAAAATGACCAAAACATAACTTTAAATGTTTAAGGTCATACCTCAAAGGAGTTTTTGAATCGGTATAACCAAATATTTCCCGTATGCGGATATCTTTTAAATTACCCACCAGTTCACGCAACAATAATTCATCAAGCAGGCACAAGTAATTTAGCGGATGCGTGAAATTGCTTGTAAACTCCCTGTTGCTTATTTCTTGCATTAATAAGGGTTCATAATGATCTTCACGCACCTGTTGTACAAATATCGGAT
>DATDAV010000336.1:0-18480 GCA_036525235.1 Chryseolinea sp. | reverse complement strand
AGCTCTGGAGCATGGTGGTGATAATGTTTTTGGTGTCAATCATCCCGCCATAGAAATACGCCAGGCCGGGAGTCATGAGCAATACTAAGGCGGAAGCCGCCAGCATCCAGGCCACATCACCCGAATTCATGCCCTCGGTGTTGATGGTCGTTGGAACGGCCGGCATAAAGACTGCTAGAATGCTTATCGCAATCAGCAGTACGAGAAAGACGATTGATTTTTTCATTTGTTTGTAGTTTTAGGATATAGGGGTAAAAATTTACTGGTTGTTATTAATAACTGGACGAATATTTTAACAATAGGGTAATAAATGAACCACTTTTGAAAAAAAATTCACGGAAACGTTGTAGGTAGGGTCTATTTCTAACCGAAAACGGGTAAAAATTATAAAATTTTTAAAAGATTGGGTCTGCCAAAACCTTATTGGGAAATGGAGGGAATTGCATCGATTTTATTCTGAAAAAGAAAGGCAGAATAGATGAATCGAATGGTCGATAAGTTCTTGTAGGAGAGCATTTTAGACACCTGGATCCGGGGGTATCCCAGCCGTTAACAAAATGTGAAGCGCGCGCCAAGGGGGCGCGATCCAGGCAGGCTAAACCTTCTTTTTACGCTTTTTGCCCGCAAACACCTTGCGTTCCAGGCCAATCGAAGCCTTGCCGGTACCCTTTAGAATGACCTGTATGTTTTTCCGGGTAATCACCATCTGCTGCGGGATCAAATCAAGCCGGTCCACAGAAACATTGATCTTCTCGCCCGACTTGCCCCTTTCGATGCCGTTTTCAATGAGCTCGGGCAACTGGTCAATAAGCGGTTGAACATCGATCGTGAGTTTTTCCTGGACAAAGCCCAGCGCATTGTCGTGTAGCATCCAGTCGGCCGTATTGATCAACGCATTTTCGGAATCCACGTCAAACCGGAAGTCCTTTACCGAGAACACGGCTTTTGTGGTATCATAATAAGGAGTGCCCCGCAAATAGATATTGCCCACCACGTCGCCCTTCACCTGGATCTTCAGGGCCAGGCCATCGTCGGTGCCATAGGCCGATATATCCTTCACCGTCGCGGAGTAGCCTTCGGCGGCTATGGTCTTTCCTTTTAGTTCTTTTTCCAGGATGGCATTGGCCTTTTCAAAGGGCAAGATGGCCAGCACGAAGATCTTCAAACTGTCGGCGGCCGACGTCTTGGGTTTGTAGGCAGGGAGTGCGGTGTTGGAAGCGGGGATGTCTTCGTCCTCCAGGATGGTTTTTATTGTTGCCTCCAATTCCACTTCCAGCACCAGGAACGGACCGCTCTGCGAGAGCTTCGCTTTCAGGTCGTGCGCATAGGGCTTGAGCCACACGGGCATACTTTTCTTATTGATGCGAATAGGTTTTTGCAAATCGTTCCAGATTTTAACAATGACCTTTCGCGTGTTCAGCCGGTCGCGCAAAGCGTCGTCCATTTTACCGATGAGTTGTTCCTGGTGGAGGGCGATGGCCTCTTCCACTTTCTTGCGCAGGTTCACTTTCACCATGGCCACTTTCAGTATCGGGTCTTTCACCCAGCGAATGTGTTTCAGCTTCGACTCCAGCGTCAGGTTCCAGTCTTTGCCGATGCCCACCTGCGTGACCAGGTTAAGGACAACCTCCATTTCCACGGGTTCTGAATTTCTTATGGTGATAGCGCCCAGGTGCTTGATGAACTTGCCCGAGACAAGCAAGGGGAATGAGCAGGTGAGCGCATGCTTCTCCCAGGCAATGTCGATCCGCCCCGTGCGGGTCATCTCCAGGTAGAGGCTGTCGCCCTTTTCATTCATCACCATCCATTTCTTTAAAAAGGTACCCTTCACTTTATTATTGATGGTGGCCTCCAGGCTGTCGACATGATAGTAGACCGGTATCACTACCGTGGAGCGTGGCGGTGTCAGTTCCGTTTCCAGCTGGGTGGGTTTGGGAGGCTCGGGTTTCACCCGCTCGCATTGAAAAAGGAGCGCCGCCGCCGCAAGACTACAAAATGTGACGATAGCTCCTAACTTCATTTTCATTTCCGTTATACTTGTGTAGATTCACTATCAACACATAAGATATGAAGAAGTTATTACCCGCCCTGCTCATTCTCATAGCCTTTTCCACCCATGCACAGGAAAAAGTTGAAAAAGCACCGGTCGTAAAAGAAGGCGAGGGGCCTTATCCTCAACTCATTATCCGCGGCGTGATGCTCATCGACGGCACCGGTGCACCGCCCATTGGGCCCACCGATATTGTGGTGAAACAAAATAAGATCGTGTCTATCCAAACCGTGGGCTATCCGGGCGTGGCCATCAACAGCGAACGCCGGCCCAAGCTTGAAGCAGGAGGGAAAGAGCTGAACGCCGAAGGCATGTACCTCATGCCCGGCTTCATCGACATGCACGGTCATATCGGTGGCTCACAAGCCCCCAGCGCCGAGTATGTTTTCAAACTGTGGATGGGCCACGGCATTACCACCATACGCGAGCCTTCGGCCGGCAACGGGCTGGATTGGGTGTTGGAAGAAAAAAGACTGAGTGCGGAGAACCGCATCACGGCGCCGCGCATCTGGGCGTATACGGTTTTTGGCCAGGGCAGCAAAGATCCCATCAGCACACCACAGCAAGCCATCGACTGGGTGATCTCAAATAAGAACAAGGGCGCCGACGGTATCAAATTTTTTGGTGCCCGCCCCGAGATCATGGACGCCGCGCTCCGGAAGAACAAAGAGCTGGGGCTGCGTTCGGCATGTCACCACGCCCAGGTGGACGTGGCCCGCTGGAATGTGGTGAACTCCGCGAAATCGGGACTGACGTCGATGGAACATTGGTATGGGTTACCCGAAGCGCTCTTCACCACGCGTACCATCCAGGACTATCCCCTGGACTACAACTATCAAAACGAACAACACCGTTTCTCCGAAGCCGGCAAACTTTGGAAGCAAGCCGCACCACCCTATAGCGACCACTGGAACGAAGTGATGAACGAGTTGCTCTCACTTGACTTCACACTCGATCCCACCTTCAACATCTATGAGGCGAGCCGCGATCTGCACCGCGCCCGTCGCGCCGAATGGCACGAAGACTATACACTCCCCTCGCTGTGGGCATTCTATCAACCCAGCAAGATCTCGCACGGCTCCTACTGGCACGAGTGGGGCACGGAACAAGAAGTGAACTGGCGCGAAAACTACCAGCTGTGGATGACCTTCGTGAACGAATACAAGAACCGTGGAGGACGTGTTACCACAGGATCTGATTCAGGTTTCATTTTCCAACTCTATGGTTTTGCCTACATACGGGAACTGGAGTTGCTGCGCGAAGCAGGATTCCACCCGTTGGAGATCATTCGCTCGGCCACACTGTATGGCGCGCAAGCCCTGGGCAAAGACAAAGAGCTTGGCTCTGTTGAAGTAGGCAAGCTGGCAGACTTTGTTATCGTAGAAGAAAATCCGTTAAAGAATTTACAGGTGCTCTACGGTACCGGCGCAATAAAGCTCACCGACGATAACAAAGTGGTCCGCGTCGGCGGCGTCAAATACACCATCAAGGACGGCATCATCTACGACGCCAAAAAGCTCCTGGCAGATGTACGCAAGATGGTAGCCGACGAAAAACAAAAGAGCGGGTTTGTACTAAAACAACCAGGCAACTAGGATTTCCTTTGCGCTCTTTGCGCCTTTCTTTGCTCGCCGAAGCTTTAGCGAAGGTGAGGCGGTTCAGAATGATTTCATGCTCACTCACATTTTCTGAGCACCACCTTGCTGTCGGTGAAGGTCACCTTCTTCTTATCAACATAGAAGGATGTATCGTTACGCTCGATATGTTCGCCAATGCCCTCGACCAGCGAATTGTCGACCCATTGAAAAATGACTTCACGCACACTCGTCGTCCCCTCGGACGTGAATGTATAGTAGGCGTCCATTGTATTGCCTTTCACCCTGCCCTGAATGGTGCCGGTGTTCTTGTCTTTTTCTTCCAATGAATAGACCAGGTCGCCGGACGCAGCGTCACCGTTCACCTCCAGCTGAAGTTCAATACTCGACCCCCCTTCATGAAACGCGTAGCATCCGGGTTGCGGACCCCCTTCAGAACTGGTTTCGGATGACTGTTCTTTGCCGCCATGACAGGCGATGAGCAGAACGATGGCGGCGACAAACGATAATTTTAATTTCATGATTCCGGGGGTTTGACCGTATTAACAAGTTGGGAGGACCTAAGGTTTAAACCTCCATTCATGTGCCATCCTCAATCAGCTTGACTTTTTTGGAGCAGCGCCCAACCGGCTTAGGATGTCCTGATAATAGGCTTCCCCGTCTTTGTCAATTTTTTCAACGGTCACGCCAGTGGCTTCGAGGAGGTCCAGTTTATGTTTGGAACCGGCCACGAATTTCTGCGGCGTATAGTACGTGATCGTGTTGGGCACAAGTTTGGGTTTCTTGATCTTTATCCGTGCACGGTAGGTCAAGAGCCACCAGAGGTCGGTTTCCACAAACCCGAGGGTGAGCCCGATGATGTGGATGTCGGTGGTGAAAAAAAGATCCAGCCACGAGCTGCCATCCAGGGCGCCGGTTTCCAGGCGTTTGATGAGGGGGAGTTGATATTTTTTGGAGGCGTACTTTGTTCCCGTAGCCACGTAGTTACGAATATTCTGCAGCTGCCCGCTATAGTGTTCGAAACCCAGGTTCACGGAGTTGGGATGAAGCCGGTCGCCGTGTACATGCCACACGCGCTTGTTGCCGGCGCGGTAGTGCCGGAAAACACTGTAGAGCATCTCCTTGACAATGCCTTCGTTTTTTTTGGGTTCGAATCCCTCGACGGAAAAATCGTAGTTGGTGGTGATGATGTCGTCGGTGGGAAGGGCGCGGAGAACGTCGTAGAGCGCGTGCTTTTTGATTTGCGACACGTTGTCGCAGATCGATGTTTTCAGTTGGGTTTCGGAGACGCCTTTTTTCTTTAGGTTGGCGCCGGTAAGAAAGATCTCTTCGTACAGGAGTGGGAATTGTTTTTTCTTTTCTTCGTCGATCGTAAACCCGATGTCGGCGGCGAGTCGCTGCAGGAGGTTGTCCCAGCTGTTGTCGGCATCCAGGTTATTGATGCCGTTGCCGAGCAGGATGGAAAATTTTTTCATGGAGAGGGTGCTGTTTTATTTTCAAAAACGGTATGCTGTAAAGATAAAAGAATTCCAGGCAGCTTTTGGATGGCGTTTGAATGAGGGGAGGCGTTCGGCAACAATCGGCGTTGTGCGGCAAGGGGGAGGGGTTGAAATGAATCCGCCGGTCGTGGGACCGGCGGAGATTAAATGTGGTGAGAATTTTTTTTATGGGTTTGCTTTCCTCGCAAAGTATATCTGTACACCCACACTAAAATTAAAATCCGGCTCGTCGGAACTCGTTGCGCGGTAAGCATTAGAATTCTCGTCGTAGGTTGTGTGTTGATTTTGATAAAAGGCCTTTCCTTCCACACCAACACTTTGGTTAAGGAAATAGACCAATCCAACACCACCTTGGAAAGTCCTCGACTTATCCGTCAGGCCGTCGTTCCAGGCCCATCCATAGTTGTAGCTTACTTCCGGAAAAATGGCCCACTCACTTCCCAGGGGAAAATAATATCTCACCAGGGGGCCAACAGAATAGGTTTTGGTCGTCGCTGTCAATTCGGTTTGATAGGACTTGGATTTTATTTTTGAATAACTATAGGGCGTGGTCAACCCAACGGCTAGCCGGTCGATGATAAAATAGGAAACGCTGGGCTGCACGTCAATCATGAACGACTTGCTGTCTATGGAGGCACCGCTCGTACCGTAGGTTGTGGTGCTATTGTGGGTGAATCCTATAGAGCCCCCCAGCAAGAAGCTTCCTTTGTCGGTTTGACCATGACTGGCGATGGTCATCAAACACGTATAGAACAGGAGTTGGAAAGTAACGTTGATTTTCATAATGCAAAAAAAATAATGTGGCGGTTCGTGTGGTGATTATTGTGTATTTCTGAAGAGGTATACTTGCAAACCTATGGTGAAGTCAAAGGCATTGTTGTCGGTATGGTCCAGCCCTACGTCGCTGCGATTGTAGGTATCGCGTATGGACTGATAGCGGAATTTTCCTTCCACGCCAATGTTGGGATTAAGAAAATAGACCAACCCCACGCCGCCTTGCAAATTTCGTGCGTTCCCGCGATACGTTACGGGAACATTGTTGCCGTTGACATAGGAGTCACCCTTAGTCACTGTCCAGCCGTAGCTATAACTTGCTTCCGGAAAAATAGCCCAATGGGTTCCCAGTGGAAAATAATACCGGATCAACGGTCCGATCGAATACGAGGAGTACGTGTCTTTTTGAGCGCTGCCATCTCGTTTGGATTGCGTATACAGCAATGGGGTTACTACACCAAGGCTCAGGTGGTCGATCACAAAATAGGAAACGTTGGGCATAATCACGATCGACGATTGTTTTTCCTTGACGGAATTGGTTTGGTACAGGCTGCTCGTATGCCCGCTGGAAAACCCCAGGGCGCCTCCCAGGAGAATAGTACCTTTTGAGGTTTGAGCCATACTTGATGAAACGGCCAGGCAAAGCCATAGCGCTGCCAGAGAAGTGGTTAGGTTTTTCATGGTAAAAGAAACTGTATTGGATTATGGTTACTTATAACTGCTTGAGGGGGGCGTAAAAATAAGAAGGTATAGGATGATTTTCAACACAACGGCATCGCTGGATAATAAATAGTTTTGTTTTACACCTTTCTCGCAAAGTACATTTGTACCCCTACGCTGAAGCTAAGGGACGATTTGCCCTCGTGGCTCACAATGGGATCGGTTGTGTCGCCGCGCCTATAGGAATCGTTGTTAGATTGGTAATAGACTTTTCCTTCTATGCCAATGCTCGGTTTTAAAAAGTAAGTCAATCCAACACCGCTTTGGAAAACCTTCGTGTTTCCACTGGCCTTGTAGAAATCCAGATCCCAACCGCCATTGTTGTTCGGCACCAGGTACGGGCCATTGCGCTCGATCCATCCATACTGATAACTCACCTCCGGAAAAACGGCCCATTGGCTCCCCAGGAGAAAATAATACCGAACCAACGGTCCAATGGAATAGGTTGAATAGGTTGACTGCAGGTCGCCGGATGTATAGCGGGCGTAGGTGAAGGGCGTGACCAGCCCTACCGCCAACTGGTCGATTACAAAATAGGAGAGGTCGGGACTTATAGAGAAACTCATTTCTTTGGTCTTCGTAGTGGACGGGGGGTTGTAGGCTTGCATGCTCTCGCTATGTCTACTGGAAAATTTTAACGCCCCGCCCAGAAGGAAACTTCCTTTTGTGGTTTGTGCGTAGCCGTTGAA
Source organism: Chryseolinea sp. (assembly GCA_036525235.1). GTDB lineage: Bacteria > Bacteroidota > Bacteroidia > Cytophagales > Cyclobacteriaceae > Chryseolinea. Next base: position 11,153 of record DATDAV010000336.1, on the reverse strand, counting down.
AAGAAAATGACAAAGACACAAAGTGACGAGGAAAATGCGGCGGATCTTCATACGGAACTGTTTATCGGGGTTAACCATTTGTGAATTATTCGGCTTTTCTTGCCCAGTAGACCTGTAGACCTACACTGAAGTTAAGGGACGATTGGTTGAAGTTTGTTGTATTAATTTGGTTGGGGTCGAGGAAATCATACGTCGTGCGTGTGGACTGATAATAAAACTTTCCCTCCAGCCCGATGTTGGGATGGAGAAAATACACGAGGCCCACACCGCCTTGAAAATCCTTGGTGTTTCCCTCTCGTACTCCTGGGGCAAGGATGCCACCGCCAGAATAAATGTAACGATCCCGGCTATTCTTTTTATTCCATCCATAGCTATAGCTCACTTCCGGGAAAATGGCCCATTGACTTCCCAGAAGAAAATAATAGCGGACCACCGGGCCGATGGCGTAAGTGATGCCCGATATTTTTTGTTCTCCCATTTTAGCGCTGGAGTATGAAAAGGGAGTAATCAGCCCTAGGGCGAGCCCGTCGATAACAAAATAAGAAACGTTGGGACGCAGGGTGAGGCTCGTGCTTTTGAATTCAAAAGAAACGTCGCCTTCGTTGATGAAATTATAGGTGATCTCGTCGGTGGACTGTGAAAACCCCAGCGACCCACCCAGCAAGAAGCTTCCTTTGGTGGTTTGGGCGTGACTTTTGGAGGAGACGGCTAGACAAAGAAAGGCCAGTAAGAAGTAAATGATCTTCATGGTTCGGAGGATAGGTACATGACAACGATGAAAGCCAGCAATCTGGTGTGCGGGACCGGGAATTTAAAAATGAAAAAATCCGGAACAGCGCCTGGCGATCGACGAATAAGAAGCGGTAAGGAGGTTTGGGAGGGGCCTCCTTACCGCATGGATTATTTTGTGTTTCGTGCAAAATATATTTGCAAGCCAACGCTAAAATTGAAGGACGTTAGGTCGTTGCCTGTCTGAATGATGCCGATGCGTTCGCCGCGGTCATAAGAATCCTGCGAGCTCTGATAATAAACTTTTCCTTCTATGCCGATGCTTGGGTTCAGGAAATATACCAACCCTACACCGCCTTGGAAAATACGGGTGGTCCCGTTCACCTGGAGGTCTTCGATATTGCCCGTGGTTGGGATGAAGTAGGGGCTCTTGCTCCACATCCATCCATAGCTATAAGCCACTTCCGGGAAAACGGCCCACTGATCTCCCAGTGGGAAATAGTAGCGCACCACCGGGCCGATGGAGTAGGTGGTCGTGGTCGCCTGCTGATCGTCTACTTTTGTCTTGGTGTAGCTAAAGGGCGTGACAATGCCCACGGACAGTTGATCGATGACGAAGTAAGAAATGCTGGGACGGATCGAAAACGTGGTGCTTTTGCTTTCATAATTATAGGTGCTGTTGGAGAACTTGGATTTGTCCTTGTCGCTGGAGAATCCGAGGGAGCCTCCCAGCAGGAAGCTTCCTTTTTTGGTTTGGGCATGGACTGCCGGGCCAAGAAGACAAAGGCACAACGCGGCCAGAGAAATAAAACTGACTTTCATGATTTGGGGGGTTAAGATAAATACGATGACTATTGCGATAACCGGTTCAGGTAGGACCTTACGAAAATAGTAAACGCGATCGACAATTCCATGCTGTCAAACGGTCGACACGGGATAGCGGAATAAATGTCCACGACCGGTCTAGCGCGCTTTGCGGTAGGTTTAGGATGATGTTCGGGATTTGTTATCTTTGATCCATCAAGAAAGTCTAGAACCATCCGCTGTCCATCCTTCTGCGCTTAGCGTAGGCATGGACCTCATCACAGCATCCGGGATCACAGGATGTTGAAATTCATTTATCTATTTATTCTCATTGCATGAAGTCAAAACATGTCATCGCCGTGGGGCTATGCGCATTCGCTTGCCTCGCCACACGTGCACAAACCACAAAAGATCACATCATGGAAACTCCTATATCAAACAAAGAAATAGTACTCGATTTTTGGAAACGCGCCATTGGCCAGGGCAACCAGGAGGTAGCCGAGCAACGCATTGCCGACGACTACATCCAACACAGTGCGTCAGGCGGGCCGGGAAAAGCAGCGCTGCTGGAAGCCCTGGCTATGCTCAAGCAAATGCCGAAACCTGAAAACCCTCCGAAACCGTTCATGCGCATCATCGCCGATGGCGACTACGTTGTGCTTCACATGCTGATTACATTCGGCGGCCAAACCATGATCGTGCTCGATATGGTGCGCTTGCAGAATGCCAGGTTTGCTGAACATTGGGATGCTATCCAGCTCATGACCGAGGCCATAGCCCAAACCGCCATCGAAGGCCCAACCCAAATCAATGATCCCGAGCAGACAGCGTCCAACAAGCAGCGGATAGCAGACTTTGCGCAGGCGGTGCTCAAAGAAGGGCAGTGGGAGCGGGCGGCAGATTTTGTGTCCCCGGGGATCATCACCCATGACCCTGAAGCCCGGCCCGGATTGCCCGGTTGGAAAGCGATGCTTCAGGGCTACACGCTGGAAAAGATCTATCGCATCGTTGGGGAGGGAAACTTTGTGATGACACAATCCCGTGTGTTTCAAAACGAAACGCCTTATGCCTGCTATGATATCTATCGTCTGGACAAAACCAAGATTGTCGAGCACTGGCGCGTAAAGCAACCGATACCCGCAACACTTCATCATAACAATGGCGTGATCTGATCATCGTCCCGTTTATCTTTTTCGTGGCTATGGGCCGGGGTAAGGCATGGTAAATTATTTTATCTTCGCCCCGGTCCAAAAGTCCGAAAGATCCCATGAAACAAAACCTGGTTCAGCTCGCCCTGGTGGTTGCCGACTACGATGAGGCCATTGCCTTTTATGTCGACAAGCTAAAATTCACCCTCCTGGAAGATACGGTCCTCAGTGAGACAAAACGCTGGGTTAGGGTGGCGCCGCCAGGTTCGGAGGGATGTTGCCTGTTGCTTGCCCAGGCGGCCACCGACGAGCAGAAAAGCCGCGTGGGCAATCAAACCGGTGGAAGGGTTTTCCTCTTCCTTCATACCGACGACATCAAAAGAGATCATGAAAATCTGAAAGCCCAGGGCGTCACCATTGTCAGGGCGCCGCAGACCGAGTCCTATGGCACAGTGCTGGTGTTTGCCGACCTGTATGGAAATCTGTGGGACCTTATTGAACCGCCGACCGTGTAACGCGAAGCATTTTAGTTATTGATTTTTCTTTGGCTCCGGAAGCCATCCGAGGTGTGTGTGCTTGAAGTGATCCGGATATTTCAATCCATAGCCGAGGATCCTGTCGAGCGCGCTATGTCCGAATAAAAGTAATCCCGTAAAGGCCACCCAGGGCATTTGAAAATAAACACCCGCCACGTATAACACGATGGCCAATCCTTTGTGATGCGCTATGTTGTAGCAAGCCGCGCCTATCCGGGTGTTGACGATATATCCCAACATGCTCAGGTCGGGCGCAAGAAAAAGCACGGCGTATAGCCATCCCGACTGGGGAAGGGACTGTAAGAGAAAAATAGCGAGAAAAAATTCCAATGCTTCTTCTAACCGGAGCAGATTCTTCATAGGGATATGGGATGTTGAGAAATGTTTTATCTTTCCTGTAAAGATAATGTTTTGAGCGAGCGAACAACGCCCATACCCGCCTACTACACCAACTCCACCCGAACGGCAGAGATCGCCGCCGTTGTGCTGACCGGCCTTGGCAAATTTTTGTTAGTCGACTGGCTCCATCTGAAATTCTGGTATGTCACGACGGCGTGCGTGTTGTGGATCGTCTACATTCTTTATCGCATCAAAACCAACCTGGGTGTTCCTGCGTATTGGGGTTTCAGGAAAGAAGGTTTTAGCAGCAGTCTACGCTGGATTGGGCCGGTGTCGCTCATCGCGCTGGGAGGTTTCATCGTTTTTGGCATCGTGAAGGGAACACTGGTTTTCAATTGGCATATTCTTCCCATCATGATCCTTTACCCACTGTGGGGAACGATCCAGCAATTTCTCATCATCGGGTTGATCACGCGAAACATGGAGGATTGTGAGGGACGCCGGGCGGGGAGAGCGTTTATTATTGTGGTCAGTTCAATTGTATTTTCAGTTGTCCATTTCCCATCGATAGCTTTGGTCGCTGCCACTGCCATGTTGGCGATCGGTTATACGATCATTTATCTGCAGTACAGAAACCTTTGGATACTAGGACTCTTTCACGGATGGTTGGGATGTTGCTTCTATTTCTTTGTCTTGGGAAGAGACCCATGGTTGGAATTTGTGAGCGCCGTGAAATGACGGATGTTACGATTTCTTCACAGTCATATATTTTCGCCACCACCATTGAAACACGATCAGTCCCCAAATCCGCGCATGCACATCGCCGGGGTTGGATGAAAAGAGTTGACGCTTCAATGCAGCGATCGCAGCATAGTCAAAGATCCCTTGTTCCAAAACGAATTTCTCCGACAACAGCTCCTCTTCAATGAGCGACCGCATCTCTCCCCTAAACCATTTTAGCAACGGCACCTCAAATCCTTTCTTCGGCCGGTTATAAAGCTGCTCCGGAAGAATATCGCGGAAAGCGTCTTGCACGATGCGTTTTCGCATGCCGGAGTTGATCTTGTATTCCACGGGCAGGCTGAACGCAAAATTTACCACTTCGTAGTCCAGGAAAGGCACGCGTACTTCGAGGCCATTCGCCATGCTCATAAGGTCTACCTTCGTGAGCATGTCGTCCGGGAGCACGAGGCGCATGTCGGTGAGCAAAATGTCGTTGATGTTTTCTTTTTCGGGGAGATGACGGAGAATGTCCTGTTGACGCGACGCGAAATCGCTCAGCCCTACGTTGGCGCGCACTTCGGGTTGCAGCATGTTCAGGGCCTCGTCTTTGCCCGCATAGCCTGCCCATTGCCAGTAGCGGTCGCGGGAGGAGAGCTTCATGCCTTCGCTGAAACGCGAGAGCTGCCGTATTTTATTCGTCAACGCGCCACTGCGGGACTTGGGCAGCACTTTCCAGAGCGAACCGAGTGCGCCCACCAAATTTTCCTTCCAGCCTTTGTCGGTGATCTGCCGGAAGGCGGCGTGTTTATTGTAGCCGGCAAACATTTCATCCGCCCCATCGCCGGAGAGCGCCACCGTAGCGTGTTTCCGCGTTTCCTTGCTGAGGATGTACACGGCGATGGCCGACGAATCGGCAAAGGGCTCGTCGATATAGTTTAGGATGGCGTGCACATGGGTATACAGGTCGTTGTTGGTGAGCGAAAAAACCGTGTGCTCCGTTTTGAGCTGCTTGGCGACGAGCCGCGCATAATGTGTCTCGTCAAAGAACTTTTCATCGCGATACCCTATCGAGAAAGTGTGCAGGTCAGGCTTGTGTTTACTGGCCAACGCGGCGACAATGGAGGAGTCGATGCCGCCGCTGAGAAAAGAACCCAAGGGTACATCGGCCACTAACCGGCGTTGCACGGAAGCTTCCAGCAAGCGTTTGAATTCTTCTTTCGCGGCGTCGTAAGAGAGCGGACTGCTTTCGGCTTTCTCGCGATCGTAGGGGATCTCGTAGTAGCGCGCCATGTCCATTTTCTGGCGGCTGATGGTTAGATAATGTCCGGGCAGCAACTTTTTTACATTGCTGAAAATCGTATCCGGCGCGGGAATATAGTTGAGCTGCAGGTAGGTGTACAGCGACGTGTGATCCAGGTTGCGTTCGATGCCAAACTGCAACACGGATTTCATTTCGGAAGCAAAAATGAATTTGTCTTCATCAAAAAGATAAAGCAGGGGCTTGATGCCAAAACGGTCGCGGGCCACGAAAAAGGTTTGCGCCTGGCGGTCGTAGATGCAGAAGGAGAAAAAGCCGTTTAGTTTGGGAAGACAGTTTTCTTTTTGCTGGATGTACAGTTTGAGCAGTACCTCTGTGTCGGATTGCGTGAAGAAGGTCACTCCCTTTGCTTCCAGCTCCGCGCGCAGCTCGCGGTAGTTGAAGATCTCGCCATTGAACACGATGCAGTAGCGCTTTTCGTCATCCCACATCGGCTGGTTGGCCACGTCGCGGGTGTCGATGATGGAGAGGCGGCGGTGGCCCAGGCCCACCCATTCATCGATGTAGATGTCCTGGAAATCGGGGCCGCGTTTTTCCAGCGCCATGGTGGCATTGGTGATGTGGATCTTGTTGAATTTGCCGACGAGGTTGAATGCAAAAATCCCGGTAATGCCGCACATGCTGGTAAAGCGATTGAATTCCGGGGGAAAGTTAGGAAAGTTTGGGGATTGGGTGGGGGTTTGGGTTGATCCCCCATAAGGTTTTTAACCGCCTCACTTTCGCTCAAGCTTCGTCCCTCCTTCGCTGAAGCTTCGGCGGGCAAGCAAAGAAACGTGCGGTTTTAAACAAATCGGCGTTTTGGGCATTATACAAGATGACGAAAAGAGATGAATAGACTGTCTACACCCGCCCCCAAGAAAAATGAAGAGACGACTAAAGAAGCCGTTGGAATTTAAACAGAACGCCGAGGCGCTTACCCTTGGGGTGGAGCTTGAATTGCAGGTTTTGGATGGCGAGAGCCTGCTGTTGACGCCGCGCGCTGCGGAAGTGCTGGATCGCGGCGAGGACGAAAAATTGAAGCCTGAATTTTTCCAAAGCACGCTGGAAGTGATCACCGATGTTTGCCACACCCTGCACGCGGTGGAATCCGACCTGAAACATTCGCTGCAGTTGGTATCGGCCAAAGCGCACACCCTGAATTTAAAAATCGCGTCTACGGGCACACATCCTTTGGCAGACTATCGCGAGCGGCTCATCACGCCCTCCAAACGCTATGAAGAATTGATCGACCGAAACCAATGGATCATCCGCCGCATGGCGGTGTATGGCATGCATGTGCACATTGGTATGCCTTCCGGCGATGCGTGTATCCGCTACAATTATTTCTTTATGCATTTTCTGCCGCACATCCTGGCGCTTTCGGGCAGCTCGCCGTTCTGGCAAGGAAAATATACGGGGTTGTCCTCCTGCCGTCCGACTACATATGAAGCATTGCCCACGGCGGGCATGCCCTACCTCGTGCGGAACTGGGATGAATTTCAGAAGCTGTATCGCTTCCTCATCCGAACCCAAGCCATCGAGAGCATGAGGGACCTCTGGTGGGACCTGCGCCCGAGCCCGCAATATGGCACGCTCGAGTTGCGCTTCTGCGACGAACCGGCCACTTTATATGAAACGATGGCCATCGTCACGTTCATTCAACTCCTGGCCCACTGGTTTCGCGACCACGAAGAAGAATGGACAAAATCATTTACCTATTTGCATCGCTGGATCTTCCGTGAAAATAAATGGCGCGCCATCCGCTACGGCCTTGACGCCGACGTAGTGCCTACGCGCCACGGAAGCCCGAAACACATGCGCGACGACATCCAGGAATGGATCCAGAAGCTGGAGCCCTATGCGCGAGCGCTGAACTGCACAGAATATCTATCCCGCGTCACCGAGATCGCCACCAAAGGCAACAGCTCCCAACGCCAAACCCGCGTCTTCCAAGCCACCAACGACCTCGACGCCGTCATCCGCCACAACGTCGCCGAATTCGACAAAGGCATGCCCCTATGGTAGCACTTGGTATTTTCTTTGCGCTCTTTTTGCGCCCTTTGCGTCTTTGCGGTTAAAAATTTTATCTCGGCCCCGCCACCATCATATCCTCCAAAATCTTCTTCATCTCCGCCGTGCTTTTCTTCGCAATCAGATAGTGCCGACTCCCTTTAGAAACCACCCAACTATTTTTCCCATCCTCCGCGATCTGAGGAAACCCCGTCCCCAGCGTCCAATAATCGCGCACCCCTCTCACGGCATACAACACCGCAGTCTGATCCCAGCTATGCCGGTTCTTTTTCGCGTCCACCTGCGGGTTGGTCTCAAAAGCAATACGCACCGGGTTGTTTTCAGGTGTCTCCGTGATCAACCGCTCACCCGTCATAATGGCTTTGCCGATCTCAAACCCCGAGTATACCACAGGCGTTGGCCAATGCTCTTCCACATACTGCGCCGCATCTGGGCAAATGCGAATGTTCCACTCATTACCCTTCGGATATTCCGTCCCCATCGACACCAGTTGCACTACCTTCTTCTTCACCAGCGCCGTGCCGTCCAGCGGACTGAGGGAATCCGCCTTGGACTGAAGTAGGTCGGCCAATAATCGCTGGGGACCCACCACCACAATGGTCACGCTGCGGTCGGGTTGCGCAGAGAGTATTTTGCGATACAACGCCACAGCATCCGGTGCATGCTTACCCGACTGCAGATCGTTTGGCAACGCCGCCAGCTTGCTGTTATAGAAGTCATTGTGTTTGCCTTTGTATTCATAGGTGCCCTTGTAGGTGCCCACGGGAATATTGGGCTTCCCATAGTAGGTATTTTCGGCATCGATGGCCGGGGCCCCCATGTCGTCGTTCATGGGATAGACCGTGGCCAGAATTTCAGCCTCACCGTTGTAGGCCAGTTGGTGCAGGATCGCCAACGCGGCCGCATCGTCACAATCATTACCAAAGTCGGTGTCGAGAATGATCTTGACCATCTTTGTTCTTTGTGCGATGGAGGAGACGCTGATCAGGAGAAGAAAAAGGAAGGTGAGTCGCATAAGATGGATTGATTAAAGCGTGAATGATGATGAAAGCGTAAGCCAATAGATGTACGAAAGACTAAGCTGTTTTGGAGTAAACCAAGAGACCAAGTCCGAAGAAAAAGCAGACGAACATCACAAACAGGAGGGTGTTCACTCCTTTGGGTGCGGTCTTGAATTCTTTCCAGATAAAAACACCCCACACGGCCGCCACCAGTACAGCGCCCTGACCGAGGCCATACGAAATGGCAGGCCCCGCCTTGTCCGATGCGAGGATGCTGAACGACATGCCGATGCACCAGATCACGCCACCCAAAACGCCGGTGATGTGACTTTTGAGATTGCCCTTGAAGTAATCGTCGTAGCTCACGGGTGTGCCTTCCACCGGCATACGCATTAACACGGTGTTGAACAAAATGTTGCTGACAAAAATACCCGCCGCAAAAACGACGATCGCCGTATACGGCGTGAGCTTACCGGCCTCAGGGTTCACAAAGTCGTGGGCCATTCCCGATACTACGAAGCCATAAAACTGTGCCATCAACACACCCGCTACCACAGAGATGATCAATCCTTTTGAAGAGACCTTCTGTGCATTGCCGGATGATTTTTTATATGCGATAGCATTCACCACAATCCCCACGGCAATGAGCGCTACGCCCGTAAAAATAACGACGGGATTTCCCGCAGGTACTTTCAAATAATTATCCAATACACCCCAGATCAACGCAATGCCGATGCCCACCGGGAATGCTACCGACATGCCGGCAATGGAAATGGCCGCGATGAGCAGGATGTTTGCCAGGTTGAAGATCACCCCGCCGATAAATGCCGAACGAAGACTTGCCACGTCCGACTGTGCAAAGTCAGCCGGGAAACTGCGTCCGTGTTCACCCATGCTGCCCAGGGTCACCGCAAAGAGGAGCGACAGCAGGAAGATGCCCAATACATAGTCCCAATAAAACAATTCAAAGCGCCACGATTTTTCCGCCAGCTTCTGCGTGTTGGCCCACGAGCCCCAGCAAAGCATGGTGATAAAACAGAATAGCACGGCGACGGTATAGCTTTCGAGAATGAACATAGGCCAGGAGTTTGGTTATGGATGGGTAGTATTCGCAGGCTTGTTGTCGTAGACAATGAATTCGTTTAGATATACCGGGCTTTTTTCATCGGGGTTCAGAATCTTCAAGCGCACGGTATGCTTTTGACGGGGCAGTTGATATTTCCAGAACAGCTCATAGCGCCGCGTCGTGAAGCTGCCGGGAAGTTCTACGTTGTCCACGAGCTTATTATCGATGTAGAGTTCGGTCTTGGCCACATAAGAAGACACAGCTTGCCAACGCGCCGATTCGCCACGCACTACAAAGCCAATGCCTTCAAAGTCGAAAGTGTATTCGTCGGTGAGCGTTTTGTGGATCTCTATTTTGTCTACGGGATGATGGCCTTCGAAGCTTTGCTCCAGGCGCACGGGTTTAGGTTGCTGCAACTTGATGTACACCGCCTGGTCGTCGGCCGTGCCACCGTTGCGCGCGATCATTTTCAGGGCGTGGTTGTAGCCGATGGTATACACGTCGTTTAGCGACATGGTAGTGTACTTGAAGTCGAGCGGCTCCGATTCCTGGAGGCCCATCTTCCAGTAGGGTGGAATATTTTTGTAACCCAGGACGGTACCGAGTATGCCCCCGGCAGAAGATGGATTGCAATCCGAATCCTGGCCCGCCCGCGTGGTGATCTCCATCGTCTTGGTGAAATCACCTTGTCCATACAATAAGCCCAGCACAACATAGGCAGAGTTCACCGTGGCGTCGATGTTGAAGGGAACAAACACACCTTCGGGACAGCCGATATCTTCCGTGTACTTCTTTTGGATCTCGAACCAGGTTGCTTTCCAGTCGTTGGGATATTGCTGATGCCATTGGATCACATCCTGGATCACGTGGTGGAACCGGCTTTCAACAGGAATGGTTTTCAACGCTTCCTTCACAATAAAGGAAATGTCAGAAGAAGTAAACGCTAGTGTATACATCGCCCCCATATACACACCGCCATACCAACCGTCACCATAGTTCATGATGTGACCGATCTTGTCGCTGATCTCCGACGCAGTGTTGGGCATGCCCGGCGACATGAGTCCGGCAAAGTCGGATTCGATTTGGTAGTCGATGCAGTCGGCATGCGGGTTGTTGAGCCAGTGGCCGGATTGGGGTGCGGCGATGCCGTGCAAAATGTTGTAGCGTCCCGCCTGGTTGGCGTGCCACAGTGCGTAGCCTGCGTTGGCATAGGCGTTGGCGAATTCAGTGAGCGGTGCATCCAACCCCTTGCGTTCGAATACATCCACGAAGGTGAGGTCCATATAGATGTCGTCGTACAGACCCGGGTTGTTTACCATGGTGTGTTTCAAATAGCCGTCATACCATTTGATGGATTGATAGTCCTGGATGATCGTTCCGCAAAACCTGAACTCAGTCGGACCACCGAACGTGACGCCTACGGTCTGTCCGGCCCATCCCCCCATGATCTTGTCTTTCAGCACTTCCTTGGAAAGTTTA
>DATDAV010000335.1:0-16898 GCA_036525235.1 Chryseolinea sp. | reverse complement strand
TTGTCGGTTTTTCCGGAGATGCCTAGCTGGTAGTTTTGCGAGCGTCCGTTTTGGAAGATCTCGTTTTGCCAGTCCGTGTTGGCGGTATACTGGCTCCAGTCGGTGGTCTGGCCGAACTCGGTCATCAGGTCGCGGTATTGTTCGCTGTTGAGCACTTTCAATTTTTTCCAGGCGCTCGAAAAACCGGTGTACGCGCTGAAGTCAACTTTCGGTGTGCCGGTCTTGCCGCGTTTGGTGGTGATGAGCACCACACCGTTTGCACCCTGCGCACCATAGATGGCGGCGGACGATGCGTCTTTCAAAATGGAAATGCTTTCAATATCGGCCGGGTTAAGAGTCCGGGTATCCGACGAAGGAACACCATCCACTACGTAGAGCGGCTCGTTGTTACCAGAGATCGAAGTCGCCCCGCGGACGCGGATGCTGAATCCGGCTGAGGGCTTACCGCTGGGTACGATCACCTGCACCCCGGCAGCCTTGCCTTGGATGAGGTTCCCGAATTGCGTGTTGGGACGCGAGGCCATAGCCTTCTGGTCCACTACGCCCACGGCTCCCGTGATATCTTTTTTCTCCTGGGTACCATACCCCACCACAACGATCTGCTCCAGAGTGGTCACGTCGTCCTCCATGGACACGTCTACTGTCGTCCGCCCACTAATCAGGGCTTCGACAGGTTTGTAGCCAATAAAAGAAAACACCAACGTTCCTTCAGTAGCATTGATCGTATAGTTTCCGTCGGCATCCGTCAAGGATCCTGTCGACGTACCTTTCAGTAGCACACTTACTCCCGGGAGTGGCTCCCCGCCTGTCGAAGTGACTTTGCCCGTCACCACACTTTGAGCCCACGCCGGTATGCTGCACAGCATGAGCAAGGCCATTATTCGTAAAATGATCTTCATAGAGTGAAAAAAAGGTTGCGTTTAGTCTGATCCAAAATTGGACATGATCGCTAAAAAACACAAACTAACACATTGACATATAGTATGTTACAGACTTTGATACGGTTCATGCACAACCTCAATTCCCCGCCTGGGGGCTGCTAGTGGGGTTTCTGTGGGGACAACGACAATGATTGTGATACGCCAGATTTGGCGCAATCGGTTTCGGAGGAGGGTTCCGTAATCGATAGAGAATGAGTGACTTAAATTTTTGGCGACAGGGGAAGAAATATTTTTAATTTTTTTCGACCAGACCGAAAACGGTTTCTACGGGCTAAAAAGTGCCTTTTTGCGCGAGTCAAACCGTGTGTTCTTCCACTAATAATATAGAATGCCAGCCCTCATGGCGTGTTTCACCGTGTTTTCGCTTCTCTTTCATGGCTTTTTTGATCTTGGAGCTATACGACCAACACGTACTTTGACGGATGTGAAGGATCTCCGAAAGCTTGTGCGACGATATGCTGCCGTTGGTTGAATAGACCAAAAAGATCATGTAGAAAGCCTTGTTGATCGGGAGCCTGGTGTTCTGAAGCAGCGTGTAGGCCGTCACCGATTCGTCGTATCCGCACCGCGAGCACCGCCGGCTGTGGGGGCTCCGGCCTTCGCTGAAATGATGGTGATGACATTTGGTGCACGTGAAATCCTTTTGCCATTTGATCTCGGCCAGGAAGCGCATACAACTGGCGTCGTCGGGATACATGGCGCTGAACTCTTCAAAATCCACTTCCTTCGACAGGATGCGCGCTTCGGTCACCACCTCCACGTCGTGTTTCAGCTTTTTGTTATCCTGCGTGAGCAGCGCATTCATGGCCTCAATTTCTTCCGCCTGAACCGCCAGTTTCTGATTGGCTTCGGCCAACTGCCGGTTCTGCGCTGCGATGAAATCCGATTTTTGAACCAACTCCCCGGTCTTAATCTTCACCTGTTGCTCCAATTCCTCATTCAAGGAGTCCTTTAGCTTTTGATTTTCCTTTAATTGCTCGATGATGCTCTCCTGTGCTATCTCCTTTTCCCGACGCAACAGTTTGATCTTATCGCTGATGGCAAACGACAGGAACATCATCTCCATAATAAAACTAAAACCCAAGCTATAGTGCGTCAGCTCACCCAAGGGCAACCAGTTGATGTCGAGGTATTGAATGAACTTGATGGCGATGCCGAGAAACAAAAAGGAATAACCCACCACCATGAACCGAGCCGGCCGGTATCCCTTTCGCAAAGCATAGATGCCCGCATAGAACGCCGCCAGGAAGGGGATCACTTCTACAAAGCGCAAGTTGAACCAGCGGTCGGACACATAAAAACTAATCAGAAGGTATGCCGTGCGCAAAACCAACACGCCGCCAAGTACCCAGAGCAACCGTGGATATTGCTTTCGCAGGTTGAGCAGCGAAGCGGCAAAAAACAAAGCGAACGTAGAAGCAAAATACAAGGCGAACCCGGGAGCGTACTGATTCCATTCCGTAGCATTAGGCCACAGGTATTGGAACGCGATGCCATCGGAGCTCATTTCATACAGACCAACACCCAACAAGTACAATATATAATAGAGATAGTGGCGCTCGTGCACCGCCACAAACATGAGAAAGTTGTAGAAGCAGAACACGAGGATCATGCCGTAGAAAATGCCAAAGAAAAAATATTCGTCCAGGGCATAGTTGAAGAAATATTCCAGCGGCCGCAGCACCACCAGGATGTCGGCGCGCTGTCGCGACTTCACCCTGAAATAATAGGTGTAGGTGCCGTCGTATTGATCGGGAAGGTGGATGATAAAATTCTTGTGCTTCAGGAAGCGGTTGCCAAACGGGAAGTTGTCGCCGAACGACTCGAGGTGGTAGCCGCCCAAAGGTTCGGGCATGTAGAAACTTAACTCGTCGATGGTCTGATCAAAAAATTCGATCTGCCAGTGGCGCTTGGTTTTAGGGTTGTGGACAATCTTGATGCGGTACCAGTAATACGACGCGCGGTGATAGTTCTGGGGGCTGAAGGTTTTGCTCGGTTTAAACTGGGGTGCCCATTGTGCGGTGGCCGCCTCCTCCACGGAGAGATTTCCGGAGGGATCTTCGAGGTATTCGATCTCGTTAAACGAAAAAATGTATTGATCCACCTCGTCACGGATCTGAACAGCGTTTTGCGCAAGGGCCGCGCTGGTCCACAGCCAGAGCACAAGGCCCAGGCTCATCGTCTTTATTTTTCTCCGATCCTTCCCACGGTTCACGATGCAAAGGTATAAAGCCTGTCTGTAAATGCACGATAAATTTTACGTCAGCTCTCCCGCTGGGCGGGTGAACGGCAAACGACAAACCTATCTCACAATTTCTTTTCGAAACATACGCTGTTCTCTACGTTTTCATATTGCCCATAGTTGGGAATGATGGCGTAGCCGTTCTTCTTATACAGTCCGATCGCTTCGGGTTGCTTCTTTCCCGTTTCCAACACACAACGTTTGTACTGCATCTCTCGCGCCCATTTTTCCAATTCCTCCAAAACGCCCGAGGCCACTCCCGTCCCCCGGTGACTCGGGGGCACATACATGCGTTTCACCTCCATCGCGTCCGGCAAATATTCTTTGATGGCGCCACAGCCGACGGGCAACTCATCTTCATACGCTACGACCACGTGTTTGATCTGGACGATGGTGTTGAACTGCGCGTAGAAGGTGTGGTCTTCGCCATCGCGAATGCGGAGGTCAGCATCCAGTTCGGTCACTAGTTTCTGGAAGTCGGTGCTGGCAGATGTTGTTCGGATGAAGTTCATCGTAGAGGGCGCACACGGTTTGGTGTTTTCGAAAATACAATTTTAGTTTCACGATAGAAACTTGAAATGAAAAATCTTCTTTACGAAAGACGTGCTACCGATGTCGTCCAAAAATAACGTTTACGGTTTCACAAGCACCATTCCGGCGCCTAAACGATCGGTGGGTCTTTCCGTGAATCCGAAAGAACGATAAAAGGCTTCCCGCCCTTTGCTGCTGCTCAATCCGATTTGAGAATTCTTTCCGCCTTTTTTATCGGTATAGGCCAACAGTGCTTTCACGATCAGTTTGCCAACGCCTTGCCGTTGACATTCGGGCACAACGATCACATCGTGAATATTGAAATAGAGCGCATCATCCCCCACAATCCTACCCATGCCAACGGCGTGGCCCCCTTCATCTTGAACGACCACGCTAAAAAGCGATTTGGAGAGACCCGCCTCGGCCAGTGCGTCGTCGAAGGCCGGCCAGGATACGCTCTGTCGCAGCTCCTGGTATTCGGCAAGGGTAGGATTACGGTGATGGATGGTGAAGGACATTGGTAATCTTACGACTCCAGGAAATAAATGTTACGACTTCCGGAAATAGTAGGCAACGCCGAGGGAGATCGTTCCGTATCTGGCGCTGAACTCGTCACTATTGCTGTTGGTTGACAAGTTCTGCTCGTGGGTATACAAAAGGCTTCCCACGCTTGCTTCAAAACCCCAGCGCGGAGATGGGAAAAATAAAAACGTAGGTTTGATTGATGCGTCCAAGGAATACATTTTCGCAACGTTGTTGTAACCTAGATCAGATTCACTCTTCAAGCGTGTGCGATTGTACGTGACCGAGCCCGTCAGTGCGATGGAAAATTTTTCCCGCGCCAACAAAAAATAGCGCCCTAAAGCGCCCACGCCGTAGCTTCTACTATAAGAATCCGAATTGTCGTAGGCTGCGTGGCTTCCGCCAAAGCCGAGCGTCCCGCCCAAAGCAAATCGTGGAGTTAAAAAGACCGCGGCTTGAGGGTAGATGGAAATACTCGTTTGCGTGTACCCGATGTACCGGTCATTTTTGAGCTGCTTGGAGTAACCGGTATTAAAGCTTCCGCCAATAAATATGTCGCCTTTATGGAACTGCGCCATGGCCAGGACAGGAAGAACTAACAGAAGGATGAAGAATATGCTTTTCATAGTGTGAGAAATGATGTTGATGTAAGGTTAACTTGTCATTGAATAGTCTGTTTCAGCAGCGACTTCTACTTCCTAAAGTAGTAAGCCACACCTAAGTTCATGCTGCCCAAACCGAGTGTCACCTGGTGGCGCTCTTGTTCGTCCGACAATCCGTGCGTGAATTGATACTGCAGTCCCCCTACACTTGCTTCAATGCCCAGGCGAGAGATTGGAAAATACAGAAAGGTGGGTATGATGTTCAGACCCAAATTATAATATTTATTATTGTTGGTCACATCGTTGTTATTCTTTGTCGTCGACACTTGCCGGTCATAAAATACTTCACCCTGCAAGGCGAAATAAAATTTATCGCTAAGCGTGTACCATCGGCGGGCTGTAAGGGCCGCGGTTACACTTCGATCGACTTGAACGGAGTTACTCAGGCCATCGGCCGAGAAGGCGTACTCGTGCTTCGATGAGCTGCCGCGCACATATGCACCCACCGAAGTATGCTGATTGATAAAATAGCCGAAGAACGGGGCGGCGCCAAAGCTGCTACCATTGAATCCGGAAATGTTGGCACCGACATACGTGTCGCCTTTGTTGAATTGCGCATGCGCAGCGAACGGAATCACAAAAATGATCCAGAGTAATTTTCTCATAAGGATTGGGTTTAGGAATAGAAAGAATTCATTTTAAAACGGTGGCCTGAATTTTTAGCAAGCCATAAACAATAAAACAATTTTCGATCCAAAACTGGGGATCCGTTAACCGCTAGTCACTCCGATAAGCCGATCGCTTTCGTGCGAAAAATAAGTGTGACTCGTACACTAAGCCAACCGTTGTCAGTAAGGTGGTGATGGTCTCAGCGTAACTTCTCCAGGTCATCCATTTTTTCCTGAATAACTTGTTTTTCCGTTTGCGTTTTGGCCAGCGCGAAGGCCTTTTGAAGATGGGTTTTGGCTTTTTGGCTATCGATGTTCTTATAGAGTTCGCCCAGCAATACGAAATAGAAATGATTGTCTTCCAGTTTCAATGTTTCGGCTTCCGCCAGGGCAGCCTGTGGTCCTTTCACTTTATATAAGGCGAAGGCGCGGTTCAACGCCACGCTGGGGGAATAATTAACCTGCAATAAATGGTCATATAAGGCCAGGATCTCCTCCCATTTTTCAAGGGTATCTTCCTTCACACAGTGCCAATAGGCAATCCGGGCCTCCAGGTGGTAGGAACTCACCTCGTTACCTTGAGCCGAAAGCCCGAGGAAGTAAATGCCCTGGTGGATCAGGTCCCGGTCCCAGAGTTGTTCGTCCTGTTGCTCATATAATACATAGGAGGCCTCGCCGGTTTGCCGGGCCGTGAAGCGCGACGCATGAAAACACATCAGGGCCATCAGCGCGTTGGTGTGGGGTTGGTTGGTGGGGGCGTATTCGGTGAGCATCAGTCCCAGGCGCATGGCTTCCACGCACAGATCTTTGCGCAGGATCTGGTCTTGTGTTTTTGAATAATAGCCTTCGGCAAACAACAAGTAAATGATGTGCAGCACATTATCGAGCCGGCTGGAGATCGCGGTCACATCGGGCAACTCCATCTTCACATTCTCCGTGCGCAATTTTTCCTTTGCGCGGAACAGTCGCTTGTTGATCGTTTCCTTGTTAGACAGGAACGCGTCGGCGATCTCGTCTATCCCAAACCCGCAGAGGATGCGCAACGCCAACCCTATTTGCGCTTCGCTGGCGATGGCCGGGTTACAAACGGCAAAAAGCATTTGCAACTGGCTGTCTTTGATGTTTTCTTTTGAAAAGTCGGGCTCCGCGTTTTCCTGGTCCTTTTCTTGTGCCACCCACTCCGGGGCCACTTTGTTGTCGAAGATCTTATTCCTTCGGAATTGGTAAAGCGTTTTGTGCTTGGCCACCGTATAGAGCCAGGCCGTGGGGTTGGCGGGGATGCCTTTCACACCCCAGGTTTCGGATGCTTGCAAAAATGTCTCACTCACAATGTCCTCGGCCATTTCGATGTGCTGCAAGCCAAAGAGCTTGCTGATGACGGCCACCATCTTGGAGAACTCCTGCTGAAATAAATGTTTTAGCGATTCGAATTCCTGCTCCATTTCTAAAAATAAAATCTAGTTCAAATAAAAAAGTAAACCCACTTTGTGCAAAGCGGGTTTACAATTTCCTGTCGATTTCGCTTATTCATAAAGAGGCCTGACTTCCACGCTACCCCCCATGTCGATCGCGGGGCACCCGTGGGCCAGGGTGATGGCATCGTCGAGGCTTTCGGCCTTCACGACGACGAAGCCGCCAAGGCGCTCGCGGAGCTCGACAAAAGGACCATCGGTGATGACGCCGCCGGGCTTCAGCACTTTGCCCTCCACGGCCAGGCGTGCTCCGTGGCTGCCAAATTTTCCTTGCGCCTCGATGCCGGCCACCCAGGCCTTCCACTTCTCCGCCAGCGCCTGCATGTCCTTGGGCGACGTGTTGCTGTAGTCGTAGTTGGGCTGTCTGAATAAGAACATGAAATCTTTCATGGTTTGTATTGTTTAAAGGTCGCTATCTTTTGATGTCTCTTTTTGTTACCGGCTACTTCACCGCGAAGGCGCCCACTTGATAGCCGCCCGCCGTGGTGCGGAACGCAATATTAATGCGATTGTAGTCATTAATTGTGTTAACTGCCACCGTTAAATCGACGATTTCCTCTTCCGAAAATTCGCTGCTGACATGTTCAAACACCGCGTCAGAAACGTGGCCTTGAGTGACCAGGGTCAGAGCTTCAGCCCAGGCCAGCGCGGCGCGTTCGCGGTCAGTGAAGAAGGGGGTTTCACGCCAGGCCGCGATCATGTAAAGGCGTTGTTCCGTTTCGCCTTCGGCCCGCAAGTCCTTGCTGTGCATGTCCAGACAAAAGGCGCACCCGTTGATTTGCGACACTCTGAAATACATTAAATCCAAAAGGGGTTTCTCGATCGACGATTTTGCCAGGTAGACCCCCAATCCATACATCGCCTTGAAGGCATTTTGTCCTTTTTCAAGTGCATTGATTCTCTGTTCCATGCTTTTTTTGTTTAAGTGACTTTGTTGAAGTTTAATTACACCTCATCAATGACCGGACGGACAGGAATTGGACAGACTTGATAATTTTTTTTTATTTTTTTCAGGGCGTGGAAAATCAGGGCGTATGGCGCAAAAATGGGTAATCGTCCTGTCCCAAATCAGCTGCTTGCTCTCCCCCTTTTTCGAAACGGTTACAAAGATTCGCTTACTTCGTCGGAATTTTGTTTTGCGTGTCGCTCGTTGTGGAAGACATATAGCAAAAAAGCACAAACCCCCACGGCCGGATACAGGATCGTAGACAAATAGACGTACTGGGTGGGGATCTGAAATTTGTCCTTATCCTTTTTTATCACAAAAGCGATGATCACATTCGGCAGCAGCATCAGCCCCGCGACAGAGAATTGAAAGAAGGCTCGGCCAACCCGGTCTAAATCAAGATCCATGCTATCCGTAAACAGTCCGATCGCAATTTCCACTATGTAGCTCACGCTAAGCACCAAAGCATATTTACCGAAAAGCTTTATTAATTCTTTATTCATTGTCTTGCAAGAGGCAGGTGGAAAGAAGGTACATGACGCCGCCATAAACCGGGTACACAAAAGCTAAAATGCTTACCGGAATGACCGCCGGATTTCGTCTCATCATCGCATACACCACGCAAGCGAAGATCGCGTTGCTAATGAAGAGACTATAGTAATGATTTGCCACTGACCATACGAAATCATTGTCAGCGATTGACAGTATTAACGGCGGCAGGATTACGTGAATCACATGAGTGCCTACCAATAGCAACGTGATGCGTATTACTTTCTTACCCAGAGTACTCACCGGGGAGTTGGCATGTTCGGGCACTGTTTGATCTGTCATAAAAATTATTTACCAGGGATGGTCTGCCCTGCGAACTGTTCTTGCTCTAAGTAAAAAAACGATTCCAGGAATATTCTGGTCCCAGCAAAATAAACTTAAGCATAAGTTGTCAAATGACCCACGTGCAAGACACCTTATCTTGCTGCCATCGCGTCTTGTACTTTGAACGTAACGATTTTGCGTCAGCCGTTTCGGATTCTGTATTTTAACTGAATTTATTACGGCTGTCGTATGCAAGCCCCAGCCCAACACTGCTCAACTTGTTTTCGTCGGCGATGGCAGCCTTGGGAAAAAGTCTTTTGAACTCGGCCTGCACCACAGGAACTTCAGTTGACCCCCCGGTGAGGATCACCAGGTCGATCGCTTCCGGTTTGACTTGCGCCTCATGCAAACACTTCGTGGCCGCAGCTGAAATTTTGCGCACCTCTTCCTGGATGGAAACTTCAAATTGAGCTCGACCAATCTTCACCACGAAATCGTCTTCGATAAAATCAAAGATGGCCTGATGTTCCTCTTGCGCCGTCAACACGATCTTCGCCCGCTCCGCCGCAGCCAACAACGCATGGCCTGTTTCTTTTTCAAGCACGCGGAGCAGCCTGGCGTACCGGCTTGGGTCGTGCGATTGATGCAGGATCTGGCGCGTTTGCATCAACGCTTTCGGAGTATAGATAAAATTGACCTTGCTCCACTCGGCCAACTGGTGAAAAGGGTGCAAGGGAACCTCGATATTCTTTTCACCATACGTGGTGCGATAGCCGATCTCGGGCATAATAAGCGACAAGCTCAACTCCTTGTCAAAATCATTTCCACCAATGCGCACACCCGTACTGGCCAATATGTCGGCAGTGCGGTCGGCTTTGCGAATGTACCGGTTGGATAATTTGATCACCGTGAAATCGGACGTACCTCCTCCCAGGTCAACCACAATGGCCAGTTGCTCACCCTGTATGTTCACCTCGTGAGCAAACGCGGCGGCGATGGGCTCGAACTGAAATTCCACATGACGGAAGCCTACTTCCCGGGCGATAGCCTTCAGCTCTTCCTGCGCGCGATCGTCGGCCGCGGGGTTGTGGTCTACAAAATGGACGGGGCGACCCATCACCACATTTTCAACATCGGCCCCGGCGAAGGCGTCGGTTTTTTCTTTCAGGTTCGTCAGAAACAAACCGATGATACGGTTGAAATGCATGTGGCGGTTATTCACGGCGGTGCCTTGCGTCATGAGCGAAGTGCCGAGCACGCGTTTCAGGCTTCGCATGAAGCGGCCACTTTTGCGTTCGAAGAACATGTTCACGGCCTCGCGGCCAAAGTAGGCGTCGTTGTTGGGCCGCAGAAAAAAGAGGGCGCTGGGGATGGTCACCTGCTCCCCCTCCACCGGCACCAGGCTCACGGCCGTGCCCGTTCCGATGGCCACGCTCGAATTGGACGTTCCGAAGTCGATGCCACAGGAGATGGTTGTCATAGTCGTTTTTGGAAAATGGGGGCGCAATTTCGGGTTTGGTTGGGGACTTTCAAAATTCGGGAGGTGGAATTCAGGAGCCGGAATTCAGGAGCCAGAATCCAGGAGCCAGGAGCCAGGGAGCCAGAATCCAGGAGCCAGGGAGCCAGAATCCAGGAGCCAGGAGCCAGTAGCCAGAGTCAGAATCCAGGAGCCAGAATAATCAGTAGCCAGGATCAACCGTTTGTGTGTAGCGAAACACAATCCTCCGTCGACGTGGTCAACGCTTAAATCCTTTGTGAAAATTGCATCATCAAAATAAAAAAGACATCCACCAGGTGAATGTCTTTTTTTCTTTTGATCTCCGCGATGGTTCTTCGTCAAAAGAAGCCGCGTTCGGTTTTCTTATGCAGGCGTGGAGTCCGCGGGAGGTTCCGGTGTGCCACCGCCGATGTCTCTCACGGCGGGGGGATCGACCTTTTTCTTGAACCATCTGCGTATACCGGCGAAGGCTCCTACGATGGCCAGGCCGACCAGTTTGATGTTCTTTAGGAGCAGCGCGAGGATACCAACCTTGGCCAGCACTTTTCCGGCCACCAGACCGCCGATAGTCCAGGCGGCTACTTCATCGAGGTCAGGGTTGAAGTCGGAATATTTGTTGCCTTCTTCATACTTGAACGAGGTGAGAACGGGATCGATATTCTTCTCTACGTCCGGAAGCTCGTTCATGGAGGCGACGGCATTCAGGACCAGTACGCCTTTTCTTCCCAGGATGCGCACGTTGTAGTTGAGCGTGTTCTCTTCGGCAGCGCCAAACTTTATTTCTTTGGCCCAGTGCAGCACGTTTTTGCTTTTGTCGTAGTAGGGTTTGGCGGCCCATCCCACGATGGTGATGGGTTC
The DNA here is from genome assembly GCA_036525235.1 of Chryseolinea sp. Classification (GTDB taxonomy): domain Bacteria; phylum Bacteroidota; class Bacteroidia; order Cytophagales; family Cyclobacteriaceae; genus Chryseolinea. Next base: position 5,805 of record DATDAV010000335.1, on the reverse strand, counting down.
ATAGCCTTCCTTCTCGCGTTCCTTGTTGGCTTCGGCGGCTTCGCTCTGAAGTTCTTCCAAAAGGTCGTCATAATCGATGTCATCTGCGTCGTCGTCTTTCACATAGCCCATCTCCTCATAGGTGATGATGAACGCCCATGCGCCCTCGGTGATGCCGATCTCTTCGGGCAAGATCATGCCCAACGTTCCCGAACCACCCGGGTTTCCCCATAGGTCGTGGATCACGTATTCGCTTTGCTTGGCATCGAGGTAGCGAAAACCACTCGGCACGTTCAATGTGCCGATGCCGTTTTCAAATTTGATTTCGCCGTGTTGATAGTTGAAGGTCGCTTCCAGACTGTCGGCAAAGGTCTGTGTGCTGTCGGCTTCATTGGCGAAGGCGCTCACGATGAATAAGCACAACGCGAGGGGGAGTAACGATTTCATAGACAAGGTTTAATCATCTAAGAAAAAGATTCGCTACGATATTCACACGAGCTTGTAAGTTTTTTGAATAAAATGAGGAATCTTCCAGGTTCTAACGCCCTGGCAAATCCATGAATTCCGGTAGGTGGCTTATCTTGATACCACCTGGAAGGCCTTCTCACCCTGCATTTCCACTTCCCTGATAACTCGTGCTTGTTTGAGTTCCTCCAGCATATGGTTGATGGCCGGTTCGTGGTCCGTGCCCAGGTGGGCCAGGATCTGGCCGTGGGTTTTGATGTCGTTGGGAGCCTTGCGGAAATTGGTGATGAAATTCAGGATGTCGATCTTTTTCATGAGTTGCACGTGCATTTCCCCTCTCCGTCCAATCCATGTGCCATTTGACAGGATGCCCATAAATCTGCCAAAACAACGGGTGCCATAGCCCGGCCGTGTTCACATCCGGAAACCGATGTGCGTTGGCGGGCGATTTTTTGAGCCTCAAAAAAAAATTCTTTACTCCTGTTTTAAGGCCTCGGATGGATTAGACTGGGCCGACCGTATGGTCCGGACGCTCACCGTGCCCAGGGCAAATAGAAGGATCATAACCACCGGCAACATAAAGATCCAGACATTAGAAGCTGTTTTTTTTTGTGAAGAACACCCATAAAGGTGGGAGTGGAAGCTGATTTTGTTGGTGAAGAACACCAACAAAAGGCGGTGGGCAACGAACACCAACACCGTCAGGAAAGGTTTTGTGGCTTTTAGGAGTTTGTTGATATTTGTGGGGAATCAGCTACGGATATTTTAACTATGGATGAAATTCAACTTAGTCTGAACCCTAAGGGGCACGGCGCTTTTTTTATTGAGAAAGAAGGCGAGCGGTTGGCGGAGATGGTGGTGTCGGTGGCCGGCGAAAATCTTACGGTGTATCATACCGAAGTTTCGGAAAAGCTGCGCGGGCAAGGAGTGGCGGCAAAGTTGCTGAAGGCGATGACGACCTATGTTCGCGAACATGGATTGAAAGTGATACCGCTTTGCCCGTATGTCAATGCTGAATTTAGGCGGCATCCCGATCAGTTCACGGATATCTGGAACCAGGATTGGCACAGCAAGCCGTAACCGGAGGGCCACCAGCGGACCATCCTAATCCATCAGTCTACAAAGTCCAGTTCTTTACCAAACGTTTCTTTCATCTTCCACAACGCCAGGAGCGCAACGATGATCGTGCCTCCTCCCACGAGGGCGGCGCTGGTGACCATGGTGTGGTCTCTACGCAGCCATTCGAAGATCATGGTGAGTGGGACCACCGTTCCCCGTACAAAATTCGGAACCGTGGTGGCTACAGTGGCCCGGATGTTGGTGCCGAATTGCTCGGCGGCGATGGTGACAAACAACGCCCAATAGCCGATGGAGAACCCCAGGAAAACACAGCTGCCATAAAAGAACGACGATGAAAACTTTCCTTGCAGGAGGTAACAGGTCATCGCCGTCGTGGTGAGGAGAATAAACAGGAGCACAACTTTCTTGCGGCTCTTCAACGCCTGGCTGATGACGCCGCTGCTCAGGTCACCCAACGACAGGCCTATGTAGCAAAACATCACGGCCTTTCCTGCTTCTACCGGAACATTCAGCCCGAGGCTGATACCGAATTCGGGAGAGAACGTAACCAGGATGCCGATGACAAACCAGATGGGCAAGCCAATGAAAATGCAACGCAGATAATTGAAGAACAGCCTGGCGTTGGAAAACAATTTCAAAATATCGCCACGCTCCACGGCCTTATGCTTCACGGCGGCGAACATGCCCGACTCGGCCACACTATAGCGCAACAGTAACAAAGAGAGCCCGAGACCGCCACCGATCCAATAGGCCACTTGCCAATCGGTGAAGGCCGCTACAAAATAAGCAAGCACAGCGCCAAACAATCCGACCGAGGCCACCAGCGTGGTGCCATAGCCCCGAATTTGTTTGGGGAGGATCTCGGCTACCAGCGTCACTCCCGCGCCAAGCTCTCCCGCCAGACCAACGCCGGCAATGAATCGCAGCACAGCATATTGCGTGACGTCGGTCACAAATCCGTTGGCCAGGTTTGCCGTAGAATAAAGTAAGATCGAACCGAAGAGCACCGAGAGCCTTCCCTTCTTATCGCCCAAGATACCCCAGAGAATTCCGCCCGCGAGCAATCCCGCCATTTGAACATTGATGAGGAATATACCTTGCTTCAATAATTGATCGCCTGTCAGTCCCAACGCTTTCAGACTGGGAATGCGCACGATGCTAAAGAGTAGCAGATCATAGATGTCTACAAAGTAGCCCAGGGCGGCAATGATCACAGGCGCCTGCAGCACTTGCCGCAAGGCTGATTTTTCTTCTTCCATAGGTCGGGTGAAAAGGCATGCTTCTCCCGCCCTGCCTCTTCACACGGCGGTCACCGGGCGAAAATGCAGGAGCGAAAGAGCGGCACGCGGGTTAGAGATTTTTGAAAAGGGTTTGAAGCACTTCTTTGCGCAGGGTCTTTCCGGGCTCGGCCGCGAGTTTCCGGTTGCTCAATTTCTCCCACAGCGCCAGTGTAGGTTGGTCGACTGGCTCGTTCAGTTTGGCTTCCCAGCCGGGCAGGTAGCCCAGCAGGCCAAGCGTCTGTGCCATTTTAAAATCGGGGTCGGCCGGTTGCAGGTCGCGGTAGTAGATCAACGTGGCGTTTTGTTCCAGCAATTTGTTTTGCAGGATTTTCATATCCACATTTCTCACTTTCACATGATTGTCGATCGCCAACGCGGAGGCTATGCCCGCCGCTTGGCCGATGGCCATCCAGCAGGGCTCCATACGCAGTGTGGAAAATCCAATGTGGCTTCCCGAGACTGGCACAGGCAGAAGCAGGTTGTCCACTGTTTTCGGGACCATCACGCCATAGGGAACGGTGTAGACTTGTGAGGGGTAGCTGAGGAATCCATCGAGGTGCGGACGGTTGGGCTCGCGCTTGCGCACGGCGTGGGAGTCGAAAGCATAGTGGCTGGCCGTGATGCTGGCGGCGTGCAACACCGGGCGCTGGTCTGGGGTGGGCGCCGTGGCATCTTTGGTGGTGAAGAAATATTCGCCTTCAAACCGGCGGCCTTCGCGCACATAGACCTGGCGTGGGAAGTTGCCATTGTCTTTGTATTCATCTTTTGCAAAACCCCATTCTTTAGCGGCCTTGCGGAAATTTTCCGGAAGCGCTTTGTCGTTTTGGGCAAACCAGAACAAGCCTTCAATATACGATCTCAGTCGTTGCGCATACGCATCGCGCCACGCCCAACCCGATGTAGGCCAGGGCCAGTTCTCTTCGGGAAGGTCAGTGGAGATGAAGGCCATGTGTTGATTGTTGCCATCTGCTTTTTCGTTGGGCAATGCCACCATGTTGGTGATCCGCGCAATGCCCCACCGGTCGCCAGGAATGGTAGACGGGTTGCCCTTGGCGATGTTCTTCCGGTTTTCTTCCAGCATGGATTCGGTCACGTCTAACATTTGTACACCGGTGTTACGGCCGGTCCAAACGTCTTCGATGAGCGAAACATATTCTTCGCGGTTGTATTTCGCCGGCTTCTGAATTTCTGTACGATTTGCAGGGTTATTTGTGAGACACAACCGGTAGTTATACGATTGCACGGCGTTGTCGCCTTGAAAGGTGGTACCCTCTCCTTCGGGGCCGCCCCAATATTTGTACACGACGCCCGCGCCGATCTCACCGAATTCATCCTTGCCTTCGCGGCCCAGACGAAAGGGAATTTTTGCAGCAGCGCCCAGATCGCCTTCATAGGTGGCATCGAGAAAAACTTTGCCTTTGTATTCTTCTGTTTTTCCGTTCTCGCGATTCAACACGCGGATCGATTGGATCACATCGTCGTAGAGCGTTATATTTTTTTCCAGCACATCAAACTGCCGCATCTTCAGCACCGTGATGTTCTTTTGTTCCGCCAGCATTTGTTCCAGGACGCTTTCGCCCACATGCGGCTCGAAGTGAAAACCCTCAGAGCAATCTTTCACCTGTTTGGAATTTTCACCATACGTGGTCACGTAATGTTTTTTTACCCGAGAGATAAATTCGGCAAACAAACCGGTCGTGGCGCCACGCGTGGCGATGTCCGTAGCGCCAAGTCCATTGGCGGGCAGACCGCCGATGTGGCTGGTGCGCTCCAGGATGACCGAGGTCTTCCCTTGTTTTGCGGCCGCGATGCCCGCCATGATCCCTCCCGGGGTTCCCCCCACGATCACGAGGTCATATTGCCCATAGACCGTGACGGTCACCAACAGGCATAGGGTGATCAATACAATATTTTTCATTCTTGAAATTAGAATTTAAGGTTTTGTCTATTTGGAAGCGCCGGTTTGGGATGGCACAAAGATGACGGCATCGGCCACCACCGTTCCGTCGGCCTGGCGTGTGGAAAGTTCAACGGATGCCGTTGTACCCTTCGGCAAGGCGTAAGTGCCCAGCGATACCCACTCACCCGAGGTCTGCCCCTCCACCACCACATCCGAAGCTTTGATGACGACTTCTTTTTTATTCTTGCCGTCGAACACGGTGACTTTACTTTGCGTGGAAAGATTTTTCACTTTGGGCATGTAAAGATACGCTGTGTAGCTACCATTTTTCGGAATGTCGGGGGTGAAACGCACGGTGCTTTCCGCTGTCGTAGCCGTTACGTCGGCTTGGAAAAATGAAGGGCCGTAGCCGCCTTTGGTTTCGGTAGTCCAGCTTCCAGTATGCGTAACGTGCTGCGTGTCGTCATTGTCGACCAAAATATCCATGATCTTGCCATCGGCCAGTGGATTGGATTTCAATTGTTGTTGAAGCTTAGCGATGTCTATGTTTTGGATGTCGGTGCGCGCATCAATAGCCATCGCGGCAGCGGCAGCAGAAGATTGTCCTAACACCATGAACACCGGCTCCATGCGAATCGAGCCATAGGCAATGTGTGTTGCCGAGAGGCAAACGGGCACGAAGAGGTTTCCGCATTGTGCAGCTTTGGGTACGATCGATCCATAGGCAATGGGATAGGGACCAAAACCTCCCACCTCAATGTTCCCTTCGTTTTTCACCTGGCCGTCTATGACCAGGCGCTGGCAATTGTGCGAGTCCATCGTGTAGGCGGCCATGCCCACGCCGTCTTTCACCACTTCCGCTCCCACGCAGTTCGCTTGATGCATCACGTAGCTGCCCACCATGCGGCGGGCTTCCCGCACGTAGAGTTGGGGTGACCAGTTGCCGTTGTCGGTGTACTCATCTTTGGGGTAACCGTACTTCAGCATTTCACTTTGCAACTCCTTGGGTACACGCGGATCATGTCCATAAAAATACAGCAGGCCCTTCGTATAGCGCTCGTGATCTTTTATGATGCGTTGACGCTCGGCGTAGCTTCCGTC
>DATDAV010000334.1:0-170455 GCA_036525235.1 Chryseolinea sp. | reverse complement strand
TAGTCCGGGCCTACCGGAAGCTTCACGCGCAGCCAATCCGGCTTGCGTTTGCGGGTTTGTTCTTGGGATATAACAGGCAGCTCGATCATGACAGAATGTTCACGTTTGAAGTAGGACCGGTGAATACAGCGGTTTCACTGTATTCAAACGCACCCTACTTGCCGATAAGTTCCTTGTATTGAGCGGCCGAAAGCAGATCGTTCGTGCCACCGCTGATCTGGATTTTGATCATCCAGCCATCGCCATAGGGGTCTTCGTTCACTTTTTCGGGGCTGCCGTCCAAAATGGGATTCAGTTCCAGCACTTTACCGCCAACCGGCATATACAGGTCGGAAACCGTTTTTACGGCCTCCACAGTGCCAAAAATTTCGTGTGCGGCAATTTCCTGGCCCACGGAAGTAATGTCGACATACACAATGTCACCCAGCTCGCCCTGTGCGAAATCGGTGATGCCTATCGTGGCAGTGTTGCCTTCGATCTTAACCCATTCGTGGTCTTTGGTGTACTTCAGTGAATCCGGAATATTCATGTTAAGGGGAAATTTTTAAGTGGTTAAGGAGATTTTCAGTGGCCCAAAAATAGGTGAAAATCGGAAGATTGGGAAATGGATAAAGGAGGGAAAACAGGGCTGGGATGGACAATTAAAGCAGGAAAACGGCCGGAAACGGCCCGGAATCTATTGCGCCAGGCTGAACCGCACCTGCACCCCGAACCGCGTAGTGGCCCGCCGGTAGGAGTTCGAAACCTTCGGGTCGTTGATGGTCCGCTCGAAGTAGGCCTGGATGTTAAGCTTCTGATTGACCACGTAGCTGATGTTGGGCCGCAACTGGATGTTGACGCTGCCGTTGGTGATCATATTCAACTCGTTCACCTTCCGTTGAATGGTCCGCTGGTCCGACACCGTGGTGTTCAGGCGGAAGGTCACATCGTTCTTCAACACGATGAGCCTGCCCTCGGATTTGAACGGCAGCCTCAGGTTGTTTTTTGTGAAGCCTATTTCCAGTGAAACATCTTTGCTCAGCATCTCGGTGACCTGCGCGTTGGAAATGGTCAGCGACACGTCGCGTTTTGTTTTGTACTGGAAGTTGGCCGTCACCCGGCTTTTCGTCCGCACGTTCACGCCGATGAGTGGCGCAAATTGTTCGGAGAGTAACACCTGGCTGATCACATAAAGGGGAACGTATTTGCCGTCTGCGTTAGGCTGGCCGAAATAGCTCCGGTTGTAGTCCTCAATCGGCCGGTCGATGGCCAGGTACGCTACATTCTCGCTCGTATTTGCCAACGAGTCCAGCGAGTTCGAGTAATTCAGAACCGAATACGTCGATTGGTAAGCATGCGAAATCGTAATGGATTGGAACGCATTTTTAAAGATGCCCAATTTATTAAGCCCGGTATAGTCCACGCGCCAGTTTGGCATCGGTATCTTGGGGAAAGGCGACAAGCTCACAGCCTTTGCATCTTTTCCCGAATACGCTGCCAGAAACGCCGGGATCACCACGTCCTGCATGGTGCTGTCGTATTCACCACTGACACCGCTGCTGCCACGTAAAGCGAAGCGTTGCTGGATGGTTGCCAGGTTTTCCTCAAATTTTTGGAACACCGCCGACGTGACATCACCGTTGCTGCTGTTGAACGCCGTGCGAATGGTGTTGAACGAAATGCGATAGGAACCGGTGCGACTCGGACTGAGATCCGAGTAGCTCTCGTAGTTTCCCTCTTCGCTGGCGCGGAAAATGGACTGATACGAATTGGTGGTCTCTTTCCTGAAATCGACCTGCACCTTCAGGTCAGGCGAAGGCTCTATGTTTGCCCGGAGGTTTATGGTCTGGTTTCGCTGTTGCGTGAAGGGCATGGTGAGGCTCGTGTTGGTGGTGAGCCAATGGTTGGCCGCCGCTTTATAGCGGATGTTGGGATCCTGGCTTCCGAAAATAAAACCCCATCCTGGCGAGTTCCACTCATCGTCCATTCCGAACAACTTGGGCGATTGGACGAAGCCAGGCAATATGGTGCCTTCCGACAGTGTATAGGTTCCGTTGATGGAACGAAGCGACATGAGCAGGCGCAGTAATCCTTTCGCGAGCCCGGGCATGGATTTTTCTTTGACGCTGTCGGCCTTGGTAGGCTTGGGTGGGAGTTTCGGGTTGGTGGGCCGGGTGCTCACCTTAGGCGCTGCATTGAGTTCCTTGAGGAACTTTACTTTGTTATACAGCTTGATCATGTCTATGCGACCAGTATAGTTTTGTTCACGCAAATTTTGGATAGTGTTTTTAAAATCTAGATCGTCGGGCAGTCCATTCACAATGGGAGGATTGCCCGGGGTGTCAGGCGTGTCGCGTGGCCCGGCGCGCCAATTGTAGTTTACCTGGTAGCGATAGTCGGCCCCCAGCCAGTCCGTGGCAGGAATTTTGTCGAGAGGTACCGTATAGTTCAAGGTCATGCTTTGATCGAAAAGCTTGGCACGACCAAATTTTTTCAAATTCTTTTTTATTTCGGTCGACACGGAGTCCCCTTCGCCGTCGGGCTCGTCGATGATGGCATTCATCCGCGAGTTGTAGTCGAACGACAGGTTCTTGGAGAAATTCCAATGTACGGCGTAGGAACGGTTAAAGGTGAAGAACTTCACGTAGTTCGGGTCGGAAATAAAACCCGAGTTGCGATACACGTTCTTCTGGAAAGAACGGTCAAGATCCGCCCGCACACTGATGCTGGACGGCATGAGACTGAAGTTGAAATCCTTGATCACCTTTAGCCAGGGTGAACCTAATGCCTTCGAATCCTTGAAGGGCTCGATGCCGGTAGCTTTTGGCGAAAATGTGTAGGCAACGGACCCCTTGTATTCTTTTTGCAGCGCTTGCTGCGTCGTGAAGTTTGACCGGTTTGCTTCACTGTAGGCGTAGCTGAACGCAAAGTTCTCGATGTCCCATAGCCGTACCGGTGCGTCCGCCCGGGTCTTCACCTTCCGCACGTTGATAAAATTCAAACTTCGTCGCGTTTCCTGGTCGCGAATGATCTTGAGGTAGTCACTCCGTTCCTGCTCGGTATTGAACGACTGCAACGCAGCGCTCAATTTCATGTCTGGATTGGCGGGGTCGTATTGTGGATTGATCGTCGTGTTCTGATAGCTCATGAACATGGGGATCTTGATGCCGGTGTTGCCGGGCAGAAGTTTGTCCACATTCACGTTGGCCGAGATGTCGTAGGCCGTGGTTTCATCGCGCGTTCGTTCAAAGATCTTGGAACTCACGGGACCAAAACCAAAAGTGGTGTGACGGAACGCGCCGGTTACCGTAGCAAAATCGGCAAGCTTTGCGCTGACGGTGGAGTTCACTGCCCAGCCCGGCGTTCGGTTAAAATCGGTAACGCGAAGTTCGTTGGCCCAAATACAGGACGATATCGATCGCTTGTCGGCCGTCTTGGGGTTGCGTATCCCGATCATCAGCACCTGCACGCTGCTCAGGTCGGGGCGCCCGAAGATCCGGATCAAGTGGCGGCCTTCCACCAGCTGGGGGCCGGCGCGAGGATACAACTCCGTTAGCGGAAAAGCTTCGCGATCGCGGGCGGCTTTCAGCGCATAAAGATCATCCAAGGCCATGTCGATAGTATTTTCGTCAGGCCAGACCACTTCGGCATCGGCGGAGTTGGTGGGGCGCGTGATCTTCAACGGTATCGCTATCTCATAATAGTTTTGATCGAAGTCAGTACCCAACCGCAGGAACCCCTGCAGGTCGCCGTCGTTGGCATCGCTGTTGGCGTGGAAATACATTTTGATGCGGCCATAGTTGAACAAATCCACCGCTCCCGTTTTATAGATCGCCCGCGAATCGCCATCGTTCAGGTTGTCGACGCACACCTGCACCGACTGCTCGTTCAATTGGCGAGGCACCGCCGATGTGTTGTCGCGGTCGCGCACTACGCCGGGGGGGATCACATAACCCGATTTGTTATCGGAAGCCGCGGCGTTTTCTTCGAGGTTCACCACGTTCACCGTAAAGTTGTTGGGATCGAGTTCGGGGTCTTTCACCAGGTCGCTTTCGAGCAAATTATCGGTGTATCTTCTCCAGCGGCTACCCACCATGCGGAAGTTCGCAAAACGCAACACCACCGGATCCTTGAACCCCGTGAGCAACATCCGCGCATACTTGATGGACTTGAAGCCATCGATGGCGCCGACTTTGTTCTCGAATTGCCGCACGGGAATACGGAACAAATACCACGTCACTGGCTCCGGCGAGTCGGTACCTTTGTTCACGATCTTGTCCACGATATAACCTTTGTTGATGTCGAGCTGGCCCGGTCGCAGGTCAAGGTTGTATTCATAATATTCTTCCAGTTCGCTCAGCGTGTTATCGGCATTGATATCTTCATTGTCGGGGATCGTGCTGCCCGATGGTGTCACCGCGTCGCTACCCGTGATCACCGGGGAGTTCCCATCCTGACCGTTGATCTGTTTGTAGCGTTCCAGGATCTGCGCGTTGTTGGCATCCAGATCGGCACCTAAGAAATAGTGAAAGTTATCGGCAGACGGATCCTGGATGGATTTATCGCGCGCTGTGCCGCCGAGTTGATTGATGTAGCTTTGAAAGAAGTTTACTTCCTTTTCGGTCGGCAAACCATCCAACCCCACATCCTGGTTGACCCGCGTGCTGGGATCATTGTTGAAGGCATTGGTCAGGTATTGCTGGGAAGTAACATAACCCCATTTGGTTTCTGTCGCCTCCGTGGTGAGGTTTCCGGTAGGGGGGAGCCCGTTCTCAAACGCGTGCTTGGAATCGCGGCTCACGTCTTCGGAAATACTACCGAGTTGAAAGGTTACTTTACCACCGGTCCGGTTCGGTTGTGGGTTGTCGGTAATCCCGTCGTCGACGTAGCCGTACTGGGTGTTGATGAACGGATCGAGCAACCAGAATTCAACGTACTCGATATTCGCCTTGTCGAAATCCACTTCGGTCCGGATGGCATTGGTAATCGCACCCCAGTTCTTTTCGGGTGTGTTCAGAAAACCGTCGGAGGTCTGGACGGGATTGTAGTTGTAGGGACCCCGCTCTTTCGGATAGTAGGCGACATCAAAGATCTGTTCATAAAAAATACCTTGCGTGAGCTGGCGCAGCGGGAAAATTTCTTTCGGATCCACGGGCCGTACATAGTGGTTCTTCAGATCGTTGTCGGTGATGTTGTCCGGTTTGAAGCGGCCAACGTTGCGGTAGAGCTGATTGTCGACTGTGTACCAAGCAATTTTTGCGCGCAGGTACCCCGCCGCGAGATCATTGCCCAAACCATTGCTGGGATCGAATCGGTTGTCGAGCGTTTTGGGAACGGAAGAAAGTTTCCAGCCCGACGGGCTCATCAGCGAATAGGGAGTGGCCGTGTTCTCGAAGTCGTCGATATAGGCCGTTCCCTCGCCGTCGATTTTGTTCGATGTGCCCGGGAGCAACTGTGCAAATTCACCCGTCACCGCCACCGACGATTGTTCTTTCGTTTCCAGGAAGGGCAACGCATCCACCAACTTGGTGAGCAAGCGGCTTTTTTTATTGACGTTAAAATCAAGACCGTACTGCAAGTTGCGGGCCGGCTCGGTACCGATCTGGTTGCGGCTGATGAGCGGTCGCTCGTTGTAGTACAAAGCGGTACCCCCCAGGTTCACGTCCTCGCTCAGGTGATAGTCAAACCGTGTACCTAACAAGCTCCGGGTTTGAAACGCAAACGGGTCCGACTGTTCATACTTCACTTCAATATTTTTACCCGAGTTTAAAACCGATTCGTTCAGGATGGTCACCTTGCCGAAGGTATAGTCTACGACGAAGTCGGTTCCTTCGTTCAACGGGATGCCGCCGGCATACAACTTCACCGAACCCTGCGACACGCCAAAGCCTGGTATCAATATTTCTTTCGATGAACCGGCACTGTACATACCCTTCATGTAGAATTTGTTCTTCGTGGCGAACAACTCGGCATCGGCCTTCGTAGTGTGATAGAGTGTATCGTAGGCGTATTTCTGGATGAGATAACTCTGTTGGGGATCCCCGGCAAACGCCTGTCGCAAGGCATCGCTGAAGGGATGGAGATAGGGATAGATGATAAGTCCCGTGGTGGAGTTTATGGTGATGCCTTCGATGTAGTCGAAGTTTCCATCCTTTTGCGGGTCATTCACGGGATTAAGTTTATCCAACCCCATCACTTCCACCAACTGGCGTGTTCGCACTCTGGTGCCTTCCTGCAATTGCGGGTTGTCGATACCGGATTTGTCATCGCGGTAGATCACCCGAAGCTGGAAACCGTCGCGCGTGAGTTGGGTCACGTTCAGGTTGTAGATGTTTTTCATCATCAGGTCCCAGGTGGGGATGATCACTTTGTTTGCATCGCGGATGGCGATCTTGCGGGGGCGCAGCAACTTGAGGAAGACCACTTCGTTGTCCTTGAGGCTTGCATAGTCGTCGGAGAGCTCACCTACGCGGTAGGCGCGGCCGTTGTAGGTGTACTCATACGCCACGGCAAGAGCCTCGTCGTTTTGAAGCTTTCGGGTCAGCGTTACATAGCCCAACTGTTGGTGGAAAGTATATTCGGTGGTGGCTAGCTTGCGGGCACCGGTGATTTTTTCGTAGTCGGTTCCGTTTACGAGTGTACCACCATAAAGACCGCTAAGGGCGGTATTGATTCCGTCGGCGTCGCGGTTTAGGTCCTTGACCGCCTTGAAAAGGCCGTTAGAGGCGTTGCCGTTTGGCGCATTTGGATTTCGTCCGGGCTCTAAAGCGATATTCCGATTGTAAATTCGCGTAGGCTCGGCAAGGTCCATTAACCCCACTACGTTGCGTAAGGTCTGTGTATCGTTGTTCCGGTTCAGGATATACACTTCCACGCGCGTGATGTTCACGCCCGATATGATCTGGGGCGGGTTGCCGATCCACTTTTGATAGTTGTCGCGGAAAAACTGGCCGAGGAAAAAGTGACGGTTCTCGTCGTAGTTGGAAGCGATGATCTCAAACGGCCGTCCCTGCCCGGCGTTGTTGCCACCCCCCAGGTTGATGGACGCGGTCTTCCCCCGTTGCGTGGTGGCGATGGCGGTGACATCCATTTTACCAAACTGCATTTTGGCTTTGATACCGAAAAGGTTTTGCGCGCCTTGGATCAGGGTATTGTTCAACGGCAGGCTCACGTTACCGATCTCCAGCTTTTGCAAGATGTCTTCCTTGAAACCAGTGTATTCCACCTTCATGTTATTCTGGAAGTCGAAGGAGTTGTTGTTGTCGAAGTTGGCGGTCACCTGCAGTTTTTCGCCCACTTTGCCCACCACGCTCATGTTGATCTGCTGGTCGAACTCAAAGCCGCCGTTGCGCTGCTGGCGGATGGGAATGTTGGGGTTGTTGAGGCGTTGGAAGGCGGCCCCGAAATCCAACGTCACAAACCCGCGGGGTACCAGTTCCACGTAGCTGCCCCCAAAGATGCGGTCCAACACGGGACTGATAAAGATTTTGGGAATGAGGCTGCGGCCGGTCACGGCGCTTTCGCCGTCCTGGGCGCGGGCGCGTCCTTTCCAATAGCTTTTCAGGATCTGGCGGTCCTGGTACTGCTTGAACTCCTCGAAGCTCATGCTCGAAGTGGGGCGGTAGTTCAGGTCGCCGATCTTTTCGTAGATGGTATAGTTCAGGGCCGTGTCGATGTCCACGTCCAGTTTCATCTGGTTGGGATCTTTCAGGTAGAGGGGCGAAGCCGTGGTGGTGTTGGAGAACGGATCGCCATAACGGTCGGTGGCCCGGTATGTGGGTCGGCGAGTGGGTTTGTAACGGTCACTCTGGGTCGTGTCGGAAGGGTTTTGGCGCGTAGGTCGGACTTGCCCGGATACCGTCTGGGGTACGAGCAAAATACTCAGCCATGCTACAAACAACTGGCCAAGCGTTAGAGCAACCTGATTCTTCCGTGTAGAGACAGTCAAACGTACTATGCGTTTTTTAGGGCCTGCTTAACTAAATCTTCTAAGGTAATGGTATTTCCCGATTTTTTCAGGACGGTATCAACACTTTTCTCAGCGGCTGCTTTGGGCAGGCCGAGCGTAAGCAAAGCAGATAACGCTTCCTTCCGCAGGGTATTGTGAGGGCTCACTGAAATAGAGGGCTGGGTTTCGTCCCAGCTTTCCTTCTTCAGCTTGTCCTTCAATTCGATGATGACCCGTTGTGCGGTCTTGCCCCCAATGCCTTTGATGGATTGCAAGGCCGCGGCATCTTCGCGCACAATGGCGCTCTTCAACTCCTGGCTGTTCATATACGACAACATCACAATGGCCGTGCTCGGGCCCACCCCGTTCACCGACACCAGTTGTTGAAAGAGCTTCTTTTCCGTCTCGCTGCTAAACCCGAACAACACATGCGCGTCTTCGCGAATGCTGAGGTGCGTGTGCAGCATGATGTGCTCTTGTTCTTTGATCTCGGAAAACGTCTGCAGGGAAATGTGCAACAAGTATCCCACGCCGTTAACGTCCACGATCACGTGGGTCGGGTCTCGCTGCACCAGCCTGCCTTTGAGAAAAGCGATCATTTTTTTGTACGCTAATTTAGAATGAAAGAACGGTAGGATAAAACGAAAAGTACCACATCACAAAGAACCCACTGTGATCTTTGCGTTAAACTTTGCGCCTCCGCGCCTTTCTCCGCTCGCCGAAGCTTTAGCGAAGGTGAGGCGGTTAAAAATTAAAGGTGCCCGTTCTGCTCGTGAAGCTGTGCATCCACCACGGCAATCGCCGCCATGTTCACAATCTCGCGAATGGAACTACCCAGCTGCAGCACATGCACCGGCTTTTTCATCCCCAGCAGAATGGGTCCGATGGTTTCCGCCCCTCCAATTTCCATCAGCAGCTTGTAGGCAATGTTGCCCGACGCCAGGTTGGGGAAGATGAGCGTGTTCGCCCCTTCTTTCGCCAACGCACTAAACGGGAAGGTCTCTTGCTGCAACGTGGTGTTCAACGCCACGTTCGCCTGGATGTCGCCCTCCACCACCAGGTCAGGGTTCTTCAACTTCGCCAGCCGCACCGCTTCCTTTGCTTTCTCCGGCACATCGCCCTTGGACGACCCGAAGTTGGAATACGACAGCATGGCCACGCGGGGTTCGATGTCGAAGAACTTCACGCCGTGGGCGGTAAGCTCGATGATCTCGGCCAGTTCTTGGGCGTTGGGCTCTACGTTCACCGTGGTGTCGGCAAAAAAGAACGTGCCGCGTTTGGCCAGAACGATGTACATGCCCGCCACGCGGTTCACACCCTCGGCCGTGCCGATGATCTGCAGGGAGGGAAGAATGGTTTTGGGATAATCTTTGGTGAGACCGCTCACCAGGGCGTCCGCATCGCCGTGCTCCACCATCATGGCGGCAAAATAATTGCGCTCGCGCATAAGGCGCTCGCAATCCTGGTAGTTCATGCCCTTGCGTTGGCGTTTTTTGTAGAACTCCTGCGCATAGCGCTTTACGGTTTCTTCTTCCTGGCGTGGATAGAGGATGGGGCAATCGTACAGGTCGAGTTTGTACTCTTCCATAAGCTGCATGATTCGCTCTTTATTTCCCAGCAGGATCGGGAATGCAATGCCTTCGTCTTTCAGGATTTGTGCCGCCTTCAGCACCTTATGATGATCGGCCTCCGTAAACACCACGCGTTTGGGCTGCTTCTTGGCGCGGTCGATCACGCGCGACATTAATTTCTGATCGATACCAATGCGTTTTTGCAAGGCCTCGTGATAGGCGCCCCAATCCGTGATGGGATTTTTTGCGACACCCGAGTCCATCGCCGCCTTGGCGACCGCCGGCGACACCGTTGTGATGAGGCGTGTGTCAAGAGGTTTTGGAATGAGGTAGTCGCGACCAAACCGGATCTTATCGGCACCATAGGCTTTTACCACGATGTCGGGCACCGGCTCTTTGGCCAGTTCGGCCAGGGCTTTTACAGCGGCCAGCTTCATGGCCTCGTTGATTTCGGTTGCCCGCACGTCGAGGGCGCCACGGAAAATATAAGGAAAGCCCAGCACGTTGTTCACCTGGTTGGGGTGATCGGAACGACCCGTGGCCATGATGATATCGTGGCGCGTTTTCATGGCCAGGTCATAGGCAATCTCGGGGTCGGGATTGGACAGGGCAAACACGATCGGATCTTTGGCCATCGCATTCAGATCGTCGGGCGTGATGGCGTCGGCCACGGAGAGGCCTACGAAAACATCCGCGCCCTTCATGGCCTCTTGCAAACTGTCGATATCCTTGTGGGTGACAAATTGTTTTTTGATGTCGTCCAGGCCAACGCGCTTGCTGTTGAGCACGCCTTTGCTGTCGCACATGATGATGTTCTCCGGGCGTGCGCCCAGCGCGATGTAGAGCTTGGTGCAGCTTACGGCCGCCGCGCCGGCACCGTTCACCACGATCGAAATATCTTCTATTTTTTTGCCAACAATCTCCAGCGCATTGAGCAAGGCGGAACACGATATGATGGCGGTGCCGTGCTGATCGTCGTGCATGATGGGAATGTTCATCTTCGCCTTCAGCTCCGTTTCAATCTTGAAACATTCCGGCGCCTTGATGTCTTCCAGGTTGATGCCGCCGAAAGTAGGTTCCAGCGACTTCACGATCTTGATAAACGAATCCGGATCTTCTTCATCGATCTCGATGTCGAACACGTCGATGCCGGCGAATTTTTTGAACAGCACACCCTTGCCTTCCATCACGGGCTTGGATGCTTCGGGGCCGATGTTGCCCAATCCCAACACGGCCGTGCCGTTGGAGATAACGGCTACCAGATTTCCTTTGGCGGTATACTTATAAACATCTTCTTTATTGGCGGCAATCTCCAGGCAAGGCACGGCAACACCTGGCGAATAGGCCAGGGCCAGGTCCAGTTGCGTACTCAACGATTTCGTGGGAACAACTTCGATCTTTCCCGGTTGTCCCTGCATGTGAAAATTCAGGGCATCCTGTTTTCTGATTTTGATGGACATGTATGAATGTTAGTTAGGTGGGCAAAGATAACAAGCCACGGCAAAAATTACAGGATTATATCACGAAGAACCGTTGCCTTACCGGCCCAAAAACAGGGTTGCACATGGCCAAGGAAGCACCTTGCCCGGTTGTTCCTCCTATGGAAGGTAGAATAGTCCGTTTGTAAAATCCAAGTTCTGGTGAAATAAAGTGAACAAAGTTTGAGCGGGATAACAAAGGTTTACCGTTTTCTTCTGAACTTCATAGACAATCCAGGTTTGGTTTAAATCTGTTCTATGACGGCAGTCTCGTGGCTCAAGGGAGCTGTATTGTATGGAGTGGTTTGTCTCGTGGCAGTGCTGATGCTTATCAATGTTTATCTGATCTATCGCAACAGCCAGGTCATCGAGTTTAACAAACGACAACAAGAGGAGGCCGAACGAATCAAGGTAAGCGCAACGGATGTGGTTCGTGGCCTGCACTTGCTCGACATGGCGGTGAGAAGCTATGCCATCGTGGAAAAACTTTCCTTCCTGGATGCGCGCGACACGGCCATCTACGATATCAACCAAGCCTTCAACCGGCTGGAGACCGCCTTGCACGCACAACAATACGACCTCAACGAAGTCTACGTACAACGCGACTCCGTGAACCGCTACATCGAGGTTACCGGAGTGATGACAAGATATTTGCAACGCGGTCAACACGACAAATTCGCGGCCTTGCTCGATCTCGATCCGGGCTTTCCAGTGTGGTTGCATTTCATAGAGTTCAAAAAGCGCGTTGAAAATTTTGAAGATAATATCTCCGCACAGGCCAAGGTTCGCTACGAAAACGCGCTACAAAATAGCTACATCCTGCAATTCGTCCTGTTCCTGTTTACGACGCCTTTGCTGGCCTACACCGCGTTCCAAACCAATCGCAGCCTCGGCATCTCCGAGCAACTGCGAAAATCAGAAACACAACGCGCCCTCCTGCTGGCAGAACAAAACCTCGTGCTGGAGCGCTCCGTGTACGAACGAACGCGCGAGATCCTGGTACAGAACGAAGAGATCGGCGCTCAGAATGAAGAAATCGTAGCGCACAACGAGCAGTTGGTGCTGCAGCAAAGAGAGATCGAACGCCAGCGCAACGTACTGGCCGAGCAGCATGAAAGTGTGCAACTGGCCAAAAAGATCATCGAAGAAAAAAACGACCTCATCCAGCGCAAGAACCGCGAGCTGGTCATCGAAGTAACGCGACAAACACAAGATCTCAAGGAGGCCAACCTGGAATTGATTGAACACAACAGCCGCCTGCAACAATTCGCCTTCATCATCTCGCACAACCTGCGGGCGCCCATGGCGCGGCTCGTCGGTCTTTCGGATATCCTGACGTTTGCAAAAGACGAAAAAGAAACAGCTGAAATGGTACAACTGATGGTGCGCTCCACTCACGACCTCGACCAGGTCATCAAAGACCTCACCCTCATCCTGGGCATCCAAAAAATGAATACCCAGGTCTTCACGGATGTGAATCTGGAAGCGGTGCTGGAGAAAGTGAAACAGTTGCTGGAAGAGGAGATCAAACAGACCGGCGCATGGGTGGGCATTCAACTGGCCGACGAAAAGATTATCCACTCGCTACATCCCTACATCGAAAGCATTTTCTACAACCTCCTGAGCAACGCCATCAAATATCGCAACCCGCAAAAACAACCCATCATCCGGATCGAATCCACCGTAGATAACGACAACATGGTCATTACCATTCGCGACAACGGTCTGGGCATAGACCTGGAGCGATACAAGGACAAGATCTTTAATTTATATAAACGCTTCCACTATCACGTAGAAGGAAAAGGCATGGGATTGTACCTGGTGAAAACACAGGTCGCGGCGTTGGGAGGACGGATCGAAGTGGAGAGTGTGGTAGGAGAGGGGACGACGTTCCGCATATCGTTGCAACGCGAACATCCTTCCAAAAACAACGCGTGGTGACCCGCTTCACGAATCACCACGGTTGCGATAATTTTTTATATGCCGATGATCAGTTTCTGACCGGGCTTGAGCTGGCTGTTGTTGAGGTTGTTCAGGCTCTTGATCTTTTCGATGGTGAGGCCTTCAAACTTTTTAGAGATCTCCCACAGCGTGTCGCCGGGTTGAACCGTATAGGTTTTCGAATCCGGCAGGGCCACGGGCGTTGCTGCCGCTTTAGGCGTGCGGGCCGAAGCGACTGCCGTGGTGGCATGCGACGGCGGCTGGTGCAGCCAGATGTTCAATCGTTGGCCTGCGCGAATGTTGTTGTTGTGCAGGTTGTTCCATTTTTTCAGATCGGCCAGGCGCACCCCATGGCGCATGGCAATAGATCCCAACACGTCGCCACTGCGCACTTTGTAGGTGACGCGGTCGCGGCCATAGGTTGAGCCCTCTGTATTTTTTGCCAACACTTCCAGGTCTTTCTTGCCTACTTTCGAAGCAGAATCGAGGATCGACCGGCGATCGGCCAACAACTTTTCTTTTGCGCCAACGGGAAGGTATAGGGTATACGTTCTGCTGGTTTCCGGAATGGCGTTGTGCTGAATGGAAGGATTGAGCTTTTGCATGTCTTCCAGGCAGGTACCCGTCAGGTTGGCAAAGGTTTCGAAGTGGAGGAATTTGGTCACTTGCACCGTGTCGTACTTGGGCAGCATCTCTTCGCCTTCGTCGAAGAAGTTGTGCTCATCCAGGTAGTTCATGGCGTAGGTAATGGCTACGAATTGTGGAACATACGAGCGCGTTTCGCGGGGAAGGTTGGGATAAATCTCCCAGAACGTGCGCTTGTATCCGGAACGGCGAATGGCGCGTTTCACGTTGCCGGGGCCGGTGTTGTAGGCGGCCAGGGCCAGCTCCCAGTCATGGAACATGCTGTAGAGATCGCGCAAGTAGCGGCAGGCCGCTTCCGTGGCCTTCTCCGGATCCATGCGGTCGTCGATGTACCAGTCGTTGTTCAATCCATAATGTCTGCCAGTGGCCGACATGAATTGCCAGAGGCCCACCGCACGCGCACGTGATATGGCGCGGGGATTCAATCCCGATTCGATGATGGAAAGATATTTCAACTCGTCGGGCAGGCCGTATTTGGCCAGGCATTTTTCAAAGATCGGGAAGTAAAGATTTTTGCGGCGCATCATCATGCGGGTGTACTCGCGGTCTTTCACCGTGAAGTAGTTGATGAAGGCGTGGATGCGTTCGTTGTACACCAGGGGCATCGTCTTTTGAATACACGCGAGGCGGTCAGCCAGTGTTGCCGGATCGTCGTTGCCGGGAATGTGCTCCAGTACGCTGGGCAGGGCATAGTAAACGAAGTCGGCGGTGTCTTCCTTATACAGCATGTCCTCTTCGGCCACGGCCACTTCCAGGGAGTCGACAACCGACAAAGAGTCGAGTGCGGGCACCGGAACTTGGCTGAAAGCCGGGATGGCGGTCAGGGATAAAAATAACGCAGCAAGGAGTTGAGCTTTTTTGCTGACGGGGGCCAATTGCGCGATCGTTTGATCAGCAACGGAAAAAATGGTACAGCGAAGACCGGTTTTCATGAGGGGTCATGTCAAAGTGTGTTTGAAAAATGCAACAACTTCGATTCCTCGAAATCGTCGGCGATCACTTGCAGTCCGATGGGTAAGCCTTGTTTGTCCGTACCACACGGTATGGCAATGGCCGGCACACCCACCACATTAGCCTGAACGGAAAAAAGATCCGCCAAGTACATTTCCAAAGGATTGTCCGTATGCTCCCCCAGCTTGAAGGCTGTGGTGGGCGTTATGGGCATCACGATGAAATCATAGTGCTTCAATATTTCTTTTGTCTTGTCGCGGATGAGGCGACGGACTTTCTGAGCCTTGGTGTAATAGGCGTCGTAGTAGCTGGCGCTCAGTACGAACGTGCCCAGCAAAATGCGGCGCTGTACTTCTTTCCCGAAACCTTCCGAGCGGCTCTTTTTGTAGAGGGAGCTCAGGTCGGTGGCCTGCGGGCTTCTGTAGCCATAGCGCACGCCATCGTAGCGGGAAAGGTTGGAGCTGGCTTCGGCAGTAGCCAAAATGTAGTAGGTTGGTAACACAAATTCCTGTAATGGGAAATCGATCACCTCTACACTGTGGCCGTCGGCCTTGATGGCGTCCAGCTTGGCCAAAATGCTCTCTTTTATTTCGGGTTGCAACCCTTGAGAATCATCGATCTCACGGACATAGGCAACCTTATATTTCCTGTTGTCGGACGCTTGCAAAGCCTTGGTGTAGCTTGGCACGGGCAATTGTGAGACGGTGCTGTCCGCCTCGTCGGGGCCGGCAATCACTTCCAGCACCAGGGCGACATCTTCCACCGACTTTCCGAAAATACCAATACAATCAAAAGACGAGCCATAAGCGATCAACCCAAACCGGGAGATGCGCGAATAGGTGGGTTTCAACCCCACCAGCCCGCAAAAAGCCGCGGGTTGACGCACCGAACCGCCTGTATCCGATCCCAGGGAAACCTGGCACATATCGGCCTGAACGGCAACCGCCGAGCCGCCGGATGAACCTCCGGGGACGCGGGTATTGTCGGCATCGTTCAGCACAGAGCCAAAAGCTGAGTTCTCGTTGGAAGAACCCATGGCAAACTCGTCGCAGTTTTGGCGGCCGATGATGATGGCGTCTTCGTCGAGAAGACGCTGCACGGCCGTGCCATTGAATTGTGAGATGAAGCCATCCAGCACGCGGCTACTGGCTTGCAAAGGATGGTCTTTGTAGGCGAGAACGTCTTTCAGGCCCACGACGAGCCCGGCAAGTTTTCCAGCCGTACCAAGTTTTATTTTTTTATCTATTTCAGCAGCTCGGGAGAGCGCTTCATCTTCATACACACTCAGAAAAGCATTGAGGTGCTTTTTTTCCTTAATGTTGTTCAGATGAAAACGGACAATATCCTGACAGGAGCGTTTTCCGTGCTGCAGATCGTTTTGAATTTCCCGAAATGTAGCTTGCGTCTTCAACACTTATTTTCCGTCGTCAAGTTTTGCAGAATCGCCCGCGTCTTCAAGATCCTTCTTCACGTCTTTCACGGAATCTTTGAATTCACGAACACCCTTACCCAATCCTTTCATGAATTCGGGAATTTTCTTGGCACCGAAAAACACGAGGATGAATAAACCGATGAGCAGAATTTCTTGGAAACCAACCCCACTTAAAAACAAAAATGTAGCTTTCATGGCCTTTTAATTTTAAACGTAAAGGCAAAAGTAGGGTAAAAAAGGATAGTATCAAATGAATGGCACCGGGATGTTGGCGGCTGGTTACCAGCGGTTAAAGCGCTCCCTTTTCAGGTTAAATACAGGGACCGTTTTCACCCCTTTTTAGCCATACAGTACATACCCGAACAAGCGTTCACCTTCGCTTGTTACGACACCACAAAAGCCGCGCCGGGTTAAGTATTTTTTAAGTAAAATAAAGGAGCTTTCGGGAGTCTGCGCTCACATGTTTTTCAACCACGAGGAAGGATCCAATGCCGTGGTGTTCTTGAAGATCTGAAAGCGTAGCTCGGACACGCCTTCATTGTTGGAAAGCACTTTGCCGATCTCCTGGTTGGTGGTCACTTTTTGTCCGCTCCGAACGAATACTTCTTTCAAGCCGGCATATACCGTGAGATACTCGCCGTGTTTGATGATCACGGTGCTGCCAAGTCCCTGGATGAACGCCACGCGGCGCACTTCACCTTCAAAGATGCTCTTCACTTTTTCGTTCTCCTGCGTTTGGATGTTCACGCCGTTGTTCTGCACCACGACGCCTTTCAGCACGGAATGATTTTGCCGCCCAAACCGCTGCGACACAAAGCCCGACGACACCGGCCACATGAACTTGTTCCGGTTCTCTTCAAACGAATTGGACAGCGTCACGGTGCCTTCGGACTTTTTGGAGCGGGCCGCGCGTTCCATTTCTTCTTTGATGAGGTCTTCGATGAGCTTGTCGAGTTTGGCTACGGCTTGCTTCGTTTCCTCCAGGTCTTTGCGCAGTTTCTTTTCTTCCTTCTCCAGCGTCTTCACCAGCGAATTTTGCTTTTGCTTTAACGAGATCAGGTTTGTGCCTTCCGTTTGTTCTTCGTTGAGCAGCTTGTTCTTTTCTTCGCGGCGTACGCGGATCTCGGCGACATGGCCCGAAAGCTCTTCCTGCACTTTCGTGATCTGTTCGGCCTGCAGCTTGCGGGTTTCGGAATATTGATCCATGTAGCGCAGGCGCATCACCAACTGATCGAATGATTTTGAAGAGAAGAGAAACGTCAGGCGGGTGGTGCTGTTGTTGGCTTTTTGGGCAGCGAACAGCATGGCGCTGTATTCTTTTTTGAGATCGTCAAGATCTTCTTCCAACACGAGGATGATGTCGTTGTTGTCGCTGATCTCGCTGTCGAGAAAGTTGACTTCACCTTTGATGGAGCCGACTAGTTTTTCCTGTTCGCGGACGCGCTGGTTCAGGGCGCTGAGTTCGCCGATGGAATTTTTCTTTTGGGCAGATGTTTCTTCGATGATCTTTTCAACCTCTTTGATCTTCTCCAGGTTTTGCTGTTTTTCCTTTTGAAGCTGGGCCTTTGATTTTTGGGCCACAGCAGAAAAAGAAAGAAAACCGAAGATCAGAAAGAGCCACGCACATTTACCGGCGTTCATATCGCTTGGGTATGTTGAATGGAAACTTCAGCTCTCTGTCACCCACCTCGGCCTTGTTGTATTCAAAGATGATGGTCGTGTTCAGCAATCCGCCCAGGGTCTTGTAAAATAAATTGATCGTGCCATTGTAGGGAAACAACGCGGGACCTACCGGTTGAAAATTGGAGTAGTTGATGACGAGCGAGTTGCTGCTGTTGCCTTCTTTCATCTCCACCTTTTCCAGTTTTTTACTGGCGCTGTTTATGAAGTTGTCTACCATCACGCCGTTGGTGGCAGCCTTTTGCTTCAACACGAAGAAGGAGCTTTCCTGCTGCACCTGGTCCTGGTCGCTGCGGGGCATGATGAGGTTGCCCAACATGGCCGCCTGGATCACCTGGTAGTTGATCTCGAAATTATAACGCTTGGAGAGCTCGGCGTAGTCGAACACATAATATTCTTTGTCGACGTTGCTCACGACGGTGATGGAGTCTTTGTTGATGAGGGCTTTGCCGCCTTGCACGCCGATCACGGAAAATGTCATCCAGATCACGCTGTCTTTGCGCACGCGGATGTTGGCCTTCACTTCGCGTTCTTTCTTGGCATCTCTCAGGATCATGCGGGCCTTGCCGTGAAAATATTCGAAATCTACTTCCTGCACATCGAGAGCGGGCTTCGGGGGCGCGATGGGAAGGGTTGTGGGAGCAACCTTTTTACTGCAGGACATTATCAGCGCGGAGAAGCCGATGAGCAAGATCCAGAGACGTTTATTCATAGATTTTCCGGTTCGCTATTTTTTTGTTTAACAATTCACTGTTGGCATTCAATCCGCGGGCCTTCTCCCATTGCTGCACCGCGCCGGTTACATCACCAAGTTGAAAAAGTATGTCGCCATAGTGCTCAAAATGCGTGGCATTGGCATTGCCCGTCGAAATGGCCCGCTCGATTGCCTTGCGCGCCTCTTTGTATTTCTGACGGGTGTAGAGCACCCAGGCATATGTATCCAGAAACGTTGGATTGTCCGGATTATTCTTCATGAGCAACGCCGCCATTTTTTCGGCCTTCTCCAAATTCACCTTCCGCAGCGCCAGGAAATAGCTGTAGTTGTTCAGCACGGCGTCGTTGTTGGGATTGATGGTCAGCGCATCGTCGTAGGCCTTGTCCGACTTGTCGTAGGCCTTCATGGCGTTGTAGGCATCGCCCAGCATGCTGTTGAGTTCGCCCTGCAAATTGGTGTTCGAGTTCGTCAGTTTTTTGGCTTGCTCCAGGGAGGCGACGGCCTCGGGATATTGACGCTTGCGCAGATAGGCGTAGCCATTGAAATAGTGCACCATGCCCTGGTTCGGGAACATGACGAGCGCT
This sequence comes from Chryseolinea sp., assembly GCA_036525235.1. Lineage (GTDB taxonomy): Bacteria > Bacteroidota > Bacteroidia > Cytophagales > Cyclobacteriaceae > Chryseolinea. Next base: position 151,531 of record DATDAV010000334.1, on the reverse strand, counting down.
TCATCGCTGTGTTTGATTACGTTGTCCCATTGTTCCGTCTGGGTTTCGATGAACAACAGGTTCTCCCACACTTCAAAGTTCACGTTGCCCAACTCGATGGCCTGCGAATATTCGCGTTGCGCATCGCGTGGTTTGCCGGTGGACAGATAGAGGTCGCCCCCGAGAATGTGTACGTTCGGATCGGAGGGGTTGCTTTTTCCCAGTTTCTCCAGCAGGGCGAGCGCAAACTTTTCTTTTTCCGGGTCGGAAATGTTTTTGGTCTTGTTTTGATTCAGCTCCGTGTTGTAGGCGCCCAGCATGATCAGCTTGCTGCCCAATTCCACGGAGGGGTCGTCAAACAGCGTGAGCAGCAGCGCGCGGGCTTTGTCTTCCTGGCGGCTGTCGCGATAGAGTCCGGCCAATAGCATTTTCACGTTGCCCGACTCAGGGTTGGTGACCAGGAATTTCTCCAAATATTTGATGGCATCTGGGCGCATGCCCTTTTGGGACAACACGTCGGCAAATCCCATCACATAGCGTTCCTCGTCGGGGAAGGCGTTGATGAGCTTTTCGCCCTCGGCAATGCCCTCTTTGGTTTTTCCTTGCTCCAGGTAGATCCGCAGCTTTTGGATGGACGATACCTCGCTGATGCCCAGGGCGCTTTCCGCACGGTTATAGGTCTTTACGGCGTCGTCGAATTTGTTGGCGTATTGATAAACGGCGGCCAGTTCGTACAGGTATTCTTCCGATCCCTTCACCTCTTTAATAAGGGTTTCATAGGTCTCGGCGGCCTTGTCGAACTTGGTGAGGCTGCCGTAGATGTTGGCGGCCAGGAGATAGAAGTATTTGTTCTTTTTTTCCAGCTTCAGGGCATTTTCCATGCTGAGCGAAGCTTTTAAAAGATCTTCCTGTTTATTGCTTTGGGAGAGCACTTCGGCCACTTTGTAGTGCACCGTGGCATTGTCGGGCGTGATCTCCAAGGTGCGCTGATAATAGAGAAGCGCCTTGGCGTAGTCTTCCAGGATGAAGAATTTCTCGCCCTCCGTGAAATAGAACTCCGCTTCCCGGAGCCGGATGCCGGAGGCTTCCACCTCCTCCACATTTTTCTTTTTGCGCTGGGCAACTGCCGTCCCGGGCGCTGTCCAGGACAACGCCGCTAATAAGGCCAAAACCGTATATACTCTTCTTCCTCTCAATTTCACGTTATTGCATTGAAGTCGCCCAGACTCAAGTCGAGCTTAGAACCTTCAAAAATAATGAAATTCCCCAACATGCTGTTCTCCAGCATGGCGCTTCGGATGGTCGATTCCCGCTGAATAATGGAGTTTTTGATCCGGCTGTCATAAATCCGGGTGTTTTCACCCACGGAAACATGGGGTCCGATGACGGAATTCTCGATCACAGCCCCCTCCCCCACAAAACAGGGAGCGATGATCACGGAGTTGACCAAAGTGGCCTTTTCCGACACCAATGGCTGGTCTTTGATAAATTCCAGGTAGCGCTGGTTGGTCTGCACGGTCACGTTTTTGTTGCCGCAGTCCAGCCACTCGGTCACTTCGCCCGTCGTGAATTTTGCGCCTTTTTTGGCGTAATTCTGGAGGGCCGACGTGAACTGAAATTCGCCTTTGTCTTTAATATTATTGTCGATCAGGTATTGCATTTCGCGCGCCAGGGCAGCGCCGTCTTTGAAAAAATAGATGCCAATGATGGCCAGGTCCGAAACGAATGTGGTGGGCTTTTCCACCAGCTCTATAATTTCTTTTTTGTCGTTCATCTTCACCACGCCAAACTGCGAGGGATCGTCCACGCGTTGTACCCAGATGATGCCATCCTGGGTGGTGTCGAGCTTGAATTCGGCCTTGAAGAGCGTGTCGGCGAAGGCCACGATGACTTTGCCGGTGAACAACTCCTTGGCGAACAACAAGGCGTGTGAAATGCCAAACGCTTCCTCCTGGTAATAGATCTTTCCTTCGGCGCCCACTTTTTTGGCGATGGCCTTCAGACTTTCCTCCACTTCCTTTCCAAACGACGGGTGAATGATGAAGCCGATGTAGTCGATTTTCTCGGGCGTAACTTTGGCGATGTCCTCCACCAGGCGATGCACAATGGGTTTGCCGGCAATGGGTAAAAGAGGCTTAGGAACCGTGAGTGTGTGCGGGCGCAAGCGCTTGCCCAGTCCTGCCATCGGTATGATTATGTTCATGAAAGGAGAGTTTGTTTTTTGATTCGAGTAAAGCTAAAAAAAAATTATGTCGCAGGCTTTCGGAACGCTGCCTTTTCCAACGCATAGATGCCCAGTAAGTAAATTCCGATAATCACACCATGAAACACCACACTGAGCCAAATGTTCTGAAAATGGAAATAATTGACGGCGTACACAAGTAAAATAGTAGAGAGAATATACGCAAGACTTTTCCCGATGCCATACGGAATCGGATAATGTTTCTGGCCCAGCAGGTAGCAGATAACGGTCATGCTGAAATAACAGACGAGCGCTGCCCAGCTACTGCCCAGATAGCCGAGCTTTGGAATGAGCAAGTAATTGGCGCCGATGGTAATAAAAGCGCCGGCGAGGGTAATCAGCGTTCCGTAAAATGTTTTGTCCGATAGCTTGAACCATATCGACATATTGTAGTACACACCCAGGAAAAGATAGGCAAGCAACAAGATGGGTACGACATACAGACCTTCCCAATATTTTTCACTGCCCAGGAAATATTTGAGAATATCAAGATTAATGCTCACCCCCAATAAAAACACGCAGCACACGATTACGAAATAATGATTGACCCGCGCAAACAATTGCGGGGAATTTTTGTCAGCCGCATTTGAAAAGAAAAAAGGCTCGGCGGCATAACGGAATGCCTGGATGGCGAGGTTCATGAAAACAGCAAATTTATAGCTGGCCCCAAAAATACCCAATGCGTAGTTCGACGTTTGGCCCGGGTAAAAATTCTCAGGCAGCCACCATTCCAGGGTGAATCGCGAAAACATCTCATTTGTCATGCCTGCCAATCCCGTCAACATGACCGGGTAAGCGTACGAAAACATTTCTGGGGATATGTATCGGTCCCAACGGGGCCTCCAGGCAAAAAGAGTTTTGGCAAAAAATATAATATAGAAGGCATTCGCCGTGAGATTGGCCAGAACCACATAACCAAGCCCGACGGCGGGGTCGAAGGCAAATTTGAGAAAATAGATGTTAAGCCCGATAAGAATAAAGACATTGATCAGTTTTCCGACAGCAAACAGCTTGGCTTTTTTTTGCAAACGAAGGCGGGCGAACGGTATGGCTACTGCGGCGTCGATAAACATAAGTCCGATCAGCCAAAACAGAAAATTAATATGACCTTTCAGGTACATCATTTCGGTAATGGGCTGGGCCAGCAGGACAAAGAGTATGGAAAGCGACAAGCTGATGCCAATAACAATGGTTTGCGCCAGATTGAATATTTTTTTCTCGTCGGCCCCGGGCCGGGTAGCAAACCGGAAGTAGGCGGTTTCCATGCCGAACATAAAGATCACGTTCACCACGGCGGCATAGGCAAAGAGTTTGGTGATGATGCCATAATCATCGGGACTAAACACATGCTCGTCGGTATGCAGTCTCACCAGCAAAAAATTCAAGAACCGGGGAAGCATGCTCCCGAGTCCATAGAGTATGGTTTCGCCTGCCAGTCGTTTTATTTTACTCATGTGTCGTGCGGCAAGCTGCCAACATCCTATGCGTGTAGGTAATGGTCTTCATTGGCCTGTGAAGTTGGGTTTACGTTTTTCCAGGAAGGCCGTTGTGCCTTCCTTAAAATCCTGGGTGGTGGTGCAGGCGGCGAAGTTTTCGGCTTCGGCGCGGTAGCCATCGGTTTCAAAGCCATAGCCGGCGTTCACACTTTGAATGGCGCGGGCCACGGCCAGTGGAGATTTGGTCGATACCTTACCCAGGATCGTGTGGGCCAGGGCCATCATTTCTTCGCGTGTCGCCACGACATGATTCACCAGGCCGAGGTCTTTGGCTTCCTTTGCGGAGATGGTGTCGCCGGTAATAATCAGTTCCAGGGCCTTGCCGCGACCGACCAACTGGGCCAACCGTTGTGTGCCACCATAGCCGGGGATGATTCCCAAACTGATTTCCGGTTGTCCAAATTTGGCATTTTCGGTAGCTATTCTTACATGGCAAGCCATGGCCAATTCACAACCCCCGCCCAAGGCGAAACCGTTTACGGCCGCTATGACGGGTTTGGGACAATCGGCAATAAGCTTGAATAATTGTTGTCCTTTTTCGGCCAAAACCAAAGCCTGTTCGGCGTTTAGCGATGAAAGTTCGCGAATATCCGCGCCGGCAACGAAGGCTTTCTCGCCTTCCCCCGTAATAATTATACTCCGGATTTTTACGGATTGGTAAGCTTCTTGTATAATTTCGCGCAGCCCATCCAGAGTTTCGTTATCCAAAGCATTTAAAGCGGCAGGTCTTGACATCGTCACGGTTAACACGTGAGGGTGGTCGAAGTGCGTGCGAATATTCTTCATGGGTTCTTGTCGATAAGGGTACTGCAACTTATCGAGCTTTTAAATAAAGGACAAAAGTTTTATGATTAAGAATTTCGCCTTCTCAACCTTTTTCACCCTGATATTGTTTGCTGGCTTCCAGGCACAGGCGGCAACGTGCTCCACCAATGGAGCGTCTACCAACTACAACGCTGCCGGCGCCTGGGGCTGTGGACACGTTCCGACTTCATCGGACGATCTTTCGATCAGCCATTCGGTCACCAGCGCTACTTCCATCGGCTATCAATGGGGTCCTCAAACGATTACCATCAACTCAGGCGGATACCTGAAGATTTCTGGTAATGCCTTACTGCAGGGCACTGTAAATATTGTGATCAACAACGGCGGAACGTTTGAAGTGACGGGAATACTGACAACACAAAACGGTGGTCCTACCATTACGGTGAACAACGGTGGTACACTGAAGGTTGGCACGCTGCAGGTAAACTATGGCAGCACGGTAACGGTGGCTTCCGGCGGAACGGCCAACGTGACCACCCTGAATACAGGAAACGACGGAACCGCCCTTTTCAACAACAATGGAACACTCAATGTCTCCGGCAACATGACGTCGACTGGCGGTCCCATCACCAACACCGGCACCGTCAACCTCACCGGCGATCTGACGGTGACCAACAGCGGGACGGCCAAACTTACCAGTTCGGGCACCTTCAAGGTAGGAGGGAATGTATATGCGGGCAACACCATTCAATTGAACCCTGGCAGCGGCGTGGACTCTAATATGACTGTAACCGGCAGCTTTTATTCCCAGACCAATGAAAATATCGTCATTGGAACGAATGGTGCAGCAACCCCCTATGCCAACCTTATCGTGCTCACTAACCTGGAAGCAACGGGCGGTGGTGATATCACGATCAATAAAAATGGACGTCTGGTTGTTAAGAAGGATGTAAAAGATAACGGTGGTGGCGACTCCAGGTTTAAAGTCAACAACGGCGGCCAGGTGTACATCGGTGGTAACTTGACGTATACAGGGAATGGTAGCCCCATCACGAATGCTAACCCGTCCACCCCGGCAGCTCCTGAGTATGGACTCTATGTAAACGGGACCACCAGCGTAAACACAGGCTCGGGCATGACGGTGCCGGGCAACCTTGGTACCAAACAAGACATGCACGACTATGACCTGCCGTTCTACAACTTTGTGTTGGGTATTCCCAATGGTCCTCTTCCCGTGAAGCTCGTGTATTTCAAAACAGAAGGTTCGGGCACTTCGGTGCAACTGAGCTGGGCCACTTCTTCGGAAAAGAATTTCCGTTACTTCCGGATAGAACGCGCATCGCAAGACCTTGTCTTCACGACGATCGGTGAAGTGGAAGCGAAAGGATCGAGTACGCTTACGAAATATTCCTTTACGGATGACCGCCCGCTTAACGGTAGTAACTACTATCGTCTGAAAATGATCGACCTGGATGAATTGTTTGAGTATTCTCCCGTGGTAACGGCCAGCCGCAGAGCGGTGTCTGCGGTAAACGTGTATCCCAATCCTGTTACCGATAAACTATTCACCATCGAATTGAATGATGTGATGGATACGCCGGCACAGGTTACGGTTTTGGATGGATCAGGAACGCAGGTGTTGCGGGCAGAATTGGAATCCAATACCACGGCCTTCCAGTTGCCCCAGAACATTTCCCCCGGACTCTATTATCTCCGTATCTCTTCCGGCCACGGCCAGCAGATCATCAAAGTGGCGGTGAGGTAGAAGGCAGGCCTCTTTAGTAGGCCGCCAGAAATTCAGGAAGATGTTTCAGGATTTCGGCTGTCATTTCGGGTAAGCCGAAACGATGTTGCCAGCCCCAGTCGGCGCGCGCACGCGAGTCGTCGATAGACCGCGGCCAGGAGTCGGCTATGCTCTGGCGAAAGTCGGGTGTGTAGGAGATCTGAAAATCGGGGATATGTTTTTTGATCTCTGCCGTGATTTCCTCAGGGCAGAAGCTCATGGCGGAGATGTTGTAGCTTGATCTTACTTTGATTTTTTCGGCCGGCGCTTCCATCAGGTCGATGGTGGCTTTCACAGCGTCGTCCATGTACATCATGGGCAGGTAGGTGTCTGACTTTAAAAAGCACTCGTATCTTTTTTCCGTCAGCGCCTGGAAAAAAATATCTACGGCATAATCCGTGGTGCCGCCGCCGGGTTTGGTCTTGTAGCCAATGAGGCCGGGGTAACGGAGGCTGCGCACATCCACACCGTGTTTTTTGTGATACCAATCACACCACCGTTCGCCAGCTTGCTTGCTGATGCCATACACGGTCGTGGGGTCCATGACGGTGTCCTGTGGTGTATTATTTTTTGGTGTTGTGGGGCCGAAGGCGGCGATGGAGGAGGGCCAATAAACCTTCTCTATTTTATAGGCGACTGCGGCGTCGAGCACTGTGATGAGGCCATCCATGTTCAGGTGCCAGGCAAACGCCGGATTTTTTTCACCTGTCGCCGACAGTACGGCCGCGAGGTGATAGACCTGGGTGAATTTGTTTTTACGAACGAAGTCGACAAAGGCGTCGTGTTTCAATACGTCCAGTATTTCAAAATTTCCGTCGCCCAAAACGCCTTCCGGTTCTTTTATGTCGGTGGCGATCACATTTTCTTTTCCGTGGAGCTTCCACAGTCCTTGCGTCAATTCCGACCCCAGTTGGCCTCCGGCGCCGATAACAAGAATTTTTTGTTTACCCATGTCCTTCCTCTAAATCCGGGGCGAAATTACCAAAATTTACCATTTGGCTACCATGTGTTAGGGCTTGCATTTTAATTAACTTAGCGCCCGTGAATTTTGAAGCCTATTTAGCATCGAAAAAAATAGATTCTGCCGCTTTCCAACACGCGGAGCCGGTCTTGTGGGGGCAATGGCAAATCCAGTTTGAGCAAATGCACCCGAACAGTTTCACGGTGCAGAAACTGAACCTGATCAACCCGATCCGCAGGAAATACCAGTTAAAGGAGGAAGCCGTAAAGGCCGAGCCAAAAGCCGCGGTTGTGAAAACACCCGCAGCCGACCAACCTTCGGCCGAAAAACCCGCCGCCGTGTCCACGACGCCAACGCCGGACGCTACATCGCCGGAGGCGCCGGAAACACCTCCGGCAACACCGCGGCCTAAACCCGCAGTGCCCAGACCTGTATTCAAGCCCAAACCAAAATTAAGTTAACGACGCCCTTTTATTATGTATAAGAAACTACAACCTGTTTTGCAGAAAGAACTCGCGTCCATACGCGAAGCCGGCCTTTTCAAAAAGGAAAGGATCATCACCACGCCCCAAGGTGCCGACATCAAAACCGCCGACGGACGCGAGGTCATAAATTTTTGTGCCAACAACTACCTGGGACTTTCATCGCACCCCCGCGTGGTGGCCGCCGCCAAGCGCGCCATCGACACACATGGATTCGGCATGTCGTCGGTGCGCTTCATTTGCGGCACGCAGGATATACATAAGGAGTTGGAAGAAAAGATCTCCGCCTTCCTCGGCACGGAAGACACCATCCTCTATGCCGCTGCGTTCGATGCCAACGGTGGCGTGTTCGAACCTTTGTTTGGAGCGCAGGATGCCATCATCTCCGATGAGTTGAACCACGCCTCCATCATCGACGGCGTGCGATTGTGCAAAGCCATGCGCTACCGCTACAAGCACAACGACATGGCCGACCTGAAAAAACAACTCGAAGATGCCCGCAGCGCCGGTGCCAACCAGATCATCATCGTCACCGACGGTGCTTTCTCGATGGACGGCACCATCGCGCAAATGGACAAGATCTGCGCGCTGGCCGATCAATATGAAGCGTTGGTCATGACAGACGAATGTCACTCCACCGGGTTCATAGGCAAGACGGGCCGCGGTGTGCCGGAATACAGGGGGGTGATGGATAAGGTCGATATTATTACGGGCACCCTGGGGAAGGCCTTGGGTGGAGCTTCCGGTGGATTTACTTCTGGTAAAAAGGAGATCATCGAGTTACTGCGTCAGCGTTCGCGGCCTTACCTTTTCTCCAACACGTTGGCGCCATCCATCACGGGAGCGTCCATCGAAGTGTTCAACATGCTTTCGGAGACTACGGCACTGCGCGACAAGCTGGAGGTCAATACAAAATATTTTCGCAGTGAAATGACGAAGGCTGGTTTTGATATTCGGCCGGGCGAACATCCTATTGTTCCTATCATGCTATACGAAGCACCGCTTGCGCAGCAGTTTGCTGACAAGCTGTTGGAGAAGGGCATCTATGTGATCGGGTTCTTTTTCCCGGTGGTGGCAAAAGGACAAGCGCGCATTCGCGTGCAGATCTCGGCGGGGCATGAGCGTCATCATTTGGATAAAGCGATTAAGGCCTTTACGGAAGTTGGGACGGAGCTTGGGGTGCTTAAGTAGGCGCCGGGCTGGTCGAAGGAATTTTAACCGCCTCACGTTCGCTAACATTTCGGCGAGCAGGGAAAGGCGCTAAGACGCAAAGAAAAGGCGCAGAGTTAGTTCTCTGCGCCTTTTTGTTTTATGCGCGATGATGAGTTGTTGTCAGAGTTATTTTAGGCCGAGTTCTTTTTTTCGTTTCTGCACGATGTCGCCCATCTTGGACGTGTCCTTGGACAGCAGGCCGAACGCCGGATCGATGTTTTGTGACGGAAAGAAATAGATGCAGCCTTTCTTGCCTTTTAGTTTTAGGCGGTAGAGGTTGAAGAAGGGCACGATGGTGAGCGATTTCACCTCGGGCCACGCGAAGCGAACGTTGCGATCGCCTTCAATGACCACGATCTTGTTTTTGCCCACGGCCACTCTTCTCATTTTCTCGGTGAGGATCAGAAAGGCAAAGAAGGCCAAAAGACCCACCGTGATGAAGATGAGGGCAAAGAAAAAAGTCTTCGCTGAAAAAGGGTGCCGGAAAAAGATCGTACCGGCTGCGAGCCATTGCAGGAAACTGAAGGCGAGGAAAAAGTATTTCGCGAAGTAAAATTTAACGGGGTTAGCTTCTACCATGTTAGTACAGTGTAGGAAAAAAGTAATTGAATATACGATTTATTTTAGTTCAGTGTTAATTTTCACCCTCCTTTTTGATTCCTCCCCTATTCTTCGATCACCACGGGGAAGTCCTGTCCTCTTGAAAACGTGTAAGGATACTGCGGGTTGCCTTTCATTTTCCGCGTCATCTCCGGCACCTGGTCGTCGATATATGACTTCAGCTCGTAGATGGTAACCTTGCCATCTTTCGGCGCCCCGTCGGCCTCGCCCTGCAGGCCCTTGATGAGCACGTAGGTGAACAAGCCATGGCCCAGCTCACGGAATTCGGTGGCAAACTGCTCGCTGCCCGCCGAGGCCATCACGTGGATGCCGGCGCTGCGCGAGAGTTGGGCGATGGCCTTCTCTTCACTGGCCCCGCGCGTGGCCAGCAATTCCACCGAGCCTCCCGACTGGCAAGCGTCCATCACGATGAGTTGCTTCAGCGCTTTGATCTGCTTCAGCTTGTCCTGCAACACACTGGCTTCGATGGCCTCCCTGGTCAGCGAGCTGGCGTCATAGAGTCGCGGGCTCTCGGTGGGCACAAAATAAAAACGATTGTCGACCATGCTTCCGTGTCCCGCATAGTAAAAAATAAAAACGTCTTCCTGGCTGATCTTGGTTGAGAGCTCGTCGAGGGCGCTGAGAATTTTTGGGCGCGTGGCGTCGCTGTCATAGAGGGTGACGAGCTCCAGGTTTTTGAAGAGCGCACTCTTGTCGTCCATGACCTTGCCAAACGACTCGGCGTCGGTGCGTGCATAGTTCAGGTTGAGCTTACTGTTCTTGTACTGGTTGATGCCTACGGCCAGAATGTAGCAGGTGCTGCTTTTGGTTGCGTGGTCCGAAAACAGCTCGACGCTTTGGGGGTCGGATTCCACATTGTCTTTGTTGCTGGCCGTAGCCGTGAAGGTGTTTGATCCCCCGATGAGATTCACTTCGTGCTTGTAGGTGGTCGCTTGCCCACGGGAGGCTGGGAAGGTGAGCGCGTCGCGGTTGAGGGGGATGTTCTTGCCGTTGTGAAACAGCTTCAGGTTTTCGACGCCATTGCCGTTGTCGACGATGCGCACATACACCTCCGCCTTGCCGGGCTGGCCTGGGATGACGGCCACTTTCACCGTGGGAGGAGGCGAACTTTTCAGCTTGCCCTGTATGCTCTTGGATTCTTCTTTGCCGCCGCGATTCTGGAAAATCCTCGGCAGCAGGTCGGGACGATAAAACTCATTAAAGAACTGGTCGACAGCGTACGTCTTCATGCCGCTCACGAAGTGAATGTATTGCCGCGCGTCGCCGGTGCTGTTGAAATAACCTTCGGGATTTTTCACCATCCAGTCTTTCTCCCCGATGTGAATGTGCTCAAAGAATTCTTTGCCGGTGGTCATGTCCCAAAACTTGGTCACACCGTCGAGGCTGAGGCTGATCAGCATCTTGTTGTCTGGACTAAAGGCCAGGGAAGTCACCTCGGCCTTGTGTCCTTCGAACGTGCGGATCACAGCGCCTGTGGTAATGTCCCACGCGCGGATCGTACGATCGGCCCCGGCTGAGTAAACCGTTTTGCCGTCCATGCCAAAGAGCGCGGTGTGGACGGCGCCTTTGTGGCCCTTGAATTTGTTTGTCATCAACCCCGTGCCGATGTCCCAGAGACGGATGGAGCCGTCCCAACTGGCGCTGAGCAATGTCTTTTGATCGCTGCTGAGGCGAATCACCGAAATCACGTCGGTGTGCCCGGTGAAATTGCGGACCTCTTTTTTAGTGTCGAGTTCCCACATCTGCAGGGAGTTATCAAGCCGTGCAGAGAACAGGTACAGATCGTTGGGATGAAAGGCGATGCTGTAGGCGGAGTAGCGCTCCAATTCAAAATACGTGAGCAGTTTTCCCGTGGCCAGGTCGTGCACTTTCATGGAAGCATCCCAGCTGGAAGACACCGCCTTGGTTTCGTCGCTGCTGAAATGAATATCGAAGATGGGCTCGCGATAGGTTTGGATGGACTTTAGCGAGTCGCCGGTTTCAACATCCCACAGCATGATCTTGCCGTCGCCGCCACCCGTCAACAGTCGCCGGCCGTCTCGGGAGAGATCGTAGCACAGTACGGCTTTTTTATGGCCTGCGTATTCCATTACGGTTTTTCCCGTGGCGATGTCCCAGCGCTTTACTTTGGTGCCGAACTTGCCCTTGATAAGCGTCTTGCCGTCGCGCGAGATGAGCACCGAATTTTTGAAACGCACGTAGCGTGCAATGTTCGATTCCCAATAGAAATTGGGATCGTAGTTGAGACCACCGCGGTCGCGTTGATTTAGAAAACCGGTGAGCGGCTCTTCCTTTTTATTTTTTACAAAATCCCAGATCAGGGTGGTATTGTTATCGCAGGGTACCAGCAATTTTTTTCCATCGAGCGAAAAAGCGATCTCGTGAAATTCTCCGTCGTCGGCGGGAAGCGTGGCCACCAGGCGGCCGCTGGCTTCATCCCAAACCTGCACTTCTTTTTCGGTGGCTCGCGCTAACAGTTTGCCGTCGGCGCTCAGGGCGAGACCGGTAAGATCTTCGGTTTTCTCTTCGTACGTTTTTGTCAGCTTGTAGGCGGCCAGATCATATTTTCGCAAGGGGCCGTTGTGCGACGCCAGGTAGAGGCTTTTGCCATCGGCGCCAAATACGGTGCGGGTGCCACAGCCGCCGCACCAGCCTTCCTCATAGGTAAACGTGTGCACTTTTTTCCAATCTGAGCTTTGATAAAGGTTAGCTACGTGGTTGTCTTCGCCAAAGGTCACCCACCGCCCATCCGGACTGATGGCTATGTCCACGCCGCTGCCTAAGCCTTCATCGGCGGAGGTTGTGATTTTGGCGAGCACTTTTTTGGATGCAAAATCATAGACGGTGGCCGAGTCGGAATGATCATATCCGGCCACTACAAAATATTTCATCTTCGGATCGATGGCCACATCGGTGATGTAGTCGGCAGTGGCCAATGAAAAAACTTCTTTGCCTGTGCTCACTTCCCACAGGCGGATACTTTTGTCGTTGCTGCCCGTCAGCAAATATTTTCCGTCGCGCGAAAACTCGAGGCTGGTCACGGTGGCTTCATGGCCCAGGAAGCTGCGCACTTCGCGGCCGGTGTTCATCTCCCAAAGTTTGGCCGATTTGTCCTTGCTGGCGGTGGCGACATAGTTGCTGTCGGCACTCACGGCCACGGCCACCACGGCCAACTCATGACCTTTTTGTATGATGGTTTCCAGGGATTGTGAAAATGCAATGAATGGTAGAAAGAGAAGTGCGATGGTGAGCCTCATGCCGGAAATGTATTTGGCACGAAGTTAAACATAAACCGCTATGCTTTTGCAGGCGAAGATTCGGTGGGCTCGGGCTCTTCATCCTTCACTTCTTCTTCCCAACGCGCCGGCTCATCGTTGTGAAGGTATTGCAGCACGCGGTGTTCGACTTGTTTCAGTTTCAGTGAGCGCAGGTATTTGCCGTTGCGGGCCAGGATGAGGCGGCCCGATTCTTCCGAAATGGCCATCACCAGGGTGTCGGTGTTTTCCGACATGCCCACGGCGGCGCGGTGCCGCAACCCGAAGTGTGCAGGTAGGTTGTCGTTCTCGCTTACCGGCAATACGCAACGGGCGGCTTTGATCCGGCCCTTGTGGATGATCACGGCGCCGTCGTGCAACGGGCTGTTTTTATTAAAGATGGAGAGCAGCAGGCGTTTGTTCACAGCCGAGTCCAGCGCGTCGCCAGTTTGTACGTAAAATTTCAGTTCTGTATCGCGCGAAAAAACGATGAGTGCACCGGTCTTGGTTGCTTTCAAATTCTTGGCGGCCTCCATCACCTCGTGGATATCAAAGTCGTCGTGATATTGATGACGCCAGTTGGCGATGGTCTTGAAAATGTTCTCTTTGAATTCTGTTCCCCGCCCGATCACGAGCAGGAATTTCCGGATCTCCGGTTGAAATAGGATGATCATGGCCAGCACGCCCACCCCCATAAATTGCCCGAGGATGGTAGCCAGCAACTCCATCTGCGCGGCGCGCACGATGAGGTAGACCAGGTAGAGCGCAAGAATCCCCAGGAAGATGTTCACGGCAATACTTCCGCGGATGAGCTTGTACACCTGGTAGAGCAATATGCTCACCAACGCGATGTCGACAAAATCGACCCAGGTAACATCCAGAAATCCTATTTTAAAAAGTAAGACCATTCTTACAAAGGTAAACGACGATTGATCAAGTATGAAGAACGAGGGGATATATAAAATAGGTCAACCGTTGGGGGAGTCTAGGGTTGGCGTTATCAATTTTATAGTCTCTACAGCTTCTTTTACATCGTGCACCCGCAAAAGCGCGGCGCCCTTGGCGAGAGCCAGCGCGTTGAGGGCGGTCGTGCCGTTCAAAGCTTGCTCCGGTGCAATGTTCAGCGTTTTCCAGATCATCGACTTACGAGATAACCCCACCAGCAGCGGTTTGTTCAACAGATGCAGATATTCTAACTGGCGCAACAGCTCAAAATTTTGCGTAGGCCCTTTGGCAAAACCAAACCCGGGGTCGACGATCACATCCTTAATACCGCGAAGCTGCAGTTGGTAAATTTTTTCGTGAAAATAATTCAACACTTCCTGCAACAGGTTTTCGTATGACGCAAGTTTGGTCATCGTTTGCGGGTCGCCTTTCATGTGCATGAGCACATAAGGGACTTTTGCGGCCGCCACGCAATCGAACATGAGGGGATCCAGTGACCCGCCGGAAATGTCGTTGATCAGCACGGCCCCTTCGTTGACGGCGGCGTGGGCCACGGCGCTGCGGTAGGTATCGATGGAAATGAAAGCTTCCGGGAAATTTTTCAGGATCACCTTTATGGCCAGCAGGGCCCGGCTCATTTCGGCCTCTTTCGAAATGTCGGGGGCACCGGGACGGGACGAAGCGGCGCCCACGTCGATGAGCGTGGCGCCTTCCTGGAGCATTTTTTCGGCCTGGCGCACAATGGCGTCTTCGGTCGTGTAGCGGCCACCGTCAAAAAAACTGTCGGGGGTCACGTTCAAAATGCCCATCACTTTGGGGGTGTGGAGGTCGATGAGCCGGCCGCGGAGGTTCAGTGTTTTGTTTGTGGAAAATAATCTATTTTCAGGCGCAGATTTCATGCGGGGCGTGCTGGAATTATGAGCCAAATTAAGAAGTTTGCCACCTAAAGTATATTGCCTTGATTGAAAAAACAGCCCAGGAGTACAAAGAAATAATCGCCCGTTGCAAGGCTTTGTTCGAGAAAAAGACCCGCGATTACGGCACGGCGTGGCGAATCCTGCGTTTACCGTCCATTACAGACCAAATCTTCATCAAGGCCCAACGCATCCGCAGCATCCAGGAGAAAGGCGTGCAAAAAGTGGACGACCCCATCAGCGACGAGTTTGTGGCCATTATCAACTACTGCATCATGGCCCTCATCCAGATGCAACTCGCCGATTCTTCCTCCCTGGAAATGACGGTGGAAGAACTGGAGCCCCTCTACGACGGGGCCGTGAACGAAACATTCAACCTGCTCCAAAACAAGAACCACGACTACGGCGAGGCCTGGCGCGACATGCGCGTCACGTCCATCACCGATATCATCCTCATGAAATTGTTGCGGGTGAAACAGATCGAAGACAACCAGGGAAAAACTTTAGTGAGCGAAGGGGTGAAAGCCAACTACCAGGACATGATCAACTACGCCGTGTTCGCCATGATATTATCGAAAGCATAACGTATGATACAGAAAATTGCAGATCAGGCCAGCCGGTATTTTGTAGGCGCGCTTTTTATTTTTTCGGGGCTCATCAAGCTCAACGATCCCATTGGCACGGAGATCAAAATGGAAGAATATTTCGAAGTGTTCGCCGAAGACTTCGGGTCCTTCTTTTTATGGCTGAAGCCGTACGCGTTGGAGATCGGGCTTTTTCTCATCGTGCTGGAGCTCGCACTGGGTGTGGCTGTCCTCATCTATTACCGGATGAACCTCACCACAAAAGTGTTGTTGGGATTGATGATCTTTTTCACGTTCCTCACTTTCTATTCGGCCTATTTCGACAAAGTGACTGACTGCGGTTGCTTCGGCGATGCCATCAAGCTGACCCCTTGGCAATCGTTCAGCAAAGACGTCATCCTCATGGTGCCCGTCTTGCATTTGTTCTGGTATCGCCGGCGCTATAAACCCGTGTTGTATACCAAAGAGGGGCACGCCGTGATCGGTGCTGTGGTCGTGATCTGTTTTGCGCTGGGCATCTATGCCATACGCCACCTCCCTTTCATCGATTTCAGGGCCTACAAAATAGGCAACAACATCCCGCAACAAATGCAGCCGCCGGAACAACCCATCTTTGAATATACTTTCAAACAAAAGAAAGACGGTGCGCTGATCAAGTCCGATAAGTACCTGTCGGATACCCTGACCTATAAATATGTAAGCGTCGAGCAATTGAATGCCGACAAGACCAGTCCCAAGATCACCGACTATTCGGTTTCAGATGCTGACGGCAACGATGTGACCCAGGAGACCTTCCAAGGTGCCAAACTGCTTTTCATTCTATACGACGCCGATAAAGCCTCCACCAAAAACATCGACAAAGTTCGCCAGCTCACCAAGGACCTCGACGGTAAAGTGGACATGATGGTGCTTACGGCCTCGGGCGCCGAGCGATTCGAAGCCTTCCGCCATGAACATCAATTGGCGGTGCCGTATTATTTCGCCGACGCGACCGTGTTGAAAACCATCGTCCGGGCAAATCCCGGTATCACCCTGTGGGTAGACGGCACCGTGAAAGGCATGTGGCATGACAACGACACACCCGATGCCGCCGAGGTGACGGCCCTGCTTCATTAATCTGCTATCATGAAGATCTATCTCATCGGCATGCCCGGCTCGGGCAAAACGACGTTGGGCAGGCAACTGGCCGAGGAGTTGCTGTTGTTGTTTGTTGACCTGGATAAGGAAATCGAAAAACACGAAGGCAAGTCGATATCACAGATCTTTGCAGAAAAGGGGGAGGACTATTTTCGCCAGGTGGAGTCGCGACTGCTCACGGAGTGGGCTTCGTCCGCAAAAGGTTTTGTGATGGCTACTGGTGGAGGGGCGCCTTGTTTTTATAACGGTATGGATACTATCATCAAGACCGGGTTCAGTATTTTTTTGGATGTGCCGGTCTCCGAATTGCTGGCCCGCCTCGATCGCAAAACCGACCGGCCGCTACTCCATGCCGCCGACGCCAATGAACGACGCGAAAAGATCACCACCCTCAGTCACATCCGCCAACCCATCTATGCGAGAGCCCAGGTCACGCTCCACCAAGCCGACCTGCCGGCATTGTTAAAAGCGATACATCTTAAAAGTTGACGCCGAGGGTGACCAGACCCGTAACAATCTTGGTTTGCAATTCAACGATGGGACCAGAGCCATCCCCTAGGAAATACGGCGCATAGAGACTGTTGCCCTTGCTTTGCACCCAGGCAAAATCGACGTGAAATTTATCCAGCTTGATCCCAACCCCTGCGCTGATGGTCTTGATGCTGTTGTCGTAGTCGCTGCCGCGATAAGGATTGGCTTGAACACCATAACCGGCGCGCAACCGGAATATCTTGTAGCGTCCCTCAAGACCGCCCCGGTAGTTCACCACCGACTTATACGTGGCGTTGATACCGTCGTTGGAGTCCGAAAAATCAATATAGGAGTTGTAGGAGGCGGTGTATTTTGCTTTTGAATAATTCCGCATCTCCACATCGCCCGTAAGGAGACCATATTTCGAGATCAGGGCTAACCCAGCGCTGAATTTGTGAGGCGCGCTAAGACTGTATTCGGAAATAACCTGGTCGGTAGACGAGCTTTCGTTGTTGAGCTCGGGATTGTCGGTCCCGCCGTAGTTGGGTTTGTTTGAATAATAAAAGAAATCTTTCCAACTGGAGTTCATCGTGGCGTCGGAGGTTTCCGAGAGTTGATAGAACGTCGGGGAGGTGTACGACACCCCGATTTGCATAAAGCTCGCCGGCCGCACCGTGGCGCCGAAGGTGGCGTTGACGCCGGTTCCGGTGATCTTTAAATTTTCGGCCATGGTCCAGCCATTCACAAATTCATCGTCGGCAAAGGATTCCGAAAATGTCTTTGTTGTTTTATACTTGAGAGAGCTCACGCCAATGCTTGCGCCAAAGAATAAAATGTCTTTGTAGTTCCCGCCGTATGAAAAGCTCCATTGATTGATGATGCCGTCGGTTTGCACCATTTCGCTTTGGTAGGGAAGCTTCTTCACATCCGTGAAATATTCGTTGTCGGGATTGTTCGGATCCAACAGTGAAGCGGGGCCGATCAGGTAATTAAAATAGGCTAGCCCGGTAGGGCTGTTGT
This sequence comes from Chryseolinea sp., assembly GCA_036525235.1. Lineage (GTDB taxonomy): Bacteria > Bacteroidota > Bacteroidia > Cytophagales > Cyclobacteriaceae > Chryseolinea. Next base: position 133,665 of record DATDAV010000334.1, on the reverse strand, counting down.
AGCGATTATGGTCTGTGCTGCCACTGGGGTCGAATTGATCGGTCGTGTAACCATAGGCATCGTCGATGAAGCTTTGCAGTTTCGAGGTGCTGGGGTTGCCACTGTAGGAGAAGGGTGCGTTGAAGTCGGCGACGCGGGTCATGGTAACGGCAAAGGCACCACCCTGATAGCCGTTGTTGCCCTGTGACGGTATGTGTAGCACGAGGCTGAATCCCGGGACCACGAATTTGGACCTGGAGTCGTCTTGCGAAACACCGAAGTAGTGCGATTGCGTGTTGTAGTTGGTAAATCCTGGCGTAAGCGTCACCTCTGAACGGTTGAACATGCCCAGCCCGGCCGGGTTGGAAAGGGCCGAACTGTAGTCGCCGCCCAGCGCGATCTGGCCTCCACCCATGGCCTGGATGCGGGCGCTTCCACCGGGCGTTGTCTGGCTAAAGGTGAGCGCCGACTCCACGTAGCCTTGCGACCATGCTGTGGAAATTGTGAACAATAGAATTCCCGTGAGGGCTGATATTTTCCTCCACATCATTGTGCGTCTTTAGAAATGAATGATTAGTCCCTGCCGCGTGATCTGCCGTTGGAGCCACCACCGGAGAACGATCCGCCACCGGCAGTGCCACCACCGGAAGGACGGGAACCACCGCCACCGTTAAAGGAATCCGAACGACCACCGCTGTTATAGTGCGATTGGCCTGACGAACCACCCCAATCCGAACGGGAAGGGCTGGAGTACGTTTGCTGCATTTGTTGCTGCTGCTGTTGTTGACGGTAGCCACGGTTGTAGTAATCTTCCTGGCTCTGGATTCTGCCTTGCGTACTCACCCGGCCGTTGTTGGCTCCACTGCTTGTAGTAGTCGTCGTAGAGGGCGACGCATAGTTAGGACGTGTGCGGCCGTTCGTGGCGGGGGTAGACATGGTGCCTACTCTGCCGCTGTTGCTGGTGGCACGGGGACCATAAGCCACGGTGCGTCCTTCGCCGGTACTGCCACCGTTATTAATGATCACCACATTGCTGGGATATCCGCCGTAATAGCCGCCATAGTATCCGGCGCCATAACCGTAGGCAGGACCCCAGAAGGAACTATACGGGCTGTAGCCGTAACCGCCGCCATAGTAAGGATTGCCATACGACATGCTCATGCCAAAGCCGCTACCCCAACCGTAGTTCCAGTTGCTACCCATATAGTAGCTATACGAGCTCGACCAGCCGGATTGATAGTAAGGATTCATCCAGGGATTTCCCCAGGAGTCATAATAGCTGCCATAGTAGGGGCTGTTCCACGAATAGATGGAAGGGCCGAAGTATGTAGAGCTGTACCAGGGGTTGTTATAGGAGTTGTTGAAATTGTTGCTCCAGCTGTTCATCTTGACGGCGTTGTTGTATTTGTAGTCGCTGACAAAATAGTCCTGCTCGTCGGCCTTGGCGGTTTGGGCGTTTGACCGGGCGGCATATTCGGGGTTCACGTTGCGGGCCGAATAGCTATCGGTAGGATTGAGGGGTTCCTCAGCCTGGTTTTTTTGGGCTTTCTTCGCGCTGGCGGTATAGGCTTGCTCGTCTTGCGCTGCCGTTTGGGCCTTCAGCTTCGCTCGGTCCTTCGCATTGAAGTACATATCGTCGTTTTCGACGCCTTGTGCGAACGCTGTTCCGGCCAGAAGCGCCGCAGACAGACTGAGCATGATGACCTTGGTTTTCATATCCCTTCGTTTTTTAACACTTGTCCACTAATTAAACGTAAATACATCCTAAAAGTGCTTATAAAGCTACAAAATTTCACCTGTATTTGTTGTTGTGAAATTATATTTGCGGTCTATCTGGAATTTCAACAATAATTATACCAAGCAATGGGCAAAGAAATACCTACCCGTAGTGAAGACTACTCTTCGTGGTACAACGAACTAGTAAAAAAAGCTGACCTGGCCGAGCATTCCGACGTGCGCGGTTGTATGGTCATCAAACCCTATGGGTACAGCATTTGGGAGAAGATGCAGCAAGCGCTGGACAAAATGTTCAAGGACACCGGCCACGTGAATGCCTATTTCCCCCTTTTTGTGCCAAAAAGTATGTTTGAGGCCGAAGAGAAGAATGCCGAAGGCTTTGCCAAGGAGTGTGCCATCGTGACACACTACCGCCTGAAGAGCGATCCCAAAAATCCCGGCAAGCTCATGGTCGATCCGGATGCGAAGCTGGAAGAAGAACTGGTGGTGCGCCCCACCAGCGAAGCCATCATCTGGAGCACTTACAAGAAATGGATCCAATCCTACCGCGATCTGCCCATCCTGGTGAACCAGTGGGCAAACGTCGTGCGGTGGGAAATGCGCACGCGCCTCTTTTTGCGCACCGCCGAGTTCCTTTGGCAGGAAGGTCACACCGCCCACGCCACTTCGAAAGAAGCGGTGGACGAAACCGTGCAAATGCTGAACGTGTATGCCGAGTTTGCGGAGCGCTTCATGGCCATGCCCGTCATCAAAGGAAGAAAGTCGGAAGGTGAAAGATTTCCCGGCGCCGTCGACACCTACTGCATCGAAGCGATGATGCAGGATGGCAAGGCGCTGCAGGCAGGAACTTCGCACTTCCTGGGACAGAATTTTGCGAACGCCTTCGATGTGAAGTTTGCCACCAAGGAAGGCAAACTGGATCACGTTTGGGGAACTTCGTGGGGTGTGAGCACGCGCCTGATGGGTGCCCTCATCATGGCCCACTCCGACGATGATGGACTGGTGCTGCCACCCAAGCTGGCGCCCATCCACGTGGTGATCGTACCCATCTTCCGCAACGAAGATGAGCTGAGCAAAATCACCGTGGAAGTAGATAAAATGGCCAAGTCGCTGCGCGATGCCGGCTATACCGTGAAATTCGACAACCGCGACACGCAGAAGCCGGGCTTTAAGTTTGCCGAGTGGGAATTGAAGGGCGTGCCCGTTCGCCTCGCCATCGGTCCCCGCGATCTGGAAAACGGCACCGTGGAAGTGGCCCGCCGCGACACCAAAACGAAAGAAGTGATGAAACTCACGGACGTGGCCACGGCCATACCGAAGTTGCTGGACGACATCCAGGAAAACATCTACAAAAAAGCGCATGCTTTCCGCGAAAGCATGATCACCCGCGTGGATACGTACGACGAGTTCAAAAAGGTGCTCGACGAGAAAGCGGGTTTTGTGCTGGCCCACTGGGATGGCAGCCCCGAAACGGAGGCCGCCATAAAAGAAGAATCAAAGGCCACCATTCGCTGTATTCCCCTGGATGCGCCCGAGGAAGCCGGCAAATGCATTTATTCTGGTAAACCTTCATCGCGTCGCGTGTTGTTTGCGCGGGCGTATTGAGCGATTTTGAACGTGTCTTCCCGTTCCGCGGTTAATTTTTGCCGCAAAGACGGGAAGACACTTTGTTTATTTGTATTTTTGAATTTCCCCCTGCCTCTATGATGTGGATAATTGTTATAGCGCTCCTCTTAATAGGCATTGCGCTCCTCATTGCAGAGCTGATCTTTATTCCAGGCACCACGGTCGTCGGCTTGTTGGGTTTGATCTTCTCGATTGTCGGCATCGTTATCAGCTATCAGCATTTTGGAAGCACCATCGGGTTCTATATCCTCATGGTCACCATCGCCTCCCTGGTTGTGGCTGTTTTCTACAGTTTTCGCACCGGCGCCTGGACGCGCTTTTCACTCAAATCGTCCATGAACAGCCGCGTGAACGAGGGCATCATGGCAACGGTGCACATAGGCGACGAAGGTGTTACGCTCTCCACCCTCCGGCCCATGGGGAAAGCACAGTTTCACGACAAGACTTTCGAGGTAAAGACCTCGGGCAATTATATCAATCAAGGCGAAAAGGTAAAGATCGTTCAGATCGAGTCGCACCAAATCACAGTGGAAACCATCAACTAATCAATACATACTCATGGAAGCTGCGTCATTATTGATCCTGGTCTTCGGCGGGATCATTCTCTTTTTTGTGTTTCTTTATTTTGTTCCGGTCAACCTCTGGATCACGGCCCTGTTTTCGGGCGTGAAAGTTGGGTTGTTCGAACTTATCTTTATGCGTATCCGCAAAGTGCCTCCGCGCATTGTAGTGGACTCGCTCATCACGGCGACGAAGGCCGGTTTGAAAATTTCTTCTAACGAATTGGAAACCCATTACCTCGCCGGAGGAAATGTGCCCAATGTGATTCGCGCACTCATTTCGGCCGATAAGGCCAACATCAGCCTGAGCTTTAAACAAGCTACAGCAATCGACCTGGCCGGCCGCGACGTGTTTCAGGCTGTTCAGATCTCGGTAAATCCCAAAGTGATCACTACCCCGAAGGTTGCGGCAGTAGCCTCGGATGGTATCCAGCTCATTGCCGTGGCCCGCGTTACGGTGCGTGCCAGCATTGCCCAGTTGGTGGGGGGTGCCGGTGAGGATACTATTTTGGCCCGTGTGGGTGAAGGTATCGTGTCGTCTATCGGTTCGGCTAAATCGCACAAGGACGTGCTGGAAAGCCCCGACAAAATTTCGAAACTCGTGCTATCGCGCGGGCTGGACGCCGGAACGGCTTTTGAAATTCTCTCTATTGATATCGCCGACGTGGATGTTGGAGCCAACATCGGCGCAAAACTTCAAATTGACCAGGCATCGGCCGACTTGAAAGTGGCAGAGGCGCGCGCTGAGGAACGTCGTGCGATGGCGGTGGCCCTTGACCAGGAAATGAAGGCAAAAGCGCAGGAGGCACGTGCGAAGGTAATTGAGGCTGAGGCTGAAATCCCGAAGGCTATTGCAGCTGCGTTTGTGAATGGTAATTTAGGCATCATGGATTATTACAAGATGCAAAATGTGCAGGCTGATACGGAGATGCGTCAGGCAATTTCCGGGTCTGGGAAGGGAACGACGGGATCGCCTAAGAAAGAGCAACCCTAGCGATTGAGCGTGTTGTTGGCGGAACGCCAACAACGGCGTTGAGATATTGATTGTGTCGTGGGGGGAAACTCAAACGGCAACTTAGAAATTGCCGCTTCCTTTTTGGGGATGCGGCATTTTTTTTGGATGAGGGGGTGTTATTTTTTTCGGCGTAAAGTCTTTAAATTGAAATAGGGTTGATCACTTAAATTGTAAGCATCATGAAGGCGAAACGAGTTTTTAATATTATGTTAATCCTGGTCGTGCTTGTATCCAATGTGGGATGTGACCAGGTGTCGAAGACGATTGCCAGGAATTCGTTAGGTGATCATCAGATCGTGAGCCTTGTAAATGATCACATCAAATTAATGAAAGTAGAGAACAAGGGCGCGATTTTAAGTGCCGGCAGTGATTTGCCGCTTTTTCTGAGAATCATTTTGCTAAATATTCTTCCCCTGGTCGTACTCGGGCTGGCGGGTTTTTATGTGTTCACAAAAACAAACCTTTCCCGCCTGACCACCATCGGCACCTGTTTTGTTATCGGTGGAGGTTTGGGTAATATTTACGACCGCATGGTATACGGATCGGTAACGGATTTTCTGCACATCGATTTTGTGATTTTCCGCACCGGGGTTTTTAACCTGGCCGATGTTTCCATCATGATAGGTGCGTTTGTGATCATGTTCGAGGTTGTTCGTCACCGTAAGATTGAAGTGGGATAGCGCGGCGTTCGCATTACTTTAATTTCAGGGCTTCGAGTCGGGGATCGCCTGCCAATCCTTTGAACACAGGGTATTGTAAAAACAAATTCACCGGCACAGCCCGTTTCTCCACGCATTGGCTGATGTAGTAAAAAACCTTATCCATGTCGCCAATCGCAAACCAAACGGCCACGAAGTCCGCATCTAGCACTATGTCGGGTTCTTCCCGTTGGCGCTGCTCCATTTTATGAATGCATTCCATCGCCTTTTCCGTTTGGCCGAGTTTTGCATAGGCATACCCCAATCCCATCAGGCCTTTCAAAGGATGGTTTGTTAAGCGATAAACTTCTTCAAAGAGCCGGCAGGCTTCTACCCAATCGCCTTTCATGCCCGTGGCCCAGGCCTTTAATTCCAGGTTCTGGCGTATATGCGTATTGAGGTCCAGTAATTTGTCGGCCTGGCGTATGGCGTCGTCGTAGCGTTCGGCAAACACGTACATGTTTCCCAGTGCGTGGTTGATGGCCGGTGACAACGGATCGATCTTTACAGCGTCCTCCAGTGCCGTGACCGCTTGGGCTTTTTCACCCATCAACACGTGATAGTACCCCAGCAGGGGATAGGCCGCGGCGGCGCTGGGGTTGAGGTGAATGGCTTTTTGCAAGGCCTCGTATGTTTCCTTCCATTTCCATTCATAGAATAAGTAGGCGCCTGCCTTGGCAATATAGATTTCGGCAATGGAGCTGTCGAGCTGCAACGCTTTGCCGGCGTATTCGTGCACCAGCGCAAAGGCTTTGTGTGGGGTTAACTGTCCGCTGGCACCAAGTTGGCTGTAGGCGGTGGCGATCATGGCATACGCCTGCGCATAGCCGGGCTCTAGCTGTAGAGCTTCTTCAAAGCGTTCGATGCATTTGCGAAGATCCGCGGGTGTGGTCTTGTTGAAGAAGTGAAGGCCTTGTAAGTAGGCCGTATAGGCCGCTATGTTTTGTGTGGGTGCTTTCAGCGCATGGCTTTCCCGTTGCGCGCGGGTGAGATTTTCGCGCAGTTTGTTGGCGATGATGCCGCTGATCTCGTCTTGCACCTCGAAGATGTCGGTCAGGTCGCGGTCGTAGGTTTCGCTCCAGAGGTGATAGCCGTCGGCGGCGTTGATCAATTGGGCGGTGATGCGCACGCGGTTGCCGGCTTTGCGCACGCTGCCCTCCAGCACTTTATCGACGTTTAGCTTCACGGCGATGTCGCGGATGTCGTCGTTCTTGCCTTTGAAGGCATAGGCCGAGGTGCGCGATGTCACCTGCAGGCCGTCTACTTTGGTGAGGGCGTTGAGGAGTTCTTCGGTGATGCCGTCGCTGAAGTATTCGTTCTCCGGGTCGGCGCTCATGTTCACGAACGGCAACACGGCGAGGCGGTTGGAGGGCTGTTTTGTTTTGCCCCTGAGTTCGTCGCGCGAAGGAACCACGAGGCCGCCGCCGGTGATGGCGAAGATGCGCACGGGCTGTTTCACGTTCTTCAATTCGAAATAACCCAGTTCGTGTGAGGCGATGTTTTCCTGGTTGCGGATTTCGTCGTATACTTTTTCAGAGATAAAGACACTTCCCGGCACGGCAAGGGATTCCACGCGCGAGGCTAGGTTGACGCCATCGCCATAGATGGACCCGTCTTCTACGGTGACATCGCCGGTGTGAATGCCGATGCGGAGGTCTACCGTGGGCGCTTCGCGAAGTTGTTGCTGGATACTCACGGCGCATTGCACGGCGTTGATGGCACTGGCAAAAATGCTGAGGGAACCGTCGCCATAATATTGAAGGATCTTGCCGTGATGGAGGTGCACGGCACTTTCGAGAACGCTTTTCAACCGATCGCGTTTTTGACGCGCCAGTTGTTCGTTCTCCTGCATCAGGGCGGTGTAGCCGGCCATGTCGGCAAACAAGATGGCTACCAGTTGACGCATACCGATTTTGTTTCGCAGTGATCCATGTTACAAACTACGGAAACAAAACGGAAAAGGTCCGGCACAGTTTAATTTTTTGAAAATTATAGTGGCACCGCCTGCCATTCGGATTTTTTCCGGGCGATAAAAGAATTGTTGTAGGGATCGTAGACAATGTAATCGTACATCAGCGGCACCGTACTGATCCCCTGAAGCGTGATCACCCCATACAATCCATCGCGCTCAACGATGACATAGTTGTTGTTCAAATCTTGTAGGGAATGATATTTCGGATTGATGATCACACGACCGGTATTGTCGGCAAGTCCCATGAGCTTGTCCTGGCGGATCAGCAGGTTGCCGTGAGGCAAAATAGTAACCGACTCATAGCGCGGCGGTAAAATGACAGTGCCTTTTATGTCGATAAGCCCTTGCAATCCTTTTTGTTTTACCAGTGAAAATCCTTTCTGGAAAGGCGTCACCTCTTCATACACCGGTTGAATGATGATTTTATCGTCGCGGCTGATGAATCCCCACTTGCCGCGGATCTTTACGGCCGCCAGCTGTTCGCTAAAAGCCTGGATGCCATCGTAGCGATTGGCGACGCGCAACCTCCCCTGGGGATCCACAAAACCATACTGCCCGTTCTTCTTGATGCCCCGCAGCCCTTCGGATTCGGGATACACTTTTTCGACGGCGCCTTCGGGTTGCACCTGACGGTTCACGATTACCCCATTTAAATCCACTTCCCAAGTTGTGCCCGACGGCAAACGCTCCACGATGCGCTGTTCGTTGATCTCCATCGGATTTTCGGAAAAATAGATCACGTTGTTGTCAAACGATTTGAGGTAGGTGTTCTTGCCGGCCGTTTCCACATAGCGATCGGCGGAAACCAGTTTGAGTTTGGTTTGGCGTGGCGTCACCAACCACTCTTCATGCTGGTTGATGATACCGTATTGGCCATGGAACTTTACCACCAGGTTTTGATGCAGTTGTTGTATAATGGAATCATACGTACAGGCGATCACTTCTTTACCCGACGGATCGAGGGCTCCCCAATAATTGCGGATCACGACGGGGAACAATTGTCCGTTGAAGCGATGAATGCGTTCGTAGGCCTTGGTGTGAATGGGCTTCCCCAACGAATCCAGCACGATCCAATTGTCCTTACCGTTCTGCCGGGTGTTTGAAATGTAATAAGGATAATTTACAACCAAGTTGTCATACTTCGCCTCGATCAGAATTTTTCCATCCTGACCGATGACGCCGTATTTTTTTTCTTTCGAGAACAAGGCTTTGCCTCGCACAAATTTGCCGAGGGAAGAAAAGTTAGAAGCAAAGAAAGGTTTGAGCGAATAGTCCTCCAGTTGAATGAGACCGGCCGTGCACACTTTCAGAAGATTCTTCCCCAAGGCCATGACAGAATCGGCCTGAACTTTTTGTTGCAGTTTGTTCTGCCCATCGAGAAACAACCATTCATCGGTTTGCCGCGCCTTCACGGTGCCATCGTCCTGGAGGCGGATCTCGCGATACGTCGGCTCCAGTTTCACTTGTCCTTCGCGGTCGATAAGGCCCTGTTGCATGCCCTGGTAGATCACGGCATAGTTCTTTTTGAAAATGGAGAGGCTGTCGATGGTGAAGCCTGTCACTTGCTTCCCGCTTTCGGTGAACAGCGCCGTCTTGTTGTCGAAATTCTCCACCGCATAGCGCAAGCTGCCGATGGAACGGATGGCATAATATTGCTGGGGAATAATGGTCTTGTTCTCGAGGTCTACAAGGCCGTAGCGATATTGATTGCCCACCTTGGTAAACACCACGGCGCGAATCCCCGACAGGGCAATGCCATCATATTCAAAAGGGATGATGTCTTTACCAGACGATGCCACGAGGCAACCGGTGACGATGCGCAGCGAAATGGGAGATTTTTTGCGGGCGTAGACTAACGAAGCATCGGCAGGGAAGACGTCTTCAAATTCGGCTTTGGTCACCAGATGGTTTTCCAGGGAAATAAGGCCCCATTTTCCATCGAGTTTGTAGCCGGTAACGGCGTTTAGCGTCGAGAAATTTCCATCGCTCCAGCCCAGGGCCTCATAGCGCGCGGGGATCAGGATTTTGCCCTGTTCGTTGCGGAGGCCCACTTTTCCGTTCTCTTCGAAGACACTAAGCCCATTGGCGGCGGCGAAAAATGTTGTCAGCACCAGCCAAAAAAAACAATACACACCCTTCATCTGCCGGTAAAGTTAGGGCCAGAAAGTGAAATCAGGGGAATTTTCGTGAACTTTGTGGCCTGATTTAGGGTAGATAAACTTACATCGCCCATTCAACTTTTTATCGCGAAACATGTACATCGAACAGCTCTACACCAACTGCCTGGCCGAAGCCGCCTACTACATCGAATCCAATGGCGAAGCCGCTATTATCGATCCCCTGCGGGAAACCGAACCCTACGTGGAGTTGGCAGAAAGGAGAGGCGCCAAGATCAAATATGTTTTCGAAACGCACTTCCACGCCGATTTTGTGTCGGGCCACATCGACCTGTCGCGCAAAGTAAAGGCCCCCATCATCTACGGCCCCGGTGCCGATACGGATTATGCAGTGTACAATGCCAAAGACGGCGAAGAATTTCAGCTCGGTGAAGTAAAGATCCGCGTATTGCATACGCCCGGGCACACTCCCGAGTCATCCTGCTATTTGCTGATCGATAAAAATGGCAAGGAATACGCCCTGTTCAGCGGCGATACGTTGTTTGTCGGTGATGTGGGACGGCCCGATTTGCTGGATGGCGTGATGACCCAGGAAGAATTGGCCAGCCTCATGTATGATTCGCTTACCCGGAAGATAAAAACTTTACCCGACAGCGTCATGGTGTATCCCGCGCACGGACCCGGTTCTGCTTGTGGGAAAAATATCGGCAAGGAAACCTTCTCTACCATTGGCGAACAAAAGAAATTCAACTATGCCCTACAGGATATGTCCCGCGAAGCTTTCATTGAGAAAGTGACCGAAGGCATCCTGCCGCCACCCCAATATTTCTTCGAAGACGCCCGCATCAACAAAAGCGGCTACGATCCCATCGAAGACGTGATCGCCGGCAACACCACGCCGCTTTTACAGGAAGCGCTTGAGAAAGCCGTTGCCGCAGGCGCGATCCTGCTCGACACCCGCCCTGCCGACATTTTCGAAAAAGGATTTATCCCCGGCGCCATCAACATCGGCCTCAATGGACAGTTTGCTGTGTGGGTGGGCACCCTGATCGACATCCGCAAAGATCTGGTGTTGATCACCGAACCCGGAAAGGAAAGCGAAACCGTGTTGCGCCTGGCTCGTGTAGGCTACGAAAAAGTAATGGGATACCTCGAGGGTGGCATCGCCGCCTACAAAGGCAAGCTCGACAAAGTACACTCTATTACGGCCGCTGCGGTGGAGCATGAAGTGCGCCAGGGCGCGCAGGTGCTCGACGTGCGCAAACACGGCGAATGGGACATCAGCCATCTCAAAGGTGCCGCTTTCCTGCCGCTCGGGGATTTCCCGGGCATCACAACGACGCTGGATAAACATAAACCTTACATCGTGCATTGCGGCGGAGGCTATCGTTCCATGACCGCCATCTCGCTCATGAAGACCTATGGCTTCACCGACCTGATCAATGTGTACGGCGGTTTTGGCGCCATGCAAGAAGCCGGCCTCAAGATCGTGACCGAAGCCATCGAAGCTTAGCACGCCCTTTTTGCCCGTACCCGTGACGTCTTGGTGCCCTTTGCGCTCAAATCGCTTGGTTACAGAAACTTTATTGACCACAATCGTTTGAAAAGAAGACCGTTTGGGAAGGTCTAAACTATCGCCGCCCACACCATGCATCTGGGTTTAAAATGAAGTATTATTAACAATAAATCGCTTCATTTTTTATGTCCATCAAAGTTGCTATCCGGCACCAGACCTCCTATCAATACGATCGCCCGGTAAACCTGTCGCCGCACACGTTCCGTTTGCGCCCCGCAGCCCATTGCCGCACGCCCATCTTGTCGTATTCGCTGAAGGTGAAACCCGGAAATCATTTTATCAACTGGCAACAAGATCCGTTTGGCAACTTCCTCGCGCGCGTGGTGTTTCCCGAAAAGACAACCGCGCTGGAATTTGAAGTGGAGGTGATCGCCGAGATCATCGTGATCAATCCCTTCGATTTTTTTATTGAAAGTTACGCGGAACAATTTCCATTCGCCTATACCACGCAGCTCAAGAAAGAATTGCTCCCTTATTTCGAAGTCGCAGAGACCGGCCCTGTTTTTTCGCAGTGGCTCGAAAGGGCAGACCCGACCGCAAGAAAGATGCGCACCATCGACGTGTTGGTCAGCCTCAACCAAGCCGTGCAGCAGTATGTGGGCTATACCATTCGCTTCGAACCCGGTGTGCAGACGTGCGAACAAACGCTGACGCTGAAGAGTGGCTCGTGCCGCGACTCAGCGTGGCTGCTCGTGCAGGCCTTCCGCCGTTTGGGGTTGGCTGCTCGTTTTGTGTCGGGCTATCTCATCCAATTGAAGGCCGACACAAAAGCGTTGGATGGACCTTCCGGTACGGAAAATGATTTCACAGACCTGCATGCCTGGGCCGAAGTATACATCCCCGGTGCAGGCTGGATCGGGCTTGATCCAACGTCTGGCCTATTTGCTGGAGAAGGCCACATTCCTCTGTGTTGTACGCCCGATCCCGTGAGTGCCGCGCCGGTCACCGGCATGACGGATGTTTGTGAAGTCACGTTCGGCTACAAAAATGAGGTCTTCCGCATCCACGAGGATCCGCGCGTCACACAACCTTACAGCGAAGCACAATGGGCCACCATCATGGCGCTGGGCAATAAAGTGGAGGAGGACCTGCAACGCGGCGACGTGCGCCTCACCATGGGCGGCGAACCCACTTTTGTTTCTGTGGATGATATGGAAGCAAAAGAATGGAACACTGCCGCCGACGGTCCGCACAAAAGAGCGTTGGGCGCGCAACTGATCAAGCGCTTGAAGAACACTTTTGGTAAAGGTGGCCTGGTGCACTACGGCCAGGGAAAATGGTATCCCGGCGAGCCGCTGCCGCGGTGGCAATACACCGCGCTGTGGCGAAACGACGGCCTGCCCATCTGGAAGAACGATGCCTTGCTGGATCTGGAGGACAATGCTTCTTCCTTTACGATTAAAGATGTGCATAGGCTTGCCGTTGAAATCACCCGCTTCTTGAATATTCCCGCCGAACATGTACACCCGGCCTTGGAGGACGCGTTCTTTTTTCTTTGGGAAGAAAGCAAAGTGCCGGTGAACATCGATCCGTATAGCGCCAACCTGGACGATCCGTTGGAGCGCAGAAAACTGGCGGAGTTGCTGGTCAACGGCATGGCCACTCCAGCCGGATATGTCATCCCCCTGGAATGGAATCACTGGAACAATCAATGGCTTTCGTGCAAATGGGAATTCAGAAACAATCACCTGGTGCTCATTCCGGGTAACTCACCGATCGGTTTGCGTTTGCCGCTGAAGTCATTGCTGTATACCAGTCCGAAGCGAACACAACGCAAAGTGGAACGCAGCACCTTTGAAACTCTGCCAAACCTGGAAGATTTTCATCGTCATGTTCAGCACCGCTATTTCTACGAAATAAAACCCGGAGTACTTCCAAAAGAATTTTTTGCTACTACGACTTTGGATGAAGAAGAAGCGCCGAAAGACCTGAAGGAAAAATTGGAAAGGAAAGAAGTGTCGAAAGAACCCGGGACCACCTTCGATGGCTACACGGTGAAGACGGCATTGTGTATCGAACTGCGGAATGGAAAGATTTACTTCTTCATGCCACCGCTGCAATATGCAGAACACTATATGGACCTGCTGGCATCCATCGAAGCCGCCGCGGAAAAATTAAAACTCAAAGTCGTGATTGAAGGCTACGAATGCCCGCGCGACAACCGTCTCACCAAGCTGGGACTTTCGCCTGACCCCGGTGTGTTGGAGGTAAACATTCATCCGGCAAAAAACTGGAAAGAGTTGGTCAGTCACTACGATATTCTTTTTGAGGAAGCGCGTCTCAGCCGTTTGAGCAGCGAGAAGTTTATGCTGGACGGAAAGCATACCGGAACGGGCGGCGGCAACCACATCACCATCGGCGGCATTACGCCGTCAGATAGTCCTTTGCTGCGGCGGCCCGATCTGTTGCGAAGTCTCATCACCTATTGGCAGCATCATCCCGGTTTATCTTATTTGTTCTCCTCACAATTCATCGGCCCCACCAGTCAGGCGCCACGCGTGGATGAAGGACGGCAGGAAATGTTGTACGAATTGGAGATTGCCTTCAGCCAGATTCCCGAGCAAGGTGACGTGCCGTTCTGGTTGGTAGACCGCATCTTCCGGAATTTACTCATCGACATCACGGGCAACACGCATCGCGCAGAATTCTGCATCGACAAACTGTATTCTCCTGACAGTTCCACGGGCCGACTCGGGATCCTGGAGTTCCGCGCCTTCGACATGCCGCCAAACAAACAGATGTGCATCGTTCAACTATTGTTGCTGCGAAGCCTCGTGGCCTGGTTCTGGAAAACACCCTACAAGCGCAAGCTCGTCCGCTGGGGCACGGCGTTGTATGATACGTTTATGTTGCCGCATTATGTGCAACAAGACCTGGCAGAAGTGACGCGCGACCTGGCCGAGGCGGGCTATCCATTCGACCTCGCATGGTTGGATACATTCTTTGAATTCCGTTTTCCACTGCACGGAAAAATTACCTTGCTGGATATGGAACTACAGTTGCGCATGGGTATAGAGCCTTGGCATGTGTTGGGCGAAGAAGCTGTCAGCGGTGGCACTGCGCGATTTGTGGATTCTTCTGTGGAAAGGATCGAGGTCAAAGTAAAGAACTTCAATAAGGACCGCTACATGATCACCTGCAACGGCACACCAGTACCGTTGTCGGAGACACCCGTGAAAGGCGAGTATGTGGCCGGCGTGCGCTATCGCGCCTGGAGTCCGCCATCGGCTTTGCATCCAACGCTGGGGAAAGATGTGCCCTTGGTATTTGATATAGTGGACACCTGGAATAATCGGGCGATCGGCGGGTGTACGTATCACGTCGCGCATCCCGGAGGAAGAAATTACGATACGTTTCCCGTCAACGCGTTTGAAGCGGAGGGAAGAAGGATCAGTCGATTTTGGAGCGAAGGCCACACGCAAGGGCCGGTCACACCGCGCGAAACGTTCGTGGCGGGCGTTGGCCGATATTTGGAAAAGAACGAGATTCCAAGGAAATTTGACCCGCCTGCAATAAAAGTAAGCCCCGAGTATCCACATACACTAGATTTACGGCAATTCTGACGCCCCTCACCGAATGGAAAGCACAAACCCCAACACCCCGCTGCAAACCTGGACGCGAGGTTACTTTGCCAACCGCACACAACTGGATGAGTGCTTTGGGTTTGAGGGTGAAGTAAAGGATCACTGGAAAAGATTGCTCCACAACATCGAGCAACTCGATCCCCAGGAATTAAAAAGCCGCCAGCAGGAATTGCTAAAGCTCCTCAAAGAGAACGGCGTCACCTATAACGTCTATGGCGACACCGACGGTCTGAACCGCCCCTGGCTGCTCGACACGATGCCCCTGCTCATCTCGGCCGCCGAATGGCGCATCACCGAGCGCGGCATGAAGCAACGCGCCTATGTGCTCAACAAAGTTTTGGAGGATCTATACGGTGAGCGCAAATTGTTGAAGGAACGGATCATCCCACCGGAACTAATCTACGCACACTCCGGATTTTTGCGCCCCTGCGATAAAATAAAATTACCCGGTGCCAACCAACTGATACTTTACGCGGCTGACCTGTCGCGCGGCCCCGATGGAAAAGTGTGGGTGTTGAAAGACAGAACACAAGCCCCGTCAGGCATGGGCTACGCGTTGGAGAACCGAAGCGCCTTGAACCGCGTGGTCCCGGAGCTTTTCCGCAATCACCAAACGACCAAACTCGGAGGCTTCTTCAACAACATGATGCAAGCCTTCCTCGACATTGCCCCGCAAGGCAAGGAGCAACCCCGCGTGGTACTGCTCACACCAGGCCCGCGCAACGAGACCTACTTCGAACACGCCTTCCTGGCCTCCTACATGGGCTTCACCCTGGCGCAAGGCGAAGATCTGGTGGTGAGGAATGGATTTGTGTGGATAAAAACGGTGGAAGGCCTGGAGAAAGTAGACATCATCCTGCGCCGTGTCGACGACAGCTATTGCGATCCATTGGAGCTTCGCGAAGATTCGCACCTGGGCATCCCCGGTTTGTTGGAAGCCATCCGCAAAGGCAATGTGTCGATAGCCAATCCGTTGGGAAGCAGCATCCTGGAGAACACGGGATTGATGGCCTTCATGCACAACGTGTTCAAATATTTTCTAAACGAAGATCCTGTTTTCAAAATGGTGGCCACCTGGTGGTGTGGGCAACCCAAGGAGATGGGCTTTGTGATCGACAACATCGATAAGCTCGTCATCAAAAAAATAGATCGCACAACCGGATCGGGAACGGTCATCGGCAGCCATCTCTCGAAACAACAAAAAGACGATTTGATCCGGCGCATGAAAGCGCAGCCCTATTTATATGTGGGTCAGGAGGAGGTTGGTTTTTCAACATCACCGGTCTTCACAAAAGGAAAACTGGAACCGCGCTACACGGTGTTGCGCACATTCTTGGTGGCGGCCAATGGCGGGTATGATATTATGCCCGGCGGCCTCACGCGTTGTTCTCCCGAGAAGGGAAGCTTCCTGGTGTCGAACCAGGATGGGGGCATCGCTAAAGATACTTGGGTGGAGACTTCCGTGAAAAGCAACACGCCGTCGCTGCTCCATCATTCCGATTTGAAACGAAAAGCCGTATTGCCCAGCCGCGCGGCAGAGAATCTTTTTTGGGTGGGGCGCTATGCACAACGGGTGGTCCGTACGTCGCGATTCATCCGGATCGTATTGCGCAACCTGGGACAAGGTGGCAACGGCGGCAACAGTCAGGAGTCCGAAGCGCAAAGGGCGTTGCTGCACACCATCACACACATCACCGGCACCTATCCCGGCTTCCTGGAAGAAGAAGAGACCGTCACCGTGGAGGACCGGCTTAATGAAATCCATAAGCTGATCTGTGATCAGAACCAGAACGGTAGCATCGTGTTTACGGTGAACAATTTGCTGAAAGCCATGTACGCCGTACGCGACCGTTGGTCCATCGACAACTGGCGCATCATCGACGACATGGAAGACACCAAGCGCAAGCTGGCCGTGCTGGAGCCACAAGGCATACGCCACGTGTTTACTTTGTTGGATCAACTGAACGGAAGCTTGCTGTCATTTTTGGAGATGAATCGTCAGAGCATGTACCGAGGCGAAGGATGGTTGATGTATCGCATCGGCCAACTCATCGAGGAGATCTCGCTGGAGCTTACCCAATACCGGGCGCTGCTCACGTTTCAATACGAAGAACATATCGAGTTTCAGATCTTGGAAGCACTGCTGGTGAGCAACCAGAACTTGTCCAACTACAGATCGGTTTATCGCACCTATTTCGACATTGCGCCGGCCATTGACCTGTTGTTCCTAAACAAACAGAATCCGATTTCCATACTGTCGCAACTGGAACAGTTGCTGAAATTTGTGGAACAGCTTCCGCAAAAAGAGAAAGGTGCCCACGATAGCGAAATCTCCAACATTGTGTTCGAGTGTTATAGCCTGGTGCGCCTTATCAACGTGGAAGCACTGATGGCGGTGGACAAGGAATTGGAATTCAGGTTAGAGCTGGATCGTGTGTGCGAAGTGCTCAGCTCAAAAATATCGTTGCTGTCGGTGAAGCTCACGGCTTGGTATTTCAGTCACTCTACCTATCAATACCAGGGCACAAAAGACAATTTTAAACTGGAGGTATAAAATTGACGTATGCGATATAAAGTAAAACACGTTACCGAATATACCTACCAGGACCCCGTAAGTCTCTGCCACAACCGGGTATGTCTCACGCCGTTGAACCTTCCCCAGCATACCTGCATTTCTTCCCAGATAAAGATCCAGCCCCCACCGGACGACCTCACGTATCGCAAAGATTTTTTTGGCAACACCGTTCTGTTCTTCTCATCCTACACTGACCACGACCACCTGGAGATCATCTCTGAAAGCGAAGTGAACCTCGAAGGCCGACCCAACGCAGACCGCGCCCTGGACTCGCCCGTGTTGTGGAAAGAGATGCAACAACGCCTGGCCTCTCAAGACGACGAACTGTTTGAGATTATTCAATACACGTTGCCATCGACCTACATTCCTTACAGCGAAGAGATAAAGAAATTTTCGGAAGATTGTTTTGCGGAAGATGCCACCTTGTGGTCGGCTTGTCACGCGCTGATGCAGAAAATTTATAAGAACATCGAGTTCAAGCCCGGGTTCACCACCATCAACACGCCGGTAGAATTTGTGGTGAAGGCAAAGAAAGGCGTGTGCCAGGACTTTGCCCATCTGATGATTAGTTGCCTGCGCAACATGGGCCTCGCCGCGCGCTATGTGAGCGGCTATATCGAGACGTTGCCACCACCAGGCAAAGAGAAGCTGGTAGGATCCGACGCATCGCATGCCTGGGTGTCGGTTTATTTTCCGTCCATCGGTTGGGTGGAGTTTGATCCTACAAACAACTTGCTGCCAACCTACAATCACATCACGGTTGCCTTTGGCCGCGACTATCACGACGTGGCCCCCATAAAAGGCATCGTCTTCAGCTCAGGCAAACAAAATCTAACGGTAAAGGTAGACGTCACTCGCCTCGACTAAAGGAGTATCAAAACCTTTGCGCCTAACCTTCGTCTCTGCGCCTTTCTTTGCTCGCCGTAGCTTTAGCGATGGAGAGGCGGTTCAACCTATTCCAAAGCCCGATAAAAAAACAATGCATACCCCGGCTCCAACTCCGGATGTGCGATCTTCACCAAGTCCTTCAAAATGATGTCCGGCCGCAAATACCCTAACTCCAGATATTCACTCCCACCCTTTGCACCTTTTCGCGCATCATAATTATAGACTTTCTTTTCAATAAAAGATTTGAACTTCGCATACCGCCGGTCCGCCGCCGAGATCTCGCGAAGCGAAGCGTAGCTGCCCAACCCAATCCAAAGATCGGCATCATGCGCCTTTTCATAAACCGACTCAAAGCTCAATTGAAGAAACCCGCTGGAGGAATCGTCTTTCCACAAATAGTCACACCCCGCGTCGTTTAAGATGGTAGAAGCATAATTTTTTCCTCCCGGAAGAAACCAGGCATCGCTATACACCACGCCACTCAATACCGAAGGTCGCGAGGTGACGCGATCGGCCATGGCTTTTGTTTCGAGATAGCTTTGTTCTATGGATCGAAACACAGAATCGGCAAGGTTTTCCTTGTTAAAGAACAGCGCCATAAACTTGATCCACTCGGCGCGCCCCAAAGGATGCTTCTCCAAATATTCTGCATTCAAAACCACAGGCACGCCTAACTCTTCCATTTTTTTAAACTGACCATAATCCGAGTTCATGCTATACCCCATCACCATGTCGGGTTTCAACACGGCCAGGCGCTCGAGATTCATGCCTTGGTCAACACCCAACTCCTGTATTTTTCCGGAATCAATACGCAGCCGCATTTTTTCAGAGCTGATATAATCGGTGGTGGGGAAGCCCGTTAGCTTGTCGCTTTCGTTCAGGTAGTCGAGTAACGGAATATGTGTCGTAGCCGTGCACACGATCGATTGCAAAGGAATGCGGATCACTTTTTCGTCATCGGCATGCGCCGGAACGTTCTCATCGCGGGGCACGAGCAAATACTTATAGCCCGACGTAGCGCCTTGAAACGGCTGGATCACCTCCACATGCTTCACATTGCCTTCATAGCGAACGGAGAAGCCATCGGCATAAAGCAAAGTCGTGGCCGAAGAAGTGCTGGCGGGGGAGGGAGGCGCTTCAGTCTTTCGGGTTGAACAAGCAACAAGTAGAAGAAAAGGGACAAGGATAAAAGTCGATCTCATGCCGCAAAGATAAGAGAGGAATGGAGAGGTTTTTGGTTTTACAGAATTGCATAGTATGTTTGTTGTGGATTCATGGTTCTCTTGCTGCACCAGCATCAGGAGATTAAAAGGGAATACCGGTACGACCCACGTCAATTCCGGAGCTGTCCCCGCAACTGTAATTCACATAGTTATCGCTGACTCTCTAATTAGCCACTGTTCGCCCACCGGCGGATGGGAAGGCGTCAGCGATGTGAAAAGCCAGGAGACCTGCCATCAGTCCTTACAAATTTTAATTTTTGACTTTCGGGTGAAAGGTCAGGAGTGTTCGAAAGCCCTTGCTTCCGGCTCTATCTGGTTTTGCATCCGTCGCATTCAAACGCGCTATGCTTTTGCGATTGGGTATTTTTTTGGGATGTATCAACCTCGGCTTCCTCGCGAAAGCGCAGAGCGACTCCGTTGTATTGAAGCCGGTAACGGTCTACGGCCTCCCCGATGAAAAATACCTTGCAGGCGGTCAATTCTATGCCCTCGACTCGGCATTAAGAACGCAGCAAGAGTCGCGTCACCTGGGAGAAATATTGGCGTTTCAATTCCCAGTCTATTTCAGAAACTATGGCAACGGCATGTTGTCGGGCATCAGCATGCGCGGCACATCGCCATCGCACGTGGCCGTACGATGGAACGGCATCAACATCAACAGCTTCTCCCTCGGCCAGGCCGACTTCTCCATCTTGCCCACGATAGCCTTCGACGATGTGAAGGTGCATGCCGGTGGAGGAAGTGCGCGCTTTGGCAGTGGCGCCTTTGGCGGATCGGTGTTGCTGTCGTCCACGGGTACGACAACCAATATTTTATCCGTCAGCCAGGAGGTGGGAAGCTTTGGTCGCTACTTCACCTCCTTGAAGGGCTCGTTCCGCGTCGGAAAATTTTCTTCCTCATCGTCGCTCTACCGCGTGCAGGCCAAGAACGACTTCCCCATTCCCGGGTATGGCGAGCGGCAGCCCCATGCGGCGTATTGGCAACAAGGCTTCGTGCAGCATGCGCAATACTCTTTTTCCGAAGCCCGCCGCATCACTGTCGACTATTGGTTCAACGACTCCCACAAAGAGATCCAGCCCACCATCGGCAACAACAACAGCAGCGACGAGCAAGACGACCGCAACCATCGCGTCAGTGTTTTCTACGAACAGAACACTACGCGGGGATTATCCAAGATCGGCGGCGGTTTCGTCGACGACAAGATCATTTACAACGGCACGCTGAGCGAGATTGTACGCTGGATTGCTTCGGCCAGCCATCAGTACACATTTAAAAATCAATGGAACATCTCCGGCAGCGCCGAGTGGAATCATATCATCGGTAAGGTCAAAGAATACGGGCCCACGGCTCCGGAAGAAGATCGCGTGGATCTTGCCGCCGCCGTCCAAAAGACATTTAAAAAAGTATCAGCGTCAGTCAATTTAAGACAACCCTTCATCACACACGTCACCGCCCCTTTGCTGCCCTACATCGGCGCCGACGTGGTGTTGTTCGAGAATTCTGCACAACAATGGCTGCTGAGTGTGAACGGCTCCAAAAATTTCCGTGCACCCACATTCAACGACCGCTATTGGCAAGAAGCCGGCAGCCGCGACCTCCTGCCCGAAACCAGTTACGCCGCCGAGGCTGGATTAGGATGGCGTTATCACACCTGGAAGATCAATGCCCGTGGATTTTATCAGCACATCGACCAATGGATCCAATGGATCCCGATGGAACAAGGCATATACCGTCCCCGCAACGTGAACCAAGTGAGGACCGACGGCATCGAAGCGGGCATAGAAGACCAGATCAACATCGGAATGGTGATGCTCCACGCCAAGCTATCCTACCAATTCACCCAGGCTATCACACTGGAGACGGACGACTCCGACGCGGCCGCGGTGGGCAAGCAACTCATCTATACCCCCATCCACACCGGCTCGGGCACGGCGAGCGCTGTTTATAAAACGTGGTCGGCCAATGTGTATTTGCAGTATTCCGGCAAACGTTTCACGGAATCATCCAATTCGTCGGTGTATGCCCTCGATCCGTTTGTGTTGACCGATTTGTCGCTCAACAAGTCGTGGACACAGAACCAACACGATTTCACGCTCTCTTTCCAGGTAAAAAACCTGTTTGATAAAACCTATCAGCTTTATGCCGGTCGGGCCATGCCGGGCCGCAACTTTAACTTGAAAATTTCCTATCACTTAAATCGTAAGAAACAATGAACATTCAGTACAAAACGGATTCGTCCGGAAAACCCTCTTTTTTTAATGTGACGAGAAACATGCGACGAATTTTCGCCGTGCTGTTCGTGGCGGCAACCCTATGGGCTTGTAACGATGATGACGACAAACCTCAGGGCAAATACGAGCACGGTGCTTTCGTGTTGAATGAAGGGAAGTTTATGACGGGCACAGGCACGATCACATACTACAATGAACAAGCCGATACCCTGCAGCAAAATATCTTTAGAAATGCCGCCGGGCAATACGCGGGCGACGTCGTGCAATCCATGATCTTCCACGACGATAAGGCCTACATCGTGGTGAACGGCAATAATAAGGTCGAGATCGCCAATGCCGAAACTTTTGAAAGACTTGGTTCGATCACCGACGACCAGATCATTCAACCGCGCTACATGGAAGTTGTCGACAACAAGGGGTACCTCACTGTTCAAGGGCCTTACGACGACAATTACAATCTCGTGGACTCCTACGTTTTGGTAATCGATCTGACGAATAATACAGTAATAAAAAAGATCGCCACCGACGAAGGAATTGAAAACATCGTGTATGCAGGCAACAAATTGTTTGTAGGAGCCTCCGGCTATGCCAGCATCCACACCGTGGCCGTGATCGATCCCTCGAACAACACACTCATCGACAACATAGAATTGGACGGCGTTCCCGTGGGTATGGTAGTTGACAACAATAATAAACTTTGGGTGCTCGCCAACGACGATGCCAATGCCAAACTCTATCGCATTAACCCCTCCTCGTTCGAAAAAGAACAAACCATCGATCTCGGTACGTCGGTGGACACAGACCTCGCCATCACACCCGATAAAAGCGGCTTGATCTATAGCGCCTTCGGAAGCTTCTACAAGATTTCCACGGCGGCCACCACCGCGCCAACAGCGCCTTTGTTCACGCCCGAAGGAATCGAAGCCCAATATGGCATGAACGTAGATCCTGACAATGGTGAAATATGGATTGGCGACGCGATCAATTATGCCACGGAAGGAAAAGTATATATTTACACGAGCGACGGCAAGCTCAAAAAAACATTCACGGCCGGCATCAGTCCCACCAATTTTGTTTTTAGATGAAAGACCAAGAACATGAGGAAAAAGACGAACCTGTATTATACTACATGGAAAACGGCTTTGTCGTGTTCACGGAAGCTTATCACCTGAAACGAGGCTATTGTTGTAAAAACGGATGCCGTCATTGCCCTTATGGATTCAAAAAGAAAAGTAACGATAAGCTGGAGCGGAGGTAAAGACTCCGCTTTCGCTTTATATAAGATCCTCACGTCGGGCGAGTACCACGTGGTGGATCTTCATACCACCTTGAACGAGGAAACCCGGCGTGTGGGCCTTCATGGCGTGCACGAAACCCTCATCGAACAACAAGCCGCAGGCCTGGGTTTGCCGTTGACAAAATTGTACCTGCCGCCCAGTGAAGATCACGATGCCTACGAAAAATTGATGATCGCCTACTACAAACAATGCGCCCGGCGCGGCATCGAACAGGTTGTTTTTGGTGATATTTTTTTGGAAGACCTTCGTCTTTTCCGCGAGAAACTGTTGCAGAACACGTCCCTGAGTTCTGTTTATCCGCTGTGGAAGATAGATACGCAAAAGCTCTTGAATGATTTTATCGCAATCGGTTTTAAGACAGTGATCTGTTCGGCCGACGCAGACAAGTTTTCGCAAGACCAGGTTGGCAATACGATCGATACGGCCTTCGCCGAAAACCTGCGACCCGGTGTGGACCCGTGTGGCGAGAACGGCGAGTATCACACGTTGGTGTATGACGGTCCGATTTTTAAGAAACCGGTGCCGTTCAAAACCGGCGAGGTGGTGAAGAAGCAATACAGTTTTCAAAAGAAGAACGCGCAAGGTGAAAACGAGCGCGTGGAGAAATCGTTCTGGTTTCAGGACTTGCTTCCGCGTATAGCCTGATGGTAAGCCTCCAATAATTTTTGTGCGGCATCCTGGGCCGACAACTTCATGGCCTCTACGTCGCGTTCCAACGTTTTGCGCAATGTCTTCAGCGCCGCATGCCGTTGAAGATCGGCTTGCAAAGCATCTTTGAAATATTCACGAAACCACTCCACATTTTGTTGCCGCCGCAGGCTGTCGAGAAACCCTGACGCTTTTGTGTGTCGGTGATGCTCCTCGATCATATGCCAGATGCCTTCAATGCCTTCGCCGGTCAATGCCGAGGTGGTGACCACGCGAGGCGTCCAGCCCGATGGGCCGGGCGGAAATAAATGAAGGGCGTGTTGATATTCGGCCCGGGCTTCTTGTGCGCGCGAAAAGTTGTCGCCCTCCGCTTTGGTGATGGCGACGGCGTCGGCCATT
Organism: Chryseolinea sp.; assembly: GCA_036525235.1. Taxonomy (GTDB): domain Bacteria; phylum Bacteroidota; class Bacteroidia; order Cytophagales; family Cyclobacteriaceae; genus Chryseolinea. The sequence goes on along the minus strand of DATDAV010000334.1, from coordinate 109,539 downwards.
TCCATGATGCCTTTCTTGATGCCTTGCAGCTCGTCGCCGGCGCCGGCCAGCATGAGCAGCAGGAAAAAGTCCACCATGTTTTTTACCGACACTTCCGATTGGCCCACGCCCACGGTCTCGACAATGATCACATCAAACCCCGCGGCCTCACACAACAGCATTGCCTCCCGCGTTTTGTGCGCCACGCCGCCCAGGGCATTGCCCGATGACGAGGGACGTATAAAGCTGTCCGGATTTTTTGAAAGCTCTTCCATGCGGGTCTTATCACCCAAAATGCTTCCTCTTGTCAACGGGCTGCTCGGATCGACCGTGAGGACGCCAACCTTCTTCCCCTGTTGAATGAGATACAAGCCCAAAACCTCGATGAAGGTGCTTTTCCCAACCCCCGGAACACCCGTAATACCAAGCCGGATAGCGCCACCGGTTTTTGGGCTGATGGCCGAAAGCAGCCGTGCCGCCAGGGCCTGGTCGTCGGGAAGCGTGCTTTCAATGAGCGTGATGGCCTGCCCCAGCAGCACGCGGTTGCCACGATGGATTCCCTCCGTGTATTCGGTGAGCGTGCGTTTTGATCTGGGTCGTGGTTTCAAGAGGCTATGGTAATGCAAGGTAAATTTCTAAATTTACTTCATACATTCTTATCATCATGAGAAAATTCTGGCTCGATTGCCTCATCGCAACGAACTTTGTCTTCCTCGCCATGTGGGGCATCGTGGGACTCACCAACCTGAAAATGTTCAACGCCTTCGACTCCATCGGAGTAGCCCTGAGCGATGTGGAGTTGACCGACTATGTTTTCTCTAGGCTTCGCGAAACACCAAAGCCAGACACCAACATTGTTGTGGTGAATATTGGAAATCTTTCACGCAGAGAAATTGCAGAGCAGATTCGTATCATCAGCAAATACAAACCGAGGATCATCGGCATCGACGCGTTCTTCGATTGCCGTGGAAATACCAGGGATACTATCAATTGTGCAGCCTTGCGCGACGTTATGGGAAACTATATGTTGGGCAGTGCAATACAGGAAGCGGGAAATGTAATTTTGGTCACTAAGTCGATTCAGAAAGATACTTTGCTTCCTCAAGGTGTCTTTGATTCATTGCGGCGTTCTGACTTTTCGGTCAATGCCTACGGCGAGGGATTTGCCAACCTCGACACGGATGCTGCTTTTCAGGAGGATTCGAAAACTTGCCGCCAGGTTAATCCTCGACTCTACGACAAGGAAGGGAAACCTCAATATGCGTTTTCTGTCGCTATGGCGATGGCCTACGATTCGGTGAAGACAAAAGAATTTCTGAAAAGAGATAATTTCAAAGAGATCATAAATTATAGAGGAACCATCATGGACACCTACGGGCAAACGCAATTCCGTTTGGGATTTTATGCGCTGGATGTCAATGATATACTTGCTGAAAAATTCGAGCCCAATGCGATTAAAGACAAGATTGTCATCATGGGATTTCTGGGCAGCGAGTTTGGCGACCCCTCATGGGCCGATAGATTCTATACACCCCTGAATACAAAAATGGCTGGAAAAGCCAACCCCGACATGTTTGGTGTCGTTATTCACGCCAACGTTGTGTCCATGATTCTGAATGGAAATTTTATCAACGAAATGGCCGACTGGCAAGAAGAACTTCTGGCCTTCGTGCTTTGCTTTCTCAACGTGGCATTATTTTCGTTTATCAACACACGCTGGCCGACATGGTACGATGGAATTACAAAATTGCTGCAATTGACCCAACTCTTACTATATACTGCGCTGATGGTGGCTATCTTTCATTGGTTTTCGTTCAAATTGAATGTAACACTCACTTTGGCGGCCGTGGCCCTCGTCGGCGATGTTTATGAGATATACATGAGTGTCATCAAAAATCTCATCCAAAAAATTATAAACTTCCTCCCGTTTACCCGGCACAAGGAAGAAGTATTAACCCCTTAAGAGTCCCCCAAAAAAACGTATCTTTAACTATTCTCCTCAATACTCAAAATCATGAAAACGCAGAAATTGACCCTTCTTTTCGCTTTGGTCGCCTCCTTTGCCTCCGCACAGGACTATGCCTTCAAGGTGTTGGCAACCAAGGGCGCGAACGAAGTAAAGTCTGGTACGGACTGGGTACCGCTGAAAACGGGCGCCAGTCTCCGCGCCAATGATGAACTGAAGATCAGCGAGAATGCTTATGTCGGCCTGGTGCACAGCAAAGGCACACCGCTGGAATTAAAAAAGGCAGGTAACTATCCGGTGAAGAAACTGGAAGACGATATAAAACCCTCCACAGGCGTACTCAACAAATACACCGATTTCATACTCAGTAGCAATTCGGCCGAAAATAAAAAGAACCGCCTCAGCGCAACGGGAGCCGTAGACCGCGGTGAAAACTATGCCATTAAACTCTTGCTCCCCGAAAATCAATACTCGGGTATCTTCAACAATACCGCGATTATCACGTGGGATGGAAGTAAAGCATCGGGCCCCTATGTCGTAACCTTGAAAAACATGTTTGACGACGAACTAGTGAAATTCGACACACCCGAAACCAGCTTTAAAATAGACTTGAACGATCCCCATTACGCAAAGGAAAACGCTATTCTTGTCGAAGTGCGTTCCAAAGCGGACCCGAAGCAAATATCAAAGCAGCACCTCATTAAACGACTGGCGCCGGCAGAGCAAGCCACCGTAAAAAAGAAACTGGAAGCAGATATGGGCAGTGCCACCGAGCAAACTGCGCTTAACAAATACCTGATGGCCGGTTTCTATGAAGAGAACAAACTGCTTATCGATGCACTGTCGGCCTACAAGGAAGCTATCCAACTGGCTCCAGACGTCCCTACTTATCAGGAAGCATTGGACGAATTCCTGCTGCGCAACAACATGAAAAAATAGCCAAAGCACTGGTTTTAAAAATAGGAAGGGCCGTCTCAAAAGGACGGCCTTTTTCATTCGCGATGAGGCCAATATTATCGCAAGGAGTTTAAACGCTTATCATTTTAGCGCGAACCCTTTCGCGGTCATTGCGTATCACCCCAAAAGCCGTCGATTTGAGCATAACTGACGGCGAGATGCGACCAGAAGCTCTTTACCGGTATATGCTATTCGTTCGGATTGTATTAGTTTTGTTTTAAATAAACCCTTAACGCTCCATCTACATCATGAAATCCACGAAGTTGGCATTGGCAGTCCTGATGCTTGTCGGTCTCGGCCGGGTCCAGGCGCAGGAGTATGCTTTTAAAGTGCTTGTCAGCAAAGGCAAGAATGAATTGAAATCCGGTTCCGCCTGGCAACCACTCAAAGTTGGCGCGAGTCTCAAGCCTGCCGACGAGTTGAAGCTTTCAGAAAACTCATATGTGGGCCTGGTAACGGCGGCCGGAAGACCCTTTGAAGTAAAGAAACCTGCGGGCACTTATAAAGTGATCGACTTTGCCAAGCAGGTAAAACCTGAAGCCAGCGTATTGAACAAGTACACCGACTTCGTCCTCAGCTCTGCCACATCGCCTAAGAATAGTCTGGCCGCAACGGGTGCGGTAGACCGCGGGTTCGACCGCATTGAAATCAACTTACCCAACAAAGCCGAGCGTGCCGACGTGTTTGGTAGCAAAGTGATCATTAGCTGGCACGACGAAAAGAAACTGAAGCCCTACATCGTCGCTTTCAAGACCATGTTTGGCGACGAACTGGTCACGCGCGAAACTTCTGACACTTGGGTCGAAGTGGATCTCTCCGATCCCGCCTTTGGCACCGAAAGCAACATCGTGGTGACCGTAACTTCCAAAATAGACAAGAACCGGTTGTCGGAAGGCTATACCCTCAGGAAAATATCCAAGGCAAACCGGGAGAAGCTGAAGGCGCCCTATGCAGAAATTGCTGCGGCCACTGCAGAACACACCGCCATCAATAAGCTCTACCAGGCCGCCTTCTTCGAACAGAACAACCTCCTCGTCGACGCCGGCACAGCCTTTCAGGAAGCAGCCAAACTCGAACCCGCCTACCAACAGGCCTACACCGACTTCCTGGTACGGAACAACATAAAAACACTGGTTAAAAAGTAAACCGACCGCCTAAAAAATAACGAAAAGCTGCCCTGACCCGGCAGCTTTTCTTGTTTCGGGCGCGTTTGGTCAAAACGTTTATTATCCTATTTTTGTGCTTCTCAAAAGCAAACGACAAACTTCCATGAGTGTACTGGTAAATAAGAATTCCCGTGTCATCGTTCAGGGTTTCACAGGTTCCGAAGGCTCCTTCCATGCGGGCCAGATGATTGAATATGGAACAAACGTAGTAGGCGGTGTAACCCCTGCGAAAGGTGGAACCGAACACTTGGGAAGACCGGTATTCAACACCGTGAAAGAAGCTGTCGACAAGACGGGCGCCGACGTATCCATCATCTTCGTGCCCCCTGCCTTCGCTGCCGACGCCATCATGGAGGCCGTAGACGCAGGCATCAAAGTAGTCATCACCATCACCGAAGGCATACCCGTAAAGGATATGATGACGGCTAAAAAATATCTGCAAAACAAAGGCGGCGTAACCCTCATCGGCCCCAACTGCCCCGGTGTGATCACCCCCGGCGAAGCCAAGGTGGGCATCATGCCCGGCTTTGTGTTCAAGAAAGGAAGGATCGGCATCGTGTCCAAGTCGGGAACCCTCACCTATGAAGCGGCCGACCAGATCGTGAAAGCCGGCCTGGGCATCTCCACCGCCATCGGTATTGGCGGCGACCCCATCATTGGCACACCCACAAAAGACGCCGTAGAATTACTGATGAACGACCCCGAAACCGACGCCATCGTCATGATCGGCGAGATCGGTGGAAACTATGAGCCCGTAGCGGCCCGTTGGATCAAAGAATCGGGAAATAAGAAACCTGTCGTTGGATTTATCGCAGGTCAGACCGCCCCTCCAGGCCGCAGAATGGGCCACGCCGGAGCCATCATTGGCGGCGCCGACGACACCGCAGCGGCTAAAATGAAGATCATGCGCGAGTGTGGCATCACCGTGGTAGAATCACCCGCCGAGATTGGCGAAACCATGGTGAAAGTATTGGCCGGCAAAAAATAGTCGCCGGCCCAATTTCCTATTAAAAAGTAGTTCTGAATTCGTTTTCCAGGTATTCGTTCAGGTTCTTCAACCCGCGCAGCATGCTGAGCTTCTCAGCTTTTTGATCGGCGTTGTCGTTTTGGTAGATCACCTCCACGAACAGGTCCCGAAGCATGTAGATGTAGATTTTGCGGCCATCCTTCACACGCGTTCCCAGGGCCACACCTTTTTTCTTGAGGTATTTTACCTGACTCTCCAAAGAAAGCTTGCTGAAAATGAACTTGAGGATCATAAAACAATTTGTTTGTTGTGTTATGTATCCAAATGCTAATTGCAAGCCAGGAGAATAAAACCTTAAAATAGTGCTGTTTTGGCCTTTTTAGAGGGGAGGAGAGTCCAGGAATGGGAAACTGAATTCAAATTAATACTCTTTTATGGACAGGTGTCGGGAGCCACAGCATCGTCTACTTCGCCAAACCACACCAGCCCGTATTCCTTGTAAATACCAATCCCAATAGCCTTCCATTTTGCCTTTTCCCACGTGCCGCTGTTGATGAGCAGGGGATTGTGACCAGGACTTATTTTCCAGCCGTCAAGTCCTTCTTTCGCCGTGGCGCCGATGGAACTGTAATAGGCGATCTCAAAACCATTGCCCGTATAGCCGGCAATTTCCTGTGGCTTGGTCCACATGCAGGAGGCCTTCTTGTGGTCGTTGGTGTAACAGCACGACGTCCATTTTCCGTTCGACGACCAACTGTGGGGATTGCACTTGTTCTTGGGATCGAAGGTGTAGTGCTCGGAGAGATCGCGTGCGTGGGTTTGAGCCACCTGAGAGAGTTTGGCAGAGAGCGGAATCGATTCCAGGTGGTTTTCCTGGCGGTAGACCATGATCAGGTCATAGAGCTTCTTCTCTTCTGGACTGAGGCAGACCGTTGCAACAGGATGGGGCCGTTCATGGAAGCCGCCGAGGCCAAGCAGCACCAGACTGCTCGCCAAAACAAGGGAAAACGATTTCATAGAGAAATTTACCAATAAACGCCAGGCCGAGTAAAAATATCTTCATTTCTGGCTGAGATTTTTTAATTTTCCGCGCTCAAAAAAATGGGCATCTCAAAACATTCACTTTTAACGCATTACAAACAATGAGCGATCAGAAAATTAGCATCAGCAACGGTAAGCTGAACGTGCCTGATAATCCTACGATTCCCTTTATTGAAGGCGATGGAACCGGCGTAGACATTTGGCCTGCATCTCAACTGGTATTCGACAAAGCGGTAGAAAAAGCCTATAGCGGAAAGCGTAAGATCAACTGGAAGGAAGTTCTGGCAGGCGAAAAAGCGTTTAACAAAACCGGCAACTGGATGCCCGAAGAAACGCTCACCGTTTTCAGAGAATATTTGGTAGGTATCAAAGGACCCCTCACCACACCGGTAGGCGGCGGCATTCGCTCCCTCAATGTGGCCCTCCGCCAGGAACTCGACCTCTATGCGTGTGTGCGCCCCGTACGGTGGTTCAAAGGCGTGCCTTCACCCGTGAAGGAACCCCAAAAAACCGACATGGTCATCTTCCGCGAAAACACGGAAGATATCTACGCCGGCATCGAATTCCAGGAAGGCTCCGACGAGAACAAGAAATTCATGCAGTTGTTGAAAGACAACTTCCCGAAGAGCTATAAGAAGATCCGCTTCCCCGAAAATTCGGGCATCGGCATCAAGCCCGTTTCCAAAGACGGAACGGAACGCCTCGTGCGCTCGGCGCTGAAGTATGCCCTGGAGCACAAACTGCCCAGCGTCACCCTCGTGCACAAAGGCAACATCATGAAGTTTACCGAAGGCGGTTTCCGCGATTGGGGATATGCCCTGGCGAAAAGCGAATTCGGAGCAGTTGACCTCGATGGTGGTCCCTGGCAAGTGATCCAAACAGGCGATCACAAACTGATCATCAAAGACGCCATCGCCGATGCATTCCTCCAGCAGATCTTGCTGCGCCCGGATGAATATTCGGTGGTCGCTACCCTGAACCTCAACGGTGACTACATCTCCGATGCACTCGCCGCCATCGTAGGAGGTATCGGCATTGCACCCGGCGGAAACGTGAACTACGTAACCGGCCACGCCATCTTTGAAGCTACACACGGCACAGCACCTAAATACGCCGGCCAGGACAAAGTGAATCCCGGCTCCGTAATTCTCTCCGGTGTCATGATGCTCGAATACATGGGTTGGCAAGAAGCCGCCGATCTTATCCTCAAAGGACTGGAAGGCGCCATCAATGCAAAACGCGTAACCTACGATTTCCACCGTCTCATGGAAGGCGCAACCCTGCTGAAGTGCTCGGAGTTTGCGAAAGAAGTAGTGAGCAAAATGTAAGAAGCAACCGGTTCAAAATCCGATTCTTTTTTGAGAAGGCCATCCTTGTGGATGGCCTTTTTCTTTTTGAGAAAAATCGACCGAGGTCACATCATAAAAAACGGTGTGGGCGTGTAGTCATGCAGATATTTTTTGATGTGGAAAAGTCAGCTGCATTTCTTTCTACTGAAATGTAGTTGCAGTGCTGTGAAATATTTTGCAGGAAAACAAATCGATTATGAGGCCGTTCCTGCAGACAGCATGCCTATCTGTTTTTTTTCTGACGATAAGCTTGTATGTACTTGGCCAGGGCGTGAGCTGTGTTGGAATTACCAACACCATCGTCCAGCCTTCAGGCTTGTGTTCAACCACGATGCCGGCAACCATCAGCCAACCCCCGGCCACCACCACCACGGGGCTAACCATCCTCTACGGTTGGGAATATTCGACCACTTCCCGGAACAGCGGGTACGCCCCGCTAGCGGCGACGTCACAAGATCTTCCGGTGCCCGCACATGCGGACACGTACTATTTTAAACGGATAGCATACTTGTCGGGCACCTCGCCTACAGGGGCACCGGTCGTTCTTCAGCAGTGCGAGAGCAACGCCGTTCAAGTCGTCATAGTATCGCCTTCGTTCGTTGTAGCCAATTCGGCGGTTAGCGCCGACGTCTGCTCCGGGGCAGGCACAAGTTTTTCGGTCAGGGTATTTTCCATGGGCGCGGTAACCCGCCAGTGGCAAGAAGACAACGGGTCGGGGTTTGCCGACATTTTTTCGGGTTCGCCCTACAGCGGAGTGAACTCAAGTACCCTGACCATTTCAAACGCAGTTGGTCTGGGCGACAAGCGTTTCCGATGCACGGTGACAAGCACGGTAAACGCCGATTGCCAAAGTCGTTCTGTTACTTTTTCCCTGCATGAAAGACCTGCTCCAGTCGTGACACCGCTCGCCCAAACGGTTTGCGAGCGTGTTACCCCAACGGGCAGTACCGCGATCATCAATCTCAGTAGCCTCAACAACGCGTTGACGGCTTCTGATCCCAGTAGCCTTTCCGTATCGTGGTTCACTTCATCGCCCCGTACTTCGATAAGCGATCCGGCAAACTTTCAGTTTACCGGCACTACCGTGTTGAGTGCCAATGTCAACAACACATCTACCAATTGTGCTACCGACGCCGCCGTAACGCTCACCACCAAGTCTTTCCCAACCGCGACAGCCACCCTGCGATCCCCATCCAACTTATGTTACGGCGAGTACTTCGACGTCGCCCTGCAAGGTGCCGACCAATACCAGTGGACGGTTGCGGCGCCAACGGAAATACAAGGCGCCGCTGCCGGGCAGGGCGTCGCCATACACCAGGCATTGACAAATAGCGGATCACAACACAAAACCGTTACCTATACGATACTGCCCACCCAAAACGGCTGCACCGGTCCCCCATTGGACGTCACCGCTACCGTGGAGCCGGAAGTAAAAAAGTTTGCCGTCACCGGCGGTGGTGCAATATGCCTGGGCAACGTTGGTGTAACGATAGGGCTAGTGAATAGTCAACCTAATATGGATTATGAGCTGGAACAGGACGGACAGTCCACGGGCATCACACTGACTTCCCCCGGTGGTCCCTTTGTTTATCCCAACCCCGTTGCCAGCGACGGCACCTTCACGATTCACGCCACCGTCGACGGTCTCTGTGAAACCGACATGGACGGAAACGCCATCGTAACCGTGCGCACCGTCCCGCAGGGAACCGGCCTCATATCGGGCGACAACATCGTTTGCCTGGGATCGACACACATCTACGAGACGTCTGGCTGGACCGACGCCACCGACTATCAATGGATACTCCCCACTCAGATGCGAAGCGTGCGCGAAGAAGAACGGGTTGCAGAAATAGTCGCCGAACAAGGAGGAGAGGCAGGAGCGGTGCAGCTACAAGCCATCGGCACCAACCCGTGTGGCGCGGGAACGACGGCCACGAAAATCATCAGCATCCACAACAACCCCGTCGTTGCCATCGAAGAACCTCAAGTCGTCGTAGCCGGGCAACCCTTCAACCTGGTCTACAACACCACTGCGCCGTTAATGCAATGGCAATGGAATTTTGGCGATGGCGGTGCATCCACCGGGCAATACCCCGAACACACTTATGACCAGCCCGGACCCTATGTTGTATCGCTAAACGCCGTCGATGAGAATAATTGTTCCGGCTCGAGCACGCTGGACGTCGTGGTAACAACGGCCATCTCCTCGAACAACATCAAGAACGTGATCACCGCCAACGGCGATTCTCAAAACGGATATCTGATCGTGGAAGATCTGGAGAAATTTCCTGACAACGAAGTCGTGCTCCTCACGCGTTGGGGCAACGAAGTGTTTCGAAAAAAAGGCTATGCCAACGACTGGGATGCACGCATCGATGGCTATTTTCTGCCGGCCGGAAACTATGTCTGCATCGTCAGGCTCACGGAAACAAACAACGTATTTTCGCGGGTAGTAACGGTGGTAAAAGATTGATGCGCCGGCTCGCGACCTTCCTGTTTCTCATAGCAGCCTGGGTTGTACACGCCCAGGACATTCCGCTCTTCACACAAAAGCTCACCAACACATTTTTGTATAACCCGTCGGTTGCGGGCAACACGCTGGGGTCCATCACGCTCTCGCGCCGGCAATATTGGACGGGCATACAAGGCTCGCCAAACTCCACCCTGCTCAGCGCACATGTTCCTGTGAATGGTTATCGTTTTGGCACGGGACTCACCGTGTATCAAGACAACGTGGGCGTGTCTCAAACATCTTCGATCGGTGGCGCCTTCGCCTATCACCTGATCTTGCCCAGTCGCCAATCGTTCTCCCTGGGTGTGTCCGCCGAATATCACAACTACCGCGTCGTGCCCTCGCGTGTTGATGTTCAGGCGACGGGGTGGAGCGATCCTGTTTTGTTGTCAAAGTACACGGGCGCGAACGGTGTTGATTTTTCAGCGGGTGTCAGCTACTACTCGCGTTATCTTCGCGCGGGCGCATCCATCAATCGCATCAGCGGATGGCTGGGATCGGAACGCAAAAACGTTTTCCAGCCTTTCTTCACCGGCTACGTGCAAGGCATACTCCCCTTGGCCGACAAGCGACACGTGGTGGAACCGATGCTCACCTATCGTTCGCTAAACCCGGTGAGCGACTTGGTAGAGGGGGGATTGTACTACACGTTCAATAAGAAGGTCACGTTCGGGGCAAGCTATCGCACAGGAAAAGTCGTTTCCGTGGCTACGTCATTTCAGGTGTATAAGAATCTGATCATTGGGTATAGCAACGAGCTCTTCGTGAGTCAACGCCATGCTGGCTTGGGAACGAGTCACGAGGTCGTCGTCCGTTTCGATTTCAATGATCGCACCGATCTGCAAGCCCGCAAAAGCCCGCGGTATCTCAATACCGCCCCACTGCAGACCCGCCGCAAAACCCGTGTAAATTATTTTGTCCCGAAAGTTGCCGTCCGGAAATACAAACGCTACGTGAAGAAAACCCGCAGCATTTCCAATGAGGCCGTGTTCGAATGGCGTGCTAAAAAGACGCCCCGAAAAAAGCGGATGACGATAAGGAAAAGAAAATGATTTTAGAAGTTGAGCATGCCAATCGCCGTGAGCGCGGCTTCCTCACCCTTGTTACCATATTTGCCACCCGCGCGATCCAACGCCTGTTGTTTGTTCAAGGTGGTGAGCACGCCAAAGATGACCGGCTTGCGGGTTTTTAGAGCAGCCTCGGTAACGCCATAGGCAACCCCTTGGCAGATGTAGTCAAAGTGGGGTGTCTCGCCCTGAATAACGCAGCCCAGGCAGATCACCGCATCAATATCTTTTTTCTCACCCATCCACAAAGCGCCCAACGAAAGCTCGAACGTACCCGGCACATTTTTGCGGATGATGTGTCCTTTTTTTACACCGTTGGCGGTCAGTCCCGCCACGGCGCCTTCATAGAGTGCTTCCGTGATCTCTTCGTTCCATTCCGCCACGATGATGGCAAATTTCTTTTTGGAGAGACTTACTTCCGATTTTACTTTTCCAGATTTCAAGGGACCGGCCATAGACGTGTAGTTTGTTTTCCTGGAGGAAAATGGGATGAAATAAAAAAAGGGATAGAAGATCTATCCCTTGAAATTAAATGAAATATGCTTAAGAATTGTTTTCCAAACGTGCTTTGAACTTGCGGGCGCTTTGATACTCCGCAGACTCCCAATATTGGGTGATCACTTTTTCGTAGGCTTCTTTTGCCTTGTCGTTCTGGTTCAGCTTTTCGTAGGCCAAGGCTTCCTTCATCAGGTAGGCTGGTGAAAAATATTTGTTCGGCTTGTAGTTGGCGGCCTTGTTATAATATTTGGCAGCGTCCTCAAACTTCTGTTCTTCCATATAGGTGTCGCCCACCAGGCTATAGGCCCGGGCCTGTACCAAAAGATCGTTGGAACTGAAGTCTTCCAGGTAAAGACGGGCCAGCTCATACTTACCTTGCTTCAGATAGCACACGCCAGCATAATAGTTGGCTAGTTTACCTGCGTCGGTAATGCCGTACTTGTCGATGATCTGGAGAAAGCCAAAGCTGTTTCCGTCGCCGTCCAAAGCTTTGCCCAGGCTGTCGGCTTCGAAATAGTAAATGGCCTGGAACATTTCTTTCTGGGCCTCCACGTTTTGGGTGCTCTTATAATAGTGGAAACCAAAATATCCACCAACGGCTAAAAGAATAACGACCGCGATGCCGACAACGATCTTGGGATTGCTTTCAATCCAAGTTTCGGCGCCAATCAGACGGTCTTTAATTGCCTCGGGATTTTCGAGAAGTTCGTGCTTGTGTTCTTCCTTTTTTGCCATTGTATTCAAGTTATTTCCGCCTCAACCCGGAATGGAACGGGTTCTGCGTGACATTATTACGTTTTGCCCGACCAGTCGGGGGCGCAAAACTACACATTAGATGCTTCTAAAAAAAGGGGTCTTAATCCAGCACGAAAGGATAGTCCGTTTGCACGTAAACGTCCGTCAAAGCCTCCGAAGGATCGGGGAATTTGGACTCTTCGGCAAATTTCACGCTCTCGTCCACCTGGACCACGATCTTAGCGTCAATGGCCTCCAGCTCTTTCTCCGTGGCAAATTTGCGGTCGAGGATGGTTTTGCGCACTATTTCGATGGGGTCGCGTTGTTTGTATTGTTCCACCTCGTCCTTGGTCCGGTATTTTTGAGGATCGGACATGGAGTGGCCCTTATAGCGATAGGTTCTGAATTCGAGCAGGGTAGGGCCTTCGCCTTTGCGGGCACGGTCGGCTGCACGGGCTACGGCCTTGTGCACGTCTTCGGGGTGCATGCCGTCCACGGGTTCGGAAGGCATATCGTAAGCTTCGCCAAGTGTATACAGGTCCGTCACGTTCGAGGTGCGTTGCACCGACGTTCCCATGGCATAGCCATTGTTCTCAATCACAAAGATCACCGGCAGCTTCCAGAGCATGGCCAGGTTCAGGGTCTCATGGAAAGCACCCTGACGCACGGCGCCGTCGCCCATGGAACAGATGCAGAGATTGCCTGTCTTGTTATATTTTTCAGCAAAGGCCAGTCCGGCTCCCAGCGGAACCTGAGCGCCCACGATGCCGTGGCCGCCGACAAAACCTACGTTTTTATCAAAAATGTGCATGGAACCGCCTTTTCCTTTGGTGGTACCCGTTTCTTTGCCATAAAGCTCGGCCATGATGGCCTTTGGGTCAGTGCCCAGGGCCAGCGGGTGGCCGTGGTCGCGGTAGGCCGTGATCCATTTATCGCCTTTGCGGAGGGCGGTAACAGAGCCGGCGGCGCAAGCTTCCTGGCCGATATAGAGGTGGCAAAAGCCTTTGATTTTCTGCATGCCATACAATTGACCTGCTTTCTCCTCAAATTTGCGCATCAGCTGCATGCTTTCATACCAGTAGAGATAGGTCTCCTTGGAGAACTCCTGGTTATCACTCTTCGCCGCAACGGCGGCCTCATTCTTCGCTTTGGTTGTCGTAGGCATATCCCTATTTTTGAATCCGAGTTGCGAAATTAATTCCCAAACGAACATTCGCCAAACTTTCCGTGTAATTCTCTCATGCACCTTGAAAAACTTCATTTGCTCAACTTTAAGAACTATGCGGAAGCGAACCTCACCTTTTCACCCCGGATCAACGTGCTGGTAGGCAAAAACGGCAGCGGCAAGACCAATTTGCTGGATGCTATCTTCTACCTGGCCTTCACAAAAAGCGCCTTCTCCACCACCGATCAACACTGCATCCAACACGAACAGCCCTATTTTATGGTAAAAGGCGGCTTTCGCACGGGAAACTCCTCCAACGAGATCGTCAGCTCCGTCCAGCAAGGCGCCAAAAAAGTGTTCCGCGAAGGCGTGAATGAATACGAAAAGCTCAGCGACCACATCGGCAAATACCCCGTCATTTTGGTGGCACCCGACGACGTCGACTTGGTGAAAGAAGGCAGCGAGGCCCGCCGCAAATTTTTCGACGGCATCATCTCGCAGTTGGACAAGCATTACCTCGAAGATCTCATCCAATACAACCACGCCCTAAAGCAACGGAACAGTTTCCTGAAAATGGCCTACGAGAAAGGTCTCACCGACTGGCTCACCCTCGACGCCTACGACCAGGTGCTCGTGAAGCGCGGCATGCCCATTTTTGAAAAACGCCTGGCGTTCGTGAAAGAATTTTTACCCGTGTTCCGAAAATATTATCGCTTCATCGTAGAGGAAAACGAGGTGACCGATCTGGCGTACGTGTCACCCTTGCAGGAAAAAGATTTTGCCGCAGGATTGCAAGGCACCCGTCAAAAAGACCTCGCCCTCCAGCGCACCAGCTTTGGCATCCACCGCGACGACTATATTTTTACATTGGAGCAAGGCGACTTGAAACGACTGGGTTCGCAAGGACAACAGAAATCGTTTGTCATCGCCCTCAAGCTGGCCCAGTTCGAAATTTTGAAAACCCACAAAGGCTTCAAACCCATCCTGCTTTTGGATGATATTTTTGATAAATTGGACGACTTTCGGATCAGCCGCCTGCTGGCGCTGATGAAAGAAGACCTCGGCCAGCTCTTCATCACCGACGCCCGCCCCGACCGCACGCAGGGCTTGCTGGACCAAATCCACGTGGAGGCTACTGTATTTACCATCGAGAAAGGAAACGTGAAGCTGTATGAGCGACAATAAACACAATATCAAATCGGTAGGCGACGCCATCCGCGAGATGCTGAACTCCTATCGCCTCAACAATAAATTTGACGAAGCCAATGTGTTGGCGTCGTGGGAGCGCATGGTGGGTAAGCCCATCGCCAAGCGCACAAAAAAAATATACATTAAAAATAAAGTGTTGTTCGTAGAGTTTGATTCACCGACCATGCGACACGATTTTTCGATGCATAAAACGCACGTTTTGGAAATGTTTAAGAAGGAGTTTGGCGATGGAGTGGTGACGGAGATTATTGCGATGTAAAAATATTGCGACGAAAGGGTAAAGGATGGGAGCTTATTTTAAAATTGCATATGCGGTATTTCTTGTTCTAATCGTGTTGGTGGTCACTTTTAATGTTTTTGGTAAGATTACTTTTGGATATGGAATCGGCGATTTATTCTACTTGGTATTTATCATTGGCTCTTCCGGTATATTGAGTTTCTTTTTTCTTGTCAACAGGTTCTCGAGCTTTAGGGTGGCTGTTTTGGTAGTTATGATTTCGTTAGTGATTTTCACGGTACTGAAGCTATCGATTTACAGAGGTAGGGAGTACAGTTGGAATGGTAATTTTTTTCTTGAATAAGAAACTTTGAATATGCCAGCGTTAAAGTATATCGGATTCATTAAGGAACACGACGACAATTTTGCCGAATCACTTTCCTTTGATGATATAAAGAAAAGTGTTTACGAGAATGATCTTCAGCGATTACCCGAGATCATCCATTATCTAGGGCATGGTGCAATGGTATTGGCCTTTATGGGCTATTCCTTTGATTTGGAGACCAATCATCCGATTGGCGGAAATAGTATTCATACGGATGGCGTCTGGGTGTGGCCATTTTATTTCCCTTATTATCTTGACAAGTTTCCTAACTATCCCCTGGATCAAGAGTTTGTAAATCATTTACATCAACAGAGTTTTAAAAGAAGGTTGGTCAGTAAGGAAGAGATCGAAATAGTTTGCGACCAGGTAGTTCTCTATTTTTCAAAGAGAGATCCAATACGTAAGGAGACTTAGTTTATCGGCGAATGTACAAAGCTATACTCCGGGATAATTCCCCTTTGAACACGGTCTGCGAAAATGCTATGCCATTATCCAAAGAAATTTAACGCGTAAGCAGATTTAGTTTATCAGCGCAGAGCAGTATGAATACGAAAGAAATAAGGTCCAAAGAAGACTTCATAAAGTTTGTTGGGGACTTGATCCTCGATTTAAAAACTAACCCCAATACATGGGAAAATAAAAATCTTGACGACTACCTCGAGGCCTTGCAACGTTGGACGGGAGACATGGAAGGGTACTATATAAACAACAACCTTCCTGTTCCGGAAAATGTTAACTGGAGAATTTTTGCCGATATACTCATGGCGGCAAGGATGTATGAATAAACCCCTAAAACCAACTACCGAATAAAAAAAGCGCGAGGAACAAAACATCCCCGACATCTCTCATCGGCTTGCTTTGTTCTTCGCGCGAAATGCAGCAAGACCTACGGCGCTTGCTTAGCGACTTTCGCCGCTTGGCTGTCCAGGAAAAGATATCGAGCGTCGTCGTATTTTACCGCCTTCGATTCCGTGTCGAGGATCATGACGGGCGGTGTGGCTTCGTTGGGTTGTGCGGCCGGCCATTCGGGCAGACTGCTCTCGTTCGGGTTGCCGGTTTTGATAAAGTTGGCGAAATAGTTCAGCATGGTTTCCGACACTTTGTAGTCATCGGCTGTCCACTGATAGTCTTTCACTAGCGGCAGGTTGCCCATGCAGTATTCGATCTCGCAGGCATGCGGGGCACCGATGGGTTCGAATTTCATTCCGCCCTGCTGTGTGCCGCCGGCGAGTCCAGGTGTCAATGACTTGTCCGCCATCGCTGGGCGCAGCTTGCTGTAGAGATAACGATACACGGGTTGGCTACTGTTTTTGCGATGAAGATCAAACCACTTCCAGGTGCTGTAGGAAATAAACCTGTCGGATGCGAGATTGGTAGCCGCCCACTCTATCTCTTTGGCATTGCCATGCGGATATACTTTCAGGGCTGCTTCAAAATCGTTCGGGTATGCCTCCTTTACTTTCTTGATCAAATTCTCTTCCGAATACGGCAACCCCTGCATGAAAGCCATTCCCGGAATTTCAGACGAGTTCCATCCCAGTAGCAGCGGTACCTGTGCCTGTTCGTGCGCCTTAAAAACGTCGGCCATGTTCTTCGTGTAGAAGTGGCCGTCGATCACCGGGGGAAAACCAAAACGCTTGGATTCCTGGTAGGCTTCAAACAGCTCGCGGGTGCTGGCTTTGCGCAGTTGGGTCAACGAAGTATAGCCGGCATTTTTTGCGAACTCAGCGCCTTGCTTCTCTCCTTCGGCCAACGGAACAGCGGCCAACGCGCTGATCCCCGAGCCACTCTCGCCAATAGCACCGGCAATTAGTCCCTTAGACAACGGCGACACCATCTGGGCGCTCACCGAAATGGAGCCGGCCGACTCGCCGGCAATGGTCACCTTTTTAGGATCGCCGCCGAACTCAGCTATATTTTTGTTGACCCATTTCAAAGCAAAGGCCTGATCGAGTAAACCAAAGTTACCCGATGCCTTGTAAGGAGATTCCTTGCTCAATTCCGGGTGAGAGAAAAATCCAAACAGACCCAAACGATAATTAACCGTTACCACCACGATACCCTTTTGTGCCATGGCGGCGCCATCATATCGCGGCTCGGAGCCATCGCCTGCGACAAAACCACCACCATAGAAATACACCAGAACAGGCAAGCCCGCCGCGTTTCGTTTGGCCGGCGACCACACATTCAAGTAAAGACAATCTTCACTGATGCCTTTTGAACGCGAATTCATGTCGCCAAAAACAATGCCCTGCACCGGGCGTGGACCGAAGGCCTTGGTCTCTTTCACGGTGGTCCAGTTGTCGAGAGGCTGTGGTGCCTTCCAGCGAAGATCACCTACCGGGGGTTTGGCAAATGGAACTCCGAAGTACGTCTGCAGACTGGTTTTCGTGTCATACAGTCCTTCGATCGTCCCGTTCTCAATTTTTACCCGCACTGGAAAACCAAAGTTGTCTTGTGCCCGAAGCCCATGGGTCGCCGAAACGGCCATGATGATGACCATGGCGAGGGTGGTTTGCGTAATCGTTTTCATTATTGTCTCATTTTGTAACAATAATACTTAGCAATTCTTTAAAAACCATCTATTTTTGGACAAAATCGAAATTCATGGCTGAAAGGGCCTTTTTGCCACACCTGGCGTATGATTCTGTTGTTTTTGGATTTTCTGGCGAAGAGCTGAAGATCCTGATCATGGAATATCACAACACGGGCCTGTTCGCCCTTCCCGGCGGATTTGTTGGACGCGACGAAGACCTGGATGTAGCGGTGCGCCGCGGATTGGCCGAGCGCACGGGGCTCTCCGACATTTACCTCGAACAGTTTCACGCCTTCGGTTCCATGGCCCGCTACAAACCGGAAGTGATGGCGACCATCCTGCGGGCCAACGGCCACGACCCCGAACGCGACTTTCCATGGCTGCTGGACCGCTTTATCACCATAGCCTATTATGCGCTCATCAACTATAAGGACGTCGTGCCCAAACCCGATGCGCTTTCCGACTCCTGCCAATGGTATCCGGTAAAAGAATTGCCGCGATTGATTTTAGATCACGAGGGCATTGTAGAGAAAGCCGTGCTCACGTTGCGCGAAAACCTCGACCGAAAGCTCGTGGGCGGCAATCTGCTGCCACAGCGTTTCACGATGAAAGAGCTTCAACATGTCTACGAGGCCATTCTGGATACCAAGTTGAGGCGCACAACGTTTCAACGCACTATGCTGGCCACGGGCAAACTGAAACGACACGACAAACAGTATTCTGGCAAGGCACACAAGGCGCCCTATCTGTATAGCTTTACATAGATGGAGCGTTGTATACCGTCCACAAGCATTCCGGATACTTTCTCGGCGCAGTTGATTGAGATCGCAAAAACTTTGTGTTCATGCGGATTTGTAAAAAAGATAGCTTACGAATGATTCCCCTCAATTAACAGAAGAATGTAATTAATAAAATGATAGAGAAGGATAACAGTATAATAGAGCTCATAGAGCGGTTGAAGTCAAAAATTGACTTCTCCGCGATAGAATTTGTTCCCTATTGGGACGGGGACATTTGTGCCATAGGATTAAAGCAACGAAATTATCTAATTTATATTTCTACTTACAACTATATTGAATTACATGAGTTTCAATGTTATTTCGAGTTGGAATTAATTGATGAAAAAAACGGCGATGAAACGATTGAAACTATCCTGGTCGGCAGAGAAGTATCAGAGGCTGACCTCGTGAAAGTAATGAAAGAATACTTTAATTCTTAAGTATATGCAAGTTGAACTGATTGAAGTAGAGAAAGAAGATTTTGCAAATGTTGATTGCGAAATCCTTTTTGCCAATGTACTAGCGGATAGAAAGCACGTTATGCTTTCAAAAGGAGAAGATCCAAAGTACAAATTCACTTGGCAAAGCGACTTGATAAAGCCAGAATTAACCGAGATTGCGGATGATGTTTTTTCAATTGGTATAGATCTGAATTTTGCCATTGTAAATATTGAGACTCGCAATGTGCTTTTAAATGTCTCGCTAGACTCGTTCTTTTACTACACGACCACACTTGGAGACTCGATTTACGTAATCGCTGAAGTGGAAATAATGAAGATCGACAAACATTCTTATGTCATTATCCATCGATATGGCTTGCCGGACATCTTTGAGGAAATGAAAGTTGTCAACGACAGAATTGAGGTGAAATGCTTTGGTGAGCAAACTGTTTATATCGACTGAGTTATCGATCGATTTTTCTCTGCTATTCAAATAGAAAACGTGGATGAGGAATTAACAATCTGCCAACGCGATCTGGCTGATCAGTTGTATTAAGTTTATTAATTTCAAAAATTCATCGACCTCATATTGTAATAACAATAAGCTTTTTCATCCTATAAGGGAATAATCATGCGTCTTTGGTTTAAAATTCATATGCAATATTTGTTGCACTAGTTCTGTTGGTGGTCATATTCGATTTTTACGGTAACATTACTTTTGGTCATGGTCTTGGCGATATATATTGCTTGGGATTTTTGGTCAGTTCCTCATGTGTACTAAGTTTCCTTTTTTTAGCAAAAAATTTTCAGGTTTTAGAAGTGCTGTTCTGGTTCTAATGGTATTGTTGATGATTTTTATTGCATTGAAACTGACCATTTATCGGGGCGCAGAATATAATTGGAATGGTAGTTTTTTTCTCGAATAGCTCCTCAATACAAGATTTTTGCATTTTCTTAGTGTCCTTACCGCCTTTGCGGTAAAAACAAGAAAGCACGTGCCAGCCTAGCTCATCATCACCCCACAAAGATCTCCCCACGCCCAAACCCAACAATTTTCACCCCCAACCCACTATTCTCCCACGAAATTCTCCACCAAAGTTTTGAAAAAGTAGAAAAGCGTCTAATTTTGCACTCTCTTTTTTGAAAAGCCCCCGTTAAAGGGCCTTTCAAACGTTCTTAAAAGTACTGAAATCAAGTTTTGGGGGAATACCAAAGCGGCCAACTGGGACAGACTGTAAATCTGTTGTCTTATGACTTCATAGGTTCGAATCCTATTTCCCCCACATGGCCCGCCGAAGCCTTGGCGAAGGCGGGCTCCGCCCACCAGACCTGGCAAAGGAGGGCAGTATCGGACAATCGGTTTCTACCAGCAACCGGCTCCATGAAAGGAAGCAGTCCTTTCTAAATAAATTGCGGGAGTAGCTCAGTTGGTAGAGCGATAGCCTTCCAAGCTATAGGTCGCGGGTTCGAGCCTCGTCTCCCGCTCATTTTGACTCCGGTCAGTGAGCACTCGGCAAAAGGAATCAGGCCAAAACCCGGTTTATTTAGCCAAAACGCCAATTGACCAACTAGGCTGTTGATAGTCTATAAAAGAGGAGAACGGCAGGATTTTAAAAGCTGTTGTAGCTCAGTGGTAGAGCACTTCCTTGGTAAGGAAGAGGTCGTGAGTTCAATCCTCATCAACAGCTCATCCTTTAAAAAAGGATTCAAAGACAGGAAGCATGTAAGACGTAGCGACTCTTATACCGTCTAAGGATCCATCAAAAACGAAAAGCAAACCCTTTTCAAAGGCTTAAAATGTTCAGGGTGTTAGGTTCAGCAGCAGGCAGGACCGAAGAAATAGGTAAAAAACAATTTCAAACACTTATAATTTTAAACTTTAACAGGGATTTTCAAATATGGCAAAAGAAACATTTGATCGTTCGAAACCACACGTAAACGTTGGTACTATCGGTCACGTCGATCACGGTAAAACTACGCTTACAGCAGCAATTACTAAAGTTCTTGCATCCAAAGGACTGGCTTCAATGCGCGATTTCTCTTCTATCGATAACGCTCCTGAAGAAAAAGAAAGAGGTATCACCATCAACACGTCGCACGTAGAATACGCTACTGAAAAGCGTCACTATGCGCACGTTGACTGCCCTGGTCACGCCGACTATGTGAAGAACATGGTTACCGGTGCTGCCCAGATGGACGGCGCTATCCTCGTGGTAGCCGCTACCGACGGACCTATGCCCCAAACCCGCGAGCACATCCTTTTGGCTCGTCAGGTAGGTGTACCCGCCCTGGTAGTATTCATGAACAAAGTTGACTTGGTTGACGATGCAGAATTGCTTGACCTCGTTGAAATGGAAGTTCGCGAACTGATGTCCGCTTATAGCTTCCCTGGCGATACGATGCCTGTTATCAGAGGTTCCGCTCTCGGCGCCCTGAACGGCGAGCCGAAATGGGTTGAAAAAGTTGAAGAACTGATGAAGGCTGTGGATGATTATATTCCCCTGCCCGTTCGTTTGATCGACAAAGACTTCCTGATGCCTGTAGAAGACGTGTTCTCGATCACGGGTCGTGGAACGGTTGCTACTGGTAGAATTGAAAGAGGTGTAATCAACACTGGCGATGCTGTGGAAATCCTCGGTATGGGTGCTGAAAACCTTAAATCTACCATCACGGGTGTGGAAATGTTCCGTAAGATCCTCGACAGAGGTGAAGCCGGCGACAACGTAGGTCTCCTCCTCCGCGGTATTGAAAAAGAGCAAATCCGTCGTGGTATGGTTATTTGCAAGCCTGGATCTGTAAAGCCCCACGCGAAGTTCAAAGCCGAAGTTTACGTTCTTTCGAAAGAAGAAGGTGGCCGTCACACGCCATTCTTTAACAAATACCGCCCTCAATTCTATTTCCGTACAACCGACGTAACAGGTGAGTGTAAGCTTCCTGCCGGCGTGGAAATGGTTATGCCTGGCGATAACATCTCCATCGAAGTCGAGCTGATCAACAAGATCGCTATGGAAAAAGGTCTTCGTTTCGCTATCCGCGAAGGTGGCCGTACTGTAGGATCGGGTCAGGTGACTGAAATCCTGGACTAACCTCCAGATAATCAAAGCATAAAGCGTTTCTGAAAATTTTCAGGAACGCTTTTGTTTTCTGGTCTATTGTTTTACCTTTGCAGTCCTTTTGGGCTGAGGTACATGGGTGCGGCTCAGGAGTTTGAGTGGCTCCCGCTAAAGGAAGGTCAAAAAGGCCAGAATTCGATATTTTAGGTAAACGGGTGTAGCTCAATTGGTAGAGTAGTGGTCTCCAAAACCATTGGCTGGGAGTTCGAGTCTCTCCACCCGTGCAAAAAAGTTAAAAAAATCAAATGGAGAGGTTAAAAACCTATATCGCAGAGTCCTGGGATGAGATCAAGAACAAGGTTACTTGGTCAAAATACAGTGAGTTGCAAGGCAGCGCCATCCTGGTGTTGGTAGCTTCCACCATTTTTGCTTTAGTCATATACGCTGTAGACGTGGTTTTCAAATCAGGTCTGAAGTGGTTTTACAGAGAATTTTAATGCAGAAGATCATGGGCGAACTGAAATGGTATGTGCTCAGGGTCGTCAGCGGCCAGGAAAAGAAAGTTAAATCTTACCTGGAAACTGAGATCGAACGCTCAAAACTGACGGATTTCATTCCGCAAGTTCTGATCCCTTCTGAAAAAGTATACGAAATGAGAAACGGTAAGAAACGGGTGAGAGAAAGAAATTTCTTCCCGGGCTACGTTCTCCTTTCCGCAGATCTCTCGAACGGGGAGGCTCACCACGCTGTCAATAGCATTCCGGGCGTGATTGGGTTTCTCGGTAACAACGGCACCGGGGCTTCCAAGGATCCTGTACCTCTTCGTCAATCAGAGGTAAATAGGATTCTCGGTAAAGTTGATGAGATTGACGAATTCGAGGAAAAACTCGAAACACCTTTTATTAAGGGCGAGTCCGTAAAAGTTATGGATGGACCTTTCAGTGGATTTACCGGAACGGTAGAGGAAATTTTTGAAGACAAGAAGAAACTCAACGTGATGGTGAAAATTTTCGGTCGGAACACACCGGTCGAGTTAAGTTATATGCAGGTTGAAAAGCTAGATTAAGATAACATGGCAAAACAAATTATAGGTTATCTGAAATTACAGGTAAAGGGCGGCGCAGCAAACCCTGCACCTCCGATTGGTCCTGCATTGGGTTCCAAAGGTCTGAACATCATGGACTTTTGCAAGCAATTCAATGCCCGTACGCAGGACAAACCCGGACAGGTGTTACCGGTTCTGATTAGTATCTACAACGACAAGTCGTTCGATTTCGTAATCAAAACCCCTCCCGCCGCAATCCTGATTTTGGATGCAGCTAAAAAACAAAAAGGATCCGCAGAACCGAACCGCAACAAGGTAGGTGCGATCACCTGGGATCAGGTAAAAACGATTGCCGAAACTAAAATGCCCGACCTCAACGCATTCAAAGTTGAGTCTGCCATGAAAATGGTAGCCGGAACGGCAAGAAGCTTAGGTATAACAGTATCAGGAACTCCCCCTTGGGATAAATAATCACAGCGATGGCGAAAATTTCTAAAAACAGAAAAGCAGTCCTTGCGAAATACAATCCTGAGAAGGAGTATTCCCTTGAAGATGCTTCAAAACTTATAAAGGAGATCACCTTTGTAAAGTTCGATTCCTCCATTGACGTTGACATCCGCCTGGGCGTAGACCCCAAAAAATCTGACCAAATGGTGAGAGGCGTGGTAGCGTTGCCCCACGGAATCGGTAAAGATGTACGCGTGTTGGTACTTTGCACTCCTGACAAAGTTCAGGAAGCCAAAGATGCCGGCGCAGAACACGTAGGCCTGGACGACTTCCTCCAAAAGATCGAAGGCGGCTGGACAGATATCGATGTGATCATCTGTACCCCTACGGTAATGGCAAAAGTTGGTAAGCTGGGTAAGATCCTCGGACCCCGCGGCCTCATGCCCAATCCTAAATCAGGAACTGTTACGCTCGAAGTTGGTAAAGCCGTGAAAGAAGTAAAAGCCGGTAAAATCGACTTCAAAATTGATAAACAAGGTATCATCCACTGCAGTGTTGGTAAAGCTTCCTTCTCGGCCGATAAGATCCGGGACAACGTCGCAGAAATGATCAATGTTATTGCCAAGCTGAAGCCCGCATCCGCAAAGGGTACTTACTTCCAAAGTATCACTTTGTCGACAACGATGAGCCCGGGTATTACCGTTGACACCAATTCCGTAGCTGGCGCTTAAGCAATAAGAACATGACCAGAGAAGAAAAAGCACAGATTATAGACGAGCTTTCAGCAAAGTTTGCCGACCACGCTCACTTCTACATTACCGACGCTTCCGGTTTCACCGTGGAGCAGGTAAACAACTTCAGAAGGTTGTGCTTCAAGAATGGCGTGGAATACAGAGTGTATAAAAACACTCTGATCCAGAAAGCTCTTGAAAGACAAGAAGGAGTGGACTACTCCCCTTTGTTTGCGACGTTGAAAGGTTTCTCCGGAGTAATTTTCTCCAAAGAAGTCGGCAACACGCCCGCCAAGGTGATCACCGAGTTTCGCAAGAAGCTCGAAGGCAGACCCGTACTGAAAGGTGCGTCTATCGAAACGGCCCTGTTTATCGGGGACGAAAACTTAAAAACGCTGACGCAGCTCAAATCTAAAAACGAGCTCATCGGCGATGTTCTTGCCGCACTGCAAGCCCCTGCCAAAAATGTTGTTTCTGCCCTGCTTAGCGGCAAAAATACCGTTGCCGGTCTGGTGAAGGCACTGGAAGAACGTGGAACTAAATAATCATTGAACAACGAATTAATTAAACTTTACTAAAATGGCCGACATTAAAGCACTCGGAGATCAACTTGTTGAACTCACTGTAAAAGAAGTAACTGAACTCGCTTCTTACCTGAAAGAAACCTATGGCATCGAACCTGCTGCTGCAGCCGTTGTAGCTGCTCCTGCTGGTGGTGCAGGTGGTGGTGCTGCCGCCGCTGAAGAAAAAACTAACTTCGACGTAGTTTTGAAAGCAGCTGGCGCTAATAAACTTCAAATCGTGAAATTGGTGAAAGAACTTACCGGCCTTGGCTTGAAAGAAGCTAAAGACATGGTAGATGGCGCTCCCAAAACTATCAAAGAAGGCTTACCTAAGGACGAAGCAGAAAACCTTAAGAAGCAACTCGTTGAGGCTGGTGCCGAAGTAGAGTTGAAGTAATCTTCTTGACGAAGGGTACCGTCTAACAAACTTCGGTTAGACCCCGTTTCCGGATCACTGGATCAGGACGGGGTCTATTCCTATTTGTACCTGAACAACTCGCTCAGCCTGAACGACTTGTTTTTTTCTATTGTTCTCCGTCCAGGATCTTAGAACTTAAACGTTAAACACCTTGACAAAGAAGACTATAAACGATAGGATCGATTTCTCTTCAAGCGAGAGAGTCCTTGACTATCCTGATTTTCTGGATCTTCAACTCCAGTCTTTCAAAGATTTCTTACAGATTGAAACGCCTGCCGAAAAACGGCAGAACGAAGGCCTTTACAAGGTTTTTGCTGAGAACTTCCCCATTAGCGACTCGCGCGAGAACTTCGTATTGGAATTCGTAGACTACACCATCGATCCTCCCAAATACAATGTGGACGAGTGCATCGACAGAGGCTTGACGTTCTCCGTACCCCTGAAAGCAAAGCTTCGCCTCACGTGTAACGACGAAGACAACGAAGATTTCGAAACCATCGAGCAGGAAGTGTTCCTCGGCAATATCCCGTATATGACCGAGAAAGGATCCTTCGTGATCAATGGTGCCGAACGCGTTATCGTATCGCAGCTTCACCGTTCCCCCGGCGTGTTCTTTGCCATGAGCAAGCACACCAACGGAACGAAATTGTACTCTGCCCGGATCATCCCCTTCAAAGGATCATGGATCGAATTCGCGACAGACGTGAACGCCGTGATGTATGCCTACATCGACCGCAAAAAGAAATTCCCCGTAACCACGCTGCTCCGCGCCATTGGTTATGGTTCCGATAAAGATATCCTCGACCTCTTCGGCCTGTCTGAAGAAGTAGAGGCTAGCAAAAACACCCTCAAGAAGGTAGTAGACCGCAAACTGGCCGCCCGCGTTTTGAAGACCTGGACGGAAGACTTTGTGGATGAAGATACCGGTGAAGTGGTGTCTATCGATCGTAACGAAGTGTTGCTGGAACGCGATCACACCCTGTCGGCCGAAGACGTGGACGTGATCCTGGACAGCGGCGTGAAGTCGATCATCCTGCACCGCGACGATATCAACATCGCCGACTACCACATCATTTTCAATACCCTGGCCAAGGATACTTCCAACTCTGAAAAAGAAGCTGTGGAGTACATCTACCGCCAGTTGAGAAATACAGAAGCTCCCGATGAACAAACGGCCCGCGATATTATCCAAAGCCTGTTCTTCAGCGAGAAACGCTATGACCTGGGTGAAGTAGGACGCTACCGGATCAACAAGAAGCTCGGTCTCGACCTCAGCTTCGATCACCGCGTATTGACCAAAGACGATATCATCCTGATCGTAAAATACCTCATCGGCCTCATCAACTCGAAAGCTGTAGTGGACGACATCGACCACTTGAGCAACCGTCGTGTGAGAACCGTAGGGGAGCAGTTGTATTCGCAGTTTGGCGTAGGTCTGGCCCGTATGGCCCGCACCATCAAAGAAAGAATGAACGTTCGCGACAACGAAGAATTCAAGCCCGTTGATTTGATCAACGCGCGCACGTTGTCGTCGGTGATCAACTCGTTCTTTGGAACCAACCAGCTGTCGCAGTTCATGGACCAAACCAACCCGCTGGCCGAGATCACGCACAAGCGTAGAATGTCGGCACTCGGTCCCGGTGGTCTTTCCCGCGAACGCGCAGGCTTTGAAGTACGTGACGTACACTATACGCACTACGGACGCCTCTGTACCATCGAAACCCCGGAAGGTCCGAACATCGGTTTGATCTCGTCTCTCTGCGTTCACGCGAAAGTGAACAAGATGGGCTTTATCGAAACGCCTTACCGCAAGGTGGAGAATGGCAAAGTAAAAATAAAAGAGCCCGTGATTTTCCTCACGGCCGAAGAAGAAGATACGCACTACATCGCGCAAGCGAAAGTGGCCATCAGAGCAAACGGTGAATTCATCGACGAAAAGATCAAAGCACGTTTTGAAGGTGACTTCCCTGTAATCGAGCCGAAAGACTTGCGTTACATGGATATCGCTCCCAACCAGATCGTGTCGGTGGCCGCTTCGATGATCCCCTTCCTCGAGCACGACGATGCGAACCGCGCCCTCATGGGTTCGAACATGCAACGTCAGGCTGTGCCCCTCATCAGACCCGAAGCACCTATCGTAGGTACTGGTCTGGAAGGTCGTGTAGCCCTCGACTCCCGCGCCTTGATCCTGGCAGAAGGACCTGGTGTAGTAGAGTTTGTAGATGCCAAGAAGATCACCATCAAATACGAAGTGACGGAAGAGCAACAGATGGCCAGCTTCGATGATGAGTTCAAGACCTATAGCTTGATCAAGTTCAGAAGAACCAACCAGGATACTTGTATCAACCTGACGCCGCTCGTAAGAAAAGGCGAGAAGGTGGTAAAAGGCCAGCCGCTGTGCCAGGGTTATGCAACCCAGAACGGCGAACTTGCCCTGGGACGCAACCTGCTCGTGGCCTACATGCCTTGGCAAGGTTACAACTTCGAGGATGCGATCGTAATCTCCGAGCGCGTGGTGCGCGACGACGTTTACACTTCGATCCACATCGAAGAGTTTGAACTCGAAGTGCGCGACACCAAACGCGGTGAAGAAGAACTTACTTCGGAAATCCCGAACGTGAGCGAAGAAGCCGTGAAGCACCTCGACGAGAACGGTATCATCCGCATCGGTGCAGAAGTAAGAGAAGGCGATATCCTCATCGGTAAAATCACCCCTAAAGGTGAAACCGATCCTACGCCGGAAGAGAAACTGCTCCGCGCCATCTTCGGCGACAAAGCCGGCGATGTGAAAGATGCATCCCTCAAGGCACCCCCGTCATTGAAAGGCGTGGTGATTGAAACGAAACTCTTCTCGCGCCCGAAACGCGACAAGGATGTTCGCACCAAGTCGAAGAAAGAACTGGATGCCCTGAAGAACAAGTACAGCAAGCAATTGGCCGAACTCCGCGAGGAAATGATCAAGAAACTTGCCCACCTGTTGAATGGCAAGACCAGCAACGGTGTGAAGCATAAATTCGGTGATGAACTGATCAGCAAGGGTGTGAAGATCTCTGCCAAAGTGATCGACAACAACCTGTTCCCTGACAAGAACATCTACCGCGACGAAAGCAACTACAACGTTCCGGAAGAAGTGAACCTGATTGCCGACATCAGCCTGGAGAACTGGACCAGCGACGAGCACACCAACGACCTGGTGGCTCAGACGGTGAAGAACTACTTGCTGAAGCGCAACTCGTATGCCGGTGAATTCAAACGCGAACGTTTCACGCTGGAAGTAGGCGACGAACTCCCTACCGGCATCGTGCAATTGGCAAAAGTATATGTCGCGAAAAAGCGCAAGCTTAAAGTAGGTGATAAGATGGCCGGCCGCCACGGTAACAAAGGTGTTGTAGCGCGTATTGTACGCGAAGAAGACATGCCTTTCCTGTTGGACGGAACACCGGTAGACATCTGCTTGAACCCGCTGGGTGTACCTTCGCGTATGAACTTGGGTCAGATCTACGAAACGGTATTGGCATGGGCCGGCCACAAGCTGGGCAAAAAATATGCAACCCCGATCTTCGACGGAGCAACCCTGGATCAGGTGCAAGCCGAATTGAAAGAAGCCGGCTTGCCGGAATACGGACGGACGTATTTGTACGACGGTCTCACCGGCGAGAAATTCGACCAACCCGTAACGGTAGGTATGGCCTACATGCTGAAACTCGGCCACTTGGTTGACGATAAGATGCACGCCCGTTCCATCGGACCCTATTCCCTCATCACACAGCAACCGCTCGGTGGTAAGGCACAATTCGGTGGTCAGCGCTTTGGTGAAATGGAGGTTTGGGCAATCGAGGCCTTCGGTGCTTCGCACATCCTCCAGGAAATTCTCACCATCAAGTCAGACGACGTGATTGGTCGCGCCAAGGCATACGAAGCGATTGTGAAAGGCGAAAACATGCGCAAACCCAATATTCCTGAGTCGTTCAACGTGTTGGTGCACGAGCTCAGAGGTCTGGCGCTTGAGATCACCATGGATTAAGTCGGAAGGATAACGCATCCGTCCTGTTAAAAATAAATGTAAGGCCGCTCTGTAAGAGGAGCGGCCCTCACTGAAAACCACAGCTTATGTCTTTCAGAAAAAATAAAAAGATCAACAGCGACTTCTCAAAGATCACCATCAGCTTGGCTTCTCCCGAATCCATTCTGGAAAGCTCGCATGGTGAAGTAACACAACCCGAAACCATCAACTACAGAACTTACAAACCCGAAATGGGCGGTCTGTTCTGCGAGCGGATTTTCGGTCCTGTGAAAGACTGGGAATGTCATTGCGGTAAGTATAAAAGAATTCGTTACAAGGGTATCATCTGCGATCGCTGCGGTGTTGAAGTAACCGAGAAGAAGGTACGTCGCGAGCGCATGGGCCACATCGAGCTGGTGGTGCCCGTAGCACACATCTGGTATTTCCGTTCCTTGCCCAACAAGATCGGATACCTGTTGGGGCTTGCCACCAAGAAACTGGATCAGATCATCTACTACGAACGGTACGTGGTGATCCAACCCGGTATGAAAGAAGAAGACGGCGTGAAGAGACTCGACTTCTTAACCGAAGAAGAATACCTCGACATCATCGACAAACTTCCCCGCGAAAACCAATTGCTGGACGACAACGATCCCAAGAAGTTCATCGCCAAGATGGGTGCCGATGCATTGGAAATGTTGTTGAGCAGAACACAGCTCGATACGCTTTCGTATGACCTGCGTCACCAAGCGGCTACCGATACGTCACAACAACGTAAGGCAGAAGCTTTGAAACGCTTGAAAGTGGTAGAAGCTTTCCGCGATGCCCGCACACGCATTGAGAACAAACCCGAATGGATGGTGATCAAGATGGTTCCCGTAATTCCCCCGGAATTGCGTCCCCTTGTTCCCCTGGATGGCGGCCGTTTCGCTACGTCGGATTTGAACGATCTGTATCGTCGCGTGATCATCCGCAACAACCGTCTCAAGAGACTCATCGATATCAAAGCCCCTGAAGTGATTCTCCGCAACGAGAAACGCATGCTTCAGGAAGCTGTAGACTCTTTGTTCGACAACTCACGTAAAGTGAACGCCGTGCGTTCCGATGGAAACCGCGCCCTCAAATCGTTGAGCGATATGCTCAAAGGTAAACAAGGCCGCTTCCGTCAAAACTTGCTCGGTAAGCGTGTCGACTACTCCGGCCGTTCGGTTATCGTGGTAGGTCCTGAATTGAAATTGCACGAATGCGGTCTGCCCAAAGACATGGCGGCCGAATTGTTCAAGCCGTTCATCATCCGCAAGCTCATCGAAAGAGGTATTGTGAAGACGGTGAAGTCGGCCAAAAAGATCGTGGACCGCAAGGATCCTGTGATCTGGGATATTTTGGAAAACGTATTGAAAGGACACCCCGTTCTTTTGAACCGCGCTCCTACGCTCCACAGATTGGGTATCCAGGCTTTCCAACCGAAACTGATCGAAGGAAAAGCTATCCAGTTGCACCCGCTCGTATGTACGGCCTTCAACGCCGACTTCGACGGTGACCAGATGGCTGTTCACGTTCCCCTGGGACAAGAAGCGATCCTGGAAGCGTCTATGCTGATGCTTTCCTCGCACAACATCTTGAACCCTGCGAACGGCGCCCCGATCACGGTACCTTCCCAAGACATGGTGTTGGGTCTCTACTACCTCACAAAAGGCAGAAAGAGCACGCCCGACAACCTGATCAAAGGCGAAGGCAAGTCCTACTATTCCGCAGAAGAAATCATCGTAGCATTCAACGAAGGCAAGCTCTCCAAGCACGCCAACGTGAAAGTGCGCGCGAAAGTGAAAGATAAAAAGACCGGCGAACTGAGCACGAAGATGATCGAGACCGTTGCAGGTCGCGTGATCTTCAACCAGTACGTACCGGAAGAAGTAGGCTTCGTAGACGAATTGCTCACGAAGAAGAAACTTCAAACCATCATCGCCGATGTGTTCAAGGCTGCGGGTCAATCCAAAGCTGCGAAGTTCCTCGACGATATTAAAGAACTCGGTTTCCAGATGGCCTACAAAGGCGGTCTTTCCATGGGCTTGAACGACGTGAAAGTTCCGGACGAAAAACCCCAACTGGTAGCCAACGCACAGGAAGAAGTAGATGGTGTTTGGAACAACTACATGATGGGTCTTATCACCGACAACGAACGGTACAACCAGGTAATCGATATCTGGACCCGTACCAACACGTTGCTCACCAACACGCTGATGAAGCAGTTGGAAGAAGACCAGCAAGGGTTCAACTCCATCTACATGATGATGCACTCCGGTGCCCGCGGTTCGCGCGAACAGATCCGTCAGTTGGGCGGTATGCGCGGTCTGATGGCCAAGCCTCAGAAAAACCTCGCCGGCTCCGTTGGATCGATCATCGAAAACCCGATCCTCTCCAACTTCAAAGAAGGATTGGACGTGTTGGAGTACTTTATCTCCACCCACGGTGCGCGTAAAGGTCTTGCCGATACCGCTTTGAAAACGGCCGATGCCGGATACCTGACACGTCGTTTGGTCGACGTTGCCCAGGATCTTGTGATCACCGAAGAAGATTGCGGCACATTGCGCGGTCTGAAAGTGACAGCACTGAAAGACAACGAGGATATCGTAGAGCCTTTGTCGGAAAGAATCGTAGGTCGTACCACGGTACACTCTATCTACGACCCGCTGTCCGATGAAATGATCTGCGACGCCAACCAGGAAATCACCGACGAGCTGGCCAAAATCATTGAAGATTCCGGTATCGAAGAAGTGGAGATTCGTTCGCTGCTTACCTGCGAATCTAAAATTGGCGGATGCGCGAAATGCTACGGCCGTAACTTAGCCACCGGCAAGGTGGTGCAGTCTGGCGAAGCGGTGGGGGTTATTGCAGCCCAGTCCATCGGCGAGCCCG
Organism: Chryseolinea sp.; assembly: GCA_036525235.1. Classification (GTDB taxonomy): domain Bacteria; phylum Bacteroidota; class Bacteroidia; order Cytophagales; family Cyclobacteriaceae; genus Chryseolinea. Next base: position 77,395 of record DATDAV010000334.1, on the reverse strand, counting down.
GTACACAGCTGACACTCCGTACGTTCCACGTAGGGGGTACAGCTTCCAACATCGCGGTAGAAGCCAACATCAAAGCGAAATTCGCAGGCGTGCTGGAATTCGAAGGCATCCGTGTGATCGAAACCACCGACCGTGATGACAAACCTGTGAAGGTTGTGATGGGTCGTACCGGTGAGATCCGTATCCTGGATAAAGAAAAGAACAGAGTGCTCATCACCAACCACGTTCCTTACGGCGCCTTCCTGAAAGTGGAAGATGGCCAGAAGGTAGAGAAAGGCGACGAGTTCTGCTTCTGGGATCCATATAACGCCGTGATCCTTTCCGAGTTCGACGGTACCATCGAGTACGAGTCGATCATCGAAGGCATCACGTTCAAAGAGGAATCCGATGAACAAACCGGTCACCGCGAAAAGGTTATTACCGATACCCGCGATAAGACCAAGAACCCGGCTATCGTGGTGAAAGGTAAAACCGACACCAAAGGCTATAATATTCCCGTAGGCGCCCACTTAGCGGTGGATGCAGGCGAGAAGATCAAAGCTGGTCAGGTATTGGCCAAGATCCCGCGTACGATGGGTAAATCAAGGGATATTACAGGGGGTCTGCCCCGCGTAACGGAATTGTTCGAAGCGCGTAACCCTTCTAACCCGGCTGTAGTGAGCGAGATCGACGGTGTGGTGACATACGGTGGTATCAAACGCGGTAACCGTGAGATCTTCATCGAATCACGCGACGGCGTTCAGAAACGCTACCTGGTGCCGCTGTCCAAGCACATCCTGGTACAGGACAACGACTTTGTGAAAGCAGGTCAACCGTTGTCAGACGGTTCGATCACACCTTCCGATATCCTTTCTATCAAAGGCCCTACGGCGGTGCAGGAGTACCTGGTGAACGAAATCCAGGAAGTATACCGCTTGCAAGGTGTGAAGATCAACGACAAGCACATCGAGGCGATCGTAAGCCAGATGATGCAGAAGGTCGAGATCATCGATCCGGGGGACACCAGCTTCCTCACAAACGAATATGTAGACAAGCTGCAATTCCGTGAAGACAACGACACGGTATTGGATAAGAAAGTGGTGGTCGATCCCGGTGATTCTCCGAACCTGAAAGCTGGACAGATCATTTCGTCCCGCGAATTCAGAGACGAGAACTCGGTGCTCCGCAGAAAAGATCAGAAATTGGTAGAGGTTCGCGACGCGATGCCTGCCGTTTCCAGACCTACGCTGCAAGGTATCACCCAGGCCTCGTTGAAGACGGAAAGCTGGCTGTCGGCCGCATCCTTCCAGGAAACGACGAAGGTGCTCAGCGAAGCCGCCATCCGCGGAAAAACCGACTGGTTGATGGGCTTGAAGGAGAACGTGATCGTAGGTCACCTTATCCCTGCCGGTACCGGTCAGCGCAAATACAATGACATCATCGTGACCCACAAGGACGAGTATGATGCCATGCAGGCCTCCGCATCGCGCGAAAAGAGCCGCGACCGCGAGAAAGAACTACAGGATTAATGTAGACATTACCATAAATCGGGTTGATGCCGTTAAAAGCATCAACCCTTTTTTTATCCCTCTTTATTATGTCCGACGACAAGAACAAACAGCAGCAACAGGCCCAGATCAACATCGAGCTGACAGAAGAAATCGCCGAGGGCGTTTATTCCAATTTGGCCATGATCGCCCATTCCAACAGCGAATTTGTCATCGATTTTATCCGGTTGATGCCGGGAGTGGCCAAAGCGAAGGTAAAATCGCGCATTGTCATCACCCCGGAACACGCCAAACGCTTCCTTTTGGCACTGAAAGACAACATTGAGAAGTACGAGGCCAGCTTTGGCCCGATCAAGCGAACCGACGATATGCCGAAGTTTCCCATGAATTTTGGGGGCACCGTCGGGGAGGCATAACAGAAAAATAACGCCAAAAGGCTTAAAATCAGGGTTTTTAAAGGACGAACACCGCAAAATTCTTGGAAAAAGGTTTTGTATCCTTTGTTTCTTATGATACCTTTGCAGTCCTAATTTTTGAGAGGTTTATAAAGTAAAATATAAATGCCTACCATTCAGCAACTTGTAAGAAAGGGAAGAAAGAAATTGACGTTCAAGTCAAAGTCACCTGCCCTGGATTCCTGCCCTCAGCGCAGGGGCGTTTGTACACGTGTGTACACAACAACGCCTAAAAAACCTAACTCTGCTATGCGCAAAGTAGCCCGCGTACGTCTCACCAATGGAAAAGAGGTGAACGCGTATATCCCTGGTGAAGGCCATAACCTGCAGGAACACTCCATCGTGCTGATCCGCGGCGGTCGTGTGAAAGATCTTCCCGGCGTTCGCTACCACATCATCCGTGGTGCCCTCGATACCGCTGGCGTGAACGGCCGTAAACAAAGCCGCTCGAAATACGGTGCCAAGAGACCTAAACCGGGAGCAGCAGCTGCAGCCCCTGCAAAAGGCGGCGCTAAGAAAAAATAATCTTTAGAAGCGATGAGAAAGTCAAAACCTAAGAAAAGATACCTGTTGCCCGATCCTAAATTCCAGGATACGCTGGTGACCAAGTTTGTGAACTACCTGATGGAACAGGGCAAAAAGAGCGTGGCCTACACCATTTTCTACGACGCCGTTGAGCAAGTAGAAAAGAAGACCAACGAAAGTGGTCTTGAAGTGTGGAAACGCGCTATGAGCAACCTGACTCCCGCTGTTGAAGTAAAGAGCCGCCGCGTGGGTGGTGCTACTTTCCAGGTGCCGGTAGAAATCAGACCCGAGCGCAAAGTAAACCTCAGCATCAAATGGCTTATCGACTACGCCCGTCTGCGCGGCGAAAAGACCATGATGGACAAGCTGGCTGCCGAGATCATCGCAGCTTCCAAAGGTGAAGGCGCTGCCATCAAAAAGAAAGACGATACACATCGCATGGCGGAAGCCAACAAGGCTTTTTCTCATTTCAGATTTTAATTAACAGATATACATGGCTAGGGATTTAAGATTCACCAGAAACATTGGTATCGCTGCGCACATTGATGCTGGTAAGACCACTACCACTGAGCGCATTCTGTACTATGCAGGGGTGAACCACAAGATCGGTGAAGTGCACGACGGTGCTGCCACGATGGACTGGATGGCGCAAGAACAGGAGAGAGGTATCACCATTACTTCTGCCGCTACGACCGTGTACTGGAAATACAGAAACAACGACTACCACGTAAACATCATCGATACCCCGGGTCACGTTGACTTTACAGTAGAGGTGAACCGTTCCCTCCGCGTATTGGATGGTCTCGTATTCTTGTTCAGCGCCGTTGACGGTGTTGAGCCTCAATCCGAAACCAACTGGCGCCTGGCAGACAACTACAAAGTAGCCCGCATCGGTTTTGTTAACAAAATGGACCGCGCAGGTTCCGACTTCCTCGGCGTTTGCAAGCAGGTAAAAGAAAAGCTCGGCAGCAAAGCAGTAGCCCTCCAGTTGCCCATCGGCGCTGAAGAAAACTTCCGCGGCGTGGTTGACTTGGTGAACAACCGTGGTGTCATCTGGAATGAAACCGACAAAGGCATGACCTACGAGGTTGTACCCATTCCTGCAGACATGGTGGAAGAAGCTGCTGAATACCGCGAGAAACTCCTGGAATCCGTAGCCGAATACGATGAGAGCCTCATGGAGAAATTCTTCGAGGACCCTAACTCCATCACCGAAACAGAAATTCTTACAGCGTTGCGCAAAGCAACCATCGATATGGCCATCGTTCCCATGGTGTGCGGTTCTTCGTTCAAGAACAAAGGCGTACAAACCATGCTGGACTATGTGATGGAACTTCTTCCTTCACCGATGGACAAAGACACGATCGTAGGTATCAACCCCGATACCAACGAAGAAGTGCCCATCAAGCCCGATGAAAAAGGACCTTTCGTGGCCCTGGCGTTCAAGATTGCAACCGATCCGTTCGTAGGACGTTTGTGCTTTATCCGCGCATACTCCGGCGTATTGGAATCCGGTTCCTACATCTACAACACCCGCTCCGAAGCAAAAGAACGTATCTCCCGCGTATTCCAGATGCACGCCAACAAGCAGAACCAGATTGAAAGACTGTCTGCCGGTGACATCGGTGCCGTAGTAGGGTTCAAAGACATCAAGACCGGCGATACACTTTGCGATGAGAAGAACAAAGTTATCCTCGAATCGATGGTGTTCCCCGAGCCTGTAATCGGATATGCGATCGAACCAAAGAAGCAAGCCGACGTAGACAAACTGGGTATGGCCATTGCCAAACTGGTGGAAGAAGATCCTACGCTGCGCGTAAATACAGATCAGGAAACGGGTCAGACCATCCTGAGAGGTATGGGCGAGTTGCACTTGGAAATTATCATCGACCGTCTGAAACGCGAATTCAAAGTAGAGATCAACCAGGGTGCTCCCCAGGTGGCCTACAAAGAAGCGCTTACCAAATCGGTTGAACATAAAGAAGTATACAAGAAGCAGACCGGTGGTCGTGGTAAGTTTGCCGATATCTTATTCGAGATCGGACCCCGCGGCGAAATCGCTGAAGGTGAGAAGGAAGGACTGGAGTTTGTGAACGACATCGTAGGTGGTGTTATTCCCCGCGAATTCATCCCCGCCATTCAGAAAGGCTTCGAGCAGTCGATGGTGAACGGTCCTTTGGCCGGCTACCAGATCGACAACATGAAAGTAAGATTGTTCCATGGCTCTTACCATGACGTAGACTCCGACTCATTGTCGTTCGAATTGGCAGCACGCATTGGCTTCAAGGAAGCCGCTAAGAAATGCGCTCCCCAATTGCTGGAACCGATCATGAGTGTGGAAGTGCTCTCGCCGGACGAGTTCACAGGTTCTGTAACCGGTGACTTGAACCGCAGAAGAGGCGTTATGAAGGGCATGGATACCCGCTCGGGTGCCCAGGTGATCAAGGCCGATGTGCCGCTGTCCGAATTGTTCGGTTATGTAACTGACTTGAGAACCATTACTTCAGGACGTGCTTCAGCTTCTTTGACCTTCTCTCACTATGCCCCGGTTCCCAAGAACTTGGCCGAGAAAGTAATTGAAGATGTAAAAGGCGCAGCCTTAGCAAAATAATTTAACGTAAAGGATTTAGACGATTTCCTTAACCACTATAGTATGAACCAGAAAATCAGAATAAAATTGAAGTCCTACGACCACAACCTGGTCGACAAATCTTCCGAGAAGATCGTTAGGGCTGTAAAAGCTACAGGTGCTGTAGTGAGTGGACCCATTCCGTTGCCCACTGAAAAAGAGAAGTTCACAGTGCTTCGCTCGCCCCACGTAAACAAAAAGGCGCGTGAGCAATTCCAACTCTGCACGTACAAGCGTCTGGTTGATATCTATTCCAACAGTGCTAAGACTGTTGACGCCCTGATGAAGCTCGAGCTACCCAGCGGTGTTGATGTAGAGATCAAAGTATAGTTATATCCCACTGTGTGGGTTGAAAGCCATTCCTTTTGAAGGGATGGCTTTTTTTATTTTCGATTGAGATAGTTTTGATAATCCTCCATCGTGTCGAGGTCCAGGTCTCCTCCTGGAAAATTGACCAAAGACACTTGTTCTGGAAATTGCTGGAAGATCCTTTTGGCACCCTGGTCATTCCCAAGTGCATTCAGCGCAGGGAAGTACGGCTTGTTGAATAACGCAGGCACGCCCGGCGATCCCGCGTAGTGGGAAGCGACAATGGGTTTGCCGGCCTCCTGAATAAGGTTTAGGAGGTGTTGTGTTGTTAACGCCGGTTGGTCGCATACCATGAAGAGCACGGCAGTCACCTGGGGATAGTGGGCCTCAACATACTGCAACCCCGCCTTTAATGAGCTGCCCATACCGGTTTCCCACTGTTCGTTCACGACAATTTTCACGGGCATAAACTGAATGCTTTCGCGATGCAGTTTCGCATGTGCACCCAACACTACCGTGACAACGGCTGGCCTGGCGTGCAAGGCAACCGTGATGGCCTGGCGAAGCACGGTGGTATCATGAACCGGAAGCAACTGCTTGGATTGCCCCATGCGCGAAGAAGAACCCGCGGCCAGTATAACGATGGCAACGTGATGATTGCTTGACGCCGGGTTCTCCTTCTTGCTCATGGTACTATTTTATTTTTGTTGTAAACTTTTTATTGACCTAAGGAAGTGCGAACGCAACAAAACTGTCGCCTGATTTTGTTCCCATCTTTCCACCGCCGCAAGCGATCACTACATATTGCTTCCCATCGACTTCGTATACCGATGGCGTTGCATATCCGCCGGAAGGCAATTTGTATTCCCAGAGGATTTTGCCGGTAGCCTTGTCAAACGCGCGAAACATTTCATCGCGACTAGCACCGACAAAAACGAGACCGCCGGCCGTGGTGGCTGTTCCACCATAGTTTTCTGTTCCGGTCGGAGGGACGCCTTTTTCTTTTAGCTCTTTAAATTCTCCAAGGGGAACTTGCCATTTTATTTCGCCTGCGTTCAGGTCGATAGCGCTAAGCGTTCCCCAGGGCGGCTGCACAGCCGGGTAGCCTTCGGGTGTAATGAAACGGTTGTAGCCCGTGTTAGAGTAGAGGATATCGGGGTGGCGTTCGAAGATGCCTTTCTTTTCATCCTCCGTGCGTTCTTCCAGGTTTAACACATAGCGTGCAATGGCATCGCGTTCTTTTTCCGTGAGGTGCGTAAAGGCGGGCATCACGCCTTTTCCTTTCAGGATAAATTGTTTGAGGGATTCTTTGTTAAACTTTTCATTGGCCTTTAGGAGTGAAGGGAATACGTGCCCATCGCCGGCGCGTTCGATGCCGTGGCAGGTCGCGCAATGCGTGCGGTATAGGGAGATGCCGATCCATGCGTTCTCTTTCATGCGCACGTCCACCATTTGGAGGATCCAGGGCATTTCGTTTGCGTTCACATAAAGCAAACCGGTTTCTGGGTCGAAGGACGAGCCGCCCCATTCGGCTCCACCGTCAAAGCCGGGGAAGATGATGGTACCTTCCTTGCTGGGAGGAATGAAATTCTTGCCCGTGCGCAGGCCTTTGAATTTTTCTTTTACCCAGCTTTCGATCTCCGGCGTCATCTTGTTGATCATGTCTTCTGTGAAGGCCTGACGCGCGAACGGTGCGGGCTTGGTTGGAATAGGTTGGGTGGGCCAGGCTTCTTCGCCTTCGAGATCGGAGGGAGGGAAGGGTGTCTCCACCACCGGGAACAAGGGCTCGCCACTGTCGCGATCCAGCAGGTAAACAAAGCCACTCTTGGTGAGCTGGGCCACGGCATCTTTCTTTTTGCCGTCGTGCGTGACGGTGACCAGCACGGGGGAAGCAGGTAAATCACGATCCCACATGTCGTGATGGATCACCTGGTAGTGCCATTTGCGTTCGCCGGTCTCTGCGTTGAGGGCCAGCACGCAGTTGGCATAGAGATTTTGCCCTTTGCGATTTCCACCATAAAAATCAAAAGAGGGTGAACCGGTGCCGGCATAGACCAATCCGCGCTGATGATCCACGGTCATGCCAGACCATGAATTCGCCCCGCCGATGGTCTTGTAAGCATCTTTGGGCCATGTTTCATAGCCGGCTTCTCCGGGCTGAGGAATCGTGTGAAAGACCCACGCCAGCTTTCCCGTTTTCACATCAATGGCGCGGATATAGCCGGGTGCGGCGATGGGGCCTTCGTGAACCCGCGAGCCCATAATGATCAGATTTTTGTAGATCACGCCCGGGGTATTGGACAGCACCATCAACGTCGCCGCCCGTTCGCCCAGCCCTTCTTTCAAGCTAACCTTCCCGGCATTGCCAAAGCTTTCAATTTTCTTTCCGGTCTTTGCGTCGATGGCATATAAATTTTCACCAAAGGAATAGAGAATGCGTTTGTCCTCGCCTTCCTCCCAGTAGGTCACACCGCGATTCACACCGAGACCTGCATTGGGCTCTCCCGGTTCGAATCGCCACAATTCTTTACCGGTGGCCGCGTCTACGGCAAAGGCTTTCAATTGGGCTGAGGTTGCGTATAGCACGCCGTCCACGATGATCGGATTGCATTGGAGCTGGGTTCGGTTGTTCACCGTGTCGGCATCGCCGGTGCGATACGTCCAGGCCACCTGCAGGTTGGATACATTTTCTTTGTTGATGGTTTGCAGTGAGGAGTACTGGATGCCATCGGCTGTGCCGCCTTTGATGCGCCAGGATGTGTAAGGTGAGGCTGCCGGGTCTTCCTTTTTCGGGGAGCAGCTCGCCAGAAAAACGAGCAGCGCTAAGGACAGGATATATTTCATACGGTTGGTTTGGTCTGGTTGCATAGTAAATATGGAAAGTTCTACCCGGAAACGGAATACTAAGTACATCCTCTACCCCGTTGCGCAGTCAAGAAATACTTATAACTCGACTTTTAAGAAGAGCCGACAGAGAAGATTTCCTCACTTACTTTTTACATATTTTATGGCTGCCTTAGCAAAACCTTCCCAGTGGGAAGCATGTGCACCGGGAACCTGCACACTCTTTCATGGGGCGCTTTTCCCGGAAGGATCAAAGCGCTGTGCACCTTTCAAAGCGATAGCCTCTTCGTGTTCGTCGCCGGTAAGCTTGAAAACCATTTCGTTCGAAAAAAAACAGGTGAATGCCTTTCCTTTTATTTTGAAGCACGGCTTCCCGAACATCTGGCTCTCTTCGCTCTTTAACTTTTTGCCAATGGTTGCATACAGCGTTTCTTCCTTGGTCATAATAGAACGGTTGTATGGGAAGATAGGATTTCCAGGAAAGGAATCAAAAGCCAAGCTGGAGGATCAGTCTGAAGATGGGTTGTGTGGCGGCTATGCGCACATCTGCGGCACGACTATTTGTGGATAGCGGTTTTTTTCTTGCCGTCGGGGGTGTTGAGGTAGACTTGTTTGAAGACCTGGTCGCTGGCCGCGTCGCGCTGATGAATGGGACCCTGGCGATATTTTAAGAATCCACCGGAGCGATTGGTGAACTTGCTTTGAATTTCCGAGACAATAGAGACCGCAATTTCATCGGGTGCTTCTGCGCCAATGTCGAGGCCTATGGGAGAATGGATGCGGTGAAAGTCTTCCGGCGTCAAGGTCAATCCTTCTTTTTCAAACTCCACTAGCATTTTATCAAAACGCTTTCGCGGACCAAGGATTCCTATGTAAGGCGTTTCGGTGCGAAGCAATTTCCGGAGCACGTCGCGGTCGTAGGTATAGTTATGCGACATGAGCACACACGCCGTGTAGGGCGTGATCACAAAATCGCGATCGATAAAATCACGGTGACAGAGCGATAGTTTGTCGGCGTTCGGAAAGAACAGCGGCGCAATATGCGCAACACACTCGTCCGTTACTGTCACCTCCCAGCCCAGCGATTTGGCCAGCTGCGTTACGGGGCGTGCATCAAAGCCACCTCCGAAGAGGATGAGCGACGTAGAAGGCTGAATAAGTTCCGTAAATACTTCCACGGCCTTCCCCTGCACGTCGAAGGTCATGGCCTGTGATTTTTTTGATTCAAAAATCTTTTGAAGATGTGGTGTGACGACCCCTTCCAGGACGCCATCAAAAAAATTATGCAGCTTGCGCCCATCACCCGAAAGCAAAAGTTTTTTCCCCACGAGTGTAGGATCTTCTGCAGCAAAAATAGTAGCCAACGTCACGGGTACCTGCAAGGCCACAATCTGCTCATAAAATCCAACGGGATTTTTCTCATCCATCGGATCGACTGGTTCGATCAGCACATCAATAATGCCATTGCATCCTAAACCAATGCCCAGGTTTTGATTGCTTTCCTCGCTGGTATCATAGGTCACCGTCAGCGGAATTCTATCCGTCATCACTTGCCTGGCTTTTCGCAACGCATCGCCCTCCAGACATCCGCCACTGATCGACCCAACCCAACGGCCATCATCGGTAATGAGCATGCGGGCACCCGGGCTCCGATAGGACGAACCCCGTACCTTCACCACGGTGGCCAATGCAGCCCTCCGCTCGGCGAAGTCCACCTTTTTACACGCTTCCAATATGGCCTTAAACTCCTTCATAGTTTCACTTAAAATATATTACGTGCCCCACGCCCTTGTTGGTGTTCTTCACCAACAAGAATCGCTTCCACCCAACACTCAGTACGGCGTATACTCCGCAGACGTCGTCCCCAACCCCGCCGCAATCTCACTAGGCTGAACCGCCGGATGTTTATTCCCCCACGAATTCCGCACATAATTGATCACATCCGAAGCCTGCTCATCGGTTAACTCGAAGCCCACCATTTCGCTGTCATAAGCTGTGCCGTTCACCTTGATTGGCCCACGCATACCCTTCAAAACAATCTTAATCAACCGGTCGCGATTGGCCAGGAAATTCGATTTGGCCAGAGGAGGATACACACCCTCCATGCCTTCACCTTGCTCCATATGACAGTTCATGCACTGCGCTGTATAAATTTCCTTACCCCGAGCGATGCTGGCCTTCAAATCAAACGAAGGTTTCATCCGGAAAGAAAAAAAGGAAGCGATGACCAGGCCAAACGAGAAAACTAAAACGACGTTCTTCATCAATTATAAAAGTTTTATGGATCTTCTATCAAAATAACGGCCACACTTTTGGTGGGCCGTTATGGGTTTACAATTATACTTCTTCCAGATTGAACGGCAACTTCCGAATGCGTTTACCGGTCAAATCGAATATGGCATTGGTCAATGCGGCGGCCAGTGGCGGCAATCCGGGCTCGCCAACGCCCCCTGCTTTTTCTTCGTTGTCGACCACGTGCACTTCAATTTCCGGGGTCTCGGTGATGCGGGGCATTTTGTAGGTATTGAAATTTTGCTCCACGGCCTTGCCATCATTGAAGTGTGTGGCATGCACGGTTGCGGCACCCAATGCCATCACGATGCTGCCCTCTACTTGCGCACGGATGATGTCGGGATTCACATACCATCCGCAGTCCATCACGGCCCACACTTTGTCAACTTTCACTTTGCCGTCGGCTTTCTTGGAGACTTTCACCACTTCGCCCACGATGCTGGAAAAACATTCGGTGATGGACACGCCATAACCTTCGTTCTTCTTCCGGTTTTTCCATCCCGACACTTCCTCCAGCCGGTTGATAAGGTGTTGATAGCGCTCTTCGCCCAGGTGTTGACGTCGAAAATCAAGGGGATCTTTGCCGGCTTGAACGGCCATCTCGTCCATAAAACTTTCGAAGGCAAATCCATTTGTAGAAGCATATACCGAGCGCCACCACATCACGGGGATGGGCACATCCAGGGGCAGGTCGGAGAAGCTATAGTGCGGAATGCTTTCAAAATAAGGTTCCAAAAATCCTTCCGTGGTACTGCCGTTATAAGAATCCTTTTGCGCACCGGGCCACTGATGGTCCATGTCCTGTCCGGCAAGCTTGGCCTTGTAGGCCGAGATGCGTCCGTCTTTGAGACCGGCACTGCATTGGTATACCATGCCCGGGCGGAACGGTCCTTGTGTGGTGTCATCCTCGCGTGTCCACACCACCTGCACGGGAGCGTTCACGGCTTTGGAGATGACGGCAGCTTCGTGGGGGTAGTCCATGAATGCCTTTCTTCCAAAACCACCGCCGAGGAACGTCATGTTCACAATGATCTTTTCTTTTGGCAGGTCCAACAGCGGACTCAAGAGATCTTGTACCCAATCCGGGCCTTGAATGGGCCCCCATATTTCCACCTTGTCGCCCTGGTAGTGGGCCGTGCAATTCACGGGTTCCATGCAGCTGTGCGATTCGTAAGGAGTTTCGTAAGTGGCTTCGATTTTTTTATCGGCTTTCTCTAACGCTGCGGCAAAGTTGCCCTTGGTGCGGAACGACAATCCGTCTTTTGTTTTCAGGTCGTCGTTCATGCGGGCGTAGAGTTGTTCGGTGCTGAAGTGTTCAAAGCCCGAGTCGTCCCATTCCACCTTCAGCACTTTTCTGCCTTGCATGGCCGACCAAATGGAGTCTGCCACCACGGCCACGCCTTCGCGGAACGTGTTGAAGACACTCATCTTTACGGGAATCACGTGCTTCACGCCGGGGACTTTTTTGGTCTCGGTATCGTCAAAGCTTTTTACTTTTCCCTGGAAGCGCGGGTTGCGTTCCACCACGGCATAGAGCATGCCGGGAAGTTTTTTATCCAGGCCGAAGGTAGCCGTGCCGTTAACTTTGAGCGGCGTGTCCTGGCGCGGAATAGGTTTGCGAAGGACCTTATAATCTTTCGGGTCTTTCAAGTGTACCGACGTGGGCGGCGTAAGCTTGGAGGCATCGGCCACCAATTCGCCGTAGTTAAATTTCTTTCCGGAAGGCTTATGAATGACATGACCATTTTCGGCGTAGCATTCCGATGCCGGGACGCTCCATTTTTTGGCGGCGGCCTCGATCAGCATTTCGCGGGCGGTGGCACTCAGGTGCAACAATTTCTTATAGGTGCCGCGCACGGTGGAACTTCCACCAGTGATCTGGCTGCCGTATTTAGCATTGTTACCTTGCGCGAATACGATCCTCACGTCGTTGAGGTCCACTTCCAATTCCTCGGCAATGATCTGTGGTACCGACTGGAACGAACCTTGTCCCATTTCTGCGCGGTGGTTGGTGATGGTCACTTTGCCATTGGTGTCGATCGAGATCCAGGCGTTGAGGTCGATGCCGAGATTGTCGGCGGTTTCGGTTTTCATGATCTCGGCAGCTTTGGCGCCGTCCGGAAAATAAAAGCCGATGGTAAGGGCTGCGCCGGTAAGGCTTGACAGCTTGATGAAATTTCTGCGGGTTAGATTTTTTGTTTCCATGGTGTGGTGGATTTATTTCGCAGAGGCTTTTTGGTTCATGATCTGGGAGGCCGTTTTGATGGCCTTGCGAATACGCGGATACGTGCCGCACCGGCAGATGTGGCCTTGCATGGCCGTGTCGATATCCTTATCGGTGGGGTTAGGAGTCTTTTTCAGCAGGGCGGTGGCCGCCATGATCTGTCCCGACTGGCAATAGCCGCATTGGGGCACCTGCTCTTTGATCCAGGCCTGCTGCACCGGGTGAGTATTGTCGGTAGACAATCCTTCGATCGTGGTGAGATCCTTACCGGCCGCGACGGACACGGGAATAGAACAAGAGCGCACAGGCTGGCCGCCCATGTGCACTGTGCAGGCGCCGCATTGCCCGATGCCACAGCCGTACTTGGTGCCGGTAAGCCCTGCAAGGTCACGTATGGCCCACAGGAGGGGCATCTTCGGATCAGCCTCTACGGTGTAGGTCTTGCTGTTGATTTTCAAGGTGTAGGATGCCATAGTAATGTTGGGTTGAAGAGAGTAAGTTACAAAGAACATGGCATTCCTGCTTGTCCTTGTCGCGTTCACAACGGTCCGAAATTCCGCCAGATGCGGGATTTTAATGATCAGAGGTTTCTTGCGTCCCCCGGATGGCAAAAACAGCATGATAAAAAACAAGGTTTTGGATGGACGAACGCTGATTAGCACAGTAATTGCAAAAGAATATCCGGTCCCTCCGGGGAGGTTTTTCCTCAGGCGGGCACCTGGAAACGACAGTTCGGTAGAGGTAATTTGAACGGCTTCCGGAAAGTAGACAGTTTAGAAGAAAATTAAAGACGCATGAAAACCCGATTGTACTCCATCCTCCTGACAGCCATCCTGGCGATCGCCGGCCACAACGCTTTGGCACAAGGCTCAAACCTGCAGGTGGTGATAAAGAATATCAAAAACGCCAAAGGCGAGATCCGCGTAGGCTTGTTCAACAACGAAGAGACTTTCCTCAAAACCCCCATGGACGGCAAGATCGTTTCTGCCGTGGAGGGTTCTGTTACCGTGGTATTTTCAAACATCCTGCCCGGCGAATATGCCATCAGCGTGGTGCACGACGCCAACAAAAACGGCAAGTTGGACTACACCAGCCTGGGCATTCCCAAAGAGGGCGTGGCCTTTGGCAACAACGCCGTGGGCTCATTCGGCCCGCCGGCGTTCGACAAAGCCAAAGTGAATCTGAGCGGCCAGGACCTCAGCTGCACGCTTGAAATGAAATATTACTAGAAGCGGATCAAATCCGTATCCACCGGCGTATAGCCCAGGTGACGGCTCATGGAAAGTACCTGCCCTTTGTGGTGAAATTCATGGGTGGCCACGTGCGTGAAGATGGCCAGCGGGGTGGAAACAATCTCCTTTTGACGGCTTTGGATCGGGATGGTCAATACGTCATTCCAGCGCCCGTCAAATTGGGTGAAGAACGTATCCATCAATTTGTCGACCTGCCGGTAGAGCGGCGGAATGTCCAGCATGGTGACCACGTCGTCTGTTTTAAAGAAGCTCTGGTTTTCCTGAAGCGCATTGTGGCCGATCCAATACTGATAGACGTTGGCCACATGCACCAGCAAATGGCGGATGCTTCCATGACCAAAGCTGGGAATCTGATGAAGAAAATCTTCGTTCGATAAATCCTCACAATAACTAAACAACACGGCCCGTGCGCCGACGGCGAGCGCATATTGATGGCGGAGAGTATCGGTTGTGCTCATTGGGGGATGGTGTCACACGAAGTTAACACTTTCGAAACGTGTTGCACTTCCACGATGCCTTCATGACGATTCCAGGTGTTGTAAAGATACGTGGCGATCTCGGCGATCTCGATGTCGGTGAGGGCGGGGATGGGCTGCATCACTTTGTCAAAGCTGATGCCGTTCACGATGAGGGTGCCGCTTTTTCCGTTGCGGATGAGGCAGATCACGGCGTCTTTGTTTTTATCGACGTAATCCGAAGTGGCCACAGGAGGATAGAGGCGGGCGAGTCCGGTGCCGTTTTTTTGATGGCAGTTGCTGCAGTATCGCAGGTATAGTTCTTCGCCGTGGACGTAGTATTGTTGGAATTTCGGGGAGCCGTCGGGGAGTGTTTTTGGGGCGTCGGTTTTTGAGGGGGTGCAGGCGAGGAGGAGTGCTGTTTGCACCGCAAAGGCGCCAAGGCGCAAAGCTAACGCAAAGCGCTTTGCGTTTTCCTTTGCGCCTTTGCGTCTCTGCGGTTCAACCTTATTTTGTGACATATTCCTTTTCCAGGCGCGCAATATCCCCCATCAACCGGTTCACATCGTCTTCTTTTGTGCCGTCGTATTTTCCACGGATGCGACGTTCTTTGTCGATCAGCAGAAATGCGCCGCTGTGGATAAAGCCATCCACTTCGCCTTTGTCTTCCATGGCAGTGGCAAAGTAGCTGGTCTGGGCAATTTTGTAAATGTCTTCCTGCTTGCCGGTAACGAAGTGCCAGATGTCGCTCTTCACGCCAAGGCGATCGGCATAGTCATGCAGTAATCCGACCGTATCGTATTTCGGATCGATGGTGTGGGAAAGTAGTTTTACCTGCGGATCGTGTTGAATGGAATCGTACACGCGAAGCATCTGTGTTTTCATGATGGGGCAGATGGTGCGGCACGAGGTAAAGAAGAAATCGGCTACATAGATCTTGCCCTTGAAGGTGTCGTTGGTAATGGTGGCACTGTCCTGGTCCACAAATTTAAAATCGCCGATGGTGTGATAGATGGTATCCTTGCCCTCCACTTCACGTTCGCCAAAAATGGGCAGTGGCGGTTCCTCTTTTTTTGCACAGGAAGCCAACAACACACAGCCCGTGAGCAGGGCAAAGCCGGCCACTAGCCACGTCGATGAAAAAGGTCTGTTATTCATTTTTTTCTGTATTTTTTATAAAGTCGTATCCCCAAAGTAATGGCGATGATCACCGCCAACAGTCCAACCACTCCCCACACCATACTCAGCGCGCTTTTCAACACGATGATGAAGACGATGCTGATGAGAAACAGCGTGGACACTTCATTCCAAAAACGCAGCTGTTGCGAGGTGTATTTTACAACACCGCGCTGCAGTTGCTTAAACAAGTAGTGCAGCGAAAAATGGTAGCCGTAGAGCAAAACAACCAGGGTGAGCTTCACGTGCATAAAACCCTGTTGCAAAAATGAAGGCTGGTTGATCAATAGCAATGTCCCCATGATCAGCGTGACGACCGCCGAAGGCCACGTAATGGCAAACCAAAGGCGCGAGGCCATCATGTTCAATTGCTTCAAAAGAATGGTGCGCTCCGGTTCGGGTTTGCTGTGGCTTTCAATGATGTAAACAAACAGCCGGGGCATATAGAACAATCCGGCAAACCACGTAACAATAAAGATGATGTGAACAGCTTTGAGATACAGGAATGTCATTGGACAAAAGTCACCAGTAGGCGCACGGCGATCAATAGTTTATCGATTTTTTTTATTGGAGGGTAATGACCTCACCAACGGTAATGATGGCGGGGTCTACGGTAAGCACGTTTTGGCCAAACAGGATCTTGTTCTCGCTACGCCGGTAGGTGGCCAGCGTGCGCGTGGGCTCCTGACCTTTTTCGGCGGTGTCCTGGTTCACGGTGGGTAGCGCACAACGGGCACAGGGCTTTACGCCGATAAACCGGGTGGTGCCCACAACAAAGTCGCGCCAGGTATCTTCTTCATAGGGTTCACCCCCTGTAAAGACGAGGTTGGGACGGAACCGGTTCATGGGCAGGGGTGCCTTCATTCGCTGGTTTAGGTCGTCCAGTGAACTCTGCCCGATGATGAGCAGGGGGTAGGCGTCGGCCAGGCTTACGTGGTTGCCCTCCGGGCTATACTTGGGGTCTACCTGCCGGGGATTCTCTTCTGGGAAGTACACCAGCCGGCACGCCATACCCAGGTGAAGGGAAAACCAGGCGCTGATTTCTGCGCTCACTTCATAGGCGGTGACCGTATCATCCCAAATCGTCACCGTGAGGGGATGGGGATCGTATGTGGGTGTTAAGCGGAGTTGTAACGTGTGTTCTTTAAACCGTACTGTAAGATGCGTGTCGTCGATCGATGTCTTGAAGAGGGCCATGATCGGATGTACGCGTTGGGTGAGAAACACGCCCGCTTCGTCTACGAGCATCCAGCGACGGTCGTATTGCAGTCCCTTTTTCATAACACGTGCCTGTGTCAACGAGATACCCCCCAGCGATTTGATAGGGTAGATCCAGATTTCGCTTAGCGTGAGACGGCTCATGAACTTTTCCGCTTATTTTTGTGCTAACTTAAATAACTTATCGGTGAATTTCGCCCAGCGAACCGATAATTGAGCTATTTACGTGAATGCCGAAGAAAGGTTGATCACACACACAACAGAAGACGTTCCCCATGTCAAATTCGTCCGCGCTTTGGTATTTTGAAAGCACCAATCTCTACAACATCCTATGTCCCCACAAGGTGAAGCGAATGGCCGACAACCATGAGTTCGTCACCTACAAACGCTCGCAGTTCATTTACATGCCCGACGATTCGGCCACGCACATTTACATGATTGTAAAGGGCCGTGTAAGGATCGGTCATTATCTGGATTCGGGGGAAGAGGTGATCAGCGCTATTCTGACAAATGGCGAGATCTTTGGCGAACTGGCCCTGGCCGGGGAGGACAAACGCAAGGACTTTGCACAGGCGTCGGACGAGACCGTGATCTGCCCGCTCACCATCAACGATCTTCAGGCGCTCATGTACGAGAATCGCGAACTGAGCTTCAAGATCCTTAAACTCATCGGCCTCCGCATCATGAAGCTGGAGCGCAAACTCGAACTGCTGGTCTTCAAAGATGCCCGCACGCGCATCGTTGAATTTCTGAAAGATACCGCTGCCTGGAAAGGCAAAAAAGTTGGATACGAAACGCTCATCCCAACGCAACTAACCCACAAGGATATAGCATGTTTAACGGGCACGTCGCGCCAAACGGTGACGACGATCTTAAATGATCTCAAGGAAAGTAATCAGATCAACTTTGACAGAAAGCGGATTTTGATCCGTGACCTGGAGAATTTGAAATAGACAAATGGCAAAGTTCACGCAGGGGCCTTGCGTGAACCTCCCGTGAAGATGTTTTATTTTTTTGCGTCGGAAAGAACCAGTCCCTCCTTCGGTACCCACTTATCGTACTCCATGTATTGCGCCGCCGCTTTTGCCGCTGCCTCGCCTTTCAGTTTGGCGACCAAATGGAGGGCGCCATCAATTCCGGCGGATATGCCTGCCGTTGTGATCAGGTTGCCATTGTCTACAAAACGAACATCCGACAATACTTTTGTCTTTGGAAAAGACTTCTGCAGTCCTTCAATGCTGAGATGGAAAGTGGTGGCTGTCTTGTTGTCCAGAAGACCAGCCTTGCCAAACGCAAAAGCACCTGTGCATACAGAGAAGAAATAAGAGGTCGCTTTCTCGCGCGACTTGATCCAGGCAACCACCGACTCATCAAAACCTTGTGAGGCATTGCCTCCAAAGGTTGCCAGTATGTCGGCCGGGGGAGCATCCTGCAGACTGTATTCGGGTATGATTTTTAAGATGCCTTGCGAAATGATAGGGTCTTTTGTTTTCGATACGGTGAATACACGAAATCCTGCATAAGAAAATACTTCCATGGGACCTGCAAAGTCCAGCACTTCCACGCCATCTTGCAAGTAGAAACAAACGGTCAGCGGTTTTCGGGAGAGCTCCGTCTTGCGATCGGCAAAGGTTTGCTGAACCAGGGCCATGCCGCAGTGCGAGCAGGTGCCAGGTTTGTCAAACGTGAGATTGTCGCAGTCACTGTTGCAAAGCGGGCAGAAATAGGCCATGTCTTTGGGGTTGGTTTTGGTTTGGGCCCCGGCGCTGAGCACAAGGCAAGCAAAAAGTATCAGGAACAAGGTTTTCATAGCAGTCGTTTGAATTGTTCAAAAATAAGACGGATGCGTCCCCGGAAAAAGGACAACCCAGCGCAGGATCAGGACAACACATCAGAAGGCAGCAGCCCGGCGTGTTTTTTCAAAAGTGAACGCAATTGGTTTGTGCTCTGAAGGCCACACGAACGCGCAACGGTCTCCACCTTCTGATTGTCGCGGAGCAGATGAAGGGCATGCTCCACCCGTAGCTTTTCAATGTATTGCCCAATGGTGATTCCCGTTGTGTCCTTAAACAGCCGTGTGAGGTTGCGGCCACTGGTGTGGATGCGTTCGGCCAGTTGGTCGGCCGTATTTTTTTTATCGAGGTTATGCGAAAGCCATTCCTGTATTTTGTGGACGCGGTCTTCGAGGTGATTCCGGTATTGTAAAAAGATGCTGAGCTGCGGATCCTCCACACCCCGGCGCATATAGATCACCACTTCGCGGGCCACCCGCGCGGCGAAATTCGAGCCGTATATCTCTTCCAGCATAAACAGCGCCAGGTCGATGCCCGAGGTAACGCCTGCGCTGGAGTAAATACCTTCCTGGAAAACAAACAGGCGGTTGGTGAGCACTTCGGCGTTGACGTAGCGGTCTTTTAGCAGTTGTTGAAATTTCCAGTGGGTGGTCGTTTGCCGGTAGTCCAGCAACCCCGCCTCGGCTACCAGGAAGGCGCCGGTGCACACCGAACAGACCTTCACACCTTTGGCATGCTGATGCACCAGCCAGGCCAGGAACGGTTGAATAGAATCGTAGAAGGCTGTGTCGGTGAGATAATGCGATTCCAACCCGGGGACAAAAATGAGATCGCCTTCTTGCAGGTCCAGCCCTTCAAAACTCTCGAGGTGCGCAAAGGCCAGTCCGCTGGAACTTGTTTCTTCGGAGACACGGGGATAGGTGGAGGTGAATGCCAGCCTCATCGGCGCACCAAAATCCGAGGCCTCATAAAAAATGTGGGCCGGCCCGCTCATGTCCAGCAAGTGGACACGCGGCGGGATAACGAAAACTGCCGTAATCGGAGGTATTTGCGAAAAGTCGAATTTCCCCTGGGTTTGCATGAAATTCTTAAACGTAAATTGAATCGGTTGGATTCGGTTGGACCAATATAGGCCAATTTGCCGGGCAAGACGGCGACCGGACATCGGTTATCCGCAGAGAATACATATTTTGCCTTAAAGGCGGCGGGAGGGCTGCTCCAAGGCCTCCGAAGATGGTTGGATTAGGTTGAGCGGGATGGGTTGAGATGAGCCGGCAGCGTTCATTCCACGAAAGAAGCCCAGTCGCGGCGTGCGCTAAAATATTTACCGGCAATAGACTGTCTATCTGGACTTTTAAACCAGAAGCGGATACCTTGCAGGTTGTAGTGAGAAGGGACGAGGAGCTATCACCAAAAAGCAGGAAATGAAATTCATGGATACGCAAATTCAGACAAAGGTTTTTTCACGTTGTCACAGCGTTCGTGGAACGCACGCTTTTCTTCTATTTTTTGTGATGAGTATTTTTCTTTTTGCCTGCAAAGACGACGAAGACCAGAAAATCCCCGCACCACTGCTCACCGTGGTGGTGGACGAATCCTATACCGTTGACGGTGACAATTGGATATTCGTAACCGATCTAACGGGCGACGTGCTGGACACAAAGTCTTATGCCACCGGCCAGACCGTTACGTTTAGCTCGACAAAAGACGTCGATAAGATCAACGTCACGATCTTTCAAGGTCACGACGCAGGAAATCTGAAAGAGCTTTCTTTTCATACGTACACAAACCTGGATGCCGGCGACAGTCTGAAGCTGAGCCTCACGGTAACCACCCCGCCCACTTCTTCACCCGGTGAAGCCACCATCGAGATATCGAATTATTCCGATGGCGATAATGTTCCGGCTTCCTTGCTGTTCTCGAACACCTACGGGTGGAGCAATGCTGCGACCGGTGGGGTGGCAGATGTGCTAGTCACCCTTCCGCAAAGTCCTGCCGATGTGCTGGTGTCCGGCTATCGCTCCGGCGCGCCGGTGTATAGTTGGGTAAACGCCCTGATCACAGATGACATTGCTGAAAAGGATTTTGCGGCATTCGATGCCTTTCCTAAGCAACTGAAATTGGATTACCCGGGAGTCACCAGCGGTTACATCGTCGGTTATTACGCCGGCAAGGCGACGCCGTATTACTTTAACAACAGCGCCCAATTGGATCAAACCACCTTCCAGACCAACACGCCAACCCTGGGGTATTTGGAAGGATTCGATCGCTACCAAACCTATGTGTTCAATCAAAACGATGCCGGCACCGTCAGTTATTACAAGACGGGAAGTGTGAACACGTCGATCGCCATTCCCGCCTTCACGTTCTCTCTAACGAACGGAGACATCAAGAACTTCTCGTTCAATTTTTCGGAAGCGTACACCTACTTCGACGCCCAGTGGCAATACCAGGAAGATACTAATTGGGTACACTGGAATATCGAATCGGAACCGGGACAAATTTCGGGTGTCACCTCCATCCCCGCGGAAATACGGTCGCTCTACCCGCAATTGGATTTTAGCAAGCTGGAATATTTCGGTTGCACGTTCACCAAATTCCTGGACGGAAGAAAATACCGGGATGCCGTGCCCCTCACGACGAACCAAGCGCCAACAAGTTTGGAGCTTTATAATTTTAATCCGACGCTTTAAAACCTGCGTTGCGCGTAATGTTATTTCTTTAACGCGGGTGTTTGATCAATCCATCCAAGGAACATGCGCCACTCCCGGTAAGCAACAAAGCGAGGCACATGCCAATCACCAGCAAATGATATTCATACCCCTCGCCGTCCTGGTTTTGAAACCAGTTCATGAAGAACCCATTTCTGTAGTTTGTGGTAAAAATGGCGCCGGCCATGATAAAGATCAGAAGCAGGGCCCAAAGCTTGCTTGCAAATCCCGCGATGAGCCCGACCGCTCCAAAGAACTCGATCATGATGACCAGGAAAGAAATGAATACGGGAAGTTTCAAGGTGTCCGTAAAGAAATTCATGGTGGCGTTATAGCCATAGCCACCAAAAAGCCCCAAAAGTTTCTGCGCGCCGTGTGGAAACATAATGGCGCCGACCGTGACGCGAAGAATAAATCCGGCCCAGTCGTTTTGTGTACTAAAAAGTAACTGTTTCATGCTGTTGTTTTTTTTGATGACAAAACAACAGGAGGGTGCCCCGGAAAAGAATAAACTAGTTTAAGAAATCAGGGACTTCGCTCTGCGGTTTCGCAGCATGCTGAGAAATTCCGGGGTGATGCCCAGGTAAGAGGCGATCTCTTTTTGGGGAATGCGCAATTCCAGGCCGGGATACTTTTTGGTGAACTGGTTGTACTTTTCTTCAGCGCTCACAAAAAGATTTTGCGTGAGGCGGTGTTGCAATAAGATGTAGGCGTTCTGGAACAGGATGCGGGAAAATTTTTCAAACTGAGGAACGCGCTCATAAAGTGCATCGTGGTTGGCTTTGCTGAGCTGAAGTGTTTCCGTGTCTTCCAAGGCTTGGATGCTGTAGAATGCGGGAGTTTGCTGTGCGAAACTTTCCAGGTCCATGGTCCACCAGTCTTCGATGGCGAACTTCACGATGTGCTCCACGCCCTCGGCATCGGTGTAAAAGATCTTTGCGCAGCCCTTCACCACAAAGGTCTCGAACAGGCAGGTGTCGCCGGGGCGGAGGATGAAGGATTTCTTTTTGAAGGTGCGGGGCTCCAGGGAGGAGGTGAACAGCTCGATCTCCTCACGGTTGAGGCGAATATGTTGGGTGACGTTCTGGATGATGAGATCGAAATTCATGGCACTCTTTTGTAGAGAACGGACGAATTTTTTGGCTCGGCGCCTTCCGTGGCCAGCCCGATGGTGTTGTCGTCGATGAATTGGACTTTGAAATCCTGGGTGGTCGGTTGGCCGTAGAGGGAGAAAAGATCGGCGGCAAGTTTCCTTTCGGTTAGTTTGAATTCGAAATCGGAAACGCGTTGAATATTGGAGACCCAGACGTCGCTGGAGTCGGCAAACATTTTTACGAGCTTGTTGTTGTTCAGCTTTACGATTCTTCCCGTAAGCGCATCGTCGTGCTTTTCGATCTTGATCCGTATCCCGTCAAATTTGGTGCGGCCTTTGAGTTCCCAGGTCCCCACAAAGGTATCGTCGGATACTTTTTCAGCGCAGCCTGCAAACAGGCACATCAAAAATAAAAACGGAACGAGCGTGGATTTCATAGCCTATTGGATTCCCTTTCAAGGTAGCGCGGCGGCCTAAACAATCCAAAGAAAATGTGTGCTAGCCTACGGCCACTTCAATGAAGCTGTCTTCCTTGAAATAGGTTGAGGCCGTGTGCAGCAGGTCGTCGGCAGTGATGGCGTCGATGCGGCGGATCATGTTTTGATAATGTTCCCGGGGCAGGTTGTAGAGCAGGATGGTCTTGATCTTATCGGCGTGCGCAAACGAGGTGGTGATCTCCGACTGCAAGCTGCCCGTGAAATGATTGCGGGCGGTTTCCAGTTCCTCGGCATCGATGGGCTCGGTGCGCAGGCGCTTCAATTCTTTGCCGATCTCCTCGAAGGTAAGCGTCATGTTCTCGCGGTTCACATCGGCGCCGACCATCAGATAGCTGTCGTGCTTCAAGGCATGCACGCTCGACGAGATACCGTAGGAAAGGCCCTTCTCTTCGCGAATGTTCTTCATGAGGCGCGAACCGAAGTAGCCGCCCAGGATGTGATTGAGAAAAACCGTGTCCACATAGTCTGCATGCGCGCGATCGATGAAGCGCTTGCCCATGCGGATGGTGGACTGCACACTGCCCTCTTTCTCCACCACCTGGCGATAGGACCGCGCATTGGCGAAGACCGTAGATTCCTTTTTTTGTAAAGCGTGGAAGGCAAACGGCGCAAACACATCGGCGATGAGCCGCTGGTTGGCCTCCGTTACTTTTCCGGAAACCAGGATGGTGCACGTTTTGAAAAAACTATTGAAGTGCTCGGCCACCTGCTGTTGCTGCAGCGGATTTACCTCGGCTTCTTCCAGCTCTTTTCCATACGGGTGGGTTTCTCCAAAAATATTCTTGCGGATCAGCAAAGAAGCCTGAAAACTGGTCTTCTCGCGATTCACTTTCAGGTTCTGCAAATAAATGGACTTGAGTTGTTCCATTTCCTTTTCGGGGAAGATGGATTCTGTGAGCAGCTCCAGCAACAAGCGGAGTCCGGCTTCCAGATTTTTATTGAGCGAGTATAACGATACGGATACAAAGTCAAGTGCGGGATGAACCTCCAGGTGAGCGCCCAGGCTATCGAATCGTTGTGCGATCTCGTAGCTGCCTTTGTGCTTTGTTCCTTTGTTGAGAAGTTGTGATGAGAAATAAGAAGCGCCCCAGACTTTTTCTACCCAACGGCCCGCAGGGAAAATAAGCTCTACTTTGCTAACGTCCTGGCTACCGCCCAACACGAAATAGATCTCAGCGCCCGAGGCCGTAGCGACCTTTTGGGGATGCAGCAATTCAAAATCAGTAGTCCGGTTAAAAGGCGGGGCGAGGGTGCGGTCGAGCATCACGAACTAATCGGTAACGGTTTCGTCTTTGTCGGCCGTGGTCTCTTTCATCAAGAAGTGCACCGTGAAGCGCAGCGTCTCGGCCAGCGGGCTTTCGCGTTTGTTCACGGGCACCAGGTAGGCCACGTCTATGCCGAATATATTCTTGCGAAAGCCGAGACCGATGGTCATGTATTTCCGGTTGCCCTTGTTTTTGGCTTCGTTGAAATAGCCAAGGCGCGCAGCAAAGATGTCATTGTACCAATATTCAACACCCACCGAGGTCATGATCTCCTGGATCTCTTCTTTGAAGCCGCCGGGTGCGTCGCTAAACGATCCGAACATGCCGCTGAGAAGACCCACGGAGTCGCGGCCCGAATTGGGGCTGGGCACCATGAGTTTGCTGAAGTCTAGAATGAACGTGAGCGAGTTGTAGGCATCGAGGTCGGTTTTGTAGGCCGTTCCCAAGCGCAGGGTGGTGGGCAGGAAGTTTTTATTCTCGTTGTCGGTATACGACAACTTTGCGCCGATGTTGGTGATGGTCGCTCCCAACGACAAAGTTGAATTGGGATGGCGTTTTAAGGGTGTTGTATAGTAGGCGCCGATGTCGGCAGCCACGCTGCGACCGGGTTTGGCGTCAATGCCGGCAAAGGCGCCGGTGAGGTTCGAATAAATGTAGCGGCCGGTGATGCCCATGCTGAATTTTTCAGAGAGCAAACGGGAATATGTCGCGTCAAGTGCGAACTCGCGTGGGTTAAAATCGCCCAGCGGATTGTTGGCAGCGTCGCGAAAACTGATGTCCCCGAGGTTGAAATACTTGAGAGAAGCCGAGATGGCCTGTTCGCGGGTGATCTTATAGAAGCCCGACAGATAGGAGATCGACATATCGTTCACAATCTTTCCCAGCCAGGGCGTGTAAGAGAGCGTTGCTCCGTATTTTTTATCGATATGCACCAACTTGCCGGCATTCCAATACGAGGAGTTGGCGTCGGGTGAAGTAGCCACGCCAGCGTCACCCAAGGCCGCATGACGAGCATCCGGGGAAATGGTGAGGAAGGGAACAGCGGTGGTGATGGCATTTTGGGCGCCAATCAGGTCGCCGGGGGATACTGTGCCTTGGGAAAATGAGTGCTGAACTCCGATCAATACAAAGCTCAAAAGGAGGAATACGCGATAATGCATTAAGTTTTTTTTCAAAGGTCCAAAGATAATTAATTCACCACAATAAGTTTTGTAATGCGCTCACTTTTAGAGCCATTGGTTACTGAACGAACGGTCAAACGGGCTAAGTATACCCCCGCAACAAGTTTTTTCCCGTCCTCGCCCCATGCATTGATTTCCATCAAATCGACCTGATAGGGGCTTGAAGGTATGGAAAAGTTGTATGCCATCATTTGTTGGCCTGTAATATTGTATATATACAATTGGGCCTCTAAATCGTCTCCAGAGCGGTTATGCGTGAAAAAGATGTGGCTTTCTCCCTGGAATGGGTTGGGCGCGTTGCTCAGGGACTCGATAATCAGCGACTTTCCATCCGTCACAATGAATGAAATAACCGATTGAGCTGAATTGTTATAAGTATCCCAAACTTTTACCGTGATCGTATGTTTTCCGGGCTCCAGGCCGTTAATGGGAAAATTCACCCATCCCCGGGTAAAATCGTCCGTATCGGCCTCGTAATAGTCGCTCAAGGCGTAGACCTGCGCGTCGTCGTCCAGTACGCCGGTCAGGGTGTTGCCGATGCCATAGGTGGAGGTGTTGATGCCGCTGGCGTCGTGGAGTTTCACGAGCAGGCTCGTATTGGGAAGCACCATGCCGCCGTTCACGAAGGTGGTGTCGCCCATAAAAAGCTGTATCTCCGGAGGCGTGTTGTCCGGGGCAAAGCTTTTTTCGCTTCCGCCAACAGGCGCAGACAAAGCTCCGGCGGCGTCCGCCATGTGGCTGGAATCGGAGGCATAGAAACTGAGTTTCCCTGCACCCACTTCATAGGCGATATTTTTCGGCACCACAAACTGCATCGAGAACAATCCATCTTTCACCGTAGCCTTGCCCCGGAAAAGAACGTTGCTCCACTCCTTGAAATGGAAGGGAGGATTATTTTTTCCAACGGTCACCGACTCACTTTGTTTGTCATACAATGTGGCGTGTAGCGTGCCGTTGAAATTTGGGATCAACACGCCGTTTCCATCCTGCACTTGCCCTGAAACCGTAACTACCGAAAGCGCTTTCAAAGTGTCGGCACCCGAGGCGACCTCGGGTTTGGCGGCGGCAACAATGTTGGGCGCCATGGCCAGTGTCATACCGGGATCGGCCAACAACGAAAAATTGCGATTGAACACACCGCTGGTGCTCGCGTTTTTTGTCTTCCGGAACACTTCGCCCAGCGTGGGGATCTGACCGGATTCTTTTTGAAGAAGATTGGTGTAGAAGGATTTATTCAACTCAAAGTTGGTGTCCGACTTCACGGGTCGCGAGGTGGTGACCAGTCCCACCGTGCCACCGTCAGGACGAAGAACACTTATCTCGGCGCTTGAAATATCATGGGGATCGTCCTGCCGCCCAAATTCACAAGTGGCGGTGATAAGAAAAGGGTAGAGCTTATTTTCCAGCGTGTTGATGTCGATGTCGGTAAACACCTTTTCATCCGCCCAAAGCTTCTCACTGCCGTGACCCGTGTAGTTGATGATGAGCGTGCCGCGGTTGAAGTCGCGCAAAATGGCCTCGTTCACTTCCGGGATAGCCTCACCGTTAGGCTTCACGGTTTTGGTATAGGTGCCCAGGAAAATTTTATGGGTATCGAATTGAGGATTCCCCGTTTCGATGGTCGTGCTCATGACGTCGGCTTGCGATTGGTGTATGGACGTAAATCCGTCAGAGAGACTCCCGTCGTCGGCCACGAACACGATGTCTTTGCGCCAGCGACCCAGGCCTTTCTTGTCGGTGTCATAGGCAATGATCTTCGTCACCACGTTGGAGGCTTCCTCCAGTGTTTTGGCGGGGATGCGGCCTACGCCGATGTCGAGGGTTTCGGCATGCGCCGGATCTTCCCCCCAGCCACCTTCGCCCGGCTCCAGCAAAGCATAGAAGTCGTCGGAGGAATAAGTCTCCAAAGGCGACAGCGAATTGCGTGCCTCATAGGTGGGCACAAAGTTCGTGTTGTTCGACAGGCGGTCTTTGTAATCATAGGAACCCTTGCCCACAAACACCACGGCCTTGAGTTGGGTTGGTCCCGCCTCGTACTTGCGCCGGATAAAATCGCGGATGGCGCTCACATCCTGGCGGCCAGATGAAAACTCGTTAAAAATTTGTTCAGGGGTCACCACCAGGGTAGACCATTGGTTGTGCTGTCCACGGTGTGCAGCCAACCGCTGTGCCTCACTCATAAAATCGGGATGCGTGACGACGATGTAATTCACGGCCGAAGAAGCACCCACATTTTGATTCGCCACTTGACCCACAAGCTCGGGAGCGGGAGCATTGGGATTAAAGACGATGTAGGCATGCAACGCATCGCTCGCCGCCGAGAATTGTGCGCTGCCCTCTTGTAAAACAAAAGCTTGTTGCTGCACTTTCAAAGGATCGGTAATGTCCCACACGCGATGATCGGAGGTGGCGGAGGCAACGCGATATTGCGATACCGGTTGCTCCAGGCTGGTGGGAGAAACAAAAAAAGTCTGGTCGCCATACACCGCCAGTTTGCGGGTGAAGTTCAGCAGGAAGAAATCAAGAAATCCCACCGAACGAAGTCCAGCGCCCTTGACATACTGATACGTGAGGGTTTGCGTAGTTTGTCCCACCGCCCCGAAGCTCGAGGCATTCAACGTAAGCGTATCGAGGCGTATGGCCCCTTTCACAGCGTAAGTGGAATTGGTGATGGCGGAGACATTTTGTTCACCTGCCGGTGTATTGTTCAGCAAGATCTTAAACGTCGACCCGTTGGCATCGTAGCATTGGGCCATCACGTCCGACACGATCTTGACGTTGGAATTTTCGACCACCCCAGCCACGTCCGATTTGAAACTATACGATGTGGTGAGATCGAACCGTTCGCCAAACCATTGGCGGCCGGATTGCAATTCGTTGTAGTCCTCTAACTCGTGGTAAACAAAGTCGTCGTATTGCTGAATCACTGGGAAACTTCCATCCACACTTTCCACGGTCTGGATACGCGCCGGACGACCGCCGCCGGCAACGGTGATAAAGTAAAAATTCTTTTTGCTATAGAGATTGCTTTCGTAAGCGAACACCTGGCGTTGCGCATCATAGTGAACGGCATCAGGTCCTTCGGCATAAAAAAGAATGTAGTCGCTTTTGTCGAACACGCCATCACTCTCCCCTTCAATGTAGATAGCATTCTCCTGTAGCGCGTTAAAGCGGGGGGCATCGTTTTCCTGGGGGAGCATGCCGCCCGGGTTCCCATAGATGGCAATTTGTCGCGGGTCGACGGTGGCGGGATCGAATCCCATTTTTTTGAAATCGTCGTAGGAGACCTTGTACACGCCGCGTTTTTCAATGCCCAGCTTAAACCAGGAATTGGATGCCAGCGTCTCCTGGGCATGTCCAGCCGATACGGCGGATACCAGGGAAATGACGAGAATCCATCGTATGGTGAACTGGCAATGCAAGAGAAAAGGTTTAAGCCTGAAAATTAGCGCCTTATTTTGAAAACACCCGGACCCCTAACGATAGGGTAATGTACAAAAGTATGATCACGGGCAATGCCGCCCATTGAAAGAAGGCCAGCAGTAATACGGCCAGCAACAGGAAGGTAAACCGGACTTTATTTTCGGCCCAATTGAAATTTTTGAACTTCAAGGCAAAGAGGTCGATCCGGGACACCAGCAAGGCCGAAAACAGTACGGCAATCACCGCTAAGAGGGTCGTGTTCCCCATCACGTTAACGCCCAGACCTTGCAAAAAAGGCAATGCCGTCAGGAAGATGGCGTTGGCGGGCGTGGGCAAGCCCTTAAAGGCGTCCGATTGGGTGGTGTCGAGGTTGAAAATGGCCAGGCGAAGGCCGGAACAGATAGCAATGAGCAGGGCTACGTACGGCAGGAATGGGGTGGTCGATCCCTGCAGGGCTTGGTAGATGAACAGCGAAGGCAGGGCCCCAAAGCTCACCATGTCGGCCATCGAATCCAGCTCTTTCCCAATGGGTGAAGAAACCTTCAGCCACCGTGCGGCAAAACCGTCAAAGAAATCAAACAAACAGGCTGCCCACACAAAATAGGCGCTGGGAACGGCGGCATTTTCCCACAAGAAGATGATGCCCAGCATGCCGCATACCAGATTGCAGCAGGTTAAAAAATTGGGAAGGTATTTAATCATGAACCAATCAGGTTGAAATCACGGCGCAAAACGGATTTGTTTTCTTTTCAAAACCAATGTTTGTCTCCGGACCGTGGCCGGGAAAAACAATGACGTCGTCTGGCAAGGTAAAAAGTTTTTGATGGATGCTCCGGATAAGCGTATCAAAATCTCCGCCGGGCAGATCCGTGCGACCAATGCTGTTCTGAAACAACACGTCGCCACTCATCACGATTTTTTCTTTTTCGTTATAAAAGGCCACGTGCCCTGGCGCATGCCCGGGGACGAACAGTACTTTAAAACTTTGTTGTCCGAACGTGATGTCTTGTCCTTCTTCCAGAAAGGCGTCGGGCGTGGCTTCCTGGTATTGGGCAAACCCATAATTCGGCGCGTAGGCCTTCACGGCGCGCAATACAGGCTCGTCCTTGGCGTGGATGTAGAGGCGGACGCCATATTTTTCCTTTACGAACGAGTTGCCCAGCACATGGTCGATGTGGCAATGCGTGTTGAGCAGCATTTTCACGGTGAGGCCCTCTGCCGAAATAAAATCGGTCAGCTCCTGCCGTTCATATGGCTCATAGCATCCCGGGTCAATGATCACGCATTCGCCCGAGTCGTCATATAACACGTAGGTGTTTTCCTGTAAAGGGTTAAAAACGAACGACTGGATATGAAGCATGTCCTGAAATTTTCTTCAAAGTAAACTGAAATTTCCGATGGCCTGTCGCCCGCCGTCATTTTTGTGGCCGGGCTTCATAGCAATTTCACATTCCCACAAAAAATGCTGGGGACTTTATCGTAGTTTGGCGCCCCGGAATGATAGCGCGACAGGTAGATTATATTATCGTAGGCCAGGGTCTGGCCGGTTCGGCCGTGGCTGTGCAGTTGCTCCGCCAGGGAAAGCGCATCCTGGTGATCGACCAGCCGTCGCGGAACAACTCCTCGCGCATCGCGGCGGGATTGTTCAATCCCATCACCGGCCGCAAAATGGTAAAGACCTGGATGGCCGACACATTATTTCCCTACCTGTTTTCGTTCTACCGGGCAGTGGAAGAAAAAACCGCACAAAAATTCTTTTATCCCATGCCGCTCTACCGGCCTTTCCTATCCGTGGAGGAACAAAACGAATGGATGGGCAAAAGCGCGTCGCCGGCTTATGCGTCCTATATCGAAGAAATAACCACTGCGGGCACCTTTCCAGAAGTGGCTGACCCCTTTGGAGGACTGCTGCTGAAGCAATGCGGATACCTCGACACCGGGGCCTATCTCGACGCCGTAAAGCAATGGATTGTTCGGGAAGGTGAATTTTTGCTGGAAGACCTGGACGAGCAGGCGCTGACCCTTTCGGCGGACGGTGTTCGCTACAAACAATACGAGGCCTCCGCGATCATCTTTTGCACCGGTGTGCACGCGTCGGAAACGTTTCCCTGGCTGCCGGTGAAACCCTTGAAGGGCGAGATGATCCGTATTCGTGCGGCGTTCCCTTCGGACGTGATCCTGAACCGCGGCGTTTTTATGGTCCCCGCCGGCGTGCCCGGCGAATGGCGTGTGGGGGCCACTTATAATTTCCAGGACGCGTCGCCGGACATCACGCCCCAGGCCTGTGCGGAACTGGTGGAAAGATTGAATGAGCTGATCCGTTTTCCGGCGGAGGTGATCGGGCAAACTGCCGGCGTGCGACCGACCACCCCAGACCGGCGTCCGTTACTGGGAAAGCATCCCCAATGGGAATCGGCCTTTGTTTTCAATGGCATGGGCACGAAAGGGGTGAGCCTCACCCCCTATTTTTCGGAGGTTTTGATCGGGGCCGTGTTAAATATTCCGGCCATAAACAAAGAGGTGGATATTGAACGTTATAATGTACTATATTGGACTTCCCCTAAATGAATTATGAATTTGCGAAGCGGACTACTACTCATCCTAACTCTGATCGTTTTATGTTCCCCCCAGGTAAAAGCCCAGCAATCGCGGGAGGTATTTGGGAAGAATAGAATTCAATACCGTCAGTTCGACTGGGTATATCTCAGCGGCGAGAACTTCGACGTTTACTATTACGATGCCCGTAAAGGCGTGGCCACGGAAGCGCTGGAATATCTCGAAGGAGAGTTCGACCGCATTACGGACCTGATCGGCTATCCGCCCTACTTCAAAACAAAAGTTTTCCTCTACAACTCCCTCAGCGACCTGCGTCAAAGCAACGTGGGCCTGAACCATAACGTGTTCAACGTGGGCGGCGAAACGGAGTTTATAAAGCCCTACGTGGAAGTGGCCCACATGGGAACGGCTCAGGAATTTAAAGACGAATTGCTTTTCCAGATCTCCGACATCATGATCCACGAGATGATGTTCGGCGGCAACCTGAAGGACATGTTTCAAAGCTCGATCCTCATGAACCTGCCCGACTGGTTTGTGAACGGTGCCTCGCTCTATGTAGCCCGCGGCTGGAGCATGGACATGGATGACTACATCCGCCAGCTGATGAAAACGCGCCGTGCGAAAAGGGCCACCAAGCTCTCCGGTAACGAAGCCGGCATGGTGGGTCAGTCCATTTGGAATTTTATCGCAGAGAAATACGGCAAGAGCAGCGTGGCCAACATCCTCAACTACACGCGGGTTACCCGCAACGAGGAGAAAAGCATTTTGATCACGCTCGGCATAAGCTTCAAACAACTGCTGGCGGAGTGGCAGAAATTTTATTCCGACATGGAAGTCACCGTGAGCAAATCCTACATTGCTCCGGAAGAATCAACTTCATTTACACAGCAACACAACAAGACCACGGAATTCACGACGGTAAAGATCAGTCCCGATGGACGCAACATCGCCTATGCAGAAAACGACCGTGGCCGTTATATTGTAAAGGTGAGATCGCTGGAAACCGGACGAGAGAAGACCATCATTTCCGGTGGCAGCAAGGTGATCAAGCAACGGGTGGACTACAGCCTGCCGCTCATCGCCTGGTCGGACGCCACAACGCTCGGGGTGATCGGCGTAAAGAGCGGGCAATATGTTTTCTGGCTTTATGATTTTAATACGCGCACAAAATTGCCGCGACAATTGGAGCGCTTCAGCAACATCCGCAGCTTCAGTTTCTCCGGCAACGGAAGGCTGATCATCCTCAGCGCCGACTTCGAAGGCAAGAGCGATCTGTTCCTGCTGAGCTCCAAGCGCGACCGCGTACGCCGCCTCACCAACGACTTGTACGACGACCTCGATCCCACATTCATCCCCAACACCAACCGGATCGTGTTCTCGTCCAACCGCACCACCGACACGCTGCGGGCCAACGCAAAGCCCCAGTTTGAAAAGCTCACCAACAATTACAATTTGTTTATCTATGACCTGGACAGCACCAAGTTCCTGTTGACGCGCCTCACCAACACGCTCAGCAAAGACCATTCGCCCCAGGCCGTGGACGAGAACAATTTTTATTACCTCAGCGACCAGCGCGGTATTATCAACCTCTTCAAATACAATCGCCCCACGGGCATCTACTCGCAGATCACCAACTTCAACGCGAGCATCAAAGACATCGACCTCAACTTCCCCAATCAAACCATGGCCATGGTGATGACGGAAGACAACAAGGAGAATATTTATGTGGATCGCAGTTTTAATCTCAACCGCCAGGTGTTCACGCCCGCCACGCGGCGCAAAGACTTGCAGCAGGCCCGCGTGATCCGCGAGCGGCGCAAGCAGGAGGAGAATAAAAACATGAGCATCAAAGACCTGCTCAACTCGCGCCTGCGCCAGGCCCAACCACAAAAAGACACGGCTACAAATGTTCAGCCGCCGGTGCACCGTGATTCCACCATCGTACAGGCCGGCCCGCCGCCCGCCATCGACAGCACCCGGCTAGGCACTCCCGCAAACCGCGCCGATGCCATTAACTCCGACAACTATGCGTTTGAAGACGAAGTGAAAAAGCCGGCTCCTGCACCGGTAACCACTACGACGCCACCTGCGCAGACCGATACTACAACGCCACCCGCGCAGCAACCCAAGCCCGGCGAGGTGAATACCGACAACTATGTTTTTGGTGATGAAGAGAAGAAACCGGCTCCTACGGTAATCACACCGCAGGCGCCCGCGACAGACACCACCAAAGTTGCACAGACTCAACAGGGGCCAAAGAAACCCGGCGAAGTAAACACCGACAACTATACATTCGAGGACGAAGCGGTGAAGAACCAACCCAGCGAATCGTTCCTCACCCGCTACATGAAAGCGCGCGAGAAGAGCCGGATCACCGGACCCTTCCCCTATGAATCGAAATTCAGTTCCAATAGCCTCGTCACTTCTTTGCTGGTAGACCCGATGCGGGGCCTGGGCATCTCCATCGAGACACAGATGAACGACATGCTGGAGAACTACCGCTTCTTCGGCGGGTTGATGACCAGCGTCGATTTGAAGAACGGCGATTTCTTTGCGGAATTCCAATACCTGAAATCGCTCATCGACTTTGGTGTGCGCGTAGACCGCAAGGGCATACGTTGGTCGGCCGAGCCGGCGGAAGATGGCTTGCAAGGCGAGCTGTTCCATTATTCGCTGAACCGGATTGAGTTGAGCGCTTCGCTTCCTATTTCCGACCGCATTCGCTTTACGCTAAAACCTTTTGGCGCCCTGGCGCGATCGGTAGACTTGGGTGAGGCTGACTATCCCACGGCACCGCCTTCGGTAGCGCCCGTCAATAACTACTATGCCGGTCTCAAAGCGGAACTCGTGTACGACAACTCCGTGTCTACCGGTCTGAACCTCATCGAAGGCACGCGGGCAAAGATTTCGTTCCAAAACTACCAAGGCCTGAACAATGCCGACCTCGGATTTAGCCAGGCTTCGATCGACGTGCGTCACTATCAAAAGATCTACAAGGAGATTGTCTTCGCGGTGCGCGGATTTGCGGGCACCTTCTTTGGTAACTCGCCCAAGAAATATTTGCTGGGTGGGATGGACAACTGGCTGTTCAACAAGACGCGCAAAAACGGCAAGACCAGCGATGGCCAACCCAATCCTTTGGGCTATCCCGGCGAAAATCAGGATCTCTTGTTTGTGGAATATGCCACTTCCTTGCGCGGCTTTGACTACGCTACGTTGTTTGGCAACAGCGTGATGATGGCCAACGCAGAATTTAGAGTGCCGCTGGTGAAAGCCTTGTCGAATGGCCCCATCTCTTCAAACCTGCTGCGTAACCTGCAATTCATTGCCTTCTACGACATCGGCACGAGCTGGTCGGGCAAGCCGCCGTTCAACTCCACCAACAGTGTGAGCTACGAAGAGATCGCCGATGGACCTTTCAAGGCGCAGATCAAAAATTACCTGAACCCGTGGCTGTATAGCTACGGCCTCGGTGTCCGCACGGTGTTGTTCGGCTATTACATCAAGGGCGATTTGGCATGGCCGGTAGAAAACTACCAGGTATCCAAACCGAGAGTGTTTGTCACCTTGGGCTTTGACTTCTAATGGTCATCAATTTTGTCATTCGCAATCGCATAAACATACATCGCCGTGGATGGCGAGGTATGTTTATGTACTTTGCGCAGTCTTGACATCCACGAAATAGAATTTTTATTGCATGATTAAATCCATGACAGGCTTCGGCCAATGCACTGCCGACGACGGCCTGGTTCAGATTGCCTCCGAGGTGAAAAGCCTTAACTCCAAATTTCTTGACCTCAGCTTAAGGCTACCCAAAATTTTCTCCGACAAAGAGATCGAAGTGCGCAACCTGATCAGCGAAAAACTGGAACGCGGCAAGGTCTCCATCAACGTGGAATATCAACGCTATGGTGAAGTCGAGACAAAGCAATCCTACAACGAAGCGCTGTTCACCGCCTATTATGCCGAGTTGAAGAAACTGGCCGACCGCGTCGTAGCCCCCTACGAAGGTCTTTTCGAGCTTGCCCTTGCCTCGCCCGATGTCGTGCAAAGCAAAGCCAAAGACAGCGCTGATGAAGAAGAATGGAAGAAGGTGAGGGAATGCATCATCAGCTC
This sequence comes from Chryseolinea sp., assembly GCA_036525235.1. Lineage (GTDB taxonomy): Bacteria > Bacteroidota > Bacteroidia > Cytophagales > Cyclobacteriaceae > Chryseolinea. The sequence goes on along the minus strand of DATDAV010000334.1, from coordinate 41,893 downwards.
CATCGAGCGGTGTGAAGATTTCCGGAAGGCGGAGGGCAAAGTATTGGAGAAGGTGCTCACTGATTGCTGTCTGGAGATCAGCAAGCAACTGAAGGCCGTCAACGAACTCGACCCCAAACGGGTGGAGCGCATTCGCGAACGGCTGAAGGGAAATGTGGTATCCTTTTTTGGAGAGGAAGGCTACGACACCAACCGGTTGGAGCAAGAGATCATCTTCTACATCGAAAAACTCGACATCAACGAAGAGAAGGTCCGTCTGCAGGCCCATCTCGACTACTTTATTCAAGTGGCCCGGGAAGCCCAGAACAACGGCAAGAAGTTAGGCTTCATCTCGCAGGAGATCGGCCGCGAAATCAACACCATCGGCTCCAAAGCCAGCGACGCCGCCATTCAAAAGCACGTGGTTGTGATGAAAGAAGAACTCGAAAAAATAAAGGAACAACTCAACAATGTAGTGTGACCGTTGGCTCCCTGGAAATCGAAATTCTATTTAAAAGAAAAAATCAGATCAGCTTTGCCAACATGCTGATGTAACGGTCGGGCACTTCACCTTTCACCGCCGTTTGATAGTCGTTGTAGCTGCAGGGCACAATGCTGTTGCGCGCATAGCGCTCGCGGCCGTTGGGGTAGGGCACTTCAAGCCACCATTTTTCACTCACCTTGCTTTTGTAGAACGTGAGCACTTCCGGTTCGGAGGGCATAGACACGGAATATTTCATGAAGTCGTTGCTCCTGAAGTTCTGCTCGTTCTTGCGATGATAGTAACCTTCCACAAAGTACCAGATCATGGTAGCGACCACGGCCGCCGTCTTCTGATGCGCATCGTCGAAAGCAGGGTTGTATTCGTAGAAGCCTATCGAGCTTAATTTTTCATTCAGGCCGGCATACCAACAGATCTGACAAGCTTCTTCGCCCGTCAGCCCGAACGGTTGTGCCTGGGCATTTCCCGGCGCATCGGACGAGCGTATCGCGGTGACGTCGAACGACACGATGTCGGCGTTGCGAATGGTGGGCTCCATCTCCTGCATGTTTGTGCGCATTTGTCCGATGCGAAACGCCTCAAAGTAAAGCTTCTCCAACACCGACACCGACAGCGGATCGATCAGGTAGCTTTGGTAGGCCAGGTGTGTATAGCTGAATAGGAAGTTAGGTTCGTGCAACAAGATCTTATGAATGTGCTGACGGCTTGCGCCGGCTTCCTTTTTCTCGTCCAGGTCGAGAAACGCATCCACGTTCAACAGGCTCACCAACTTGTCCATGGTCTCGTAGGCAGCATATTGACCGTAGTCCAGGTCGTGTGAACCACCGATGACGATCGGGAGCACGTTTTCTTCCAGCAGCATGCGACACACTTCGCTGATGCGTGTATAGGTCTCGTCAAGATCGTGGCCTACGTTAAGGTTGCCTAAGTCGAGTATGCGGTAGGTTCCTGTGCCCCGTTTCAGATGATAGAGCTTCTTACGGATCACGTCGGCACCTGTGGCCGACCCCGCATTTTGCAGCGAGCCCCGTGCTTCCTTCACCCCAAAAAGCGCAATGTGAGCGCCCCTGTAGTCGGGCATCTTCTCGCCGAATACGTGAATGTTTCTATAAAAGCTGGAAGGAGAGGTGATGTCTTCGTAGAGCGATTCGTCTACGGGAGAAAATAAGATGGTCAGGTCCATAAAAGAGGCTAAAAAATTTTCTGTGTGAAAGATAGAATTTTCACTGCATACTTTTCGAAAGGCCCCCTTTAACGACGACAATGCCTTTTTATGGAACTTACGTTTACAGTTAAACCCCCAAAAAAAGCCGCTCGGCTTCAAAAACGGAACCTCGTTCCCGGACGAATGGCTAATCCGGATTTATTCTTATTATATTTGATTGATAATGAGATAATTGATTTTGAACGTTAAACTGCCACTTAAATACAAGCTTGACCTCAAGATCATTGGGGTGGCCCTCTTGTATTATCTTTTTGCCAGAGTGGGCTATTTTTTTGCGTTCGAGGGCTCTACGGCCTTGCCCACATGGCCGCCTTCGGGTATTGGATTTGCCTTGATCATCCTTTTGGGCCGGTCTTCCTGGCCCGGCATCACCATCGGATCGCTGGTGGCCAACGTCATGGCCTACTGGAACGACCCTCACCTTCCTGCCCAAGAGATCATCACCATCAGCAGCCTCATCGCCGTGGGCAACACCCTGGAAGCCGTAACCGGCAACTACCTGGTGAAGAAGTGGATCAGAGACGACTTTCCCTTTCGGAGCGCAAAGAATGCCTTCCGGTTTTTATTCGTCACGATGATCATGTGCTGGATTGGGGCAGGCGTTAGCACGTGGGGGTTGTACGTCAACCACGTGGTGTCCCCCGACAACCTGTTGCGCACCGGAATTTCGTCGTGGGTGGGCAATGTGGTAGGTATCCTGCTGTTCACACCGTTCATTCTGGCTTGCTCGAAGAAGATCCATATCCGCCTCACGACGGAGAAAGCCATCGAGGTCGGCATTTTTATCTTATTGCTGGGCGGCATCATCGCCTTGTTAGAGGTCGACTACCTGGTTGCCACCCTGGAGCGCGCACTGCCGTTCCTGGTGTTGCCTTTCCTTTTGTGGCTGGCATTCCGTTTCGAACTGATCGTGGCCATCGCCGGTGTGCTGATCACGGCGCTGTTGTCCATCTACATGACCATCGGCGGCATTGGTCCGTTCGTGCTTTCGGATTCTTATAATTCCATGTTGTTGTTGCAGATCTTTATCGGGGTCATCAGCATCAGCACGATCATTCTTTCCGCTACCGTGAGGGAACGCCACCATGCCCAAAACAAGCTGCTGGAATTTAACGAGAACCTGGAAACGATGGTGCAGGAACGCACCCGGGCCCTCAACGAAGAGATCGTGACGCGCAAAGAGGCCGAAGAAAAAATACAACGCACCAACACCGAGCTGAGCAAGCGCAACACCGAACTCGACAATTTTGTCTATAGCGTTTCGCACGATCTTCGCGCACCCATCGCGTCGGTGCTGGGGTTGATCAACCTGGCCAAGAAAGACACCGACGGTATCATGAAAGACATGTACCTGGACATGATCCACAAAAGCGCCATGCAGCAGGATCATTTCATCAAGGAAATTTTGGATCAGTCGCGGAATTCGCGTCTGGAAGTGAAGCGGGAAGAAATACACTTCGAGCCACTCATCGACGAAACGTTCAATCAATTGAAGTTCGCCACCAGCACAGGACAATCGGTGGAAAAAGTGATTAAGATCAGCCAGGAGGCTCCGTTCTTTTCGGATCGCTGGCGTTTGAAAGTAATCCTCAACAACATCATCTCCAATGCCATCCGCTATCGCAATGGCAAAGACCCCGTCATCAAGGTGAATGTGGAAATCAGGGGGAACCTGGCCACGCTGGCCATCGAAGACAACGGCAAGGGTATTGAAAAAGACCACCTGCCGAACATCTACAAAATGTTCTATCGCGCCACCGACGACGGCGCCGGCTCAGGCCTGGGCCTTTACATCGTGAAGGAAGCCATCGACAAGCTGAACGGCCACATCGACATCGAGTCGGAAGTAGGCCGGGGCACGACCGTGAAGCTGGCCATCCCCGAACTTATCTGATCCCTTCTTTTTTTATTGAATTCTTTGCGCTCCCTTAGGATGCCAGGCTGAAGGATTTCGTCACTTCTTTTTGCGGCGTGAGGGTAGCATTGGGTGCGAGAATGACGCCCACACCATCCCATCCCGACCATTCCTGCAATTTCTCCAAGCTCACTTTACCCACCATGTATTGCTTACCATGCGAGGCATAGCCGGACTGGAATTGCTCGAAGTCACTCATGGAGATCGACGTTCCTTCATCAAAGCTCACAAAGGCCTCGACCGTGAGACGGTTCGTGAATTTGAGATCGTGTGGCTGGTGAAGCTTTTTGTATTCGTATTGATAGTCGTAGGTGAGCGCCGAGATATCCGACAACACCGCCGAACCTGTGGGATAGCTTCCGGCACCCTTGCCAACGAAGAGTTGTTGTTCGGCAAAAGCGCTTTGCACTTGCACGGCGTTGTATTCGTTGCGAACGGCGTATAGGGGATGTGTGGATTCGATAAACTGGGGAGCCACGAAACCAAATACTTTATTCTCCACTTTGAAGGCGCGGGCGATCAGTTTGATGCCGTAGCCGTTGTCGCGGGCAAATTTCAGATCGAGATCAGAAATGCGGTCGATCCCAATGTTGATGACCTCTTCGGGTTTCACAAACACACCGAACGTGTGGGCAATGGCCACCACGAGTTTGAACTTGGGGTCGAAGCCTTTCACGTCGAGACTGGGATCGGACTCGGCAAAGCCAAGCTCCTGCGCTTTCCGCAGGGCGTCGCCATAGCTTTTGCGTTCTTCGAAAACTTTGGTGAGGATATAGTTGGTCGAGCCATTGAAGATGCCCTCGATGCCCGTGAGCAAATCGTTGTCGTAATATTCTTCCAGGTTCCGGATGATGGGTATGCTGCCGCAGACGGCGCCTTCATACAACACGGGCTTGCCGGTTTGTTGTTGCAGCTGGTAGATCTCTTCCAGGTGTTCGGCCAGCATTTTCTTGTTGGCCGTGACCACGGCTTTGCCATTTTGCAAAGCAGTCTTCACGATTTCAAAAGCGGCGTTGGCATCGTCGATCAGCTCCACGACCACATCGATGTCAGGATCGTTGAGGATGTCTTCTTTGCTATAGGTGAACAAGTCTTCCGGTAGCGGACGTGTTTTGTTCTTATGTTTTACGCAAATGCGTTTGATCTCTGCTTTAATGCCGGGCGTTTCGTCCAATACGTGATACAATCCCTGGCCCACGCAGCCAAAACCGAAGAGGCCCAGCTTGAGGTGACGATGTTTTGTGTGTGAGGTGTTGTTCTTTTCTGCTGACATATCGTTCGTTTATTTTTACTTATCGGATCTTTACTTCCACCGGGACGAGGTCTTCGAGGAAGAATTTTTTTATGTGGCTGCTCAATTGTTCAAACTCTACCAGAAAACCGTCGTGGCCATAGAGCGAGGTCATCACTTCCAGGCGGGCGTTCGGAATATTTTCGGTAAGGAATTTTTGTTCGCTTAGCGGAAACAAAATGTCGGAATCAATGCCCACGACAAGCGTCCGTGCTTTGATGGATTTCAACGCGGCTACGATGCTGCCGCGGTTACGCCCCACGTTCTGGCTGTCCATCATCTTGGAAAGGCTGTAGTAGGTGAACGCGTTGAAACGGTTGGCCAACTTTTGGCCCTGATAGCGCTGGTAAGTGGCCGCTCTGAAATCGTCTATCTTCTCATCGGTTTTCTCGGCTTGTGTCTGGCCATAGGTATCATAGTAGCGATACGAGATCATGCCGATGGCGCGGGCGGCTTTTAAGCCTTCGGTGCCGGCGCGTTGATCGTTCTCTTTCCACGTAGCGTCGGCTTCGATGGCCATGCGCTGCGCTTCATTGAAGGCGATGCCCCACGGCGAATGCACGGCATTTGTGGCAATGGGAATGATGTGTTGAAAAACATCGGGCTGCTGCACGGCCCACTCCAACACCTGCTGTCCACCCAGCGAGCCCCCGATGAGCGTGTGCACTTGCTCGATGCCCAGGGATTGGCGGAGCAAATCAAAAGCCTGCACCACATCGCGGTTGGTCAGCGTGGGAAACGTGTGGAAATAGGGTTTACCCGTTTCGGGGTTCAGCGACAGGTGGCCTGTCGAACCATAGCATCCCCCCAGCACATTGGCACAAATAATAAAATATTGACGTGGATCGAAGAATCTCCCTTCATTAAAAAGCCCGCTCCACCAGTCGGTGAAATCGGCGCTGCCCGTCAGGGCATGGCAAACCCAGACCACATTGCTGCGGTCTTCATTGAGCTTGCCTAGCGTGGAGTATTTGAGCTGGAAGCCCGGCAATGTGCTGCCCGATTCCAGTTCAAATTTTTTCTGATAGTGAAAGGTTTGATCGTTCTTTTCCATAAACTCTTGTCAACCCTGCCCGCTCACCCGGATGGCAACCGGTGTGAGCGGGAGAGACTTTTTATACTTACTTTAACTAGGATACTAATTCGCCTTCAAAAACTTTTTCAAATGCCTGCTGCAGATCCGACTTGATGTCATCGATGTGCTCGATGCCGGCCGATATGCGAAGCAAGTTGGGCACCACACCTGCTGCGATTTGTTCTTCATCGCTCAGTTGTTGGTGCGTAGTTGCCGACGGCTGAATGATCAGCGTTTTCGCATCGCCCACATTGGCGAGGTGGCTCACCAGTTTCAGGTGATCAACAAATTTCGTGGTGTGCTGCTTCGTTCCCTTCAGGGTGAAAGAGAACACGCCGCCGAAGCCGTTGCGCAGATATTTTTTTGCCAGCTTGTGATAGGGGCTGCTTTCGAGACCGGGATAGTTTACACTTTCCACCAGGTCGTGTTTCTCCAGCCATTTTGCCAGTGCCAGCGCGTTGTCGACCGAACGTTGAACGCGCAGGGACAATGTTTCCAGTCCTTGCAACAGCAGGAAGGAATTGAACGGCGCCAGCGAGGGTCCGAAATCACGCAGCCCTTCTACGCGGGCACGGATGATGAACGCGATGTTGGGCAGACCGAGCGGATTGCCTTCACCGAACACGTCCCAGAACTTCAAGCCGTGATATCCTTCGGAAGGCTCGGTGAACTGCGGGAATTTTCCATTGGCCCAGTTATAATTTCCACCGTCTACAATCACGCCGCCAATAGACGTGCCGTGGCCGCCGATCCATTTCGTGGCAGATTCTACCACGACGTTGGCGCCGTGTTCGATGGGGCGGAAGAGATAGCCTGCCGCGCCAAAAGTATTGTCTACGATCAGGGGCAGATCATGCTTTTTCGCTAATGCGGCGATGGCTTCAAAATCGGGAATGTTAAAACCCGGGTTGCCGATGGTTTCCAGGAAGATGGCTTTCGTCTTTTTGTCGATGTGTTTTTCGAAGGCTTCGGGCTTGTCGCCTTCGGCAAAACGCACATCGATGCCGAGGCGTTTGAAGGCTACCTTGAATTGGTTGTAGGTGCCGCCGTATAAAAATGTAGTGGACACAAAGTTGTCGCCCGATTGCAAAATGTTGTTCAGTGCCAGGAACTGCGAAGCTTGTCCTGACCCGGTGGCCAACGCGGCCACGCCACCTTCCAGCGCGGCGATGCGCTTTTCGAACACGTCGGTGGTGGGGTTCATGATGCGGGTGTAGATGTTGCCGAATTCTTTCAGGGCAAACAAGTTGGCGCCATGTTCCGAATCTCTAAACGTATAGGAAGTGGTTTGATAAATGGGTACGGCACGTGAGCGGGTGGTGGGGTCGATTTCCTGACCGGCGTGCAGTTGAAGGGTTTCAAAATGTAAATTTGACATGATTATAATATTTAGAGGGTCTAAGAATGAATCAATAGGATAAAAAGAGAGGGAGTTAGCCGTAACCAGAAACTGCCTGTCACTTGGCAGGGTCGTACGCTACTGTGTTGCAGGAAGATCGAGGATCACTCATCAGCAACAGCACGCACAACAACAACACATGCAAATGTCGCCGTTCATGAAGCTGTCAATAGAATGATAGAGATTTTCGAAATAAGCACGCAAGCGCTGTACGCTTGATCCCGGGATGATGGTGTGAATGATTTTCTTCATTTTTTAACCGTTTATATTTTCCGCCTTGGCGGATCAGGATTTAGCACCTTTCTTTTTTAGGAGGTTGCTAGCGTTTCTTAGAGCCTGTCTCTCCACGCTTCTTTATAAAGCGATTAAGCTGAATGCGCTTATTCGACTTTGATACCACAAACGTAGAGCCTGAAAGCTAGGTTTCCAAACTGCACGATAACTTTTTTTGAACTTGCGATGCTGACAAATGTTAGGCCGGTACCTGAAAATACGGTGTTCTGGGTGAGTTAAAACGTTTGTGAGAGCTCCGCCCTCCGGATGAGCATGATCTGCCCGGTGTGGTACAAATCGTGGTGTATGATGCCATGGAGGAGGATATAGAATGAATATGGGGCCGACGCATTGGGCACGGTTTCGTGCAGTTTGTGCTCGGGAAAGGACTTGAGGGCGTCCATCAGTTGGGTGTGACTTTCTTCCAAGGCGTTGAGGGTGGCAACCCAGTCGGTAGCGGTCGGGAAGTTGGCTTCGTCTGGGACTTTAAAATCAGCGTCGCCTTGAAGACGCTTGACAACGAACATTCTCCACGAAGTCATATGTGCCACCAGCTCGATGATGCTGTGGGTTCCAGGGATTCTCTTTTGTGCCAGCTCTGGCGTGACGTTTTCCAGGGCTTCTCTTATGGAAGGGCCGTGCCACGCGTTTTTTTTAAAAGAGCGTTGGAGGAGGATGGCGAGGTTGGGTAGCTCGTTTTGCATAGGTGGTGGAGGTCTGTTTTAAGCAAAGACGTAAGGGGCGCGCAAAGGTTTTGATGGGGGAAAATTCTTTTCGATTCTCTTTTATCAGGAGGCTATAAATCGTAAAATTATTGGGCGGAAAAAAACATTGGAAAAAAGTTTACAAAATGTGAACTTTTGGTAACTTTAAACGTTGTTTGAGATGAAGGTTCATTTGATCAGGAAGGAGACCATCAGGAATTTTGTGGAAGAAAATGCCAGGAGCCGGTCTTCCTTTGAGTTATGGCTAACGGCCATCAAATTTGCAGATTGGAAGATTCCCGCCGATATAAAGAAAACATTCGGAGCGGCCGATGTTTTGGGCAAAGGTTGTAGCCGGGTGGTTTTTGATATTGCGGGGAATGCCTATCGGATGATTTGTAAATTTGCTTTTGGAGAAACCCAGGTTCATTTGTTCATCTGTTGGATAGGAACGCATGCGGAATATTCTGCATTGTGCGGTAAGGGAGATCAGTACACTGTAAACCAGTATTAACATGGCACTCAAGTATAAAGTGATAAAATCGAAACGGCAGTACTACGAATACGCCGACATTCTCGAAGGGCTTGTTTCGAGTCCTTCCAAGAGCAAGACGTTCAAAGATGAAATTGAATTGCTCACCCTTTTGATCGAGAAGTGGGATGAGAAACACAATACGCTTCTCGAGGCCGATCCGATCGCATTGCTTCATAGTTTGTTGGAGCAACATGATCTGAAGGCAAAAGACCTGGTGGAGATCCTCGATGTGAGCAAGGGGTTGATCTCCGATATTCTGAACTACAAAAAAGGGCTTTCCAAAGAGATCATCCGCAAGCTGGCAGATCACTTTAAAGTTTCGCAAGAGGCTTTTAACAGGCCTTATAAACTGAAGGTTGCAAAAATATTAAACCCGGTAGGCGTTGGATTAAGACACTAACGACTTAACCTTATTTACGGTCTTATCAGAAGAGATAAATTGCCACAAGTCGTACGAGGCTTGCAGATTCAGCCAGTAATGCGGCGTCGTGCAATGCAAAACATTTACATTGACCCTTGCGAGAGCTACAATAGAAAAAATTCTGAAAGGCTGGAGACGACAATTGAATTGAAGAAGACACTTCAATCCTGGTGAAAAAACAGTATGCCCGATAAACTTACGTCAGCATGCCGCCATCCACTTGCAGCACCTGACCGGATATATAGGAAGACATATCCGATCCCAAAAACACGCAGGCATCGGCGACGTCTTCCGGGCGGCCGCCGCGTTTCAGCGGGATAGCATCGCGCCAGGTTTGAACGGTTTTCTCGTCTAGCTTGCCAGTCATTTCGGTTTCTATAAAACCAGGAGCTACCGCATTGGAACGGATGCCTCGCGAGCCCAGTTCCAGCGCCACCGACTTGGTGAAGCCGATGATGCCTGCCTTGGAGGCGGCGTAGTTGGCCTGGCCGGCGTTGCCTTTTATGCCGACCACGGAGGTCATATTAATAATAGAGCCCTTTTTTTGCTTCATCATTTGTTTGGTGGCAGCTTTCACGGTGTTGAAGCAGGACTTGAGGTTTACGGCAATGACTTTGTCCCACATTTCCTCATTCATGCGGAGCAGCAGGTTGTCTTGGGTGATGCCGGCGTTGTTGATGAGCACGTCCAGCGCGCCGAAGTCGGCAATGACGTCGTTGATCAGCTTTTCGGCCTGGGCGAAATCGGAGGCATCGGAACGGTAGCCTTTCGCTTTTACACCTTTGCTGGTGAGCTCAGCTTCCAGGGCCTGGCCTTGTTCTACGCTGGAAAGGTAGGTGAAGGCCACGTTGGCGCCTTGTTCGGCATATTGTAAGGCAATAGATCGTCCAATTCCCTTGGAGGCCCCGGTTACGAGGGCGGTTTTTCCTTGTAGCAGTTTCATAAAAGTCTTGTGGCCCGCGGGGGGACGAGGGTTTAGTTTCTCAGTTTGCGCCTAAAAATAGCCAATTCTCTTAAAATTCGTTATACCCGACCCGCCGGGCAGGGATTTCTATTAAAAATTGTAAACTTTTTGAAAGCGCGATCTCCGGTTTATCTTTGGCAGCGAATTTTAAAATACAATACTATGTCAAAATATGATCTGATCGTGATCGGCAGTGGCCCAGGCGGTTACGTTGCGGCTATCCGGGCCTCTCAGCTGGGCCTCAAAGTGGGCGTGGTGGAGAAGGCGGAACTGGGCGGCATATGCCTTAACTGGGGCTGTATCCCCACCAAAGCGTTGTTGAAAAGCGCCAATGTTTTTGAATACATCAAGCATGCAAAAGATTATGGGATAGACGTGAAGGACTCCAGCGCCGACCTGACCGGTATGGTGAAGCGCAGTCGCGATGTGGCGGCCGGCATGAGCAAGGGTGTGCAGTTCCTTTTTAAGAAAAATAAGATCGACCAACTTGTGGGCTTCGGGAAACTGAAGAAAGGCGGCAAAGTGGAAGTTACGGATGCCGAGGGCAAGAAGACCGAATACGAGGCCAAAAACATCATCGTGGCCACGGGTGGCCGCTCGCGCGAATTGCCCAGCATGAAAATCGATGGCAAGAAAATTATCGGCTATCGCGAAGCCATGATCCTCGACAAACTGCCCAAGAAATTGTTGGTGGTTGGCAGCGGCGCCATTGGTGTGGAGTTCGCTTACTTCTATAACACCCTTGGTTCGGAAGTAACGATCGTGGAGTTCCTGCCCCGCGTCGTGCCCGTAGAGGACGAAGAAGTGTCGAAGGCTTTGGACAAATCGTTCAAAAAGGCCGGTATGAAGATTTATGTGAATTCCGAAGTGACCAAGGTAGACACATCCGGTGCCGGTTGTGTGGCCACGGTGAAGACACCGGATGGTGAGATCAAGATCGAGGCCGACATCGTGCTTTCTGCTGTTGGCGTAGCCACCAACCTGGAAGGTATTGGCCTGGAAGAAGTGGGTGTGAAGACCGACAAGGGTCGTGTGCTGGTGGATGATTTCTACAAGACCAACGTGCCGGGCGTTTATGCCATCGGCGATATTGTGAAAGGCCCTGCCTTGGCGCACGTGGCTTCTGCTGAAGGCATTATTTGCGTGGAGAAAATTGCCGGTCAGAATCCGGAGCCGTTGAATTATAATAACCTGCCGGGATGTACCTATTGCTCGCCGGAGATCGCCTCTGTGGGCATGACGGAAGAAGCCGCCAAGAAGGCCGGCTATGAAATCAAAGTGGGTAAGTTTCCCTTCACGGCCTCCGGCAAAGCAAAGGCTGCCGGTGCTCCCGATGGTTTTGTGAAACTGATCTTCGATGCCAAATATGGCGAATGGCTGGGCGCGCACTTCATCGGTGCCAATGTAACGGAAATGATTGCCGAAGTCGTGGTGGCCCGCAAGCTGGAGACCACGGGTCACGAGATCATCAAGTCTGTTCACCCGCACCCGACCATGAGCGAGGCGATTATGGAAGCTGCTGCCGCCGCGTATGGTGAGGTGATCCACTTGTAATCCATTTTGGAAACATCCTGAAATATGTTCACAGCCCGGCGGACCTACTGCCGGGCTGTGTTTTTTCAGCAGCTTTGATGCGATACACCTAAATTCCGATGCGGAAATATCCAAGTATCAATGGACTCCGTGCGATCAGTATTTTGCTGGTCGTGTTGGGACACCTGAATCTGACCAGTAGTATTTTCCAGGGTTGGAAAGAAGACAACCGCGGGCTGAACCTGGTAAAATATTTTCTATTGAACCATCACTTCGGGGTGAACGTCTTTTTCGTTGTTTCAGGATTTCTCATCACCAGCCTGCTGCTCGACGAGGAACAACGGACGGGAACCATCTCTTTTAAGAAATTCTACATTCGGAGAACCTTACGGATATTTCCGGCCTATTATTTTGTTCTGCTGGTTTATTTCCTGCTTCAGTTGGCCGGGTATTTTCATTTCAGCGCACTATCCTGGATAACGTCGCTGACCTTCACAAAGCAATTTTACAGCGACGATTGGTATACCAGTCACTTTTGGTCACTGAGTGTGGAGGAAACCTTTTATTTGTTTTGGCCCCTGGTTTTTATGGTTAGCGACCAATTCAGAAAGAGTTTCGCTATTCTATTGATTGCGCTTGTGCCGTTAATTCGGATCGGGTTTCATTTTTATCCCACCGAATGGCATAGCGAGTTGACCCTCTTTACACGTATTGATGGCATTGCCCTGGGATGCTTGCTTGCTTTGTATAGAGAGGAAATCATAGCCAAGCTCAGCCCCTATTGGACTGCCATTTTTATTTTCACAACGGTTGCCATCCTGGCGTTGCCCGACATGCCTTTTCTTCTGGCTAAGGTCGGATTAAGTTTTATTCTTATCCCCTTGGGCATAACGTATGGGACCTTAGCGAATGTTCTTGTCGCGCTCATTCTTCTGTATTCTGTTTTCGGTCCCCAAGGACTTTGGTTCAGGTTCCTCAATAACCGGGTCATGAATTACATTGGAGTGCTGTCGTACAGCATTTACTTGTGGCAACAATTTTTTATGTGGGCACTGGACGGACCCGTGGATTGGATTCATAGATTCCCCCAGAACATTGTCTTGATATTTTTGGCCGCGATGGGATCGTATCACCTGATCGAGAAACCGTTCCTTCGAATGAAGGCAAGGTTTTCGTCGGATGCGACGCCAGCCGAAAATGTAGCCCAAGCGGCGAAAGCCCATCCATAGACTTGCTACGCGATAGCCAATGGTTCGCCGAAGAACGCTGTGAAGCCTGGTGTTAAAAAATAAGAGGCTGCCTTTTCGGGCAGCCTCTTATTTTTTTTTTAATAGTGTGGCGCTTAGAAACCACCGCCACGACTCTGGAAGACGCCGGCATGTTTTTCATAGGCTTCTTCGATTTTCTTGGCCAGGTCTGCTTCGCCGTATTTATAGAGCACGCGTTGCAACTCGCCCAGGATGACGATGTTCACTTGCAGTTCGCGGCCGAAGTCGCGCTTGGTGATATAGTAAGTGGCCAATTCGTCGGCGCGCTTGCTCATGATGTTGGCGATCTCCATTGCCTTTTCTTTTTCGCCCACCTCGAACAGCATGTCAAGGGTTTGTGCGTTGGTGTAGTCGTAAGGAATAGACGCGTCGGGCATTTTAGCAAGGGCAAACAGCAATACTTCGCGAGCCTTCGCGGAGTCGCCCTGCGACAGGAGGAATTGCGCCAGGGAGTTGAAGCTGCTCCGGTGGTTGAGCACGAAATTGCGGTAGTCCTGGTTGTAGTACACCTTGGGGTTATCAAGATTCCGGAACTGGAATTTCGTCATCATGTTTTCGGTGCTGACTTTGGTGTTTACCAGTTCTTGTTGGTTGAACGGACGCGGGTTGTACACCGGGAGGATGCGATAGGCGTTGCCTTCCTGCACCACGTAGCGGCTAAGGTCCACGTTGAATTGTGCCAGCGACGTGTTGTTCACATACAGCGGGCGTTCCCAGTTGGCTGTGGCCAGCACGTCGAGCATGGCAAGATCCTTTTTCTCCAGTCCGCCGCCGCGTACCTTGAAATGCATTTCAGGAACGACGAGGCTGTCCATGCCTTCGGGGATGATGCCGAGTGCTTTTACTTTAGCTACGTCCACTTTTAGCACGATCTCTTTGGTCGGAAGCATGTTGCGAGAGCCGCCGTAGTTGGGATGCAGCAAACTTTTGTTGTTGGTCTTCACCAGGTCGAGGAACTTGTGAAGGTCCATTTGCTTGATGCCGGTCTCGTAATAGGGCAGGTAATCGTTCAGGCCGTTCTGACTGTAGTTCTCGGCTGTGAGCGTATAGGGGAAAGCGTCGGAGGTGTAGACCTTGCGCATGCTTTGTTCGATATACCAATCGGTGTTGTAGTAGCTCAACACGATCACGCGCATGTCGGTGCGCACGCCCTCCACTTCCTGGGAGTACCATAAGGGGAAAGTGTCGTTATCACCGCCGGTAAACAGGATGGCGTTCTTGGAACATGACTGTAAATAGTTGATGGCAGAGTCGACGGAGAAGTAGCGGTTCGAGCGGTTGTGGTCGTCCCATCCGGCAGCGCCCATCAGTATCGGTGCGGTAAGGCCCAAGGCTGTGGCGATGATGGCCGAAGTTTTCAGGTTCTTGGTGAAGCTGACGAATGTTTCGGCCATGGCGATCACGGCAAAACCGATCCAGAAGCAAAACGCATAATACGATCCTGCATAAATGTAGTCGCGCTCGCGTGGTTCGGTGGGTGGCGAGTTGAGATAGACCACGAGGGCCACGCCGGTGAGCACGAAGAGTAGCGTGACCACCACAAAATTGCGCGTGTTATGCACCGACTGATAGAACATGCCCACCAGGCCCAACAGGAATGGTATCATAAAGAAGTTGTTGCGGCCCCGGTTTTCGGCTAGTGCGGGCGGTAGCTTTTCGAACCAGTCGAAGGGGCTTATCCAATTGGCATTCTGAATATCGCTTTCGCGGCCTGCGAAATTGAAGAAGAAGTAGCGCACATACATCCAGCCGATCTGGTGCTGGAGCATGAACTGGAGGTTGTCGCCAAACGTTGGTTTCTGGCCCTCGGCGAGGCCGAGGTTGTCGCGATAGATCTGTGCATGGTCGGGGTCGCTGCTCCAGATGCGGGGCAGGATCGTTTCCGTTCCGGGCGCGTATACGTATTCGAATTTGTGGTCTTTGATCTCGTAGCTGGTCTTGCCTTTTTTATAGATGGCATCGCCTTGTTTCATGTCGATGGGCTGCGATGTGAAATAGGGTCCGTACAACAGTGGACGGCTGCCGTATTGTTCGCGCTTCAGGTAGCTGACGTAGGTCATCACATCGGACGGATCATCCTCGTCGATAGGAGGGTCGTAGGATGAGCGGACCAGCACGAGGGCATACGACGCATAGCCAATGAGGATAAAGGCTGTGGCGTTTGCGAACGTGTTGAGCAACACCTTCTGATGTTTTTGGGAGTAGTAGATGGTGTACACCAGGGCGACCAGCAAGATCAGGCTGAACACGATAACTCCCGAGTCGAAGGGGAGGCCGAGGCTGTTCACAAAATAGATCTCGAAATAGCTGGCCAGCGTGGGCAGACCGGGAATGATCAGGTCGTTTACGAAGAAGATGATGAGCAAGCTCACGATCATGGCACCGACAACGCCCCAAACGGTGGGCTGGTATTTTTTAAAGTAGTAGATGAGCGCGAGGGCGGGAATGGTCACCAGGTTGAGCAAGTGGACGCCGATGGAAAGGCCGACCATATAGAAAATGAGCAGCAGCCAACGGTTGGCTTTGGATTCGTCTTCGATCACATCCCACTTCAACATGGCCCACACCACAAACGCCGTGAAGAACGACGACATGGCATACACTTCGGCTTCTACGGCCGAGAACCAGGCCGAGTCGCAAAATGTATAGGCCAGCGAGCCCACCAGGCCGGCGCCCATCAGTACCCAGAGCTTGGGGTCGGTGATCTCTTCTTCGCGGGTGATGCGCATGATCTTGCGGCCGAAGAGCACGATGGACCAGAACAGGAACATCACGCAAAAGGCGCTGGCCAACACGCTGCTGAAGTTGATCCAATAAGCCACTTTGGTCACATCGCCAAGGGCCAGGAAGGAAAACAGACGGCCGATCAATAGAAAGAGGGGAGCTCCGGGAGGGTGCGGCACCTCGAGCTTATAGGACACGGCAATGAACTCGCCGCAATCCCAATAGCTGGCGGTTTCTTCCATGGTGAGCCAATAGGTGACTAAGGCTACCACAAATACGACCCAACCGAAGATGTTATTTGTTTTCTGAAAGTTCATGTAGAATATGGGATTGAGATATGTGTAAAAAGGTGATTTTTTGGACCGGCGAGGCATTAGCCTCCACAACAATTTATCGGTTTTGACATTCCTGAAATAAAAGCCCGAAAATAAGGGAAATTTTGCTTTTCAGCAGGGTGCATTTATTTTGTCGACTACTTTCGTCTATTTGCTGCATGACCCCGGAACCCATCCCATTTTTGTCGTTTTCGCCGCAGCACGATGCTATTCGCCAGGAGGCCCTGGAGGCCCTTGCAAGGGTTTACGATAAAAATTGGTTTATCCTTGGCGACGCTCTAAAGGCATTTGAAGATGCCTATGCGGCATTTTGCGGCACTTCCCGGTGCGTGGGCGTGGGCAACGGCTATGACGCCCTGGTGGTTGCTCTGAAGACCTGTAGCATTGGAAAGGGAGACGAAATCATCGTGCCGGCCAACACCTACGTGGCCACCTGGCACGCCGCCGCCCAGACCGGTGCTATTTTACGACCGGTAGAACCCGACCCTGTCACCTTCAACATCGATCCGCAACAGATCGAACAGCACATTACTTCCAAAACGAAGGCGATCCTGCCCGTGCATCTCTACGGCCAAGCCTGCAACATGACGGCCATTATGGCCCTGGCCCGCAAGCACAATCTCATGGTCGTGGAAGATAACGCCCAGGGTCATGGCGCCACCTGGGCTGGCCAGCGCACCGGCAGCTTTGGACATGCCAATGCCACCAGCTTTTATCCGACAAAAAATCTGGGTGCACTGGGGGATGGCGGTGCAGTGACGACGTCCGATGAAACAAAGGCACAGTTGGCCCGCCAGTTCCGGAACTATGGTTTTGCATCAAAGCATGTTTGTGCGGAGAAGGGCATCAATTCGCGCCTGGATGAAATGCAGGCGGCGGTGCTGAGCGTGAAGTTGAAATACCTCGCCCAGTGGAATGAACAGCGACGGGTTTTGGCTGAGTTATATGTGGAGAAGTTGAGCGGTGTGGGTGATGTTATGCTTCCGACGGCGCCTGCGGAAGCAAAGCATGTTTATCATTTGTTTGTGATCCGGACCGCGCAACGCGACAAGTTGAAAGCAGCGCTGGCAAAAGAAGGGATCGAGACCATGATTCATTATCCCATTCCGCCACATTTGCAGCAGGCGTATGCTGAATATGGATTTAAGAAGGGAGACTTCCCGTTGACGGAGCGTATAGCCGATACGGTGTTGAGCCTGCCCTTGTGGCCGGGGATGAGGGAGGAGCAAGTGGGGAGGGTCTGTGAAGGGATTTGTAAATTTTTTAGTAGTTGATGTGCGTTAAGTATGAATTTTGAACGGTCAATCGTTTATCCTCCTTATAACATTATATTCAGGATTTAAGTAACTTTAACTTATGGAGGAGTTGACCGCGCCGGACAAACCCAATTTTCACAAGCGCCTCTTTTGGGAGTTTGAATATGAAGCTATGGATTGGCGGAAGCAGTACGCGGTGGTCATAGAAAGAATAATCGAACGGGGTACCGAACAGGAATGGAAGGAACTGATCCGATTTTATGGGAAAGAAAAAGTTGTCGATACTTTGCAAAAAGAAACGAACTATTTGCCCGATGAGACTATAGAAAGAGTTGCCGTTATTTTGAGATAAAGTCTACACAGTTGAAATGTTATTTAAGGAAACAGTCGCTTCCCAAACACTGGATTTGATCAAGCGTTTTTTTAAGAATCCTCGTTTGGATGAATTTGTCTTAGTTGGAGGCACTGCCTTGTCTTTGCAGATAGGCCACCGCGTTTCCCTGGACATCGATCTTTTTAATATCAAACCTTTTGATGCAAGTGCCATCGCAGCTTGCCTCCGGTCGAACTATGGTGCAGAGCATATTGTAATCTTGGAGAATGGCGTTTTTTGCTTTGTTGAAGACATTAAAGTGGATGTCCTATCGCATCAATACCCCTGGGTAGAAATTCCAATGGATGTGGAGGTGTGAGGATGGTTTTTTTGGCTGATATTGGTGCTATGAAACTGAATGCAATCGTACAGAATGGAAGTCGTTTAAAAGACTTTATCGATGTGTATTTTTTACTTGAATGTCTTCCTCTTCAAAAATTGTTGCAGAGTTGTGAGATGAAGTACCCTGACCCTGCATGATAAGGTCGTTAAAAGAGCGCTGCTATATCACGACGACATAAAGCCCGCGCCTATTGCGATGACAGGTGAATATTTAAGTCTATCAAAAATTAAAATACGACTAAAAAAATCAGTCATGGATCCATCTAAAGTTTTTGGACGTAAGTGATATTATAAATCCTTAATCTTCTTCTGCATCGCCAAAAACTCCGTCAACGGTCGTGCCGGTGAACCTGTCCACGTTTGTCCTGGAGGAACATCTTTTGTGACAACAGCACCCACCCCAACCGTTGCACCATCGCCGATCTTAAGCTGTTGGAGGATAGAGGTCGAGGGAGCCACCCAGGCTGCAGCCCCTATGGTGACGCTTCCGCCCAACATGGCGTGAGCAATAACAAATGCGTTCTCACCAATATTTACGTTGTGGGCCACATGCACGAGGTTGTCGATCTTGGCGCCATCTCCGATGATGGTGTTGCCCAGTGCGCCGCGGTCGATGCAGGTGTTGGCGCCGATCTCGACATCGTGGCCGATCCGGACGCCGCCGATGTGGGGGAATTTTTCGACGCTGTTATTTTCATCGCGCGAATAGCCAAAGCCGTCGCTGCCGATGACCACGCCGGCGTGCAGGATGCAGCGGTCGCCGAGGGTCACGTTGTCGTAGATGAAGGCGTGGCCGTGGATGATGGTGTGGTCGCCGATGACCGCTTCGCCGACATAAGTGAACGGACCTATGTGACAGGATTTTCCGATGACGGCCTTGGGATGGATACTGGCCGTGGGATGGATGCCAGCCGCGGGGGTCTTCACCAGTAAGGCATTGACCACCTTAGAAAAGATGCGCTTCGGTTCGTCGACCAGCACGAATACTTTGGCAGGTTTGGGCTCCGGCAGATTGTTCCAGGTGGCTTCGTCGCAGACGATGAGCGGGGCGGCGGTGTTCACGATCATGTCCGTTGCCTTGGGGTGGCCGGGTTTGATCCAGGCGATGCTTTCGGCGTCGGCTTCGGGGGCGGGAAGTGCGCGGGTGATGCTCAGGGGCAACTCGCCCTGCTCGACGGTGAGCGGTTCGCCGCGGAGGGCTTCCAGGATGTGATGAAGATCGTAGGGCATGTGTACGCCGGTGTGATGAACGGCTTTGCGAAAATATGAATTTTTTGTGCGGCGTGATTTTACACCACGGTTTTCAACGCACTCAGGTACCCCACAGCACAATCGGACCGGCCAGGGATAGGAATGGAAAGCCCGAAGTGCGGTGGGGATGGGGAGGGTGATCTGTTGGTGGGATACCAGCAAATGTTTCATCGGGGTTTGAAAATGGCGAGTGGTGCGGGGTGGGCGGACTTGGAATGGATAGCCCGCCCGAACGTACCATGGGTATTCCTTAATAGAGCGCTAGCCACACGTTCGGTACGGGCGGGCCCGCCCGAGGCCACCGAGGGGGCCGCCAAATTTTTTTTATCTTGCGGCATCTCCCAGGCCAGGTGTCTACTTATAAACAATGCTGTAGAACAACAGCCACCCAAAGAACAACAACACGTAGGAGCACAGCACGATGATCCACACGTATTTTTTGCTTTTGCGGGCAAAGCTGTGGATGCCTTCCACCAACATGAACCAATAGACGATCTCGAAAAGGTTGAGCGCCTTCAGCGGGTATGCCCAGCGTTTGTCGATAGAATAATAGTCGAACAGCGATAGCAGGGAGAGGGGATAGAACGCGCTGACGTCGGAATAGGAGGGGTCGGTTTCCACGAACATGAACCAACCGATCTTGAGTACTTCGGGGATGAGGAAGATGAATTCGGCGCCGATGACCACACCCCAGCACTGGCTGTAGGTGACGCGGTAGCCGAACATGAAGCAGCCCACCCAGATGACGAAGGCGATGACGGTGAACTTCCAGAGATAGACGAGCGGTATGGCGAAGAAGCGCAGGCCGTTGATGAGCCGCAGGATGGTGCCCTCGGGACGGTCTTGCAGAAATTCGAACGCGGCGGTTTCGTTTTCGATAAAAGAGATCTTGATATAGAGCAACGCCAGGGTGAGCAGGCAAAGCAGCAAAAACAGTAATCTTTTGCTGGCACCAAAGAATGATTTAGTTTCGTGTTCCTGGGACATGGGTTTCTACGTGGACAGGGGTTTAAGTGTAAGTTTATGACGAACGTTTCTTCCATCCAACAAAAAAAACGATCTGATTTTGACCCTGCGCGGGGCGGGAGGCGTTTTGGACCTCTGTCGCTATCGCGATGGCTTTGGCTGGGATTGTTGTTGCCGCTATGGGTCGCACAAATGGACGCGCGGGCACAGATGATCACGAAAAAAGACACCACGATCATTCTCATTTCGGACCTAAATGTGCAATTGGAATGCTCGCAGGCGCTGAACGACCTTTATAACTTCAAGTTTTCTGCAGCCGAGGCCCAATTTCAATACCTGAAAGCCAAATATGCCTGGCATCCGCTGCCCTATTTTTTGATGGGCCTCATCGAATGGTGGAAGATCATGCCCAACACGAAAGATCAGTCGCACGACGAAACGTTTCTGGCCTATATGGACAGCACCATTGCCGTGGGCGAAAACCTCTATGAGAACTACCCGGCCTACAAAACTGAGTCGGCGTTTTTCCTGGCGGCGGCCTATGGCTTTAAAGGACGGCTGTATGCCGATGAGGAGCGCAAGGCCTGGCGCAAGGCTGCCGTGGTAGGTAAAAATGCCATTAACTATCTGGAAGAGAGCAAAGAAAAAGAAGGTCTGAACCCCGAGCTGCTATTTGGCGATGCCCTGTATAATTATTTTTCGGTGTGGGTGCCGGAGAATTACCCGGTGTTGAAGCCCGTGTTGTGGTTTTTTAAGAAAGGCGACAAAGCGCTGGGGCTCAAGCAATTGAAAGAGGTGTCGTACAACGCCTTCTACACCCGCACGGAAGCTATGGTGTGGCTGATGCGCATTCTGAACAGCTACGAAAACGACCAGCCCCGGGCGTTCCAGATCAGCGAATATTTATTCCAGACTTACCCACGCAACCCCTATTTCCATCGCTACTACGCGCGCATGCTCTATTACCAGGGGCGGTTTGCCGAAGCAGATCCCGTGTGCAAGAGCATATTGAATAAGATCGACAGCGGGCAGGTGGGCTATGAAGCTACCAGCGGCCGTTATGCCGCTTTTTTTCTGGGCCAGATCAACGAAGCCCGCCGCAAGCTGGACGAAGCCAAAAAATACTATGAGCTTTGCATGCGCTATGCCGAGCGGATCGAGGCCACGGAGTCGGGGTATTATTTCTATTCCATGATCGCCTTGGGCGAGATCGCCGAGAAACAAGGAGACAAGGCCGGCGCCCGGAAGTGGTTCAAGGCGGTGGAAAAGAAAGCGGGGCGAAAAGACGAAGCCTACAAGACGGCCCGGCAACGGCTGAAGAAAATGGAGAAAGGGGATTGAGAAAGACGCATGATATTAAGTGCAGCAGGGTGTTACTCGATGCCGCTGCGACGGTTGCCGATGATGACCAGGTGGTGGTTGCTTTATCGTGGGCAAACGGTGACCTTTGATCGAACGAGTCAAAACGGAAGATTTTGGATTATCGCGATTTTATTGTTTTTCCAATTGTTGTAGGCCTTATTTACCTGGTTGCCTATGCAATTCGTCCTTCCGTTACGGACGAGGTGACACGTCGTTATTTTTTTCCGGCGCTTACTGCGAAGATCGCGGGGGCGTTGATCGTTGGGTTGGTGTACCAATTCTATTACGGCGGCGGCGATACCTTTAATTATCACACCTATGGAAGCCGTTACATCTGGGAGGCCTTTTGGGATTCGCCGGCTACCGGGCTCAAGCTTATTTTCAACGATGGCTACGATGAGACCGGGGTGTATAGGTATGCTTCTAAAATTGCGTTCTTTCGCGATCCGCCCTCCTATAGCATTGTGAAAATTGCGGCGATTTTTGATCTGCTCACATTTTCTTGCTATTCGGCCACGGCCGCGTTGTTTGCCGTGTTTTGCTTTGTGGGCATGTGGCAGTTTTTCCTGACCTTCTATGAACAATATCCGCACCTTCACCGGGGATTTGCTATCGCAGCATTTTTTATTCCATCGGTTTTTTTTTGGGGCTCGGGATTGTTGAAGGACACCATCACATTAGGATGTTTGGGGATTGCTACATTTCAGATCTTCAAGATCTTTATTGTGAAGCAGCCCAGCCTGTCGCGCATAACACTTCTACTGGTTAGCGTATATGGGTTGTATGCGATCAAGATCTACATTTTGCTAACCTTCCTGCCAGCAGCAATTGTTTGGGTGTTTTTATTCAATCTCGGGGCCATCAGGTCGCCAGCGATTAGAACTATTGTTTTTCCTTTTGTCATCGCGGCCGCGGGCGCGTTGGCCTATTTTGCAACCTTGAAGGCAAGCGAAGACAACCCCAAATACGCCATCTCCAGCCTGGCCCGGACCGCCCAGGAAACAGCCTACGACATCCGTTTTCAGACGGGCAGGGACGCGGGGTCGGGCTATACGTTGGGGGAATTGGATGGCACGTTGGGCTCGATGTTAGCGCTTGCGCCGCAGGCCATCAATGTGTCGATCTTCCGGCCTTATTTATGGGAAGCAAAGAATCCATTCATGATCCTTTCGGCACTCGAAAGTTTTGCTCTGCTCCTGACGACATTATATATTCTGGTGAAGCGAAATCGTCGTGTCTTCTCGGCCGTGCTGTACCCCAACACTTTCTTTGCCCTTGTTTTCTCACTCACGTTTGCTTTTGCAGTCGGGGTGTCTACCTACAATTTTGGAACGTTGGTTCGGTATAAAATTCCACTGATGCCTTTTTTTGTCGTGAGCCTGATGCTGATGCTCGACTATTCAAACAGGGATAGGAATGTTGACGTGTTGGAGCCTACGGAATATTGATCGATAACTTTTTTACGTCCCTGCGTGCCCATTTGTTTTCGAAGCAGGGGGGCATCGATAAGTTTCTCCAGATACATTTCCCATTCCTCGGGTGTGCCGGCCAGAAAGCCCACGGCGGGATCGACCATCGTAGCATTTATACCCACCGGCGAGGTGACGGTGGGAATGCCGAGGGCCATGTATTGCAACGCTTTGAATCCGCATTTTCCCTGGGCCCAGATGTCGTCGGTTAATGGCATGATTCCGATATCCAGGCGTAAAAGATCCTGAATTTCGCTTTCCTTTTTCCAGGGCAAGAAGATGAGGTGCTGCAGGGCGAGTTGGGGAGCCTTGTTGGCGATAACGAGAAATTTGACACGGCCGGGGTATTTCTTTTCGATGCGCTGTAGCGCAGGTACAAGTGGATCGAGATACTTCAGGGTCGAGTGGGTGCCGGTCCATCCGATCACGGTGGGACCGTCCGAGGTATGGGGCGCGTAGTGCGCGGGATTGTGGAGATGCTCGGTGTCGATGGTTGTGGGATTGACGATGACGTTCTTATTGAACCGCCTGGCAAAGTTGGCCAGATAGTCGTTGCCACAGCTGACGCGATAGCTCCAGCGGCATATAGCGCTCACTTTGTCATGCCATTTTAACATGGAGACGATCTTGTTTTCGTCGGACGTGTTGGGGAGCCAGATGGCGTCATCGAAATCGTAAATGATTTTCTTTCGGAGTACTTTTGCCAGCAGCCATTCAAAAACCGGTGGGCCTAAGGGCGTGCACTCGCGATGAATGAAAATAAAGTGATATCGCGGGGCGCGAAAGATGATGAAGGTCCTGCGCAGGAAGCCCTTCACCAAACCGGTGAACTTTAGCAAGCCATAGCCGGGTTTGTAGAGAATTCTCCACGCCGTAAGATCCCAAAAGGATTGCGTTTCGATCGTTATTTGTTTGTCGCGAAGGGAGTCAAAATACTGCTCGAACCGAAAGCGCTGTGATGGCGATTCTCCTAACGGATAGGGAAACAGGAAAAGGATTGTCGTCATAGCCGCTAAAGGTATAAAATGGTCGCCGTAGGTCTTATTTTTGGAATATATTTTCCAAATATCACTACCTTTGAGGTTGGTGACAAAGCCTAATCGTTCAAATTCGAATGGATCGGAGGTTTTTCGTAATGGAGAATTTTGAGCCCGGTTATTGAACGTTTAAAGAAGGCCAGGAAGCGCTTATTTTAATGCAGGCACAGCAGAAAGAGAACATCATCTCCTCCGACCGTTCGGTCATTTTAAATTTAAGTGAGCTCTGGTCTTACCGTGAACTTTTTTACTTCTTCACTTGGCGTGAAGTGAAGGTGAAATACAAGCAAACCGCCCTCGGGGTGATTTGGGTGGTGCTTCAGCCTTTGATCATGGTGACGATCTTCTCCTTCTTTTTCGGGAACGCCCTTAAAAACGATAATTTTCTAGGATTGCCTTATCCCGTCTTTGTTTTTTCCGGGCTTTTGCTTTGGAATTTTTTTTCCAGCAGCGTAAACAGCGCGGGCAATTCCATGCTCACCAATGCACCCATCATCAAAAAAATATATTTCCCGCGCATCATCATTCCTGTTAGTGCCTTGCTGGTCTCGGGTGTTGATTTTATCGTGGCCTTTGTTGCTTTCGTGGCCACGCTTATCTATTACCAGGTGCATGTGGATTTGCTGGCGTTGATCATCTTCTGGCCATTGGCCATGGTATTTCTTCTATTGGGTACGCTAGGCATCAGTTGCGGGCTTGCCGCCCTGAATGTGAAGTATCGCGATTTTCGCTATATCATTCCCTTTGGTTTACAAATTGCATTGTTTGTGAGCCCCGTTATCTATCCTGCGTCCAACATCAGTACCCCTTGGGTGGGCTACGTACTGGCCCTCAATCCGATGTATGCAGCCATCAATTTTTTCAGAGTGCCGCTTACGGGTATGAGCGAAATGAATTTCGCTCTGATGATGATCAGCTCCGTTTCGGCTATCTTATTTCTGGTGCTGGGTATCTATTATTTTAAAAAAACGGAAGCTTTTTTTGCAGACATCGCATGAAACCTATTCTTGAAATTGAGCATGTGTCGAAACGTTTCCGGTTGCAGCATCAGGGTGTCGCGTACTTGAGTCTTCGTGATCGCATCACCAACCTGTTCAAAAGCAGCGATGTGATGGAAGACTTTTGGGCGGTGAACGATATTTCATTCCAGGTGCAACCCGGCGAATCGATCGGTATCATTGGGAGAAATGGCGCAGGTAAATCCACATTGCTGAAAATATTATCCCGTATCACACCCCCCACATCGGGACGCATCGTCAGCCGCGGGCGCATCGCCAGCTTGCTGGAAGTGGGCACGGGTTTTCACCAGGAGCTTAACGGCCGTGAAAACATCTACATGAACGGATCCATCCTCGGGATGAAGAAGGCCGAGATTGACAAACACTTCGATGAGATCGTGGACTTCTCGGGGACGGAGAATTTTTTAGATACTCCGCTAAAGCACTACTCCAGCGGCATGCAATTGCGTCTCGCATTTGCCGTGGCCGCGCACCTCGAACCGGAGATATTAATTATCGATGAAGTGTTGGCCGTGGGCGATGCGGAATTTCAACGCAAATGCCTCAAGAAAATGGAAGATGTAAGCAAAGGCGGACGCACCATTCTTTTTGTAAGTCACAACCTGGTGGCTGTGGGCAATCTTTGCACCCGGGGCGTATTGCTGAAGAGTGGGCGCGTGATGGCCGAAGGAGATGTTAAAGATGTCATACGAGCGTATCAGATGGATTTTGAGATGAACCAGAACACCGTGTGGCAGCGTACTACGGCCACCCGGGCACCCCTGTGGTTCGAGTCGATAAAGATACAGCTCAACGGTGACCAGCCTGCCATGACCTTGACCATTGACCTGGCGCTTCGTTCTGAGAAAAAACACAACAAAGGATTTCTGGCGTTCGACATCATCAATTCGCTTGGTGTGACGGTTATGCAGGCCATTCCGCGCATCGATCCATTCATTGAATATCAGTCCGGTCTGCAAAATTTGGAAATTGGCATAGACCTCCCGCCCCTGGTGCCCGACACGTATTCCCTTACCCTCTGGTTGGGAGCCCACAACAACGAAACCTTCGACATGGTGAGCAATGCGGTCATGTTTGAGATAAACGAAACCCCCACAAAAGGGAGAACATTTCCTCACACATACGACCATGGCTCCATTGTGCCACCGTCGTCTGTTCTAAAGTATACCAAGTAAGGCATACCTGCGAATCCCGTGAAAGAAAGAAAACGACATCTGTTCTACATCCTGCGTCAATATTCGTTTGGGGAATTGATCTTGCTGGCAACGGCCCTGGCAGCGGATTTTGTCTGGCACAAACTTCCTGTGTACCTCTTGCGCACCCGGCGCTCGTTTAGCCGCTACCGGTCGTTGGGCATTGCTACACGCCGCGAGAAAGAACACACCGTTCTCTCCTTCGAAGGTCAACAAATCTATCTCCGCCGCGATTCTTCTGATTTCATGGTATTTGATCAGATCATGCTCGAAGAAGAATTCAAGCCTTTCGTACAGTTGATCTCCGACGAAGGCATTGTCATTAAAAATATCGTCGACTGTGGCGCGAACATTGGCCTTACGATGCTTTATTTTTCGCGCAAGTTTCCAGGCTGTCGCATATTGGCCCTGGAACCCGAGCCGGAAAATTTTCAGCAACTATCTCGTAACATCCGGGCCAACGACTTGAATCGCGTGCAGTCCGTGCAAATAGGGGTGTGGTCAAAGAAAGCGTTGCTCGAACACGATGTGTCGTTCTGCTATGCCAAGGACTGGGCCTTTTCGGTGCGCGAGTCGGGCCAGGGGACCGGCAGCATCGCTGTTGACACGCTGGACAACATTATAAGCGAGTGCGACTTCCCGGATGTGGATTATATAAAAATGGATGTGGAGGGCTCGGAGTTTGAATTATTTCGCAACATGGGCTCTTGGAATAAAGCGCTCGCGAAGGCAAAGGTCATCTCCATCGAGGTGCATGAAAAGAAAGGCCCGATGAGCGAGATCGAGGATCTTCTCACGGCGGCAGGTTTTAAGGTAACCCGGTTCGGCGAACTTTTGGTCGGGACGCGAATATAACTTCATGAAAACCCTGCACCTGGCCGCCGCCTTCGATCAGCATTACCGCGCACCCTTCTATGCCTGGTTCTACTCTGTTTTAGATCACCATGCAAACGCTTCCGTTCATTTTCACCTCATCGCCACGGGCATCCCGGAAACAGAAAAACAGGCCATCGCAGCCATCGCCCGCAAGCACCGGGTATTCTTTTATGTCATCGACGAAGCATTTGTTGCGCGGTTTGTGCTCGCCAGCAAATGGACCCCTGCTGTATACTACCGATTATTTTTTCCTTTCCTCGTGCCACCCTCGGTTGAGCGGCTGTTGTACCTCGACGTCGATACTATTGTGCTGACCGACCTCACGGATTTCTATTCGCTGGATCTTGAGGGGAAACCACTGGGTGCCGTATACGACAACTATGTGAAGACACAACCCTTGCTGGGCATAAACGAACCAGGAAATTACTTTAATTCCGGAGTGATGCTCATGGACCTGAACCGATGGAGGCAAACTAAAATTTCCGAGCAGGTCATCGATTATCTGTTGAAATACCCGGAATCGATTCGCTTTGTGGATCAGTGTGGGCTCAACGCAGTTTTGGTTGACGCGTGGAAGAAGCTGGACGACCGCTACAACTACCTGTATTCGTATGTACCCCAGGAACAGAGCCTCCGGGAATTGAAGGAATTGCTGCGCGACAAATACGTCGTTCACTTTACGTTGGAACGACCCTGGGAGATGCTCTGTAGAAATCGGTTGAGATTTTTGTACTTTGAATACCGGAAAAAATGGAGCGGCCGAACTTCGAAATACACGGATTTTGCTTGGGGTAAAATACCGGTTTGGCTAAGGATAAGAGCGATTGAATTTTACTTTGACGCACCTCTGGTAAGAAAAATCTGGCGTGCCCTCAAACCTAAAAGATCCTGAACATGAACCTGGTCATGCAGTCGTTTGGAAGGGAGTATGAATACAAACGTGCTATCCTGACGATCTATAGTTTTTATGCGCACTATGGCTGGCCATCGGCGCCACGCGTAATTCTGTTCACTGATGATGAAGCGTACTTCAAGCCTTACCTGGAGCCCTTCCCGATAGATTATGTTTTTTTATCGCCGGAAAAGATAAAGAACATGCGCGGGGAGATCGACTTTCTTCACCGCATGAAAATAGCCTTGATCGACGAGGCCATGCAACTTTCGGAGGACAACATTTTATATGTGGATTCGGATACTTTTTTTATCGCCGATCCCCGGTCGATGGAAAAGCGAATTGCCCCCGGTACCGCGTTTATGCACTTAAGGGAATATGATTTCGAGAGTCTGAAAGACAAGCCACTGCCTGCCGGGAAAACGTTTCGTGCCTTCTATGAACTGCTTTGCAAAAACCGCTTCAACTTCACCGATAAAAAAGGGATCACGATTCCAACAACCGCTATTTCCTGGAATGCCGGCGTTATGGCGTTTCACCGCTCGCACCGTGCCTTACTGGACGATGTCTATTTGCTGACAGATCAATTCTATCCACTCACCAGCAACCACGCCAGCGAGCAGTATGCTTTTTCTATCGTGCTTCAGCAGCGTCTCGACGTGCAGGCATGCGACGACGTGGTGTATCACTATTGGTATAGGATTGAAAAACAAATTGCCGATCTTTGGACGGCCCAACACATCAACGATGCGTGGCGCTCGAAACCTTTGTCGGAGCGGTTAGCGGAAATCAAGCAAATGACTACGCTATTTCCCAGACTTTTTCAAGATCATCTCCTTAGGCTCCAGGACCGGGCAATTCAAGCCTTTAATGAAGATGATTTCAAAACAGCAAGAAGGTGGGCGTTGCGCGCGTGGTTGCGCAAGCCCTGGGATATTCATTTCTTGCGTGATGTGCTGTATCACGTTAGACGCAGCATGAAAGGTAAATACGATGATGGAAGCAATTAAAGTCGGTTTCTGTGTGGCCTATGACTGGTACTTGCTGGAGTATGCCCTTCCCTTGATATATGCCGATGCTACCGTCATCGGTCTCTCGATCGATCAGGAGCGTATCAGTTGGAGCGGCAACCCCTATCCCTTCGATGAAGCGGGATTCAAAACATTGATTACAAGGCTTGATCCCGAAGGAAAAATAAGGGTGTACGAAGAGAATTATCACCTGCCCGACCTCACACCCATGCAAAACGAGGTGCGCCAACGCAACCTCATGGCCAAACAACTTGGTGAAGGCGGATGGTATATTCAACTGGATTGTGACGAATACTTCCTGGATTTTCCAGGCTTTGTGCGACACCTGAGAAGCTTACCTTCTCAACGAACCCGGCGCGCCAATATCTGTTGTCCGTGGATCATTCTATACAAGCAAACCGACGAAGGGTTTTTATATGTCGATCCCGTCACGGTCGAAAGAACGGAGTTCATGCAAATAGCCACGCGCGAGCCTGCATACGAATACGGGAGACGAAATGGAAACTTCAACATTTATGTCAACTTCAGCATATTGCACCAATCGTGGGCACGCAGCCGGGCAGAAATTCAAGAGAAGATAAACAACTGGGGGCACAGTGATCATTTTGATAGGGAAAAGTATTTTTCCTTCTGGGACAAACTGAGTGCGTCGAATTTCTACACGGCAAAAGACATACATCCCATTAAACCGCAAGAATGGCCTGGACTGAAATACGTAAAGGGAAGCGATATTCGGGAATTGTTGATAAATTTTCCGGTCGATAGCATGCCCACATACTCCGGCGTGAAGTTGTTTTTCAAAAATTCGCGGCTCTTCTCGAAGGTTCGAAGCTTACTTAAATAAAAAAAATGACAGCCAAGCCCGCCCTTTCCGTGATCGTACCGACCTACCAGGGGGCATCCAAGGTAATGAATACGCTTAGCTCGCTTGAACGTCAACGCCTGCGCGATTTCGAAGTCATTGTCGTGATCGATGGCAGCACGGACAACACGCAGCAGGTGATCGAAGAAGCGACGTTCTCCTTCCCCCTTCACGTTTGCGTGCAGCTCAACAAAGGCAGGGCAGGCGCGCGGAATGCCGGCGTGAAAGAGGCCCGTGCCGACACGTTGGTTTTCTTCGACGATGACCTGGTCTTCGGAGACGATGTGTTGGCCCAATATCATGCCCTTGCCAACGAACGTCACCCGATTGTTGTGGGCGCCCTTTATGCGGTACCCCCTTCCGGTCCTGATGAATTTTTTGACTACGCGAGATACCTTGACAACAAATGGGTTTCCGGCATCACCCAAGCCTCACGGAGCGTGTTGAAGCATCCCTATCTGACGGCGGCGAACTGCATGCTAAGCCTGGACACATTCAGACAGCTTGGAGGCTTCGACGAACGCCTGCCGGATGCTGAAGATTTTGACCTGGCCGTGAAAGCATTTGAAAAAAACATCCCGATCTTACTCGATAAGAACATCCAGGCAGGCCATCACATCCAACCCGATTTTCGAACCTACGCCAACCGACTCGTGCAATATCAAAAAGCGCAGAGCACCCTCAGGGCTGTCAGCCCTGCCGCTGCGCGCTACACCGCGGCCCGCGTGCGAAGAAACCGCACCAAGAAAACTTTATATCACCTGCTGTCCGGCCAGGTCTGGATCAGCCTCATCGATAAAAATGCTTTTCGGTTCCTGCCGCGCAAAGCGAGGTTCCGGATCTACGACCTGTTGCTGACGGCTTACGCCGTTACGCGTACCACAACGTGAGCACGCGTCACGCCTTTACGCGCATTACTTTCAGCGCGGGCTTGTAAATTAGTTTTGACGTGCGCGCATTCATTCCGCCGGGCTGCGACGGAATATCGCGCAAGAGGTATGGGAAGAGAACACGATAGGCATGCAATACTTTTTTTAGCTGTGCGCGCGTGGTGGACGAGTAAAAAGGCGTCGTCACTAAAATCGTGAGACAATTCAAATAGCAGACTAAAATATAGCCCAGGTAGTATAGCCATCCTTTTTTATACCACACCAGTGACAGCGACAGACGTGACTGAATATACATCAGGTCACGGGGCGCGCTTTTGCCACCCAGGTGAATGATGGAGGCTTCCGGGAAATAGTAGACAGCATAGTTTTTGGCGATGCGTTCACGGATCCACTCGGTGTCTTCGCAGTACATAAAGAAATCGGTGTCGAAATATCCGGTATCACGGGCCACATCGGCGCGTAGGAACATGAACGCACCCGACACATCGCCCACCCGTTGCGAATGGGTGAAGTCGAAGTTTTGATGCTTGTCGCGGCCGAGTCGCCGCACAATGGCGTGGGCGATTGGATTCTCGATCTTGAAAAAGGTCCACAAACTATTGTGGAGGTAAGGCCAGATGGAGGGTTGCAGGGTTTTGTCTTCGTTCAACAACCGGCACCCCAGCAAGCCAATATTCTGCGCTTGAGCAAACGGCGAAGTCATGAAGGCGAAGCACTGTTCCAGTGCACCGGGCAACGCGATGGTGTCGGAATTTAGCAGCAGGAAAAATCGGCCGCGGGCCACGGCCATGCCCTCGTTGTTTGCTCGGCCAAAACCAAGATTTTCGCCGGCCTTGATCAGCACCAGTCCCGGAAAAAGTTCGACAAAAGTATCGGCAGGCCAGTCCGTCGAATGATTATCGACCAGGATGACTTCAAACGAGACCCGTGCAGGATCCAGTGTTTGGTAAATAGATTCGATGCAGGCCCGTGTGAGGTCGAACGTGTTGAAATTGACAATCACAATGGAAAGATCCATGTGTTACCGGGGTTTGGCTTGTATGCCGTACTGCAAGAATTGCGACTCGGCCCAGTAGCCGAAGGTGGCGATATTGAACAGATAGAATTTCTTTGAATCGGTCGGTCGAATACCTTGCTGGGTCACCATGTCGTAGCCGCACTCCTGGAACATGCGCTCGATGCTTTTCTTCGTGAAGAAACGCAGGTGGGTCTTGTCGAAAATGCCGGCCTCCTCATACTTCCAATCGCGCGACAGTAGCATTTGCATAAAGTCGTGAAAGTATAAAATATTGGGAATGGAGGTGACAATAACACCCCCGGGGTTGAGCAACTCCTTGCAGTAGTGCAGCGCGCTCCAGGGATCGACCAGGTGCTCCAGGACATCGTTGAACGAAATGACATCGAACTTTCTTTCGATCTTCAGCGACGTGTCGAAGTAGCCGTTAATGACCTTGTCCAGTTTTTTTTGGGCTTCCAGCGAAGCCTCGTATACAGGTTCCACCCCCCACGCCTCACAGTGAAAAGTTTCTTTTACAAGGGCTGCAAAGTATCCTTCACCACAGCCCACGTCCAGCAGCGACGTGATACCGGGAGGTATGAAGGCAAGCATCTCCGAGCGATTCAACTTATAATATTGCGCGTTGGGCATATCCCGGTTTTTCGTCAAAAATAAATATAAATGTGATAAACCTTTTTTAGTAACATTGATCTTTTATTTGTACCGTGTTGAGGAGGAAGATCGTCTATATCGTCTCGGATGTCGAGAAATCGCTTGCCTTTGAATGGACGGCTGCCCATTTTAAGAGCCGTGCCGAGGTTTTCTTTCTTCTGATCGGCAAGCGCCAAACGGCACTCATTTCCTTTCTGGAACGGACCGGGGTGCGCTACCAGGTGGTGGCCGACGAAGACGGGACCTCGTTCTTCCGAAAGTGGCTGGCCGTGCTGTCGCTCTTGCGAAGGGAGCAGCCCCACGTAGTGCACGCTCACCTATGGCGGGCCCAATTGATGGGTATGACGGCCGCGTGGTTGCTGCGTGTTCCCAAGCGAATATTCACCCGTCACCATGCTGCCTTGCACCACGAAGTGTATCCCACCGGGCTGAAATGGGATAAGCTGTGCAATCGATTGGCTACCGGCATCGTGGCCATTTCACAAAATGTTCAAAATATTCTCACGCAATGGGAGGGTGTTGCACCCTCTAAAGTACACCTGATACACCACGGCTTCGACCTCGCTTATTTTGCGCAGCCAGACCCGCAAGCAGTGACCAGCCTAAGGCAAAGGCACGGACTTCCCACGCGTCGTCCTGTGATCGGCGTCATTGCCCGCTATCTGGAATTGAAGGGCATTCCCTATGTGATAGAGGCCTTTAAAACTATCCGAAAGGAATTTCCGGAGGCGTTTCTGATCCTGGCCAACGCTCATGGCGTTTATGCTCCGGTCATCAAAAAAAGCCTCGCCGATGTTCCGGCCGAAGCCTACAAAGAAGTTATCTTTGAAAATGACCTGGCGTCATTGTATGCCGTGATGGATGTCTTTGTTCAAGTGCCCACAGCCCCTCATGTAGAAGCTTTTGGACAAACCTATGTGGAAGCCTTGGCAGCAGGAGTGCCCGCGGTATTTACGCTTTCGGGCGTGGCGCCGGAATTTATTGTGAACCGGAAAAATGCCTGTGTGGTAGGGTTCCGGAATGCCGGCGACATCGCTTCCGCTATAGCCGACATTTTGCAAAATGATGTGTTACGCGAAAACCTGATAGCCGAAGGAAGGCTATCGGTTCAGCCGTTCAGCCTGGAGCACATGCTTCACAAACTGGAAACGTTGTATGCCTGATCGCTATGCGTCCATCAACAATTGACATCAAAACAGCATGACCCCACCGGATATAAGACTCATCAATCCCTTCAACAAAAAGCCATTGACGGATCGCGACGGACAGTTGCTTGACGATGAAGGAAATTCGTTTCCGCTAAAAGAAGGCGCCTATCGCTTTGTGCAAGACGACAACTACACGGCCAACTTCGGGTTTCAATGGAATAAATTTCAGAAAACACAGATCGACCGCTTTCAACGGACCGTAGACCAAAGCCGCGAACGCTTTTTCGCCGTGACGCAGTGGGACAAAGCCGATCTCACCCATCAGAATATCCTGGAGGTGGGCTCTGGCGCCGGTCGCTTTTCGCAGATCGTGCTCAACCACACCCGGGCAAATTTGTATAGCGTTGACTATAGCAACGCCGTGGAGGCCAACTTCCGGAACAACGGTCCGCATCCACGTTTCCATCTTTTCCAGGCTAGTGTATACGATTTGCCGTTTGCGCCGGCGCAGTTCGACAAAGTTTTTTGTTTTGGCGTTTTGCAGCACACCCCCGACTTCAAGCGTTCGGTGGGAGCCCTGGCAGAAATGGTAAAGCCGGGCGGCGAATTGATCGTGGATTTTTACCCGGTAAAGGGATGGTACACGAAGCTTCACGCCAAGTACCTATTGAGGCCCT
Organism: Chryseolinea sp.; assembly: GCA_036525235.1. Lineage (GTDB taxonomy): Bacteria > Bacteroidota > Bacteroidia > Cytophagales > Cyclobacteriaceae > Chryseolinea. Next base: position 7,437 of record DATDAV010000334.1, on the reverse strand, counting down.
TCACCCGAAGCATGAACCATGAAAGATTGTTATCGCGCATTGAAGGGAATGCCGGGTGGCTCATTTCGGCTTCGCGATTTTTCGACACCCTAGGGGTGGGCCGGATCGTGAATCGATTCCTGCCGGTGTGTGATATTCGCACAACCATTCCGCGTGGGCTCGACAAGGCCGCTTTGCGCGAATGGGTTATTCTTGACACCTTCGATATGTTTTCGCCGGCCCACGATCATCCGCAGCGATTGGATGTGGTGGGGCAATGGTTCAAATCGTTCCATCTCACGGATGTGGAAATGCTCACGGTCCCCTACGGCGACGGCAACGCGGTGACGGCTGTTCGCGGGAAGAAGCCGACGACGTAAACTAACTGAACTACACTATGCCAGATATATTTTTCTCCATCGTCATCCCCACCTACAATCGCGCGGGCTATATCCGTAAAACCGTGGAATCGTTGTTGCGGCAGCAATACGATACCGCCTACGAGATCATTGTAGTGGATGACGGCAGCACCGACAACACCGAGGATGTGCTGGCACACATCAAAAGCGACAAAGTTTTCTATCATAAAAAAGCCAACGCCGAGCGCGGTGCGGCCCGTAACTACGGGGCGCGGCTGGCCAAAGGCACATACATCAACTTTTTTGATTCCGACGACGTAGCGCTTCCCAATCATTTGGACGAAGCCCGCAAGGCAATCATCAGCCTTAACCAACCGGAGGTGGTCCACCTGGGCTACGACATAAGGGATCCCGAAGGCAGGCTGCTGCGGACAGTCGATGCATTTCCCCCCACGATCAATGAAGCGTTGATCAATGGTAATCACCTCAGTTGTAACGCGGTGTTTGTGCGCCGCGACATCGCTGCCCAATGGCCCTTCAGCGAAAACCGCCTGCTGTCGGCATCCGAAGATTATGCCCTCTGGCTCAAGCTGGCCTCGCGGTATGATATTCATTGCTGGAATGTCGTTACCTCCACGGTGGTGAACCACGAACTGCGCAGCGTGCTGACGATCAACCTTGAAAAGTTTTTGCAGCGTATGGAAATCTTGTGCCAGGAGTTGAAAGCCGACGACGCCTTCCTGAAAAAGTATGGCAGCCGTTGGAACACCTTCCGGTCGTATCGCGACATTTATATTGCCTTGCACCTGGCCATGGCCCGGTATCCGAAAAGAAAAAGTATTGCCTACCTTTGGCATGCCGCCCGATTGCGGCCGCAGGTGGTATTTACGCGGCGGTTTGTGGCTGCCTTAAAAAATGTTATAGTATGACAAGAATATTGGTGACCGGCGGCGCCGGAAACATCGGGGCCTCATTGGTAGAGCGACTGGTGAGTGATCCTGAGAACTATGTGGTGGTAGTCGACGACCTGAGCACAGGAAAATCCCACAACCTTTCCGCGGCAGCGAAGCACGGCAATCAGAAATTTATAAAGTGCGACGTGAACGTACTCGACGACATCATGCCTGTTATGACGGCCTATCGGTTTGATTATGTATTTCATTATGCCGCCGTCGTCGGTGTTCAGCGTACACTGGATAATCCCATTGAGGTGTTGCGCGATATTGATGGCATCAAACATATTCTGAATCTCTGCAAAAACACAGGTGTCCAGCGCGTATTTTACTCTTCTTCATCCGAAGTGTATGGCGAACCCGTGGAGATTCCGCAACACGAAAAGACCACGCCGTTGAATTCGCGATTGCCCTATGCCATTGTGAAGAATTTGGGTGAGGCCTTCTGTCAATCGTACTTCCAGGAGTATGGTTTGAATTACACGATCTTTCGTTTTTTCAATACGTACGGCCCGCGTCAAAGCAGCGACTTTGTGTTGACAAAATTCATCAAGGCAGCATTGAAGAACGAGCCCCTTACCCTCTATGGCGACGGAAGCCAATCGAGAACCTTTTGCTACATCGACGACAACATGGAACTCACGCTGCGTGCGTTGAACGAGGGGCACTTTATTAACGATGTGGTGAATGTAGGCAACGATGTTGAAATGAGTATTTTGAATTTGGCCCAGATGGTCATCAGCATACTGGGCTCAACCTCGTCGATAGTACATCTGCCGCCGCTAAAAGAAGGCGATATGACGCGGCGCAAGCCCGATATTTCAAAAATGAAGCACGTACTAGGCAGAGACCTGACGCCGTTGGAAGACGGCATCAAGCGTGTGGCCGACGCTTTAAAATTGCATCGCTAACTAAAAGCCTATGTGCGGAATTGCCGTTGTGTTAAGTAAAAGTGCGGGAGGAGCTCAAGATATCGAGCCCATGATCGCGCAGCTTCGTCACCGCGGCCCCGATGCGCAATCGGCCTGGTTGTCCGACGACGGCAAAGTGGCTCTGGGTCACACCCGTCTCAGCGTGATCGATCTTTCGGAAACGGCCAACCAACCCATGGTGTCACAGGATGGGCGATACATCATTGTCTTCAACGGGGAGATCTACAATTTCAAGACGATCCGGAAAGAAATTGAAACGACGCATCCACAGGTTAAATTCAAGACCACCTCTGACACGGAAGTGATCCTGCATGCCTACGCGCTATGGGGCGAGCAGATGATGTCGCGCCTGGGCGGCATGTTTGCGCTTGCCATCTGGGACACGGAAACAAAAACGATGTTCATGTGCCGCGACCGGGTTGGTAAGAAACCATTGTTCTATTATCAGGACGACAATTACTTCATTTTTGCGTCCGAGATAAAGTCGTTGCTAAAGCATCCGGTCGTGAATTCTGCGAAGCGTCAGATCGACACTGGCGCGGTTCACCAATTTCTGCACCTGGGGTACATCCCCGAACCGCGGACCATTTTCTCTTCGATCAAAAAATTTCCTGCTGGATTTGCCGGCACCGTGAACGCCGGTCTTGCGATGGAGATCAGGGCGTATTGGTCAATCGAAGGACAATTGCATCCTAAGTCCTCCGCGGATGAAGGGAGCGTAAAACAAAACCTAAAGAACATCTTGACAGAAGCCGTGCAACAGCGCCTGATCAGCGATGTGCCACTTGGGACATTTCTTAGTGGAGGAACAGATTCGTCGCTGGTCACGGCCCTGGCGTCTAAAAGTTCGACCGGCCCGCTGAAGACGTTCAGCATTGGCTTTGCGGAAAACAAATTTGATGAAAGCGACTACGCCCGACGCGTGGCCTCACATCTTGGAACCGATCACCATGCCTATACACTTTCCGAGCGGGAGGCCGTAGGCATCCTGGAAACGTATCTCAAACACTTCGACGAACCCTTTGCCGACACGTCGGCCATACCCACCATGTTGGTGTCCAAGCTGGCGCGAAAAGAAGTGACGGTGGCACTTACAGGCGATGGAGGGGATGAACTATTTCAAGGATACGGCGCATACGATTGGGCGGAGCGTCTGCACAATCCACTCCTCCAGGCCTTTCAAACCCCGCTCGCCTATGGCCTGAGAAATTTTGGCAACAGCCGGTTGAAACGCATTTCGCACATGCTGGAGAAAGTTGACAAAGCGCAAATACGCAGTCATATTTTTTCCCAGGAGCAATATTTTTTCTCCGATCGCGAATTGAAAGAGAATTTGTTAAATCATCCGGCGTCGTATGCGTCGTTTACCTACAATGATCCCCAGGTTGGGAGCGTGAATCTCACGGCCCGCGAACAACAGGCAATCTTTGATTTGAAATTTTATTTAAAAGATGACCTTCTTGTTAAAGTCGATCGCGCCTCGATGTTTCACGCCCTGGAGTGTCGCTGTCCATTGCTGGATCATACCGTCATTGAATTTGCACTCAACCTGCCACTCTCCTTTAAAGTACGCGGCAACGTGCACAAGTGGATATTGAAGGAGATCTTAGGCGATTATTTGCCGGCAGAATTGATCCACCGTCCAAAATGGGGCTTTAGTATTCCGCTCGCGAAATGGCTGAAGAACGAACTCCGCTATTTGATAGATGATTATCTGGACAAACCGGGCATCGAAGCGGCGGGCCTTGTACACTATGATTACGTAAATGCATTGAAAGAAGCCTTCCTGAATGGAAGCGACTATCTCTACAACCGTCTCTGGACATTGATCGTCATTCATAAATGGCTTCGTGAAAACGCATGAGCAAAGCCAACGTACTATACCTTTCGTATGATGGCCTCACCGACCCCCTCGGGCAATCGCAGGTGCTGCCTTACCTCTGCGGGCTGGCAGACGAATATGCCATCACCGTGGTGACGTTCGACAAGCCGGATCAATACGCAAAGAAGAAAAAAGAAGTAGAGGCCATTTGCCGCCAATATGGTATTCGGTGGATATCGTTAAAATATCGCCGCCAACCGCCTGTTGTCTCAACGGTGTTAGCATTGATAAAGCTAAACCGCCTCGCCGTCCGTTTGCATCGTGAAAAGAAAATCGACATCGTGCACTGCCGTAGCTATCTCACGGCGCTAGTAGGATTGGGATTGAAACGCGCCCATGGCGTTAAATTTATTTTCGATATGCGCGGTTTTTGGGCCGACGAGCGCGTAGAGGGTGGGTTGTGGAAATTGAACAACCCTGTATTCAAATCGATCTATCGTTTCTTCAAACAAAAAGAAAAAGTATTTCTAAAGGACGCCGACCACACCATTTCGCTGACCGAAAATGCCCGCCGGGAAATTCTCTCCTGGAACCTAAACCCGGCGCCGATCACCGTCATTCCCACCTGCGTGGACATGACGTTGTTTGATCCCGCGAAGCTCACCGAATCCCAAAAACGCGACAAGCGATCAGCATTGGGAATTGCGGCCGGCGACTTTGTGCTGCTTTACCTGGGCTCGTGGGGTACGTGGTATATGACAAACGAAATGCTGACTTTTTTTTCAGCTTTGAAAGCACAGAAGTCAAACGCCAAATTTTTGATCATCACCCAAGATAAGATCGACCTCCACCAATATCCCCATCGCGAAGACGTGATCATCAAGCCCGCGGCGCGGCAGGAAGTTCCGCTCTACATCGGGTTGTCCGACGCAGCCGTTTTCTTTATCCTCCCGTCCTTTTCAAAGAAAGCCTCGTCGGCCACGAAGATGGGCGAGATCATGGCCATGAACATTCCCGTGATCACCAACCCGGGTTGGGGCGATGCCGAAACCATAGTTCGCAAAGCCGGTGGGTATCTCGTCGACGGGCCGTTTCCGTTCGAAAGCCTGGCGCCCGTTCAATCACGGGCCTATTGCGAAGAGCACCTCAGCCTAAAGCAGGGTGTGCTGACTTATAAGTCGGTTTATGAAAAGCTCTTATAAAAGGAATCATCATGGAAGAGCTGGGATGGGCCCTGAATCTGGGGAGATATTTTCAAGTGCCTGGCGATCACCCTTTTGGAATTTGGGCAATCCAGAAGTTTTTTCCCTTTTTAAATCACTTTTCTCAAAGGAAAAGGTAAATTCTGTTAATTTTGGCCAAATTTTATTTGGAAACGAACCCTCGTAAAGACATACTATGAAACCTGTGAAATTAGACGGTACCGATCGCAAGATCCTGGAGATCCTTCAGGCCAACTCGAACATTACCAATGCCCAGCTCGCCAAAGAAATAGGCCTGTCGCCCGCGCCCACCCTGGAACGCGTGAACAAGCTGGAGACGAGCGGCGTCATCAAAAGCTATCATGCCGTTATCGATCCGGGAAGTGTGGGCATCGGTGTCAGCACCTTTGTGATGGCCACCCTGAAAGGTCACAATAAAGAGAACATCGAAAAATTCATCAAAGCCATCAAGGGCATCGACGAAGTGGTGGAGTGTCACCACATCACGGGCGCCGGCGACTTTATTCTCAAGATCGTTTGTGCCGACATAGCAGCCTATCAACAGCTGATGCTGGAGAAAGTATCGAACATTGAAGTGGTGGACAGCCTGCAATCCATGGTGATCCTTTCCACTTTCAAAGACAGCAAATCCATGCCGCTGCCCAACGCCTAAAGGCTTTCCTTACCATCATCTTTTTTAAACTATGGTGTCAGAGAAAACATTGATCCTGGATGCGCGCCAGGTGCAGCAAAAGATCAAGCGCATGGCGTTTGAGATCTATGAGCACAACTTCAAGGAAAGAAACGTGGTCATCGCCGGCATCGATGGCCAGGGCTACATCCTGGCCCAACTCCTGCTGAAACACCTGCAGGAAATTTCTCCGCTGGAAGCCAAACTCGTCAAAGTGTCGCTCGACAAACTTTCGCCCCTGCAAAGCGAAGTGACACTGGACTGTGAGCTGAAAGACCTCAAAAAGAAATGCATCATCCTCGTCGACGATGTACTCAACACCGGCCGCACGTTTGCGTATGGCATGAAGCCATTCCTGAACATCGAAGTAAAAAAGATCGAAACCGCCGTGTTGGTAAACCGGAGCCACACCTTATTCCCCATCTATCCGCAATACACCGGCTACGAGCTGGCCACCACCATCAAAGATCACGTGGAGGTGAACCTGGGCAAGGAAACTGCCGTGTACTTACTGGACTAACTTTTGGTACTGGTTGGGCCTTAAATATTGTTTTAACGCCCGACCCTAACCAGCCACCACAACTTCGAGAACATGTCTATCCACAAACCCGATATCAAGCGCATCACCACGCACCAACTGCAGGAAATGAAGAACCGCGGCGAGAAGATCGCCATGCTCACGGCCTACGACTACAGCATGGCCAAGATCATCGACGGCGCAGGCATCGACATCGTGCTGGTGGGCGACTCCGCCTCCAACGTGATGGCGGGTTATGAAACCACCTTGCCCATCACCCTGGATCAAATGATCTATCACGCCGCGTCGGTAGTACGCGCCGTAAAACGGGCATTGGTGATCGTGGATCTTCCCTTCGGAACATACCAGGGAAGTTCGGTGGAAGCCCTTCGCTCGTCCATCCGCATCATGAAGGAATCCGGCGCCCACGGTGTGAAGCTGGAAGGCGGCAGTGAAGTGAAAGACTCCATCGACAGAATACTGAGTGCAGGCATCCCGGTGATGGGCCACCTCGGTCTCACACCCCAATCCATCTACAAATTCGGCACCTACACCGTCCGTGCCAAAGAAGAAGCAGAAGCCAAGAAACTCATGGACGATGCAAAGCTTCTGCAGGAATGCGGTTGCTTCGGCGTAGTGTTGGAAAAAATCCCAGCCTCGCTTGCCAAACAGGTCTCACAATCGCTCGTGATCCCGACCATCGGAATCGGCGCCGGTCCGGATGCAGATGGCCAGGTGTTGGTGATGCAAGATATGTTGGGTATCACAAAAGAATTCAAGCCTCGTTTTTTGCGGCGGTATGCCGACTTGCATACGGTGATAACGGATGCGGTGGCGAAATATATCACCGATATTAAGGCGAAGGATTTTCCGAACGAAGACGAGAAGTATTAGCCGCCGCCCTTGTTGGTGTTCTTCACCAACAAGAGAACATGGCGAAAACATGTTGATGGGAACATCCTCCAGGAAGGATGATGACCAG
>DATDAV010000333.1:0-1141 GCA_036525235.1 Chryseolinea sp. | reverse complement strand
TTCCTCCCATCGCGAAATAAGATTTGCGAGATCGGGCCTGTTCATCAAAAACCAACGGAGTCGCTGGGTAAACTCCGGCATGGATTCAAACAGTTCGGGTTCTAGAACTTCAACAGCAAACAAAGGGATCAGTCCAACCATGGAACGGATACGCATGACCGTGCGGCGGTCGTCCGGGGTGTGCAGCACATCGTAAAAGAATTCGTCCTGCTCATCCCACAGGTCTATCCCTTCGTTGGACATCGCTCCCGCTATGTAAAGGAAGTGTTCAAAAAATTTTGTTGCCAGGCTCTGATACGTGGGGTTCTCCTTAGCCAGCTCCAAAGACATCCTCAACATATTGAGCGTGAACATCGCCATCCAGCTGGTACCGTCGGATTGTTCGATGTATCCACCGGTGGGAAGTTGCGCGCTGCGGTCAAATACTCCGATGTTATCCATCCCCAAAAAACCACCCTGGAAAATATTGTTACCATTATTATCCTTACGGTTCACCCACCACGTAAAATTCAATAACAGCTTATGGAACACTTCCTCGAGGAACTCACGATCTCCTTTACCACCCTGCAGCTTTTGATCTATCTTATACACGCGCCATGTAGCCCATCCGTGAACAGGGGGATTCACATCGCCAAATGCCCATTCGTATGCAGGAAACTGTCCGTTGGGGTGCATGTACCATTCCTTCGTTAACAATCTCAGCTGATGTTTGGCAAATTCAGGATCTACCATCGCAATAGGGATCATATGAAACGCAAGGTCCCACGCCGCGTACCAGGGATACTCCCACTTGTCCGGCATAGAAATGATATCAGCGTTGTTAAGATGCGTCCATTCCCTGTTACGTCCGTGTTTCCGCTGTTCCGGTGGAGGCGGCTGAAGCGGATCTCCCTTCAACCATTTTGCGACGTCATAATAAAAGAATTGTTTGCTCCATAACATTCCGCCAATAGCCTGACGTTGAATGTCGCGCTCGTCGGCATCGGCGATATCTTTTTGCATTTCCTCAAAGAATTCATCGGCGTCGTTGAGACGTTCTTTGAAAATGGCGTTGAACTCCTTGAAGGGCGCGGGTTGAAAGTCCGGCGTCATTCGCAGACGTATCGACTTGGATTTACCGGCAGGAACAGTCAATTGATAA
>DATDAV010000332.1:0-40904 GCA_036525235.1 Chryseolinea sp. | reverse complement strand
CTGTTCTTCCGAAAGTTCGTCGTAGGCTTCGTTGGCGTGTTGCGACAACGCCTCCGTCATGGTGCCGATGGCTTCGTAGTGCTTCAGGTCAACATGTTCTTCCTCGAAGTCGCGATAGGCCGACCAATAGCTCCAGGTACGCATCAACGCGTGCTGCAAGATGGGAAGCTGGTCGGGGTTGTCGCCCAGGTCGTTCAGCAACTGCTGCACCAGGCGGGGTGCTATGCGGGCGCCACCCACGGCCACGGGGCCTTCGATGGCATTCCGCTTCTGTTCGCGGGTGAGCTGCGGGATCAGGTAGTGACTGTCGTTGATCTTGCGGGTGAGGTCGGGAAACTGCGCGCAGTCGCCGATAAAATCCGACCGCATGGTGATGGCTACATAGATCGGGGCGTCGGGATAATCCACGGCCTCCATGAGCAAGTTTACAAAGGCTAGCGTTTCGTTCACGGAGTTTACGTCGTGACCTTCTTTGAAACGGAAAAGCTCTTCGAACTGATCGACCAGCACCAGGTAGTTCACGTCCACATCCTTGCGGGTCTGCTCGATAGCTTCCACCAAGCCCAGCGAACTGCTTCGCAGCAAGGTGGAGAAAATGGTACGCTTGATTTTTTTCTCTTCGGTGTCGGACGCCAGGTACTCGGGGTTGTTTTTTAACAGCGACTCGGCCAGGTTGTCGATGGGACCTGCGCCGGGGCGTGTCACCACCACTTCCCAGTTGGGGCTGGCGTCGGTGAGGAACCCGCCATATAAAATGGGCATCACACCACAATAAATGAACGACGACTTACCGCTTCCGGAAGGACCGATCACCCCTACGAACCGGTTCTTCGAAAGCTTGAGCAGCACTTCGTCGCTCTGCCCTTCGCGGCCGAAGAAGAGGTGACTCTCGTCGATCTTGAAGGGCCGCAACCCGGGAAAGGGGTTGGCGGTTTCTATTTTTTCGTCAATGGCTTGCATGACTATGCTTTAAATTCTTGCAAAAATGATTTTAACGACTCCAGGGATTGTTGGTTGTCGCCATCGATAACCCGGAGGTTCTGGCTCTTGAACGCCTCGGCGTTCACATGCGAGCCTTTGGCGGTGTAGATGGCCTTGCCCATGATGGGTTTTTTGCGGCCAAAGCCGGGTGCCTTCAACAAGTCCAGCGCTTTCATGCGCACCCACTGATCGTTCACCCTGCCCTTGTAGATGATGGCGGCGTCCAGGTTGCGCAGGTTTTCGATGTGTTTCTGTCGCAGCTCCAACAGCTCGCCTTCAAACGAGGGCATGAGCACGTTGAAACCCGAGCGCTCGATGAGTTCTACAAAGGGTTTTATATCGAGGTGGTCTACTTTGTCGTGCATGAGGTAGACGGCGCGGCCGCCGGTTTCGTCCAGGGCTTTCTTTTCCCCGGCGTCCGCCAGTTCTTCGCGCATGATGTTCTTGAAATCTTCCAAGGGTGTCTGTAAAATTTCGGCGCCTTCCTGTGCCTCTACGTCGCGTTTCAGGTTTTCGATAAATCCTTTTTGGCGCTCGGTGATATGGTTCAGGTTGGGCGATATCCAGATGAGGCGTGAGAATTCTTCCTTATGCTCCTGTCCGCGGTTGCTGCGCTCGGCGGCGATGCGGTTTTGGATGTCTACCACCGAACGGTCGGTTCCTTCGGGGATGTCGCCATACACGGCGCCGATGAGGTGGATGGACATGCTGCACTCGGCGAGGTCGCGGCGCGCCACGCGCTCCAGGTCGGCCACATTGCCGGGCAGGGTTTGGTTGGGCAGCACAGTATAGCCGTGGCGTTGCAATTCGCGGGTAATGATGTTGCGCTGTACCGACAGATCGTGGCCGGTTTCGGCCAGGTAGATGGTTTTGCGCTTGAAAACATTCTTCACTTCCTTCGCCAGCGATTTGTCCTTCAACGACGACAGGGCATCGAAGATGTCATAGCTCAGGTCCACCATCTCCATCCAATACTGGCGCTCGGCCTCCGTACTGAAATAGTCGGTGTATTCGCGGATCTCGCCCGAATCGGGATCGAGTTGATACATTTCATAGCCCAGCAGTTCGCGCACGCGCAAAGGTTGCTCTTGTACCGCTACGGGTGTTTTGAAAACTTTGAACACTCTGTTTTTCCCCTTGGTGCTGGCGGCCTGTGTGAATTTCTCCAGGTGATCCAGGCAGGGTCCCGATTGGATAAAATCTTTGGACAGGATGGACACCAACACGGATGCGTTGTCAAGCCGGGGCGAGGTCATGGTGTCGTACTCGGATTTCAGCAGTACGTTGGGTTTCTCTCCCAAGATCTGCGTGAGCATGGATTCCAGGAATTTTTTGAATTGAGTGACCCATCCCGGTTCGTTTCCAGTCGCCTCGTTGTCGCGGTCGGAAAAAATAATCAAAACATCAATTTCAAAGGCCATGATTTCAGGTTAAGGTTGTTGCAAATGTGGTTCGGTTTCTTCCGTAATATTTTTGATGAGGCTTTGCGCCAGCTCGTGGTGGTTAGCCATCACATAGTAAAAATCCATCAGATTGATCCTGAACACCACGCAGCGCTCGGTAGCTTCCAGTGAAGTGATCTTAGGCGCTATGCCATCCTGGAACAGGTCGCCAAACACGCTGCCTCGTTTTAGCGTAGCGGCGAGTATTCCGTCCGTTTTTAATTGCGCGCCTCCATGGGCGAGCACAAAAATGGGGGTGTTGAAATCGTCGGGTGTAAATTTCACGCGGGTGGCAAAGGCGAGGTCCATTGGCGTGATCTTGTCGGCCAGATCGCACAGCATGGCGCCGTGAATATTTTTGAACGTGGGCAGTTGTTTCAGGAACATCACTTTCTCCACCCACAAAAAGAAACCGTCGTTCAAGCCGTCCAGCAGTTGATTGTTTTCGATCGACGAGTCGAGGAATTTTTTATCCTTGACAGGGAGGCGTTCGGAGATGACCTCAAACTCTGTTTTGTTTTTGTTATAGATCACCCACGCCGCGGTTTCCTGCAACAGCTTGTCGGCGTTGAACATTTGCGCCACCAGGCCGCGGCTGATCCGGAAATCGGAGATATAGGCCGACGCGTAAATGGCGCATGCCTTTGTCCACCGGTTGTTCAGGTTGAAGTCACGGTTCAGGATGTAGTTGATCACCTGGATGGGATTATAACTCTCGCGGGGAAAGAAGATCTGCAATTGTTTCAGCTTCTCCGGAACGGCAATGTCATCCAGCAGGGGCACCAGTTTGGGTTTCACTTCGGGGTCGATGAACAAGTCCAGCAACTCCATGGCGAACGCGATGTTGTCGGGATCGCCCGACTCGATATTCTCGCGCACCAGTTGTACGGAGCGCGGTTCATACAGGATCGAAAGCAGGATATAGAGCTGGTCGTAATTGTCGCGGGTCTCTTCTTCGAGCGCCTCACGTAAAAAGGAGAACTCTTTTTCATCGGGGAGTTCGTGCAACGCGGCCAGATTCCAAATGGTTTTGCTCATCTCGCTTTCCAGCAAGTTGATCACCTCGCGCGCCTCGCGTCCCTCGGCGTGATAGTTTATAAAGCGCAGCGAATTGAGGATCTGCCTCACGATGCGCTTATCGGGATAGTCGGCTTTCTTCCACAGCAATTGCAGAGCGTATTTACCGCCAATGCTGCCCATGATCTGCACGATGCGCAACATTACCAAATCACTTTGTCCCGATTTGTGGAAGGCAGCCTCCAGGGTGGGCAAGGCCGCTTCGCCCGCTTCCTTCAGTGCCGCAGCGGCATGGTGACTGTAGGCAGCGGAGTTCAATAATTCGATCAGCACCGGCCAGGTTTCGCTCAGCTTCACCTTGCGCGCCGTGTAGAGCGCTTCGAAACGTACTTTCGGATCGACATCGCGAAGCAATTCCAGCAACACGAAAATGGTGCGCGGTCCCACCAGCTTGCGCAATAGCTTAGCGGCGAGAATGCGGTCCGATTGTCGTACTGACTTACTGAGTTTTAATAATTTTTCGGGCGAGATAGAAAGCAGGTCGCTGTCTTCCAGTTCGCCATAGGCCTTTTCGGCCAGCGAGCGCAGTTCCGTTTTGCCGGTATCGTTGCGCAGACCAAGGGCCTGGATCTTCTCTTCGGCAAATGCCCGTACTTTGCGCGAGCTGCTTTCAATCAAGCGCACCAGGGCGTTCTCGAACATCGCCGGCTCCAGTTTTTCCATGAGCTTCAACCCATAAATGACCTTTTGCTCCACGGAGCTGTTCACTTCTTTTTCCAACACCGTGTTCAGCGTATACTCCCGCTCGACACGCGCCGACAACGACGATTTGTTGCGCAGCAAAGTGTCTTGCAACGTATGGCGGTAGCTGTTGTTCATCCGGTTGGAAACAAAATACCAGATGAGCAGTAGCGGTATGGTGAACAGCGTGATATAGATCAGCGTAAAGAATTCCGCTTTTGTGATCAGGATGATGAGCGCACCGGCAAGAAGACTGGCGAAGGCGGTGACCAACCCCTCGATCTTGGTTTGCACGTCGATGCGGATGCTGCTTTCGATCGGCAACAGGTAAAGCTTAAACGTAGGGTTATCCAGCGAGTCGCGCAACGACCGAACAAACAGCTTGCTGACGGCGATCACCATGAAGAAACCCAGCGAATATCCGAAGATCGTTCCCAGGATCAGGGCGACCACAGTGAAAAGACAGATCAGGAACGGGTTGATGAGCAACGGAATACGCAGGCCATACTCTTTTATAATGCGATCCGTCGCCAACGTCTGGAAGAGGAACCCGAAAATAACAATGGTCATTTCAAAGTAGGAGATGAACCGTGGTAAGTCTTCGCGGCTCAGAAAAATGGTGGTGGCGTTAAAGAACGAGTAGTCCACAAAGTTCACAGCCATCATGGAAACCACCACGAAGAGCGACATGTAGAGGATGTAACGGTTTTGGAGGAAATCCTTGAATACCAGCTTCTTGTACATCTTTTTTTCTTGGGCAAACGTACGGGTCTTGTACTTCAGCGACAGGAAAATAAACAACCCGATAAAGCCGAGAAGGCTGGCCAACGAAACGGTGTATAACGTTTCCGTTTTGACACCCAAGCCAAGGAATTGAGGGATCGAAAAGAAGGCGATGAACGAAGCGATCATGGCGCCCATATCCACCGTGCCCACCAGGCGCTTGGACTGGCGGAGGTTGAACAAGCGGCCAAAGGCGCCCCAGAAGACGAGGTATATAATAAAAGAGAAGGGGATGATTTGCGCAAAACCCAGGAAGTAAATAGTGCGTGGGTCCGCGAAATAGCCTTCGCCAAATTCAATAAAAGCCGTTAGCACCAGGACCACCATCAAGCTCAGTACAGCCAGCAGTTGGAAAGGGATACGGTTTTGGAGGAAGTTATAAACAATGGTGGCAAACAATCCGAACGCACCCGACACCAACAGGGCTATGGGCAACTGGGTTTTCTCGTCGAAATGTTCCAGGAAAAGGGATTGCGAAGCTACGGTAATAGTAGCGATGAACACCCCCATAAAAAAGCTCATGATGAACAACAGGCCCACGCGGCCGGTCTCGCCCGGCTCGGTATCAAGAAAACGGATTATTTGTGCCTTCATAGATTTCCCCCATTACCCCTAAAATTGCTTATATTCCAACAAAAATCCTATAAACTAACATTTTTTTGGCTGCCTCAGCGTATATGGCAGGGGTGTGCACGACGGGGTCAAATGCTAAACGCAAGTACAAAATGCTACGACCAAATTCAGGATAACGTCACCGCTTGTAAGGTTCTGACTAAAAATCCCTGTTCGCTCGTGTTTATTCTTTGTAGTATTGAGGTTAAATTTTAATCTGTATGACAAGAAAGGTCAATCTGCTTTACTGGTTATTATTCTTTTCAGTGATCGCCGCCCACGCCCAGGACAGCAAATCGCTGGCGGATGCCGAACACTATTTTAGTGTCAGGAGCTATGACGTAGCCCTTCCTAAGTTCCTGGCGGCTATACAAGCCGGCGAGAAAAGCCCGCTCGTATATTACAAAACAGGCGTGTGCTACCAGAAATCGCCGGAAACCGACGAACAGATCAAATCCATTCCCTATTTCGAATATGCCTTGAAAAATGGCAAGGACATGCCGGCCTCGTTGTATTATGATCTGGGCACGATGTATTTAAAAGACGAGAACCTGCAAAATGCTGTACAGAGCTTCACCAAATTCCGTGAAGTAAGCAGCAAGGCCGACAAGAAGATCATGGCGCAAGCCGATGAAGCGATCCAAACCTGTCACAACGCCATCGCCCTGATGTCGGTGCCCCGCAATTTTAAGGTCACTCACTTCAACTCGATCATCAACACAAAATATACCGAATACAACCCGGTGGTTTCGGCCGACGAAAGCGTGATGGCCTACACCGCCCTCCGTCCCAATACCGGCAAGACCCGCACAGGAGATAAGTTTATCGAAGAAATATACATCACCTACAACATCAACGGGGCCTGGTCAGAACCCAAAGTAGTACCCATCGCCCACGACTACAACGTAGGCACTGCCGGTATTTCGGCCGATGGCCAGAAGATGCTCATTTTCATGGGCGGCGCCACCGATCCCGGCGGACTCTACCAGATCTCGAGGGCCGGCGACTCGTGGTCCAAGGCAAGCCTCATCACGCCTACGCTGAACACCCCAAAATACTTGGAGTCCACCGCCAGCATCACCCCCGACGGCAAAACGATCTACTTCGCCAGCGATCGGCTAGGCGGTCAGGGTGGGTTGGACATTTATAAAACCAGTGTGCAGGCCAATGGTTCCTGGAGCAACCCGGTTAATTTAGGCCCCGAAGTGAACAGCAAGGCCAACGAAGACGCCCCGTTCATCCACCCCGATCAAAAGACTTTGTTCTTTACGTCGGATGGCCACAACTCCATGGGCGGACGCGATATTTTTGTGACCCGCATGGTGGGCACCAAATGGACATCGCCGGAAAATATGGGCTACCCCGTAAACACCACGGTGAACGACAACTACTTCACACTGATCGCCGACGGAACACGCGCTTACTTCTCTTCCGACCGCAAGGGCGGTATGGGAGGACAGGACATTTACTACATCGACCTGCCGGCAGAGTCGGCCAACATCCCGCTGACCATGATCAAGGGAAAGATCCTGAACGCAGAAACCGGCAAACCCATGCCGACAAAGATCTATCTCATCGACAATGAAACGGATAAAAAGCTTGACTTCGTATACGACCCCGATCCAGAAACCGGGAACTACCTGGTGATCCTGCCGCCCTCGAAAAACTACGACATGGTGATTGAGTCTGAGGGCTTCCTGCCCTACACGCTGAACATCAACATCCCGAACCAGACCTATTTCTATGAGCTGTATCAAATGGTGAGCCTCAAGACCATCAAACAGTTCGACGTGGTCGTGGGCCAGGAAGTGCAGGTGAAGAACGCCTTCTACGATACCGACAGCGATGTGAAAGCCGATCTCCGTAAAACGCACGAAGCCAAGCTGGTACAAGGCGGCAATGTCGACGTATACGACATGATGCTGGACCTCATGGCCGCCCAGGACAAGGATGGTATCAACTACCTGACCGACCTCATCCAAATGAAAGATCCCATCGAAGAGGTGAACTTCAACGAAAAAGAGAACTCACGCATCGAGATGGCTACACGCACCTATTACTATGACGAAAGCGACGAAAGCAAATTCGAGCAAAAGCAAGTAGACGGCAAGACCATCTTCTCACTGCCCACCTTCATGGTGAACGAAGAGATCATGAAGCAAAAAGGGCAGACGGCTAAAAAGACGTCGGTTATTGACAAGGCAGTGCTGGCCAAGAGCGCAAAAATATATTTCGACGCCGGCAAGAGCGACCTGAAGGCCCAATACAACGCACAATTGGACGGCATCCTGGCCGAGTTGAACAAGAACCCCGATCTGGGGATAGAAATCCTTGGCTTCGCCTCCGCGGAAGGCACAGAAGAAATGAACCGCGACCTCTCCAACAAGCGGGCTATCTCCGTACTGGACTATATCAACCACAAAGGCGTAGTGCGGCGCAGGATCGTAGCAAAAGGCTATGGTGCCACAAAAGACCAGAGCGCTTCGAAAGAAGAAGGCCGCCGCGTAGAAGTCCACATCGTCGACCTCAACGCCCTCTCCGAAATAAAGTAACGGCAGTTCCTTGCGCCTTTTCTTTGCGTCTTTGCGCCTCCGCGGTTTAAATTTCTACCGCCTCACCTTCGCTAAAGCTTCGGCGAGCAAGGAAAGCCGCAAAGACGCAAAGTTTAGCCCTTAACGGGGGATCAGCAAGGAACTGTCGCCGTAGCTAAGAAAGCGATAGCCGTTGGCGAGCGATTCTTTATAAACTTTGCGCCAGTCTTCGCCGATAAAGGCGGCCACCAGCAAGATCAAGGTTGAACCAGGTTGATGAAAATTGGTGATCAGCGCCTCGCATATCCGGAACGTATAGCCCGGCATGATGTAGATGGACGTCTCCCCAGTGAGCAGATCCAACTGATTCCGGTCCATATAGTCAATCACAGCACGCAGCGCTTCATCGCGGGAGGGCCGGCGGTCTGTAGCCGCATAGGCTTCGTGTTGTGAGATCGTAAAAACAGCCTTCGGGTCTTTCAACAATTTCACGCCATACCAGTACAAGCTCTCCAACGTCCGCATCGACGTGGTGCCCACCGGAACAATATATCTTCCTGATAAAAGGTGATCGAGGTTGCCCCGGGTCACCACCACCTGTTCGTTGTGCATCACATGCTCCACGGCATTTTCAACTTTCACGGGCTGAAATGTTCCCGCGCTCACGTGGAGCGTGACAAAGTCGTGTGTGATGCCTTTGGCTTTGAGTTGTTCGAAGATGGCCGGCGTGAAATGCAGTCCGGCCGTTGGGGCGGCCACGGCGCCTTCGTGGTGTGAGTAAATGGTTTGATAGCGCTCGCGGTCGGCTTGCTCGGCTTTGCGGTGGAGGTAGGGGGGCAGGGGGGTCTCTCCGGCCAGGTTCACAACCTCGGCAAAGGAATGGTCCGTTGCCCACTCAAATTCCACCAACCCTGCTTCGCGATCGTGTAGCGTGGCCTTTAAGGTGATGCCGTGAAAAGTTTTGAACAACGGCTCGTCTTTCCAGCGCTTCAGATTGCCCAACGTGCATTGCCACGTGCAGCGATGGTGAGCCTGCATGGCTTCCATGACCAAAGATGAAGGGAGCACCGGGTGCAGCAAAAAGATCTCGATGACGGCCCCCGTGTCTTTCTGGAAGTGAAGCCGCGCGGGGATCACTTTGGTATCGTTAAAAAACAGGAGACTATCGGCGGGCAAAAGGCCTGGAAGCGACGAAAAGATATGATGATCGATCGCGCCCCTGTCGTAGAACAGCAGCTTCGACTGGTCGCGGTTTGCCAGTGGATAGACGGCAATGCGTTCCGGGGGAAGCGTGTACGTATAGTCGCTGATGGAAATGTCCATGCCTGATAAAGGGTTCAAAGTTAATTCTAAAACCTTATTTTTAGCAGATCATTGTTGCCTATGGCGCTACAGACATCGTATTCGCAGGAAACTTTCCGTTTCAGCTTCAATGCCCGCACTTCGCGGGGATTGATGAAAGATAAAGTATCGTGGTTTGTAAAACTTTGGGACGACACCGAACCCGGCGTCTTTGGACTCGGCGAAAGCGGCCCGCTTCCCGGCCTCAGCACCGACGACCGCCCGGACTTTGAGACCGTGCTTGCCGATGTTTTGACCAAGCTCCCGCACCACATCACCTCCCAGGATCTGCAAGGACCTCCATCCCTGGCCAACCCCGTGCTGCAAAAAGCACTGACCCTGGTGCCGCCGGGTTATCCGTCCATTCGTTTTGGCATCGAAACCGCGTTGCTGGACCTGATGAACGGCGGGAAGAAGATCATTTTTCGCAACGGTTTCCTCGAGGGCCAGCGCATTCCCATCAACGGCCTCATCTGGATGGGCGGCCTGGACTTTATGATGAGCCAGATCAACGAAAAGGTGGCGCAGGGATTTCGCTGCATCAAGTTGAAAGTGGGTGGGCTTGACTTCGACCGCGAGTGTGAAGTGATCGATTACCTGCGCAAGCGCTATTTCCGGGAGAACATCACCATACGGCTGGATGCCAACGGCGCCTTTAAAGTAGACGAAGCGTTGTCGCGCTTGCAGGAGCTGGCGCGGTTGAAGATCCAATCCATCGAACAACCGATCAAACCGGGGCTTCCGGAAATGGAAAAACTGTGCCGCGAGTCGCCCATTCCCATTGCGCTGGATGAGGAACTTATCGGGGTGGAAGTAGGGGAGGCCAAGGTGGGGTTGTTGACGCGCCTCCGTCCGCAATTCATTATTTTGAAGCCCACGCTTCACGGGGGAATGACGGGCTGCCAGGAGTGGATAGCCTTAGCAGAAAGTCTAGGCATCGGGTGGTGGATCACTTCGGCGTTGGAATCCAACGTCGGCCTCAATGCCATTTGCCAATTCACGGCGAACTATCCCATAACCCTTCCGCAGGGGTTAGGCACGGGGATGATTTATGAGAACAATGTTCCATCCAACCTCACGGTGAAGGACGGGTATATTTATTTAAGTGACGGCGTGTGAAGTCATCCTGAAAGTAATCTTTGCGCCCTCTGCGCCTTTGCGGTTCAAAATGATTTCCCATACCGCCTTCTAAACAACCAATACAACGGAATCCCCATCGCCGTCAAAAACATCCCCAGCAAAGAATTGATAAGATGCGTCTTCCCAATCGCATAGTTGTAAATATCCATCCACAACGTAGCCACCACGAAGAACGTCGAGAACAAAACAAACACGGCCGGCACAATAGGGTATCCCCACACTTTATATGGCCGTTCGACATGAGCCATTTTCCTCCGTAGCACGAAGATGCCAAAGGCACTCAACCCATAGAAGACCCAACTCACAAAGATCAGCATGTCGGTAAGCATGTCGAACGAACCGCTGAAAATGAGCACGACCGTCCAAAGCGCCTGGATCAACAAGGCATTGCCCGGCGTGCCATACCGGGGATGCACTTTGCCCACCCACCCAAAAAATTGTTTCTGCTGCCCCATCGCAAAGAACACCCGGGCCACGGGCAGGATGTTCCCGTTGGTGGCCCCGATGATAGAGATGATTACCATGAAAGCAATGATGCCGCCGCCCACGGTGCCCATCACCACCCGCGCTGCATCCGAAGCCACCATACTCGATTGCGCCATGGCATCGATCGGCAAAACATACAGAAAGCTCAGCGTGATGATCGTATAGGTGATGATACAAATAACCAATCCAATAAAAAGACTGCGGGGAATATTGCGCTGCGGCTCCCGGATTTCGCCAGCAATAAATGTTATGTTGTTCCAACCGTCGTATCCCCAAAACGCTCCCGACATGGCCGCCACCAGGGCGCCCACGAAAGCCCAACCCTGGGGATGGATGCTGGCGGAAGGGGTAATAAGGTTGGTCAGGCTTCCTTGCGGCGAAAAAAATAATCCAAAAACCAACAACGTCAGTAAGGCGATCTTCAATGCGGTGAACACCACTTGTAGGTTGCCGCCCGATCGTGTGCTCCGGTAGCTTACCCACGTGAGCACCAACACGATCAGGACGGTGGCCGACTTCACTCCGATATTTTCCAGCGGATACATCGACCCGATGAAGGGGATGTAAACCTCCACGGCTTTCTCCACGCCCGGGCTGAAGCGCGGCAAGGGGATGAAATATTCCAGGTAGATGCCAAAGCCATACGCCACCGAAGCCACACCCGCCGTGTTGAATACGATGAAGGCCGACCACCCATACAAAAAGGCTACGAACCTGCCGTACATTCTTTCGAAGAAAATGTATTGTCCACCCGTTTCCGGAATCATGGCCGCCACCTCGGCGTTGCTCAGCGCGCCAAAGAGCGTGATCACCCCAGCGAAGATCCAAACGGCCACCAGCCATAGGGGCGAGCCCAGTTGTGAGGCCATAAAAGCAGGCTTCATAAAAATGCCCGAACCGATCACCCCGCCTGCAACGATGGCGATACTGGTCCACAAGCCTAGGGTGGGTTTTAATTTTTGGGGTGACGACATCCGGTCTTCAATTTAAAAATTCAGCCAACAGGCGATGGAAATGGTGTGTGCCCTTTTCCATCTTCACCGAGTAGCGTCCGTGTTTATAGAATCTCGACCGTATTCCCTTTTGCACATGCTGCACCACATCCTCATCTTCCATTTCCACCTGGTGCAAGTTGGCGCCCGCGCCCTGGCGAAGCTTGTTCTCGTCCCACACATACGACAGAAACGAAACGGTGCAACGCGATACACCCAACGGGCGGACGATGTTGATGGAGAGTCCCCACGGATAGAAGTTGAACATCATGTTTGGGAAAACCCAGAAGTAGTAGCCGGCGATTTTTTTTCCGAAGTCAGGTGAGGTAGGGGGCAGCTCGAACACGGCGTCGTCGCCTTTCGCATAGCCGATTTGCAAATTGGAGTATTGAAAAATTTCGGTGGCATAGTTTCCATAATCGATCACGGCGTTGAGCCCGGCGTGCACAAACGGAATGTGGAAGCCTTCGAGGTAGTTCTCGCAATAGAGCGCCCAATGCGCATCCACCTTGTACTCTTGTGAGAGCTCCGGGCGGAATTGAAAATCCTGGAACGGCATCCAGCCTACGCGCTCCAGCATCGAACCCAGAAATGTCCCGGCATCGAATTTTGGGTGGAGGGAAGTGAACAACCATTTTCCAAAGTGATAGAGGGGAAGCTTTGTCAGATTATCCTCTTCCGAGGGAAAGTTGGCCACCTCTTTGAACTCCGGCATGGAGAGGAACTTGCCGTCCAGGTGGAAGCGGCGGCCGTGGTATTTGCAGCGGATGTCGTTGATCTTGCAGGGGCGTTCCACCAGCAGGTTGCCCCGGTGGGTGCAGACGTTGCTGAGACAATGCAGGTCGCCTTGTTTGTCGCGTGAAAGGAGCAGGGGTTCGTCCAGGAATTTTTCCAGCAGGTTCACCGGCGTGGCCCATCCCGGATCCTTCACCTGGTCGGTGTCGCCGATGAACTGCCAGGTGTTGGCGAAGATCATTTCTTTGGAAAGCTCCAGGTAAGCGGGGTCGAGATAAAAATCCGTGGAAATGGTTTTTGCCTGCGCGATATCCGGATGGACGTGGAAGGGAGTCATGACGTGAGGTTTGGCCTGCAAGCAAAATACTAAATCCTTGTCGCTTATCTGACAATGCACTTTCAATTATTCGGTTACATTTATCCCGTCAACAAACCTCTTCCACTATGAAAATTGCCACGGTAGTGTACTGGATCGCACGCCTTTTGGCTGCCGTCATCATGCTGCAAACCTTGTTTTTTAAGTTTACGGCTTCCGCGGAATCGGTCTACATTTTCATGACCGTGGGCATGGAGCCGTGGGGTAGGATTGGGGTGGGCGTGATGGAATTGATCGCGGCCATACTCATCGTTGTTCCGGCCACGGCGTGGTTAGGAGCCGGGCTGGCGCTGGGATTGATGGTGGGAGCGATCGGTATGCACCTGACCCTGCTCGGCATCGAGGTGCAAGGCGATCATGGGTACCTGTTCGGCCTGGCGTTGGCCGTGACGCTGTGCTGTATCTACGTGCTGGTACACGACAAAGACAAGGTCTTGTCGCGGATCAGATCGTTGCAAAAGGCTAGTTGAGTTCTTTCAGGGCGTCTTCGAGCGGTTGCTTGAAGGTATCTTGGGTGAGTGAGCTCTTCAAACCTTCCAGTACGAAGTTGGGGACCTTTTCGGCCCGCGAGATCCGGCCCTTGATGTCCTGGATCATTTCCAATGCATTGGCCTTGCCTTCGAAGTCGGCTTCGCCCTTCACTTTTTCTTCCAGCACATCCCAGGCGGAAAGTTTCTTCTCGGCAACGGCCCGCTGGGCGATGATCTTGCCGTGATCGACAGTTTTGGTCTGGATGCAGGCGTTGTATTCGTCTACGATCTGCAGCAGGTCTCTCTTGTTCAGCTCGTCACGGTCGATCCGGTCCGCCACGGTCGGGCAATCTTCCAGGAAATTCTTCATCGCCTTTTTAAAGGTCAGGTTCGGGACCTCGGTGCTCTTGCCATCTTTTTTTAAAAGAAATTGGCCATCGTAGGTCACTTGATTGGCTAGTTGGTAAGCATATAAGGTCAGGTAGCCCGACTTGATCACTTTCATGAACGCATAACCTTCGGGGCCTTTCACAGGTTGATAGAGGTCATTCTTCCATTTGTAGGTGCGTACCTGGAACATGGGGTACGTGGTCTTCTTTTTATCGGCGCCAACGACCTGCACTTTTTTATCCATCCCAAACGTAAGGGGTTTGAGCTCCCCCTGGAGGGTATCGCCCGTCACCGTCACCAAATAATCCTGAGCGATGGCCGGGGTGCACACGGTCAGAAAGAAACAAGCAAAAAGGTATAAGCCAGAACGTTTCATGTTCATAAATGCAGTTTTTGTAGCCGGAAAGATAAGCGATAAAATAATTTCCCGTCACGCTATCCGGAATTTCTTCGGATTAAAAAGCGGGATTCGGATGAACGCGATCGCCGGCAGCGGTTGGAAAATTTTCCTTGAATAGGCTTATTGCAGGAAAGTTCGATCCCATGGTCATGTATAACCCCCGAAATTGGATTTCTATCATCTTTCACGCCTACAGCCGGCGCGTCATGGCGACCTTGTTGCCGGTCATCCTGTTCATGATCGTCTATTCCACCGTGCTGTGCTACATCATGCTGGACCGTCTCAAGCTGCACGAAGCCGATTTTCAGCCCACCATCGCCATGCATTCCCTGCTGGGGATCGTGCTGGGTTTGTTTCTCGTGTTTCGCACCAACACGGCCTATGACCGGTGGTGGGAGGGACGCCGGATGTGGGGAGGCATGGTGAACAGCACCCGGAACTTCGCCATGAAACTCAACGCTTGCCTCAGCCCCGAGAACCACGAAGACCGCGACTGGTTCGCCAAGATGATCCCCAATTTCATATTTGCCGTCAAAGAAAGCCTGCGAAACGGCGTGCAACTGGCCGAGTTGGACCCCCCCTCCGACACTTTTTTCAACGACCTGAAAAAGTATAAACACAAACCCAACCGCATCGCCGGCTTGATGTACAAACGCATAAACGAATTGTACCGCAACAACAAAATCACCGGCGATCAACTCATCAATCTCGACAAAGAGCTGAAAGATTTTATCGACCTCATGGGCGCCTGCGAGCGCATCAAGTACACACCCATTCCCTATAGCTATATGATGTACGTAAAGAAGTTCGTCTTTATCTACATCATCACCCTCCCTTTGGGCTTTGTCACACAAACCGGCTACATGACCGTGCCGATCGTAGCCCTGATCTCCTACGTTTTGCTGAGCGTGGAATTGATTGCAGAAGAAATCGAAGACCCGTTCGGACGCGACATCAACGACTTGCCGTTGGACGACTTAGCCGGAAAGATCCGGGAGAATGTTAGAGAAGTGTTGTTGTGAAAATTATTCCGTAAGAAAATCGATATCCACGTTCAGCGGATAGCGCATCAGGTATTCCAGCGCCCGGGTCACCGTCATGTCCTCGAACAAGACCTGGTATAGGGTGGTCGTGATCGGTGCACGCACTTTGTAGTAGTCGGCACACTTCTTGGCCACTTTCACGGTGTTGATACCTTCGGCGATCTCGTCGGTGCTGGCCAATATTTCGGAGAGCGTTTCGCCTTTGGCCAGCCGGTAGCCCACCGTAAAATTGCGGCTCAGCGAACTGTTACACGTGGTGACCAGGTCACCCACACCGGCCACCCCCAGGAAGGCCTTCGTGTTTCCGCCCAGCGCGCGCCCCAGGTAGACCATCTCCACCATGCCGCGGCTGACCAAAAGGCCCTTGGCATTTTCGCCATAGCCCAAACCGCTCAGCGCACCGGCGGCAATGGCAATAACATTTTTCAGAACCCCCGCCAGTTCAACACCCACCACATCATTGTTGCCATACACCTGGAAATGATTGGTGCGCAGCAACCGTTTACCCAACTGGATCACTTCATTAAAATGGCTGGCGATGACGGTCGCCGCCGGATGTCCATCGGCCAGTTCTTTGCTGAGGTTGGGTCCGGCCAGGCAGCCCACGCGCACGACCACGCTCTCTTCGGCGATCACCTCGCTCATGGTCTTCACCATGCTGCGGTCCAGCGTAGTCATGGTGTCCAGGGTTTTGCCCTCTGGGAGGGAGACATCAAAACCTTTGGTGCCGTGAATGAGGATGTGATAGGGGTGCAGGTAAGGCGACAGCCCTTTCATCATGGTGCGGAAGTGCAGCGACGGCACGATGGGAAAGATCACGTCGCACTGATCGGCCATGTAGCCGAGGTCATTGGTGGGAGTGACGTTGGCATGCATCTGGTGGCCCCGGTTTTCGCGGGTTTTCAGAATGCGCTCAATGGCCGCATCGTCGCGCACGTGCAGCAACACTTGCCGCCGTTGGGCCAGTAAGTTGGCTACCACACTGCCGAAGTTTCCGGCGCCGATCACACCGACCGGTTTATCGTTTTCAGATAAACTTTTCGAGGTCATAGCCGACAAGCCGGTTGTGATAATAATATAATGTACTGAAATCCTTGGTGATGATGTTGCCTTCCTTGTTCATGAGCAGCGGGCGCTTCAAATGGAAGATGCCCACATTGTCAAGACCATGGCGGATCACCAGGTTGATATTTCCTTTCAGATGGGTAGCATGATAGACTTTCCCTTCTTCTTTTAATTTATAGATCTGTTTGCGCACTCGCTTGCAGGCGGCGCGAAACTCTTCGAACTGCAGCACCTGGTCTTCTTCCGGCAATTTCAGCAAGCCAAACAAATCCAGCTTGGAATGTTTCTTTTGCCACATCTCGAAGGCCACAAAGGCCACCAGGTGACTGGCAAACACGCGGTTGATGCGGTGATACTCCGACACGATCTTGTGACTGAGCATGCGCGTATATTCATCTTCGCGTTGTTTGTCGACCGTGATGTCGCCATGCGAAATAAAATAGTCGCGGGTCTCGATCACCCGTCCCTGCGCATCCAGGCTGTTACCTTGATCGTCGACATAATTTCCCATCACGTCCAGTCCGCGCCCGATCGACACGGAGATATTGGATCCTTTGGTGAAAAACTTGAACAGGAACTGCAACAGTTGCCAGCTTCCGTATTTGTCCTGCTCCGGCAGATAACGGTCCTGACCTTTCGACGACAAATATTCATCGACCAGGTCCGGGGCTTCCAGCACGAAGTGATAGTTGAGCGTTACGGGCACGATAAAGATCTTGCGCACCGGTTCGGTGGGCGGCGATTCCAGGTAGAGATTGCGTTGGGCTTCGATGGTGGAGCTGAGCAGACCCAGCTTCAGTTGTTTTTCGAGCATGCCCGAGCGCGAGCGCGTTCCACCGGGAAAGAAAATGCTGTGCGCGCCTTTTTGAATGGCACACATGGAATAAAACTTCAGCGTCTCCAGGTAGGGGACATTCTTCTTCCGGCGGTCTACTTTATAGGCGCCGAGGCTGTTCATGAAATAGGCGAAGATCTTGATGTTGAAAAGATTCAACCCGGCGCCGTAGATAAAGGCGGGAAGGCCCAGCGAGTGGATGATCCACCCGATCAGGATCGAGTCGAGGTTGCTGAAGTGCGTAGGCACCATCACTACTGTGCCTTCTTTGGCCAGCGTGCGCAATTGCTTCACTTTGCCAACGATGTGGATCTTGTCGCGGAGCGTATAACGGCTGCGGAAGAAGGCCCCGAATTTCTTTACACGGGCGCCGTTCAGCAGACGGGAGAACCAGAACTTCACGATCTCGCGCGTGAGCCGGTAGCTGTTGGGCTTAAAGTTTCCGGCGATCTCGTTGGCATAGCGCAACACGATGCGGTAAAGCAGGTCCTCAGCAATGGGCTGGGCTTCCTCGGGGGTCTTGCCCGTCAGGGTCACCAGTTCTTCTTTTATGCCGGCCCAGAAACGGGGCTCGTCGGCCGCGTCGGCGCGCCAGCGGTTGCGCTTCATGCGCTGCTGTTCGCGGTAAACGGTGGCCTCCAGTTCGTCGATGAGCTGTTTGGTGGTAGGGCGGTTCTTCTTGATTTGGGCAAAGGTCTTTTGCGCCACTTCCTCGATAAACTCCTTGCGGTTTTTACTGAGTTGGTAAACCGGCCAATCGGGTATGCCCTCCAGGATGGGTTTATATCGCTTGTTCTTATTTTTCTTCTCTACAACTTCCATGAGCGGGTGCAAAATAAAACAATTTCCACTACTGCTGCACAAATGCGCTGATTTTAAGCACGTTGCATGGCCTGGCGCAAGCTTTCACCCATGTCGGCAAAGCGCTGTATAGCCTCGTCCAGGAAAGCCTTGTCTACGATCCGGTAAAGCTCGGCTTCGCTGGTCACATCGTACTCATTTACCTTGAAGGTCTGCTCCAGCAAGCCTTGCTCCAGCTTAATGAGGTACCGGTTATTCCAGGCAAAGATGGTGATCTTGCACTCTGGGTGCGGAATTTCTCCTACAACACGCATGTATTGACGGTTTAGCCAACAAATGTAGTGAAGGGAAAATGAAAAAACGGTTTACTTTTTGGAAGATACTTCCTGGTGTTGCACCAACTCCTGTTGGATGGTCTGCAGTTCGCGGGAAAGATTTTTGTACACCGGGCTGTTGTGGAGGCGATCGAACTCCATTTGTCTGACAAGTCGCTTGATTTCCATTTCGCGCTTTACGAGCGAGGCTTTGGCGTTTGAATCAAATTTCATTCTAGCTTAAAAAGTAGGTTAGGTTTGGTAAACGCTAAGATATTAGATAAAGTCTAACGTCGGATGAGCATCCGGCAGAATTTTTTTTGGTGTCACTTCAAGCCATCTGTCAAGTATCGTAGCGTAAACACTCCGGAAATCAAGCTGATGGATAAGATCACCGTTGTCGAGCTTTAATAGATCGGGTGTGGCGTTGAGAAATCCTTTTTGCTTCAAATGCTTCGTCACCACAAAAAGATTGTTAGCCGTACCGTGGTCAGTGCCACCGCTGGCGTTCTGTGCCACGCGCCGGCCAAACTCCGAGAACGTCATGATCAATACGTCTTTCATACGGTCGCCCTGGTCAAGATCCTCCACGAAAGCAGTGAGCCCTTCGGAATAGAGTTGTAACAACCGTTGATGTTGTGCCTGCTGGTTCACATGCGTATCGAAGCCCGCCATTGACACATAGTACACCCGTGTGGGGACACGGGCATGTATGAGTTGCGCCACCGTTTTTAGCTTTTTACTAAAATCGCTTTGTGGATAATCTGGCCCGGCCGTGGAAGCTCCAACTTTTTGATAGAGGAAATCGGCCGACGAAACCGTCTCGGCGATGGTTTTGTAGAGATAATGCAGCGAGGGATCGTTCACCCCCTCCGTGGTATTGTTTTGCGCTACGTCGTGAAAGAACGAGTTGTGAACCGCGTTGTGAAGCTTGCGCGGATCTTTCATGGCCAGTCCTTTTATGTTGTCTCCCTTCAGCGCCAGGCTCAGCGTGTCGTCCACTTCAATGGCTTGATCGGCCACGGAGCAGCCGGGGCAGTTGGCGTCGAGGTAACGACCGATCCAACCGGTTTGCAAGTAACGGTCCGGACTGGCCGTTTGCCAGATGTCCATGGAACGAAAGTGCGAACGGTCGGGGTTTGGGTAACCGACATTGTTGAGTACACCAAGATACCCCTGATCATACAACCCTTGCAGCGGGGCCAATGCCGGATGAAATCCCAGTTCATCCGAAACCTTCAAGACCCTATCGGCCGCGATGGCCAGCGAAGGGCGGTGTTGATAGTAGAGGTCATTGCGATAGGGGACGATCGTGTTCAAGCCATCGTTGCCACCGGAAAGCTGCACCACCACCAGGATCTTGTCATTTGTTTCCGCGAAAGCGTTGGGATTTTCAAAAGCTTTCAGGAATGTCGGCACCAGCAGCGAGCCGGTCGCGCCGAGCAAAGATTGTTTGAGAAAATTTCTTCTGGAGGTCATGATCAGCTCAGTTGATATTCGGGCAATGACATAAAAGCCGTGAAGGCTTGCTTCATCCAGTCATCGTCGCGCGTGCTGCGCGAAGCTTGCGTGGCGACCAGTTTACGGTTCGCCGCCGTCGTGGGTGTGGCCAACAAATAATCTTCCACCACAGCCAGCGTTTCGTCTGTCGAGGCTTTCGTGAACTGTTGCGCCAGCGAGGCCCAGTCCACCGTGCAGTTCAGGTTTCGGGTGGCTGCTTTGTTAGTGGCGTTGTTGGCATCGCCATCGTCTTTGGGTACGTATTCGGTGGTCAGATTTTTGAAGATCAGCGCCGGCATCGTCATGCGGAACGTGAGACTGGAACTATCGATCCATGCCGTGCCCGTGGGCCACCCGCCGACATTGGGCGGTTGAAAAAGAACCTGGCTCAAAGCCCGCTGAAAAAACAATGCCGCACGCGCATCCTCGAACCGGCCACCGGTCTGCGTCAACATCCCCGCCAGCAACTCCACGGGCGACTTGATACGATTGCCTGCGAAACGCTGTTCATAAAACCAGGTCGAGGAAAATACAGTCGTCATCAACTTGTGAATGTCGTAGTCCGAACGAAAGAAATCCTTCGCCAGGGAAGACACGATGTCCGTGTCGGGTGGCCCTTCGTGCACAAAGTAGCGCCAGATCTTTTCCGTGATGAATTGCGCCGTCTGGCGGTCTTCCAGAAGGATATGAAGAATGTCGTCGCCGGAAAAATTGCCGGTCTTTCCCTTAAAAGTCTTCGATCCTTCGTCGTGCACCCGGGGCCGGAACACGAACGCATCCATCTTCGGGTTGAATGCCCAGCCGGTGAAGGCGCGCGCGCCGTTCTTGATATCCGCTTCCGTGTAGTGACCTCTTCCCAACGTGAAGAGCTCCAACACTTCCCGTGCGAAATTTTCGTTGGGACTGTTCTTTTTGTTTTGCTGGTTGTTGAGAAACTGCAACATGGCCGGATCTTTTGACACCGCCTTAAGCAAGTCGCCAAACGAACCCAGCGCTTCGCGGCGGATGGTATTGTTCAATTGCTGTGACAGGAAAGCCGACCGTACCCGGCAGGCAAAGTGGTCGTGCCAGAACAGGGTCATTTTCTCACGCCAAAGGGTCTCGGGCAACACCATTTGCGAGATCCAGGTTGTATTCAGTTGCGTGAGTTCGTCCAGAAACTTGGACCGGCGGGTCTTTGCATCTTTCGGACTGCGCTGATCCGGCGTCATAGCCGTACCGTCAACCGCCGGAATAACATCGATCGGGCGGTTGTGGGATGCGCTTTTGATCCAGGTTGGAGTGTTAACGGGGGTTTTTAAACCCGGCGCCGGTCCAAACGCCGCGCGGTTTAAAAAATGCTTGGTTTTCGGATCATCATTCATATGCGTTTAGATGTCCCGATGGGGGGGAAGTTTAACCCACCAAAAAAAGAATTTACCCGTTTAAGGACTAATTCAGGAGCTTATGCGTTACCTTTTATGTATATTTTATAGATCAAGAACAACGTCATATATTGTGACCCTGATCGACACCGGGGTGTTTTGATTACCAAAAAGATCGTTTGATACAGGCATGAACTTTACCGCTTTAGTAAGAAAATTTTGCAGGGTCGGCGCCATCTCGGCGATACTGGTGATGGTTTGCCTTGTCAAAAGCCACGCCACCCACCTTCGCGCCGGAGAAATCACTGCTGTACGCGAAAACTGTAACAGCTTAACATTCGTCATCACCGTCAGGGTATACACCAACACCAAGAACACCACAGTCCTTTTCGGCGGCGACCAGGACGTCCTCAACTTTGGCGATGGCAACACCACCCTGGTACCCGAAACGCCCAACACCATCCGCTTGGACCTTGATTCGGATGGCAGCGTGGCCACGGCATCTTATACCATAAGGCACACCTACTCCGGCATCGGTCAATACGTCATCAGCTATCGCGAGCCCAACCGCAATGAAGGCGTGTTGAACATGGACGCCTCCGTGAACACGACGTTCTACCTCGAAACCGTCGTCAACATCGATCCCTTCCTGGGCTGTAATAACACCCCCATACTATTGGTTCCTCCTATCGACCACGCCTGCCCCGGCGTGAAGTGGACGCACAACCCTGGCGCAGTCGATCCGGACGGCGACAGTCTCTCGTACTCTATGCAGGTCCCCTACAGCGACCGGAATACGCAGGTGATCAACTACAAAGACCCGAATAACTCGAAATTCTATACCAACTTCGGCCAGGCCAACGAGGACGGTAACGGCCCGCCGACGTTTTCCATCGACGATGAAGGTACCATCACCTGGGATGCCCCCGGTGCAATCGGCGAATACAACATTGCCTTCCACATCATCGAATGGCGGAAGAAGAACGGCCAGTGGTACCAGATGGGCTACGTGCGACGCGACATGCAAATATTGGTCGACGACTGCAAGAACCAACGCCCCGACGTCATCGTGCCGAAAGACACCTGTGTGGTCGCCGGCACGGAACTAAAGGCCACCATCTTTGGCACCGATCCCGACAAGGACCCGGTCAAGATCGAAGCCTTCTCTGAAATTTTTAACTATCCGTCGGCGCAATCACCCGCGACCTATACGCCGGTTCCCGGGGTGAACGACTTTGTTCCTTCCGATCCCCCGGCCGAAACAAAGTTCGATTGGCAAACACAATGCCTGCATGTGAAAGATCAACCCTATCAGGTCGTCTTCAAAATAACCGACAAACCAAAGAACGGGCCGCGCCTGGTGACCTTCAAGACATGGCTCATCAGAGTCGTAGGGCCGCCACCGGAATGGGTGAACGCCAGCCTAGTCGACCGGAGGACCAGTCTTCAGTGGGATCCTTATTTCTGTCAAAACGCTTCGTCTATGCAAATCTGGAGAAAGGTTGACGGCTCGCCATTTGAGCCCGACAACTGCCAGACGGGCATGCCCGCCTACCTGGGCTATGAGCTCATCGATGTGGTGGGCATTAAAGATGAGGCCGGCAATCCAGTCACCAAATACACCGATTCAAACAAAGGGAATGGGTTGGCACCGGGTGCCAAATATTGCTATCGCCTGGTGGCCGTGTTCCCGTTGCCCCGCGGCGGGGAGAGCTATGTCTCCAAAGATATTTGCGTGGGTCCTGTTCCATCGGACGTGCCCACCATTACGCACGTGTCCGTGGAAAAAACAGACATCACCGCGGGCCAGATCCGTGTAAGTTGGAAAAAACCGCTTGAGCCCAAGGTTCAATTCGTACAGCCCTTCCATTATGACATCTGGCGCGCCGTAGGTTTTGCCCGTGGTCAGGATTCAACGAAAATAACGCCGACGGCAAACTTTGCGGATACGACTTTCCTGGATCAAGGCGTCAACTCGGAGGAAAACGTCTACAACTACAGCATCGCCTGCTATGATGCCACCGGCGCCTTTGTAGGCAACTCGGCAACGGCTTCTTCCGTGCGCCTCGATGCTAAGTCACAAGTGAAAAAGATCGAGTTGAACTGGAGCGCGTTCGTGCCCTGGTCAAATCAAATACAATCCGTGCCCAACAAGCACCTGGTCTATCGAGGGCCGGAAGGCGCTACCGAAGCCGACCTGGTCCTCATCGACAGCGTTGACGTGAGCAGCTCCGGTTTTATCTACCTGGATGAGGGGCAATGGAACAAAACCGCCCTGGACGATAACACCACCTACTGTTATCGCATCATGACCCGAGGTGGCTATGGCAACCCGAAGATACCCCAGCCGCTAAACAACTTCTCGCAGATCATGTGCGCCCAACCCGGCGACACCATACCGCCTTGTAAACTGGAGCCGCCCATCCGCAGCACCGCCGACTTTAAAGACTGCGAAGATTACTTTACCAAATTCTGCGACCGGGATACCTACAGCAACGTGCTGTACTGGAACCGCGCCAAAGACGCGTCTTGCCGCAACGACGTGCGTTCGTATAATATCTATTACACCAATAAAAAAGGTGGAGAATACGCCCTGCTGGCCAACACCACCGACACGACCTACACCGACGCCAACCTGCGATCGTTCGCGCGATGTTATAAGATTGCCGCCGTCGATCGATCGGGTAACGAGGGTGAGAAGAGTGAGGAAATGTGTATCGATAATTGCCCGCATTATGAATTGCCCAACGTGTTCACCCCGAATGGCGATAAATTCAACGAGCTTTTCAGTGCCTACAGCCTCCGCGAATACGAATGCGGCGAGGAAGGCAATTGCCCCATCCCCATCGAGATCATGTTGAAATGCGCCCGCTTTGTGGAGCAGGTCGAATTCAAAGTGTTCAACCGCTGGGGAGAAGAAGTGTATCACTACGACACCACCGTCGGCGATCAGAAAGGATCGATCTACATCGACTGGAATGGACGGGATAACAGCGGCAGTGAACTTTCCACGGGCGTGTATTACTTCGTGGCCAAAGTGAAATTCATCACCGTCGATCCCGGCGATCAAGTACAAAACTTCAAGGGATGGGTGCACCTGATCCGGTAAGCACGCTCCCTGATTTCCTCGTACTCTTCGATGGCGTCTGCAACCTGTGCAACGGCGCCGTATTGTTCATCATCAAGCGGGATAAAGCAGGGAAGATTATGTTTGCCTCCCTGCAGTCCGACCTCGGAAGAGATCAATTAGTTCGAAACGGCCTGGATCCCGACGCGCTGCATAGCATCATCGTTATTGAAAATGGAAAACTGTTCCAGAAGAGCGACGCCGTGCTTCACACGATGGCCCGGATGGATGGCGCGTGGCCGTGGCTGCGGATATTCCGGATCATACCCCGCTTTCTTCGGAATGCACTCTATGACCTGGTCGCGCGCTTTCGCTACAAGATCTTTGGAAAAAAGGATGCCTGCATGATACCCACCCCGGAATTGAAAAAACGGTTTGTGGCCTGGTAATGACCAGGTAGCCGCGCGGTCATGCGCTGGGAACTGAACATTTCAACTTTTTGCTACTTTTGCCCCCGTAATCAGACGTAGACCATCATGAAAGCATATGTATTTCCCGGGCAAGGCGCCCAGTTCACCGGCATGGGCAAAGACCTGTATGAGGCCAGCCCAAAAGCGAAAGCGCTCTTCGACGAAGCCAACGACATCCTTGGGTTCAAGCTCACCGATGTCATGTTCAACGGCACTGCCGACGAACAAAAGCAAACCAAGGTGACACAGCCCGCCATTTTCCTGCACTCTGTGGCCGTGGCGTTGGTGAATGATACGTTCGCCCCCGACATGGTGGCAGGCCATTCGTTGGGTGAGTTCTCCGCATTGGTGGCCAACAAAACCCTTTCGTTTGCCGACGGCGTGAAGCTGGTCTCCAAGCGCGCCCTGGCCATGCAACATGCCTGCGAAATAAACCCTTCCACCATGGCCGCCATCATCGGCCTGGACGATAAAATTGTGGAGGACATTTGCGCATCCATCGACGAAATCGTGGTGGCTGCCAACTACAATTGTCCCGGTCAGCTCGTTATTTCGGGAACGATCAACGGCATCAACATCGCCTGCGAAAAATTGAAAGCCGCCGGCGCCAAGCGGGCGTTGTCCCTGCAGGTAGGCGGTGCGTTTCACTCGCCCCTCATGGAGCCGGCCCGTGCCGAATTGGCCGCCGCCATCGAGAGCACACCCTTCGGCAAACCCATTTGCCCCGTATACCAAAACGTGAATGCGCTTCCCTCCACGGAGGTGAATGTCATCAAACAAAACCTGATCGCTCAGCTCACCAGCCCAGTGTGTTGGACGCAATCGGTACAAAATATGGTGAAGGACGGTGCAAAAACATTCATCGAATGCGGCCCCGGCAAAGTGCTGCAGGGACTGGTAAAGAAAATTGCTCCCGAGGTCGAAGTGATGAGCCTCTGAGCGAAGTCAAAAACAATATTTATTCTTCAACTTTATCGACAGCGAGCGGATCGGGACATTGTTCCAACAGCTCGCTGTTTGTTTTGTGCAGCACCGGGTGAACAAACCCCGGCGCAATTTCGCAAAGCGGAACAAGTGTGAACCGGCGGTTCTGTAAATGGGGGTGGGGGATGATCAGCCCTGGCGATTGAAC
Source organism: Chryseolinea sp. (assembly GCA_036525235.1). GTDB lineage: Bacteria > Bacteroidota > Bacteroidia > Cytophagales > Cyclobacteriaceae > Chryseolinea. The sequence continues at coordinate 14,876 of DATDAV010000332.1, read as the reverse complement.
GACGCGATCGTCATAATATAAAATGTCGATATCGATCAGCCGTTCTCCCCATTTCTCCTTGCGCTCACGCCCCAGCAACGCCTCGATGGCCAGCACCTGGGCCAGCACTTCGTCCGGGCTGGAAACCGTATTCACTTCAATCACCTGATTGCAGAACTCCGGTTGATCGGTCTTCCCCCAGGCCGCCGTACGATAATGTGACGACTCACGCACGATCTTTCCCACGCGCTCCCCGATGTGGTGAATCGCGGCGGCCAGGTTGTCACCCAGGTTGCCCAGGTTGGTGCCCAACAAAAGAAAAACGGCGTTGTTCATGCTTGTAAACATACTTTTTTATTCGAAGCAGTATTATGTACTTTTGAAAACTTAAATCGTTCCGTATGAATTTCTTTAAGAGCTTTGTATCGTCGTGTCTGGGAGCCCTCGTGGCGATGATACTTTTTGTAGTGCTGCTGATTATTTTTATATCCGCGCTGTCGTCTGTCGACGAAACCCCGTTGGAGTTTAGCGGCAACTCCGTGTTGAAGCTGGACATGGATGCTCCTATCGTGGAAACAGAAAAGGAAGAACCGTTTTCGGGAATCCCGTTCTTAGGCGGATCCGCGCCACGCCCGATAGGATTGGCCCAGCTCCGGCAGGCCATCGAACACGCCAAAGACGACGAGAAGATCAAAGGCATTTACATCACCATCACCCAACCCATGGCCGGCTACACAGAGATCGAAGAAATTCGTGAAGCGTTGCTGGATTTCAGAAAGGGAGGAAAATGGGTGATCGTGTTTAGCGAAGGACTGTCCGAGTCGGCCTACTACCTGGCCTCGGCAGCCGACAAGATCTATCTCCATCCCGAAGGCGACGTAGAGTTCAACGGCCTTGCCGTGGACATCACGTTCTTCAAACGGCTTTTCGACAAACTGGAGGTGAAGCCCGAAGTGTTCCGCGTCGGCGAATTCAAGAGCGCCGTGGAGCCTTTCATCCTGGAAAAAATGAGCGACGCCAACCGCTTGCAACTCACCGAGATGATCAACTCCATCTACGACCAGGTGGTCACCCGCGTGTCCGAAGCGCGCAACATTCCCAAGGCCAACCTGAAAGAGATCTCCGATAAAATGTTGGTGCGCAACGCCCAGCAGGCCGTAGAGTACAAGCTCATCGATTCGCTGGCCTACGACGACCAGGTGCAACACACCATCCGGCAACGCCTCGGGCTGGGCAACAAAGACAAGATATCCTTTGTCAAATACAGCAAGTACAAAAAGACTTACTCCACCTACAGCGAATCCAAGAACGAGATCGCCATCATCGTCGCCGAAGGCACGATCCTTCCCGGCAAGGCCAGCCCCGGACAAGATGTGATCGGCTCCGAATCGTTCAACGAAGAGATGCGCAAGGCCCGCGAGAACGATAAGATAAAAGCCGTGGTGCTGCGGATCAATTCACCGGGTGGCAGCTCCCTGGCCTCCGATGCCATGTGGCGCGAGATCACGCTCACCACCAAAGTGAAGCCCGTCATCGCCTCCATGTCCGACTATGCCGCTTCCGGTGGCTACTACATGGCCATGGGATGCGACACCATCGTCGCGCAGCCCCACACGATAACAGGATCCATTGGTGTCTTCAGCGTGCTGTATGACGCCAGCGGGTTGCTCAACAACAAGCTGGGCATCACCTCCGAAGAAATAAAGACCGGTGAAATAGGGCAACTGATCACCATCGACCGTCCCCTCACGGAAACCGAGAAAAGCATCTGGCAGAAACGCACGGAAGAAGTGTATGAGACCTTCACCACCAAGGCCGCCGAGGGAAGAAAGATGTCGGTGGAAAACATCAAGAAGGTGGCCTCCGGGCGCGTATGGACCGGCACACAGGCAAAAGAACGCGGCCTGGTCGACATCATTGGAAACTTTCATGACGCCGTGAAGATCGCCGCCGCCGCCGCTCACGTGGCCGACGACTACAAGGTGCGCTTCTACCCCCAATACAAACCCTCTTTCCTGGAACAAATGATTGCCCAATATGAGGACGACGCCGAAACCGGCGCCCTCAAAGAACAGTTGGGCGCGCAATACTATTTGTACCAGCAATGGCTACACATCAAATCATACCAGGGCACACAGGCACGCATGCCCTTTGAAATGAGAATCCAATAATCAATAAGCATACGAACAGAAACTTCAACGAATATTAACCAGAACAGACCTCGATAAAACATGACAACGATTCGCAATAACTGGACGCGGGAAGAGATCGCCGATATTTACAACAAACCTGTACTGAGCCTTATTTATGAAGCAGCCACCGTGCACCGCCAATACCACGACGCGGGCGAAGTGCAGGTCTGCACCTTGCTTTCGGTGAAAACCGGCGGCTGTCCTGAAGACTGCGCCTATTGCCCGCAAGCGGCGCGCTACCACACTCAAGTGAAAGTGGAGAAACTGATGGAAGTGAGCGAAGTGCTCCAAAAGGCCGTGGAGGCCAAGGAAGCCGGCAGCACCCGGTTTTGTATGGGCGCCGCCTGGCGTGAGGTACGCGACAACCGCGACTTCGACAAAGTGCTTGAAATGGTGAAAGGCGTTAGCACGATGGGCATGGAAGTGTGCTGCACCCTGGGCATGCTCAGCCCCGAACAGGCCCAAAAGCTGAAAGACGCCGGCCTATATGCCTACAATCACAACCTGGATACCAGTGAAGAGTTCTACAGCGATATCATCACTACCCGCACCTACGACGATCGTCTTGATACCCTGGAAAGCGTGAGGAAGGCCAAGATTTCGGTTTGCTCCGGTGGCATCATCGGCATGGGCGAATTGGAGGAAGACCGCATTGGCATGTTGCACGTGCTGGCCACCCTCCTTGAACACCCCGAGTCTGTGCCGGTAAACGCATTGGTGCCCGTGGAAGGCACCCCGTTAGAAGATCAACCCAAAGTATCCGTATGGGAAATGCTGCGGATGATCGCCACGGCCCGCATCATTATGCCCAAGGCCATGGTGCGTCTTTCGGCCGGCCGGGTTCGCATGAACCTGGAAGAGCAGGCCCTCTGCTTTCTGGCCGGCGCCAACAGCATTTTTGCCGGCGATAAACTATTGACCACCCCCAATCCCGGCTATATAAAAGACCAGGAAATGTTCCAGCAATTACAGCTCAAACCCCGCCAGGCGTTTAAGGAAAAAGCCCAAACATTGAACATTTTGTGATGTAAGGTTTTCAGGGATTTTCCCGAAAACCGACCTTAAAGTAATACTTTATGTGAAATGCATTACACTGCTAAGCCATTGAAAGATCAGTGGCCGCGGAAATCTTTTGTCGTTTTAACGGGTCCAACCCACTATTAACCGGCCAAACGGCTGCCCGAGGGGTGCTCAGGGGGTGAGTGGGGTGGGGGTTTCGGGTGAAACAGTCCCATTGCTACTCAGATAAGGTTAACGTTCAACTTGAACTAAATCCCGGGGTTACCAAGGAAACGAAGGTTTCTGCTTTGACCTTTCATTTCGTTTTTAGCCTGGAAACAGGGATTTGAAAAATATCCCTGGGTAAAGGGACACCCCGTAGGGCTATTTCCGTCTCGATCGTCAGGCGGTCCTAATGCTTCGAGTAGCTGTCGTTTAGGGCCCGGGTTATAAAACAACAGGCACCCCCACCGTGGTGGTGAAGATGCCTGTCACTTTTCGGAGATTAGAATTTATCTTCCGAAACCAGTCCGCCAGTAGGCTCATTGTGAGACACTTTGGACGAATTGTTCGTGGATACTACTTTCACCGTGCGGGTGTTGGTGACAAACGTAAAAGAGAGTGTTACAACAGCGGCACCAGCGATCAGGAATATAACTTTTGATTTCATAATTTTTAGAGGTTAGGGGTTCTTATCTGCTTATGATTCAATAGGGCTATTAGTTTTGTTTAGGATCGGAGGGGAGTCCGCCAGATTCTTGTTTGGGCTTCACTTCTTCTTCTGTGCAAGAGGTGATGGCCATAGAAGTAACGAAGGCGAAAAGCAGGGTGTAGATAATCTTTTTCATGGTTTTAGGATTTTAAAGGTTAGGTAAATGTTGTTAAAGGATTGGTTAAAATTTTTGGTTTTGTCAACCAACTTGTTGACAATCATGCCGAACGAATAACGATCCAGCCGGCTCCTACATCACTTCGGGTCAGAGAACAGGCCACCTCCCACGGTGATGTCTTTGGTGGGTTTGACCTCTTCTTTGGCACATGCTGTGAACAGTCCTGCAGAAACAATGCAAAGCGTTATGATGTATATGAGCTTTTTCATGGCTGGGGGTGTTAAAGTTTTTTTTTCTAAATAAGTTTTTAGCGCTAAATTGATGACTCAAAGTTGGCATACAGAAAAGATCTATTTCACGCAATAAAATTTTGGACAGCACTCGTGTATTATAACTTTTTCAATGAAGTAAAACTCACGCTCATAATATTCTTTGGAAGTGCTTTCATATTTGTTGCGCAGGCCCAAGATAGACGAGTGGTAGATTCTCTTCTAAGCGAGCTGCAAACCGCGCCCGACGAGCAGCGGATTCTGAAGATAAAGGCACAGCTCACCGATGAACTCTTCGACATCGACAACCAGATGTGTCTGCGATATGCCGACGAAGCGTATCATTTGGCCACCAAGTTGGGTGACAGCACGCGCTTGGTCCGGATGGCCCGCATGAAAGGCCAGATGCTACGAAGGCTCGACAGGTTGCAGGAGTCGATCGACATCCTCACCGAAGTGCTCCCCATCGCCCGACGCAACAACCTCCGAGAGGACTACAAAAAAATACTGAACGCGCTGGCGATAGTACATACCTTTCAAGCCGACTACGACAAAGCGTTAGAGTATCACTTCCAATCGCTCGTGGTGCGACAAGAGGAAGGCAACAAGGGTGAGATCAGCATCACACTAAACAACATCGGTCTGGTGTATTTCAAACTGAGGAACTACGAGGCGGCGTTGAAGTACTACGAGGAGTGTCTGGCACTGAAAAAAGAGAATGGGATCACCTATGACCTGGATGCCCTCTATATCAACATGGGCCTGTGCTACGGGAAGTTGCACCGCTACATCGAAGCCCGCGAAAGCGTGGAGCAAGCATTCGCCACCTGCGGAGGCAAATGCTCCGACGTCGTTCGCATCTCGGGCGAATACGGTCTGGGCATTTCCTATTTCTGGCTTCGAAACCTGCCGGAAGCCGACAAACACCTCAATATCTCCCTGGCCATCGCGCGACGCGTTGACGACAAGTTGTACCAGGGCGAAAACCTGACCGTGATGGCGGAGATCGCCGCCGACATGAACGACAATGCCACCGCCGAAAAATTGCTCACGGAGGCCGAGGGCATCATCACCGTGCTGGGATACAATGAACTGCTGATGAACATCTACCTGCAGTTCTCACACCTCTACACGAAAACCGAAAACTTTGAGCAAGCCTCAAAATATCAATCGCGCTACATACACCTCAAAGACAGCCTCGTCAGCGAAGAGCTGGTGAAGAGTATTGCCAAGATCCAAACCAATTTTGCCGAACGCGAGAACATCGCCACCATCGCTTCTAAAGAAGAAGCCATCAAACAACAACGGGACCTCAATGCGGCGGTGGTGGTCATTGCCGTGCTGGCCGGGTTGCTCATTCTCGTGCTCCAATTTGGTAACCGGAATATTAAGCGTGTAAACGCTAAATTGTCGGAAGCCAAAGAGGTCATCCAAAAACAAAATGCCGAACTCGAGATCAAGAACCGGCAACTGGACAACGAGGTCGACAAAAAGACACTCGACCTGGCCCGCGTAAACCAGTCGCTGAAGCAAGTCAACGACGAGCTGGACAACTTCATCTACAAGACCTCGCACGACATCCGCGGCCCGCTGGCCAGCCTCAAGGGCATGTGCAACGTAGCCCTGATGGACGTGCAGGATCCCGTAGCCCTCGACTACCTGAAGAAGCTCGACGCCACCGCCGAGCGCCTCAACTCTATCCTCACACGCCTGGTCATCATCAACCAGATCAACAACTCCAAGATCACCACCGAGAAGATCGACTTCAATGTCATCGTAAACGATGTGCTGATGCTGGAAAAGAAAAAGGGCTTGCCCCAGGAATTGCAGATCAACACCTTCATCGACCCCGACCTCCAGATCGAGTCGGACAAGGAGCTGGTGCGGATCGTGCTGGAGAACCTCATCGACAACGCCATCAAGTTCTATAACGATTCGGAGCGCATCCAGTCCTTCATCCACATCCACATCGGGAAAGGCGAGAACGGCTCGGTGCGGGCGCGTGTGATCGACAACGGCATCGGCATCAGCGAATCCAGCCCCGGCAAACTGTTCCAGATGTTCTCACGGGCCTCCGAGCGCTCGGAGACCGGCGGCATCGGACTTTATATCACCAAGACGGCCACCGAGAAGATCGGGGGCAAGGTTGGGTTGCTCACTACCCCGGAGGGGTACACGGAGTTTTATGTCATCTTCCCGCCCGTTCCTTCCTCGGCCTGGGACCGCGCCGTGCCACATATGGCCTGACAGCGGAATTTTTTTTGGTCCGTTTCTCTTATCATCTTTGCAGGCTGCCAGGAGCAGCATATTCAGTTTTTTATGAAAGCATTTAAACGCACCACCGTTACCGCGGCTTTACCCTATGCCAACGGCCCCAAACACATTGGCCACCTCGCCGGAGCCTACATCCCGGCGGATGTCTATGTTCGTTATCTCCGGTCGCTGGGAAGCGATGTCGTTTTCGTTTGCGGCAGCGACGAGCATGGCACCGCCATCCCCAACCAGGCCGTAAAAGAGAACACGACACCCCGGGCCATCATCGACAAATATCACGTCCAGATGCGCGACTGCTTCCAAAAGCTGGGCATCGCCTTCGACATCTATCACCGGACCAGTGAAGCCCTGCACCATCAGACGTCCCAGGAGATCTTCCTTGCGCTGTTCAACAAAGGACTGCTAAACGAGGAGGTATCCGAACAATACTACGACGACGAAGCCAAGCTCTTCCTCGCCGATCGCTACATCATTGGCACCTGCCCCAAGTGCGGCAACCCCAATGCCTACGGCGATCAATGCGAGAAGTGTGGCTCATCGCTCAGCCCCCGCGACCTCATCAACCCGCGGTCTACCATCACCGGCAATGCGCCCGTGCTGCGCGAGACCAAACACTGGTACCTGCCCCTGGAACAATACGAAGGGTGGTTAAAGGAATGGATCCTGAAAGGCCACGCCGACGATTGGAAGACCAACGTCTATGGCCAGTGCAAGTCCTGGATCGACGCCGGGCTTCAACCCCGCGCCATGACGCGCGACCTCAACTGGGGCATCAAGGTGCCGCTGCCCGACGCCGAGGGAAAGGTGCTCTACGTTTGGTTCGATGCCCCCATCGGCTATATCTCGGCTACCCGCGCATTCTTCGAGGAGATGAGCTCGGGCAAATTGGTCTATGCCCAACCCCAACGCAAATTCGGGACTGTTGCGGCCGACGATTGGAAAAAATACTGGCAAGACGACGAGACCAAGCTGGTGCACTTTATCGGCAAGGACAATATCGTTTTCCATTGCATCATCTTCCCGATCATGTTGCATGCGCACGGTGAGTTTATCGTGCCCGACAACGTGCCGGCCAACGAGTTCATGAACCTGGAAGGCGACAAGATGTCGACCAGCCGGGGATGGTCTATCGAAATGCACGAGTACCTGGAAGATTTTCCGGATAAACCCGACGTGCTTCGCTATAGCCTGCTCACGAATTTGCCGGAAACAAAAGACAGCGAATTTACCTGGAAGGATTTCCAGACGCGCAACAACAGCGAGTTGGTGGGCATTTTTGGGAACTTTGTGAACCGTGCTTTAGTGCTGACACAAAAGAATTTCAATAATCAAGTGCCCATAAAAGGTGCCTTGCAACCCATCGACGAGGCGGTGATCGCGGCTTTGCGCGAGCAGCCCAATCGGATAGCGCAGGCGTTGGAGCAGTACCGTTTCCGCGAAGCCACGGCCGCCCTGATGGACCTGGCCCGCCTGGGAAACAAATACCTGGCCGATACCGAACCCTGGAAGCTGCACAAGACCGACCCGGATCGCGTGGGCACCATTTTGCACATCGCGTTGCAGATCGTGGCCAACCTGGCGATCGCGGCCGAGCCGTTCCTGCCCTTCAGTGCTGTGCGCATCAACGAGATGCTGAACCTGAAAACCAGCACCTGGACCGATGCAGGCTCCGACACCCTGTTGGCGGAAGGCCATGAACTGGGTGTGTCGTCGTTGCTGTTCGAAAAAATAGAAGACGATGTCATCGCACGTCAACTGGAGAAACTGCACGCCAAGAGAGCGAGCATGGACCCGGCGACCCACGCCGTGACACCCCTGAAGAACGAGGTCACGTTTGATGACTTCGCCAAGCTCGACATCCGCGTCGGCCGCGTGCTGACGGCCGAGAAAATGCCAAAGTCCGACAAGCTGCTAAAACTCACGGTCGACACCGGGGTGGATAAGCGCACCGTGCTGAGCGGGATTGCCAAGCACTACACGCCCGAAGAAATGGTGGGCAAACAGGTAACGCTCATCGCCAACCTGGCGCCGCGCAAAATGATGGGCATCGAATCGCAAGGCATGATCCTGATGGCCGAAGACGGCGACGGTAAGCTGCGTTTGCTACAACCCAACGAGGTGGTGATGCCTGGCGCCGTAGTGAGTTAAAGAATCTAAGCAACGCCCGCCCGAATCCGCCAGATTGGCTACTGACTACTGGCTACTGACTACTGACTACTTTTTGATTCACTAAAGTTATTTCACGAGAGGGGTTAAATGCCCCTCTTCGTATTTCTCAAGCTTTTCTTCCCAAGTGATGTCGCCGCGTTTGCGCGCATGCACCTTCAGGGCCACCACCACCTCGTCGGCACCCGCTTCAAAGCAGGCTTCCTGCGCCCGGCGAACAACGTCCATGATGGTGTCGTAGTCGCCTTGCATAACCGTTTCCATGGCCCCCACGCGATAGTCCACGCCCGACGCATCAATGACCTCGATCGCTTTGTCGATGATGGGGTAGTGGGGGATTTGAGCGATGGGGACGACCTGGATCGCCACGTGTACCTGGTGTTTCATGATGCTATTTTTTTGAATGATCAATCGTTATACTGGCTCATCGTCCGCTCCACGCCTTGGGTACAGAACGAGAGCACCATTTCATTTGCCTTGATCATCAGATCAGGCAAGTGTTTGAACTCGTCTTTCGAGAAATTGCTGAGCACATAGTCGGCTTGCTGACCCTTGCCAAAGGCGTTGCCCACGCCAAAGCGCAGGCGTGCATAGTCTTGTCCGCTGAGCACCAATTCGATGTTCTTCAGTCCGTTGTGACCGGCCGAGCTTCCCTTGGGGCGCAGGCGCAGGCTGCCGAAGGGCAACGCGATGTCGTCCAGGATCACCAGCAGGTTTTCTTTGGGGATCTTCAGCTCCTGCAACCAGTAGGCTACTGCTTTTCCGCTCAGGTTCATGTAGGTGGTGGGTTTGATCAGGTGGATCGTCTTTCCCTTGAACCGAAAGTCGGCCGTTTCGGCGTGGCGCTGCAACGTGAATTCGACCTTGTGTTGGTCGGCCAGTTGGTCCAGCACCAGGAAGCCGATGTTGTGGCGGGTAAGCTCATATTCCGCACCGATGTTCCCCAAACCGGCAACGAGGTATTTCATACATTAAAAAGAAAAAATATGGTCGTGGCAATAAACAAAAAATCCCCCGGTGTTGGCCGGGGGATTTTCATTTTTATAAGCGCATGGCAATTACTTCTTGCCTTCGTCCTTCTTAGGGGCGTCAGCTTTCTTCGCAGCCGGAGCGGCAGCAGCAGCCGGAGCAGCAGCGGCAGCACCTTCCGCAGGAGCGGCAGCAGCTTCTTCAGCGGCCATTTTAGCAGCGCGGGGCACTTCTACTACGGCAACAGAAGCTTGCTTGGGGTCCATGAACTCCAGGCCAGCGGATTTGATATCGCCCACTTTGATGGCGTGGTGGAAATCCAGGGCCGTAACATCTACGTCGATGTGATCGGGCATGTCTTTCGGGAAAGCGTAAACTTTCAGAGCAGATCTCTTTTGCACCAGCGTACCACCTTTGGATACACCGGGAGCCTGACCTACTAAACGGGCAGGGATGTTCATCTTGATCTTTCTGTCTTCGCTGATGCGAAGGAAATCGGCGTGCAAGATGATCTCGCTCACGGGGTGGAACTGTACTTCCTGCAGGATGGCTTGCGCCTCCAGACCTTCGATGTTGATGTGCACAAAGTGTGCTTCGTTCGTGTACACGAGGTCGCGGAAAAGGATCATGGGAGAGTAGAAGTGAATTTGCTCGTTGCCTCCGTACAATACGCAGGGAACAAGACCTTCGTCTCTCAACTTTTGTGCACCAGCCTTACCGAGATTTGCTCGTCGATACCCTATAATCTCAATGGTTTTCATAAGTGTTTATTTATTTAATTTGAAAATTCGAATGTTAAAGCTTGATAAAGAGTGAACTGATCGACTCGTTATCATGGATCTTGCGGATGGCCTTTGCGTAGAGCGTGGACACCGAAAGCACTTTGATCTTGCTGGCAGGCTGTTTCAGCGGGATCGTGTCGCTCACGGCCAGCTCTTCCAACACCGAGTTCTCGATGTTTTCGTAGGCCTTTCCCGACAACACGGGGTGGGTACACACGGCGCGTACAGTTTTGGCGCCTTTGTCTTTCAACAGCACAGCCGCCTTGCAAATAGTGCCGGCGGTGTCGATCAGGTCGTCTACCAGGACCACGTCTTTGCCTTCCACTTCGCCGATCAGGCGCATGGACTCGATCTTGTTGGCCTCCTTGCGGTATTTGTCGCACACGGCCAGCTCGGCGTCAAAGAACTTGGCAAAGCTGCGGGCGCGTTTGATGCCCCCAACGTCGGGTGAAGCAAACATGATGTCGCTCAACCCCAGCGATTTGAGGTAGGGCACAAAAATATAAGAACCATCCAGGTGATCCACCGGGATGTCGAAGAAGCCTTGGATTTGATCGGCGTGCAAGTCGCAGGCCATGATGCGGTTGGCACCGGCCGCCGAAATGAGGTTGGCGATCAGTTTGGCGGCAATGGCCACCCGGGGCTTGTCCTTGCGATCCTGGCGGGCATATCCGAAATAGGGGATCACCACGTTGATGCTGGAGGCGCTGGCACGCTTAGCGGCGTCCACCATCAGCAACAGCTCCATTAAATGATCGGAAGGGGGGAAGGTGGATTGGATGATAAAGACCTCGTGGCCGCGAACCGACTCGGTGATGAAGGGCGACATTTCACCGTCGCTGAACTGCTGATAGTTCACTTCACCCAAAGGCTCGCCGTACGCATTGGCAATTTTCTCTGCCAGGTAGGTTGTAGCTCTTCCGCTGAAAATCTTTACCGCCATGGGATATTATCCATTATTCGTTCGTTCGGCTTGCGCTTCGGGCCCCGTACTCCAAAAAGGCTCCGATTTGCAAACAAATAAAATCCCGGCCTCAATGACCGGGATTTTACTTTCGTTGTCCGACCAGGGCTCGAACCTGGACTTTCCTGAATCAAAATCAGGCGTGTTGCCAGTTACACCATCGGACAAAACCGCCAAAAAGGGCACTGGCACCCTTATTTTGGGATTGCAAATGTAGAATTATTTTTTGGAAATAGTAATCCCGGCCTAAAATTTTAGAGGTCTTTTTCCTCGGCCGTGGCGGTGGCGCCTTCCATGAATCCTTCAGCCCAGAACCGGTATTTATCCAGGATGGAAATGACGGCGTTGCGCAAGTGGCGGCTGTTATTGAAATCGATTGAGCCGTATTGGGTGGTGGCATAGCCCTGCCAGATGGAGCGGTTTTGGCGCCGGTCATAGAACTGGATGAGCAGGGTGCCCGTGCTCATGGCAAATTTTTGGGGATCGTAGTCAACGTTCTCGTTTTGTGTTTTTACCCATTCTTCAATTTCGGGCTGATTGTAGCCGTTGAAACGCAGGCTGTCGTCGAACATTTTAAAACCAATAATCAGGTGAGGCTTATTGGAGTTCTGGCGGTAGCCGAGAAACTTCATCCGCGCGACGATCGACCTTTCGATCACGTCGTTGGTCATGCTCGAATCGGCAGGACCGGCAGGCTTCATGATGTCGAACGTTTTGTATTTTTTGAAATTGCCTTTGTAGCTGTAGTCATACTCCACCGGTAGCTCTTTGTAGCCAAGGCAGCTAGCCATAAAAACCAGGCAGATAAAGGAGAGAGAGGGTAATAGCTTCTTCATAGGTTCACCTGTTATTCTGATTTGAATATAAGGCTATTCAAACACCAGAACAACAGATGACCAGAACCTTTGTTGAGAAAGTTAGGAATGTTTTTTTACCCACTCCCTGGCGTTGACAAACGGCTCAATCCAGGGAGAGATTTTGTCGGTCTTCCGGTCGGAAGGATAAAAGCCCCAATTCCAGGGGAAAAGCGATCTTTCGATGTGTGGCATGATGGCTAGATGTCGCCCGTCTTTCGAATAAAGGGCCGCTGTAGCAAAATCTGAATCGTTCGGATTGCCCGGATACTCCGCGTGCGTGTAGGTTGCGGCAGTGTTAAATTTTGAGCGATCGTCGGGCAAGCGGAACTGTCCTTCGCCGTGTGCGAGCCACACACCGAGGGTGGAGCCCTTCAGGCTGCCGAGCAGCACCGAATTATTTTCAGGGATGGTGACCGCGATAAATGTCGATTCGAATTTGCCGGAGCCGTTGTGATGCATTTTAGGGTGATCCTTCCACTCGGGATACAACAAGCCGAGTTCCATCATCAATTGGCAACCGTTGCAAACACCGAGGCTCAACGTGTCGGGACGCCCATAGAAATTATCCAGCGCTTGCTTTGCTTTGGGATTGTAGAGGAAAGCACCTGCCCAGCCTTTGGCGGAGCCCAACACATCGGAGTTGGAGAAGCCTCCCACGAACACGATCATCTTCACATCCGAAAGATCTTCACGACCCGACACCAGGTCGGTCATGTGCACGTCTTTCACATCGAATCCTGCCAGGTAGAGCGCGTAGGCCATCTCGCGATCGCCGTTCACTCCCTTTTCGCGAATGATCGCCGCTTTGAGACCGGTGGCCGTCCGGCGCGTGGGATCAATGCCATAGGTGCTGAATTGCCCGTCGAACTTCGGTTGAAGTTTGTATTGCAGGACATGCTTCTTATAGTTCTCAAAGCGTTTCGTGGCGTGTGCGACGGAACGCTGACGGCTGTCGAGCAGGAAGGAGGTTTTGAACCAGGTGTCGCGCAATGCGTCTACGTCCAGTGACAGCGTGTTCGTCGGGTGCTGGAGGGATAGTTTGCGCTCGGAAGAAACGGTACCCAATGCGAAAGCGGAAATGCCCGCTTGGTTTAGGATGGACGTCACCGCCGTGGCGTCGTTCACCTGGATGACGACACCCGGATTTTCGTTGAAGAGGATCTTCACCAGGTCGTCGCCCAATCCGCCGACATTCAGCGAAAGACCGACGTTGGGAACGGCAAAGCACATTTCCAGTAACGCTGTGATCAAGCCGCCTTCGGAAATGTCGTGGCCGGCCAGCACCAGTCCTTGGCGGACGAGTTGCTGTACGGCTTCAAATCCTTTTGCAAAATAAGCGGCATCTTTCACGGTAGGCGTTTCATTGCCCAGCAGGTTTAACACCTGCGCCAGGCTGCTGCCCCCGAGTTTGAAGGTATCTTGGGAGAGGTTGATGTATAACAGTTTCGATCCGCTCACCGGCTGCAGGGCGGGAGAGACCGTCTTGGTAATGTCTTCCACTTCTCCCACCGCGCTGATGATGACCGTGCCCGGTGCAAACACCACATCGCCGTTGGGATATTTTTGGGTCATGGAAAGCGAATCCTTTCCGGTCGGGATGTTGATGCCCAGCGCGATGCTGAAATCACTCACGGCCTGCACGGCGCTGTACAACCGCGCGTCTTCGCCTTTGTTTTTGGAAGGCCACATCCAGTTCGCGCTGAGGGAAACGCCCTTCAGGCCATGCGTGAGGGGAGCCCACACCAGGTTGGTCAGCGATTCGGCGATCGCCATCAGGCTGCCCGCCGCCGGGTCGATCAGGGCCGCGCCAGGAGCGTGGCCGATACCGGTTGCTACACCTTTGTTTCCCAGGTAATCGAGCGCCATAACCGCCACGTTGTTCAACGGCAGCTGTATGGGGCCGCACGTTTGCTGCGTGGCCACCTTGCCGGTCACTGAACGGTCGACTTTGTTGGTCAGCCAATCTTTGCACGCCACGGCTTCCAGTTGCAGTACGTGGTTGAGGTATTCGGTTATTTTTGCCCCCTCGTATTGCACTGGCCTATACGTGGTGGGTTGGGTTGCATCTTGAATGATGGTTTTGGGCGACGAACCGAAAAGATGGTTCACTTTCAAATCGAACGGCGTCGCGGCCTGTCCTTTTTTGTCGAAGACGAGTTCATGGCCGCCGGTGGCTTCGCCCACTTCGTAGAAGGGTGCGCGTTCGCGGGCGGAAACCGTGCGAAGGGTCTCGGCGTCTTTGGCTTTGATGGCCAGGCCCATGCGCTCCTGCGATTCGTTGCTGATGATCTCCTTATCGGAAAGGGTGGGATCGCCCACGGGTAGTTTATCGAGGTGTACGGCGCCACCGGTTTCCTCCAGCAATTCGGAGAGACAGTTCAGGTGGCCGCCTGCGCCGTGATCGTGAATAGACACGATCGGGTTGATGTCCGATTCCACCATAGCGCGGATCGCGTTCATCACGCGCTTTTGCATTTCGGGATTGGAACGTTGGATAGCGTTCAGCTCGATCGCATTTCCATAGTCGCCGGTGGCCACAGACGATACGGCGCCGCCACCCATGCCAATGCGGTAATTATCGCCACCCAATAACAC
>DATDAV010000331.1:0-117507 GCA_036525235.1 Chryseolinea sp. | reverse complement strand
CTCCCATCCAATGAAAGGTGATGAAATGATTAGAGAGGAAGCTGCAAACAAACCAGGTGGACAATCGGTGCACCGAATACAGTAGTGCTGGCAAAAACTTTGAGTCACAGCAATTTGAAAATTATCAACAACTCCCTCTGCGTTTGCGCAGAATGAGTCGCAACAAATTGTCGACGAGCCATGATTAGGAGGCAACATAGCGGGAAACTATTCAAAGATTCTCGGGCTTACCGAATCACGATACTGAATAAAATACTTGGCAAATCGCGATTTGGAGTATGTGGTGGACTGCTTAGAATGGAGCAGGTCATGCCCTGACGGAATGAAGTGGTCAAAGGGTCGGAATCTCCAGCGTACCGGAAATGTAAAATTTAAAGCCGATGGAAAATAATCCTAAAACTGGTTTGATTGCCTGCCTTCGCAAGAACGCATTTTCTTCACCATGACACGCCGTTAAAGAAATATAACCGACTACAACGGTTGATCTATCCAAAAAAATCAGAAAAAAATAATGACACGAGTTTAAGGAATATTGTTGTGAAAGATACGGAAAATAAAATTTGCCACGGATGCATCGGGCTATCGGACACCGCAGGATCCGATTGAATTAGTTCCGTTCCAGCAATAAAATCACCAAGGCGTCTACCGGGATTTATCATAGCCACGATGGCCTCCAAGGGCCATATAAACAACGTAATATTCCTTATCAAACACCTGATAGGATTTGCTGGCTTAACGGTTCCGAAATTAACAACCTGAAGTTTAAGAATTCTTTTTGCAATACTTCTCCCCTGCAAACAATCCTTATTAAAATACAAAGATACAACTACAAGGCTGTAGTAAAAAAACACCGGCGAGGCATCCATGCTAACAAATTTCTCTCCCACCCTAACCGGATGGATAAAACGAAAAATGGCGGTAGCGGGAATTGACAAAACGGCAATTAAGGGAATCATGGTAAATTGCTCAAGAATCATTGACGATAGCCTACTTGAAACACTTATAGCACTCTTCATATGGAATAGATGATTTTGGCGTTTTTTCGAATTGACATGAATTAAAGATCGTTGTTCTTTCTAACCAAATTCTTAAGATCCTCAAACCCGCTAACACGGAAGCCAAAAGTAGCAGCAAATTCACTCATTCTTGGCATCACCACAATTGATATAGGCTTATTTTGTTTATCTAAATATGTAATAGTGAAAAAATAATATCTAAATCGTCCTATTTTTTGAATATCCTCAAAAGGAATTTGACTACTTCCCTTTGCGCTTCGGACGGTTAGACTTTCTCCGTCATGGAACACAGAAACAAGCTTAAACAAAGAAAAAGCTACAGCAAGAGATATAACCAAAAAAATAGGAACGATCACAATATACAAAACCATATTTGTTTTAGGAAAAACCCATAATGACAAAACCATCAACACTAAATCGAACCCTATTATAAGGCTGGAAACTATCCACTTATAAAAGAAGGTCAGCGAACGAGGCGGATTGGGCGAGTCTCATTCTTTCCCAAGGCACATAGTCTTGTGTTACCGTTAATACCCCATCTTCATCATGATATGCCCGATTAACCCACCGACCCGCTTGATAAAAAGTCATATCGATGCCATAATCAGAAGGATCATATCGATACAGCGCCGATTTTTTCTTTCACCAACAAAAATCGGCCTGTATAACAAGGTTGGAACAACCCTGACTCGGATGAAGCTTGCGATATTTTGTATTCAAGTAATTTCAAACTAGCCACGAACGATTTCCTCGTTTTATAATAATCGGGTTCTATTTTCCTTTGACTCAGGTCCTGCATTAACGCCTGATGCTCGAAACTTTCTATAGAATAAGGGTACCATTCTAACAACTAAAAGAGGGAGTTGAAATAACAAGAATTTGTCGGTATTTTTTTTATCAAAAAAGGAAATTATTAACGAGCTTCCAGAAAATATAATTAAAATCACCTCAAACAGAATAATGGAAAAAATTATTGTCGCCAAAGAATCTTTCCTGATCTTAAATATCAACTCAGCTAAGAAGATCATTAGAAAGTGGATTGCATATAGCATTAATCCGCCTCCGAAAACATACGAAAACACTTCATAGTTTGGGCTTTCGGGTATGTTCAAATACGCAATTGCGCTGACCAATGTCAATAGCGCCACGGCCCAAAAGTATTCACGCCAAATTATCTTGAATTTATCCATCACTTGTAAACTACAAAAGTCCTGTTCTCCTTTTCGTCCGTTTCCTCCCACTCACCGTTAGAATGCTGCCTCAATTTATTCACTTCAGCTGTGAATGTTTTATATGAAGTAATATTGTTGTAATTTTTATTTCGAGCGGAAAAATATGAATCTAAGGTCCCTGTTTGATCACCCTGAACCCTAAACAATCTTGCGCCTTCTCTCAATCTGACTTCAGCCTCTAAGACTGCCATATTCGCATCGGTGTCATTCCCGCTATTTGCCATATAATTAAATGTAAACATGTCCGTAGATGAATTCCCGCCAAGCGTAATCAAATCGTGCGCGTATTCAAGGTATAAATCAGGTCGATCCCTTATTTTGTCCGCCTTCATTTCAAACATGTGCCCAAGCGGTCTACTATACATCGAGTTGTCTTCTTTTGAGCGAGCATATGAATCGTCCAGTCGATGTAGAGCGGAGCCTCGATCCAATAGATCTTCCGCTCCAGCATACCTTGCTCGCGATCGTTCTGCTTCAGCATACCTTGACTCCCCGCCAAGTGCGTGAAAATCATTTTGAAATCCCAAAGCCATGTATTAGTATTAAACTGAATGTCGCCCTTTCGTTCATCACATGATCAGGAGCTTCTGTATAGTACGCGAGCTCATACGGATCATACCCGTGTCCATTTGAAGTCAAGATAGCCGCTAAGTAAACAGTCCAAAAATGCCCATCCGTCTCATAATTTCCATCAGAATCTAAGAACCTAACAGGGTTGTTGAAGCCGCATCTGTAAGGCGATAGGTCAACTGCTAAGTCGGCCTTTCTATCAGGCGAAGTCCATCTTCCGATCTCCGGTAAATACGTCCTCGCTCCGTAGTCCAACGATCCCAGATCAAGCTCATCCTGTTTCTCCTTGCCATTGTATTGATACGTATTACCAATAGTATTTTCACGTTGATACGAATTAAACGTCGACCCAAATGGATAGTAGTCTTGTGATGAAATGACTGGGCTTTTTATTTGCTCCACTTTAAAATCATCGAAATAAACCTCTATTGGAGAGTCATTCTCATTGCTAAGCTAAATATACGCATAGCCCGGTTCAGTACCATTTTAAACTCAGTGCCGGTGTTAGTGGTAGCCTGACTTTGACTATTGCCGTGGTGAAATTCCCCGGTCGTTTTATTAATGAACACAGGTCCAATGTTACCCTGTCCGGAAACATTACTTCCAACCCCGAGTCCATTTCTAGTCAACCATTCCTGTTCGATCTTCCCTCCAGCCACATCAATAACCTGCACCGAGTCGAGAGACTAGTGTCGAATTTGCCGTATTCATTTTTAACTACGTTTCCATTTCCATCATATATTCTCATGCTCCGACCCTTCCATCATTAGGCAAGTGTTATCGATCGGTACGTTTGCACGAACAATAGCAATTAGTCTGGATTGATCCGGCGCGCAATGAACATCCCCAATACTGGCACCCCAGGGAACCTCTGCTGCAACATCACTTTGCAGGCTTTATAGTGAGCGCCTGCTGAAAGCACATCATCAAAGATTATAAAGCGCTCGGGACGCTGGTCCAGTGGAGAATCCGAAGTGGCTGACCATCTCTTTCCGTTTTGCCCTGACCATCAATTTTCAGGTCACGTGACCACCCAATTACTCCACCATTTGACCAGAAACGAGTCTAGCAATCAATGGGTTCGAAACTTAGGCGAAGTTCAAGTCCTCGGGTAACTTTAGCTGGTCACGCTCTCCCGAAACAAAGTGGTCAATGGGGTCGGAATCTCCAGTCAAGTAATCAAAACCGGGGCATTTTTATCACTAAATTTCGCCTAAATTTTCGAGTAAAAAGAACTATCCTAAAATACATTATCTAAAGCTAATGGCCTCACCCTCAAAGATTAGATATTTTCCCACAATCGAAATAGCAATATTTAGTCTGGCCGTAGCGAGTTTGATATTTATTCTTCTAATTTTAGAATTAAATCTATGGCTTCTAATACCTGGAACCATATTTTCATACGGTGCAGCAATGCGTGACGCGTGCATCATCAAGATTGACAATGATCTGATTAAAATTACCTCCCTTAATATATTTATAGCCTCGCACATCACAAGTAAAAATTCAATCATCATAATTAATTCAATGCAGACTTTGCAAGATGACACTTATGAGGTGTATGGGGCGCCTTATCCCTCATCGAAAAGAAGATACGAACTAGAATATTGGAGCCCTGAAGGAAAAAAAAGAAGGCATATTTTTCAATCTCAAATAAGAGTAAGGAAAAGTTAATAATGGAAGCACTTAAGATTGGCGGTTAAGGCATTTGACCAACAATTTTTCTGTTTTCCTCAATTGATTTCTTAATAACGCTCACAGCACCGTACAAACCTTCATATACTTTCTGTTCTTTAAATTTAGGGACCATCTCTTCACGGATAATCCGGCTTGCCACTTCATCCTTAATGATTTTCTCAAGACCATATCCTACTTCAATTCTCGTCTTACGGTCACGATATGCAACCGTTATCAGTATTCCATCTTTATACTTTTCTCGTCCTAAGGCCAGGTCCTCGAACATCCTCAATGAATATTGATTGATATCCTCACCATTCAACGTATCGAGAGTAAGTATGGCAATCTGAGACCCTATGCTATCTTCTAAATCCTTGATGAGACGGAAAATAGTTTTTTCCTGTTCATTGGAAAGTAAGTCTGCATTGTCAAATATTCGATTTTCAATTTTACTCGCCTTGAAAGATTTCTCGACTTTCCGGTGACATGACGTGAAATTCAGCAGCAGCACCGTCAGCAAAACTGAAATATGTAGTATTTTTTTTACCATTTTCTTTTTTTTAACTACCAATCATCACTAGAACCACCACCGCTCGCGAGATGATGAGGGTAGAGTGGCGCAATATTATCATTATAATACTGTGGATTAACTTCTTATATCTTAGGAGCTAGCGATGTTTCATTTTCGTATAAAATCAGTTCACCTTTTGTTGCCAAAAACAATCCGGTCAAAGTAAAATAAGGATCTGTCATCTTATTTCCTGGAGCAAATTCTTTTACGGTTTTTACAGTTTGCACTGTAAAGCTAATAATATCATTTACAGTCCGCACGTTCTTATCCTCATTAAACATCGGAGCCTCTATAAGCTCCTTCCGTAATTTGGTAATGTATTTCCCGTTAGAACCATTTTCAAGTAGAACTTCTCCAGCAAAAATGGACTTTGTTGTTACCTCGTTCGCTGGCTCATCTTCATTCAAAAAAGAATAGGGGTTTAGAAATTGAACATGTCCTGAAAAAATTTTAAATTTACTCCCATTACGAGTTGAACTTACGTTGACAGGTGGAGAATCGGTGCACCAAAATTCCAGGCGCATTATAATAAATTGTTATTCAAGGGGTTCGGTAGGAGTGTAAAACTCCCTCCTCCTCTGCAATCAACTTCAAAAAAGCCCCGAGTTTCTCGGGGCTTTTTGTTTTCTGTAGGGCTGAGCCAAAACGCAGTTTTGAGCGAAGACATACGGAAAACAAAAACGAGCGAAGCGAAGTGTTTTGGAGTTGTTTGACACTCCCCCGTTAAGGGATCACTGAAAGTAATCCCTCCTCCTCTATATTGGCTGAATTAATTAATATTCCTACATTTAGAAAAAATACCACAAGGTGAAAAAATATCAGCTCGGCGAATTTGAAGAACTGGTCATAATGACCATCGGAATCCTCAATAACCAGGCATACGGCGTTTCCATCCAGCAGGAAATGGGGTCCAGACTCGGACGCGCCATTAGTATGGGGGCTATTCACGCCGCTCTTACTCGTATGGAGGATAAAGGATATTTGAGGTCTTACCCCGGCGAGTCAACCCCGGACCGTGTCGGCCGACCCAAACGATTCTTCGAGATCACCGCGTTAGGAAAAAAGGCTATTACGTATTCCAAAACTACCAGGGACGAGTTCTGGAACGCTATTCCCAAGACGGTCTTCCAGACAAAGTTGTCGCACT
The DNA here is from genome assembly GCA_036525235.1 of Chryseolinea sp. Taxonomy (GTDB): domain Bacteria; phylum Bacteroidota; class Bacteroidia; order Cytophagales; family Cyclobacteriaceae; genus Chryseolinea. The sequence goes on along the minus strand of DATDAV010000331.1, from coordinate 111,294 downwards.
AAGCGAGATATGAAGAAGCAAGATCCATTTCCACCACGTGCCTTCGTCACACTCTTTCGATGGTTTTGCCATCCACGGATCGTGGACTATATCGAAGGCGACTTGCTTGAGGTCTATTATAAGCGCGTCAATGAATCAGGCAAAAGAAAGGCAGACTTAGGATTTCTCATCGATGTACTTCTCCTGTTCAGGCCCGGTATCATTCGACCAAAGGGACGATTTCAAAATCTAAACAACAAGAGTATGTTCAAGAGTTATTTCAAAATCGGCTGGAGAACCCTTCTTAAGAACAAAGGGTACTCTTTTATCAACATCGGTGGACTCGCCCTCGGTATGACAGTCGCCATGCTGATCGGTCTGTGGATGCACGACGAACTTACCTTTGACTCCTCTCATCCCAATCACGACCGCATCGCACAAGTGATGCACCTCCATTCTGCCAATGGCGACATTACGACCACGGGATCTCATCCTGTCATCCTTGGCGACGAATTACGCAATAATTACGGCAGTGATTTCAAATACGTGGTACACGCCCGTTGGACCGATCCGCACACTCTGACATACGGTGACAAGATGTTCCAGCATACCGGCAATTATTTCGATCCCCAGATCGCCGACATGCTAAGCCTGAAGATGATACATGGCTCAAGGGACGGCCTGAAAAACATGAACTCTATTCTTCTCTCTGCATCCGTGGCGAAAATCTACTTCGGAGATGAAGACCCCATTGGTAAAACTATGCGACTGGATGACCATGCTGACGTTCAAGTGACCGGCGTTTATAACGACATTGCCGCCAACAGCACGTTCAACGATCTCAAGTTCATCATGAGCTGGGAATTGTTTATGAGCCAGAATACCTGGATCAACGAAATGCCTGACCCATGGGGAAGTAACATCTGCCAGACTTTTGTACAGATTGCAGACCATAACGATATACAACAAGTGTCCGAAAAGATCGGTGATGTTATGATCAAGAATGTATCCGAATCAGGAAAACGTTATAATCCTTTGGTCATTCTTCACCCCATGGATAAATGGCATTTGTATTCAACTTTCAAAAATGGTGTCAACACTGGAGGGCAAATCGAAAATGTCTGGTTATTCGGAATCTCTGGTGTATTCGTGTTACTGCTGGCTTGTATCAATTTCATGAACCTCAGCACAGCACAATCAGAAAAGCGAGCAAAAGAAGTGGGTATCCGGAAATCGATCGGCTCGGCACAAAGGCAACTCATCATACAATTTTTCACCGAGTCGGTGATGGTTTCTGTTTTTGCATTTCTCCTGGCATTCCTTACCGTAGCGCTGTTACTGCCCGATTTCAATGAAATCGCCTCCAAGCTGATTACGGTGCCACTATCACAGCCGATCTTTTGGTTAGCATGTCTTGGTTTCAGTGTTGTTACCGGATTGATCGCCGGCCTTTATCCTGCCGTCTTCCTCTCTTCATTTCAGCCCGTGAAAGTATTAAAAGGCACTTTCATGACCCGCCCACACGGCGCACTGCCGCGCAAAGTATTAGTAGTCGTCCAATTTACCATTTCAATTACATTGATCATTGGCACGATGGTGGTTTACAAACAGATCCAGTTCGCTCAAAACAGACCTGTAGGCTATAGTCGCGATGGATTAGTCAGCCTGGAACTTAACTGGGAAAGAAAAAAACATTTCGAAGCCATCCGGCGTGAATTACAAAATGACGGCACCATTATAGAAATGGCTCAGTCGGGTAGTCCCGCTACTGAAGCATGGGTTACAAACGCCGCCTTCGATTGGGAAGGAAAAGATCCTACCCAAACCGTGAGCTTTCCGAACAACGCCGTCAATCATGAATATGGAAAGGCGATTGGATGGGAGATCAAAGAAGGCAGGGACTTCTCCCGGGACTTTGCTTCCGATTCATCGGCGTTTATTCTGAATGAAGCCGCAGTAAAATTCATTGGACTTGAAGATCCCATCGGAAAAACTATCCGGTGGAAACGGAAGCCGTTCACGGTGATTGGAGTTGTTAAAGACCTGATAGTACAATCACCGTACACCTCGGTACAGCCATCGCTCTTCCATATTTCAACAAACAATATCAACGTTGCCTTGATACGAACAAACCCCAAAGTGAACACCCAGGACGCCCTGGCAAAAATCGAATCTATCTTCAAAAAATACAACCCGACATCCCCCTTTAATGCAGCATTCGTTGATGCAGAGTATGACAGAAAGTTCAGCAACGAAAAACGTATCGGCAAACTGGCATTACTCTTTGCCGTGATTGCCGTTGCAATTTCATGTCTTGGTCTGTTCGGACTGGTCTCATTCGTTGCTGAACGTCGCACGAAAGAGATCGGAATCCGGAAAGTAATGGGTGCATCCATAGCCAATTTGTGGCAAATGCTATCCCGTGAATTTGTGATACTTGTGGTTGTCTCGTGTCTTATCTCCATCCCGCTCGCATACTATTCCTTGAACCGTTGGCTGCAGGCGTATGACTACCGAACAAATATCCCGTGGTGGATCTTCGCTACGTCGTGCATTGGTTCGTTGATGATTACTGTAATAACCGTGAGCTTCCGCGCAATAAAAGCTGCCATGCTAAACCCGGTAAAAAGTTTAAGGTCGGAATAGCTTTTTGCTGCTATACAACGTCTGAAAGGGTGGAGAATCGTTGCACCAAAATTTTTGGCACTTTCTAATAAATTGGAGCTTTTTTGAATCTACCCCAAGCGATGAAGGCTGCTATTGCACCAAGAAATATGTTAGGCCCGATTACCGCTCCCTCGCCTCGCGTAAGGTGAAATAGCAACGCAAGCACCATCACGATCAATAGTCCAAGAGCCGCATACCCTGTAAGCCGAGGTCGCACTCTAAATGCTGCAGGTATAATCAATCCGATTGCGCCAAGAACCTCGCTTACGCCAATAAATCTTACAAACGCTGGAGACACATCAGCCACAAAAGGCATCATTGTCGCGAGCTTGTCAATAGGTTGAGTAACTTTCATGAATCCTGCCATGAAAAATCCTAACGCCAAAATTCCTTGTGCCGCCCAAAGTGCAATATGTAGTGCCTTTGGTCTGGCTCCGTTAACTGTAGTTGCCATATTATGTTTCTTTATTTTGTTGAACCAAAGCTAGTAAGGATGGAAGTTTTAATTTGTTGCGAAAAATCAAGAAAAATCATTGACTTAAATCAAGGATGTGTTCTTACGGATGCCCACTTACCAAGACCCGGCTCCTAAAAACTGCGACAGCAAGTCGAGCGACCGAATGATAGAAAATAAGAAATCGACTTGATTTTTGTCAAGAGAAATGCAACTACTCCTTTGCGTAGTGTTGCTTTCTGACCCTACTTAAAGTTTCCGGGGTAATTCCAAGGTAGGAAGCAATCATAGCTTGGGGGAATCGTTGCACGAATTCTGGATACGCCTCCATTAAATGCGCGTACCGTTCTTCAGCCGAAAGGGAGATGGTCGCCTGAATTCTGTCCTGATTTGCAATGAAGCTCCGCTGATCAAGTTGTTGGAACAATATCCCAACTGTCGGCGACTGTTCCTTCAAACGAGTCACTTGTTCGTTGGTGCTCACCAGCAGATCGCAATCTTCAACGGCATCAATATTGTAAAGAGAAGGGGTGAGCATGATCAAGCTCTCACGATCGCTCATCCACCAATTTTCTATGCCGAACCGCACAATGTGCTCAACACCACGTTTATCGATCGTATACTGGCGCATGGCTCCGTTCACAATAAAAGCGCTGTATTGACAAATACTTCCTTCATGCAATAGGAACTGTCTTTTTTTAAGCTTTCTTGGTGTTAGGGCCTCTTGACAATATTTAAACTCTTCGTCTGAAATAATTGACGAAGTATAACTGTTAATATATTTGCGAAGAGCCTCGTACATGGCTTGATCAATGATTGTAGTTGATGGTTCCGTATTTACCGTTAAAAAAATCCCTGTACGCGTCAGCAATACCTGCTGCGCTGTTCATAACGAAAGGGCCCTGAGCGACAGTAGGTTCCAAATATTTTTCCCCGCCAAAAACAAAAACATCAGACGGATTAATATGCGAATTCGCGAAGATCATTTCCCCCCCATCATTTTCAAATATAACGATTCTGCTTTTACCTACCGCAGTGCTGTTTATGGTAACATCATTTTCAGGAACAAATGCAGCATACTCCATTCCATCCTTCGAAGCCAATGCAAATGTTGACTTGGGATTTAGCTTCAGGTGGTAAATAAACTGTTTACTGAAAGTTTTCACAGGCGAAGCTTCACAGCCGAATTCGCCCATTAATATATACAAGGTACCCACATCATCTGGCAATATGATCTCAGGCATTTCTCCCGCTTGCACAGCCCTATATTCCGGATCCTCACCTTTATTTTTTGAAGGAAGATTAATCCAGAATTGGAGTGAATGAAACAAGTTTCCATTTTCGGTGTCGGGAAGAGGTTGTTCATCATGCAATATTCCGTTGCCGGCCTTCATCCACTGCGCACCTCCCGGTCCTATGGTGGCGTGATTGCCGCGACTGTCAAAGTGTTCAAGCCTACCTTTGAGGACATAACTAAAAGTAGCAATGCCACGATGCGGGTGAGCGTGCCCTCCCGAGGGCCGGGCCGGGATATTTGCTTTTAAAGCAACAGGATATAAATGATCTAAAAAAACAACCGGGCCGATCGCCGCGGTATTCGGATTTGGCAAAAGACGATTAACCAGGAACTCTCCCACCCTGGAATTACCGCCACTATCGATTGATTTAATTTTCATTTCCATCGTTGTCAATATTTAAGTGACAGACTTCACCTATAAGAATGAGTACTTCGCTGGTGGAATTTGTCTTTCGTATCATAATTTAGAAACCTTGTAAGCGGGTGTACAAGCTTAAATTCCCTTTCAGTACGGCCTGTACTCGGATAAAAAACTCAATCAACGCTATTGCTATTCGCAGTCATGATGTCGGGCGCAATCACCAATAATATTGTACGGCTTGTATAGGCATATTGAATGCCCGCTGTAAGGCTAAAGCCAGATGCATTAGCTTTAATATATCCAAAGAATGATTCGTGATTTCAGGAATCCACTATCCGTAATCTTTAGTTGTCATTTAGTATTATAATAACCACCGAAATATTTTATTGGTGACCAGGTAGGAAGCGCCTCAGGTAATTTCGGAGCCAGGTTGCTGTATTCCTGTGCGCCAAATACCACTCTGCCATCAACGATAGTTAATACGGAAGAAATCGTTTTTATTTCATCATCCGGTATGGTAAAATAATCTTTACTCAGCAACACAAAATCCGCCAGGTTGCCCGGAACGATCCTGCCTTTTTCATTTTCCTCATGCACAAACCATGCGGGGCCACTTGTATATAACTTGAGTGCCTCTTCCCGGCTCAGTCGGTTGTCTTTTGCCAGTATTTCAGAGCCTGATACGGACTTGCCAGTAATCATCCAGCTAATGCCTATCCAGGGATTGAATGAGGAGGCTCTAAATCCGTCCGTTGTCATAGCCAGGGGAATGCCGCTGTCTACCAGATGCCGCAATCGCGGTGTCTGCAATGCTTCTTCACGGCTGTGCGTTTTTATAAAAGCATCGCCATGCAAGGCCATTTTATCATCCAACGCAATTCCGCCACCGAGTTTTTTTACTCTTTCTATATTTTCCGGAGTTATAGTTTCAGCATGTTCTATGCTCCAGCGCAGCCCGTCAAAGGGCATCTTACGGTTTACATTTTCCAAAGCATCCAGAAATGGCGATATATTTTCGTTGTAGGTAATATGCATGCGAAAAGGTACTCTTCTCTTTACAAGTTTGATAACGTCCTCTTCGATGTGTTGGCGCATTGAATCCTTATTGATGATGACAGCTGGTTTGTCGAAATTTTCATGATCATGTAATTCTACCCTGAGCAATTCGCCTGCACCTTCATACTCATAACCATGTGCCATTGTTGCATGCAAATTTTCTCCAGGGCTTATAGGAGATTTTTTAGTTATCAGGTTAATCTCTGCATCTATCAAACTGGCACCGCTGTTATCGCCCAATTGGATATCAATAAAAGGAACCCGTATGTTCAGGCGGTTTTCCCGCCTCAATACATCTAAGGGAGTATGCGCTTGAGGATAGCTACTACCACCTGCATCGACAATCGAAGTAATCCCAAAACGATTCAGGTCATTTATAACATACGTAAGCGAATTTACCTGTTCTTCAAAAGAAGGTTGCGGAACCATAAATTCCATTGCTATAAAGCTGAAAGTGTAGGCGTGCATAATACCGGTGTATTTCCCCTTTTTATCTTTTTCAAATTCGGTACCCGGTAGCATCGGAAACCCTTTGGTTCCCACTCCCAATGCTTTCATTGCCAAGTCATTTAAAAAAACCCGATTATATGCATATTGTACTATCACAGGTCTGTTGGGGACCGCCTTCCTGATCTCTTCCATGGTCGGTAACCGGTTTTCTTTAAACTGGTAGGGTGACCAACCACCAATCACTTTGACCCATTGGCCTTCGGGAGTTCGTCTCGCTTGCTCGCTCAGCATTTCCAATGCCCGCTGCAATGTTGGCACCCCGTCCCACCTAAGGTTATAGTTGTAACTTTTTTCATTCAGCACATGGACATGCACATCATCTAGACCGGGTATCAAGCGCTTACTGCCTGCATCAATCAGTTGGGTGTTGTTGTCTTTCAGACTGAGTATCTCGGCATCAGTGCCTACTGCATAAATTCTACCTCTTTTTACCGCCAGCGCAGACGCCTCGGGTTGTGAAAGGCTTCCTGTGGCAATTTTTGCATTAAACACAATCAGGTCGGCACCGACTAAACGGCCATTAGACTGGGCCTTACAAATGACAACAAACAAAATTGCCGTCATTAAGATGATTAGTTTTTTCATTACTTTTTTATTTAAATTCTTATTCTATTGTTGATATGGATTTTCTTGACTAAGAAACTCAGGTAGTTATTATTCGTGGATTCGCTGATTCGTAAGATTAAAAAAGGAAGTAGGTAAATCTTTAAAACCTGCTCACACATTCAACAAAAAACCGAGCCTGCAGCAATTGTCCATTGTCGATGTTCTTTTCTCCGACAAATCCTAGCGTCATGTATTTACCGAAACAGCGTGACAAACTTCCTGAAAGTTTCCTTTTACAATCGAGTTCGTGCAACAACAAGAAATCCTGAGACTACCCACGACGATGCTTTTCGTTTTAGCTGCGATTTGATTTCGACTTTTTGTGATTGTTATTTTAACGAGACAAAGATCCAGATATGAATGCTCGCGAGAGTTGACAAATGACATTAAATTACGTTGATATTTGTCAATGGGATTTTAGCTAGAAGGAAAAGGCGTGATGAGGGGACTTGTGTCCGCTGAACAATGTTATGTCGATTTCAGAGAAAAATATCCGGATCTCTACCAACGGTCTACCATCACGATTCGCCTCATCGTATCCCATACTATTGATGGAAAAGGCAGGCCCTGACGAGCGCCAAGCTTTGCTTGAGCGCGAGGAATGGGTGCCAACAAAAAATGAGCGAAGCGAACCTGTGAAGCTCCCTCCACAAGGGATGACTGAAAGTAATCCCCTCCTCCTCCTGCAAGCCCATACCAAACAAAGGAAAGCCCCGAATTCGTAATGAATTCGGGGCTTTCCTTTTTTCAAGGGTAGTCAAAACACGCAATAGTAATCAATTCATAGGGTGAAGAATCGGCGCAGTTGATAAAGTGACATTTTCAAGGGCACCGAGTCCTAAAATTCAACGGGAAGATGTATTTCGGGAAGTAATTTTTCAAGTTTTTCCATCGACCGCTGCAACTGGGATTCCATTTTCCTTTTCACAAACAGATCGAATACAAATTTTGCTAACCTCGAGGGGCGATAAATTTCCATGGTAAGTCTGCTTTTTGCTTCCCCAATGGGCTCAAGGATAAAATAAACGGAGACGGACTTTTTTTCATCCGTCTCACTGAAAACGATCTTCGTTTCCGGGTCATATGTCAAGCTACTCGTATAGACGATAACCGTCTCGTTCTCCAGGACACGACGATGTCGCGAACCTACACCGGGTATGAAGTGCTCCACTTCGTCAACGTCCTTCACGCCATCCATCCATTGATTCCTGAATTCAAGGTGAGCCGTTGTGAAGAACAATTTCTTGACGTGCGCCGGAAATTCCTGTGTTGTTGACAGACACAATATTTTCTTTGACAGTTCAAGCGATGGACGCCTTTCCGGTAAAATTTCATTCTTAAGCTCACTTAGTTGCGCATAGTGAAACCGTATGTTGCCAGATTCGGTTCGCTTTTCAGTCGTGTGCCACTGCATCCATTCCTTGAACGTCTGTGGCGTCATTTCGCCCACCAGGTTCTGCGTGACCAGCCAGTACTCGTGTTGTTCAATATTGTTCTTCAGTAACTGATGCGCGACGATTACGTCTTTCCCTATCAATTTTTGGAAAGTCTTTACCGAGTAGCCCGTAAATTCCCCGTAATGTGTGATTACTTTTAACGAAAGGTCGATGGCGGATACGCATGCCTTGCACTGACAAAACCGTCGATACTCGTACGACTGAAGATGGCGATGAAATGCGCAGAACATTTGCTCAACCTGTCCATAAATAGCTTCTGTCGACGGAGCGTCTCCGAATTTATAAAAGAGGATAGCGTCCCCCTCAATTTCGGAAACCTCAAGTCCAAGTTGATTGGAATCGATTAGTATCTCGAGCAATTCCCCGATAATGATACGGCTATGCCCTATCTCCATGTCCGTAATGAATCGGGTGAACCCGCTGATATCAGGAATGAAAAGTAATCCCCTGTCCTCCATACTTCGAAGATACGATTTTAGATCACCATCCAAGCGAAGGTGATGGCCAGGCGTTCATTTTTACATTGCTCCCCGTGCGAAATAAAACTATTTTCAAAGTCCCGGCATCACAGAGTGGTTGCCGGAGTTTATTCTCATAAACCTCTCTCTTATGCTCAAGAATTACCTCATCATCGGATGGCGAAACCTCGTGCGGGCCGCGGGCTTCTCGCTCACTAATATCTTTGGACTTGCTGCGGGAATGAGCGTAGCATTGCTCATCGGACTCTGGGTTTATGATGAGCTCAGTTTCAATACATCGTTTCCCAACTACGACAGGATCACGCAGGTCTTTCATACCATCACTTTAGGTGAAGAAGAAATGGCGACAAGCGGCGTAGGCTATCCCTACGGCGCAGCGCTGAAATCAACGTATGCCGAATTCGAGGAGGTCTGCATGTCATCCGGAGAGGGCGATCATATCCTGGCCTATGACGATGTCAAAATGACTGAAAAGGGCTTGTTCATCGACCCGTCGTTCCTGAAGGTCTTTTCAGTGAACATGCTGGAAGGCTCCAACGACGCGTTGAAAGAAATTCATTCCATAGCGTTATCCAGGTCGCTGGCACGAAAACTATTTGGCGATCAGCCCTTGGGCAAGATGCTAAAGTTTGACAATCAGGAACAGCTAATGGTCACGGGCGTGTTCGAAGACTTTCCATTCAATTCTCATTTTGCGGCGGTTAAAATGCTGGTGCCGATGGAATACATGTTCGCCAGCAATCCCGAGCAGTGGCAGGGTCGCGACAAGTGGAAGGGTCGTGACAATTGGGATAGCTATATGTATGAATGCTTCGCGCTCCTTAAACCTGAAACATCGGCCACACGGGTGAGCGGGAAATTGGAGCTACTGCTTTTTGAAAAATCTTCCACTGACTCGAAGGCCATGAAACCGAAAGGGTTTCTGTTCCCGATGGACCAGTGGCACCTTCACGTAAATTTTAACGACGGATCGGACAGCACTCCCCGCATCCGGTTTGTGTGGATGTTTGGCGTTATCGGCGTCTTCGTGCTGGCGCTGGCCTGCATCAATTTTATGAACCTCAGCACGGCACGAAGTGAGATGCGCTCCAAAGAAGTTGGTGTCAGGAAAGTGATGGGATCTGTTCGCCGCCAATTGATTCGTCAGTTTCTTGGTGAGTCATTGATGGTGGTCATGATCAGCGCTTTCATAGCGTTTGTGATTGCCTGGCTGGCACTTCCCGTTTTTAACGAGGTGACCGCAAAGGAGATCGAATTGCCTTGGAGTGAACCCATGTTTTACGTCTATACATGTTCTTTTGTCTTGCTCACAGCACTTCTCGCTGGAAGCTATCCGGCGTTGTATTTATCATCCTTCAATCCGGTGCAGGTGTTAAAGGGAACTTTCAAAGCTGGCAAACGCGCCACCCTTCCGCGAAAGGTGATGGTGGTGTTTCAATTCACCATTTCCATTCTGCTGATCGTCGGTACGCTGGTCGTCTTCCTGGAAATCCAACACGCCAAGAACCGGCCCGTTGGATTTGATCGTGCAGGAATTATCCAGATGCAAGTACATACGAAGGATCTGGCAGACACTGACTACAATACCCTGAGAAGCGAACTCATTTCTTCCGGGGCTGTGGAAAATATGGCGAAGTCAGATTTCCCGATCACCGGAGGCATGGCCGCCGACGGTTCTATTAACTGGGATGGAAAGGATCCCGCCCTTCATCCGTTGATCACCATGAATTGGTGCAGTCACGATTTTCCCGCTACCAATGGATTTCAGTTTGTTGAAGGGCGCGACTTTTCGCGCGACCTTAGTTCGGACTCCTCTGCTGTAATCATCAACGAGATGGCCGCAGAACTCTTTGGGAAGGGCAAAGCGCTAGGTACCAAGATCAGGTTTGGTTCTGGCAAAGAGCGGACGATCGTGGGGGTTATAAAAGACCAGATACGCTGGACACCATTTTCCAAACAGTCGCCACATTTATATTATATCAGTTATGAGGGAATAGGTCATCTTACGATACGGCTGAATCCTTCCTTGCCCACGGCGGAGGCGTTAAAAAAAGTGCAAGAGGTGATTCACCAGAGCGATCCCGATTCACCTTTTCAATACAACTTTCAGGACGAAAATTATTCGCGTTTGTTCCACAATGAAGAGCGGATGGGTAAACTGGCTGCGGTGTTCGCCGTGTTGGCGATAGCCATCAGCTGCATCGGCATTTTTGGACTGGCGGCTTTCGCAGCCAGTCAACGCAACAAAGAGATCGGCATTCGAAAGGTATTGGGCGCATCCGTGTTTAAATTGTGGAGCATGTTATCGTTGGAGTTTATCTGGCTTGTGCTGCTGGCGATTGTCATTGCCTTTCCCATTGCCTATTACCTGACGCGACAATGGCTCGCCCAATATGAATATCGTGTGGATGTTTCGTGGAGCATATTCGCACTCACGGGATTATTGGCGCTCGTCATTACCTTGCTAACCGTAAGCTACCAGGCCCTGCGCGCAGCATGGATGAACCCGGTGAATTGTTTGAGGAGTGATTGAGTTTTACCCGTTGCTGGTAGCCCATCCATTATAGACAGTTAGCCGCTCTAAGCACAAACTGCTTTGGATTACCATGGCACTTTAAGGTCTACCGGTCCCTTGAACCTTTAGGACGATAGCCTGGCCGATGCTTTCTCCCTGCTCTTGCCCATTCTCAATGGAATCTCTAAAATGAATTCCCCCATACAACCTTGAAATGCCCGCCTCGGCCGCAGCCTGGTGGAATGATCCAAAAGTTCGAGCGGGCAATCCAAAATATCCTTCACTGGTATCGGTAAACTTGAAGTCGTCACCAAACAGGAAAGTGAGAACGGAGGCAGAGGCTGCCGAGATCACGCTATGGCCGCTGGTGTTTTCGGGGAAAGGCGGCGTTTGCAATAGCGGCCTCCAGCTTGGATCAATGTATTTGTTTATGGCTGTTTCCGGTCGCACGCGATCGCTTTGATACTTCACATGCCAGCAGCTAATAAAGGCATCGTGCAGCGTGAGTGCGACGAGCGCGTGGGCCAATACTGTCTTCTCGATCGTTGCCGAAGAAGTGACACAAGCGATACCTGTAATACCAATCCAATGACCACCCGGTGATATTTTCTTGATCCCTATCGCCATATGTCCGGAATATTGAACGGCAAATGGATTGCAATCCCAAAAGCCAGCAATCGCCCGCTGTTCGGCCGACATCTTTTTGGAAATCTCATAAACCTCATACGCCAGTTTTCCAAAGGGTGAATCTTTGTCCGTCGAGAATTCCGCGGCGCTACGTGACCCTATCTGCTGGGCAGAATCCAAAAAGAAGGGGCGAATCGTTTGCCAGTGCGGCTCCACGGCAGCCATGTATTCCGGAGGGGTAGGATACCAATGGCCTTCCGCCACGACAGGGCTATACCGCTTCAGCGTACTCAATTTTGAGTAGCCGTCTGTCTTGGAGTATTCAACCACCTGCGCGGCGACTGCTGTAGCGAAGGCTATATTTTGTTCGAGGCATGGTGCGGAGAAATGATATTTCTTCTTGAAGTCGTGAAGCAGGGACGTCTGTGTTTGCTCCAGGAGATATCCCGAAGGCATGAGTTGGCGGCCGACTTCAAGCATCGCATACGCCGCAACAAAATCTTTCGATACACAGGATGGAACGGGGACGTTCGTGAAGTTTGGCCGAATTTTAAATCTGGAAGGAAGATCAAATGGCTCATGCTCAATCTGGTTTAATGCCTGATAGGCACCCAGCATGCAATAGGCGTAGAACCGGCTTGCCGCAGGCGGATTCACCACATCGTGTAGCATTACCTCCGACAGCGAAAAAGCATATTTCACAAAGTCACTAGCCGGTACCGGCTTTTCTTTTCCTCCAGCAGCGCTAAAGCAACATATCAATACAAACATGGACCAGGCTTTCATCCTAATTTGTCTTTTTATAGGTTACCATTTCTCTGTTATTGATACCGGCAAGCAGATATTTCCGCCCGTTTACGGTGATCCACTTTAGCGACTTGACATCACCGGTTAGTGAAAGACCGGCAAGCTTCTGAGGAATGTATGTAAAATGGTTTTGTCCATCGCCTTGAAACAGCTGGCCGTAGTTTGCATCAATGGCCCCTAACCGGATGCGCATAGCACTTTCATTGCCTGCCAGCAATACATCAAGCTTGCCATCATCATTGTAATCCAACACCTCAATCGCACCGATCGGTGCGAACTGCGCTTGTGGCGGTAAAACATGTTTCACAAATTTCCCATTCACATTTTCCAGTAGCACGGTGCGGAGTTCATTGACCCGAATCACGCTAGCCTGCCCGATCTGGGTTTCCGAAAAGAGCATTCCGAGTTGTGCGTGGGCATAGCTTTCGTAGGACGTGAATTTCTTTCTCAGGCTGTACACCTGATCAAGCAGTTCATCCCGTCCAGCGACGGGATACGATTGATGTTGCACAAAATTGGTAAGGATGGGATCGATCGAACCGTTTTTATCAAAATCGGTGTAGGTCAATTCCAGCATCTCCGAATCAGAGGCTCTAAACTGTGAATTGAGACCGTGGTTACCAGCGATCAAATCGACATCTCCGTCGTGGTCAAAATCACCTGCTGCGAGTTTGCTCCAAAGGCCCATCTGGGGACCATCAACAAATGCGCCCGCATCCTCTTCAAGCTTTCTCCCATCTTTGTTTAAAAAAACTTTCACGGGCATAAATTCACCCACCGTAATCAGATCGGGAAATCGATCGTTATTGAGGTCTAGCCATATAGCATCCGTGATCATGCCGGCTTTTACGAGGGAAGGAAGAACGGCATCGTCCATTTTGCTAAAATGCCCATGCCCATCGTTGAGTAGTAAATAGCTTAGAGGTGCCACCGGATACCTTCCCGGCACAACGCGGCCTCCCAGAAAAAGATCAACATCGCCATCCAAATCAAAATCGGCCGCACGGGCACAGGACTTGGAAGTATGTATCGCCGGCAACGCGTCTGGGCGTCTTGTGAAATTACCTTGGCCGTCGTTGAAGTAGATCCTGTCCTGGAGGATGGGGTCGCTTGCGTTATAGTCATGAAAACCTCCGCTCACAACGTACAGATCCTGGTCGTTATCGTTGTCCGCATCAAAGAATAGGGCATCCACTTCCGTGCATGCGTCATCTGGCGACGACGGAAAGGAAAGCAATTCGTGGAACCGGCCTTCTTTATTTTGTACAAATAGTTTTCCCGGCAGCAACTCAGATCCGCTCACAAAAACATCCACCAACCCATCTCCATTGATGTCGGCCGTCGCGATGGCCGGTCCACAGATCGACGGCATGGTCGACAGCAAAGGCTGCCTTTTAAAATCGTTTATCGGAAATTGCTGGTGTGCATATGAAACCAGCGGTTCCGCCGCCGCAAAAACCGGTTTCAATTTCCCGTCGACCACCCGCTGGTTGACGCCATCATTTTCCTCGATCGTCAATACCTGATCGACCGCTATATCTTTGAGCAAACTCACCTTTCCCGACGGCCACTCCACTCGCACAGAATCAATTTTCTTTTCATTCCCAAGTCCAACATGCAGTGTTGTGGAAACGGACGACTGATACCCGCGCGTTGGCGATTGCTCGAAATACTGACTTCTATTGCTGGCGTATACAAAAAGCTTACTTCCTACTCCGAACGTATTTCCTTTGGCACCTTTGAGTTTAATGCGAATGAAGGACACGGTTGGCTTCTTCTCCCGCAACACATTCTTGTATAAGAAAGCCGGTTCGTTTTGATTATTCACCACCAGATCCAGGTCCCCATCATTGTCGAGATCGCCAAACGCCGCTCCATTCGAAAAGGTCTTCTTTTCAAAACCCCAGGCAAAACTTTGATCGGAGAACGTCAGATCTCCGTTGTTCCGAAACATATAGTTATGAAGCGGCGTAGAACTCATCATGCTGGCCAACTCCAACGTATCGGGTTTTTCTCCCGCAATGGCTTTTTTGAAATAATAATCGCCCTTGTACTTCAGGAAATCACGCTGCGTATAATCCCGGAAGTATCCATTGGTGACAAAGAGGTCTTTCCAACCGTCGTTGTCATAATCTGCAAACAGTGGCGCCCAACTCCAATCGGTGTTTGAAATACCTGAAAATTGGCCAATCTCGCTGAAGGTTCCATTTCCATTGTTCAAATGAAGCATATTGCGCATGTACTGATGATAAAAACCTTCCTTTACCGACAGCGCATAGTGCTCATAGTTATCGGGGCCGTATAGCAACTTCTGTCTATAGTTATCCTCCGGCAACATGTCCAGCGTATAGATATCCGGCCATTCATCATTGTTGATATCGCTTACATCGACTCCCATGGAGAAATGGGAAATGTGTCGTAAGTATTCGGGCAGCTTGTCTTTAAATGTACCGTCTCCGTTGTTGATATAGAGATAGTCCGGTTCTATGTAGTCGTTTGAAATATACAGGTCCGGCCAGCCATCTTTGTTGATATCCGACACGGCGATGCCCAGTCCGAAACCCAACGCATTGGATAAAATGCCTGCCTGCGCCGTCACATCAGTAAAGCGACCCCTATCATTCCTGAATAACTTATCACCCGCATACGGATGCACCGTGGTCCTGGCACTTTTAAATTCAAGGTCGCGTATAACCTTCACGTTCGTGGCCAGTAAAAAGGCATCCAGGTCTCCGTCCTTGTCGTAGTCAAAAAATGCGGCTTGCGTCGAATACGAAGGATCGTCCAGATTCATTTCCTTAGCTTTATCCACGAAGGTCAAATTGCCTTGATTGATAAAGAAATGATTTCTTCGATCTTCAATACTCTCTTTGCCGGAGCGACATACATAAATGTCCAGCAGGCCATCGGCATTGATATCGACCATGCTCACACCGGTTTTCCACCCTACGCTACAATCCACGCCAGCTGACGATGTGATGTCCTTAAACTTAAAATTGCCAACGTTGAGGTATAATTTGTTGCTGCCGGAATTGGCGATCAGGTATATATCGTCCAATCCGTCATTGTTGATGTCTCCCACGGCAACGCCACCACCGTTGTAGATGTTTTCATAGGTGAGGGCATTGTTACGGGCAGTTTCTTTGATGGTATTTTTAAACGCCACGCCGCTGCGCGCGGGCGGCACCAGTTCGAACAACGGTTCTTGCTGCGCTTGAACGGAATGAACGCCGACCATACAAACGATGGCCATCTGCGCCATCTTCTTCTTGGTTCGCAAAAAAAACATTAAGCCCAAGCTCATTTCCTCGAATAAAACCAAATGTCAAAAAAATTATAAAAAAAAGATGGGCAGGTTAGCCTGCCCATCTTTAGAGGAAAATTCTTATTTATCCCACCAAACTTTTGCGTTCCAAACGTCTTGTCCACCGTCGAGGCGACCAACGGCCGCCTTATAACTGGCAGGGTTAAGCGTGGATTCTGTCGTGGGATAGGGCTGACGGCGTGGAATAACACCGTTCGAAAAATTACCGGATGCCACAATCGGCGTCAGCACCGGATATCCCGAACGTTTCCAGTTGTTCCAAGCCTCAGCGAAGTTCATCAGCGCGCCACTGGTTGCCCAGTATTGTTCATTGATCATTTTCAACGAGGCATCCGTTGAGCCTACATTCAACGGGTTGGCTGCTGCATAATCAGCGGCATCGACTGGATCAACCACGGCGGCTGCACCAAACGGTGCGAGTGACAGGACGCCGCCTTCCACACCGTTGCTATAGTGTTCAGCAGCCGTGCCACCGACGCTGTAGCCACGGACGGCAGCTTCGGCCAACAACAATTCAGTCTGCGCATAAGTAACGACGAACACAGGAGCATTGAAGTTACCATAGAGCGCCGTTTTCGGGCGGGAGTATTTCCCAATTGGTGTTGCATCAGCACCCGTTCCGGTGCCTCCAGGATAACCTGGAGAGTGTGTAACGTCTGTCGTGCCTCCGTTCAGGTCATATCCGTTCGGAAGTCCCAACTGAACATTCGGATCGGAATTTCCAGCTTTGGTGGCGTCCTGGTTATTGGCCAGTCCGTCTTGGGGCACTTCGGCAATAACGCCAAGGCGCGGATCGTCCGTGCTGCCGAGGAAGTCGATCAACGTCTTGCTCCAGCGCACTTGATAGTAGTCGGCCGCTGTCATGAGGCTTCCTGCATAGTTGTTGCGATATCCGTTGGCGTTGTCGGGGATGATATAGGCGTCATCTGCGGCGCTTTCAAACGTTCCCCCTGCGGCAGCCTTCTCTGCATATGCTTTTGCGGTAGTCGCATCGGCTTTGGTGAGACGCATGGCTATGCGCAGCATCAGGGAGTAACCAAACTTCTTCCATTGGGCAATATCGCCTTTGTATGGAAAAATGTCCGATGACGGTTTTTCTTTTGTTGCATCCATCGAGGTCAATGCAGCGTCCAGATCGGCCAACAACGATTTGTAGAGTTGCTCCTGCGTATCGTAGTCCGGTAAGGTCACATTTTCGCTAGCCTTCCATGCCTGCGAGTAAGGTGCATCGCCGTAAACATCGGTAATGTAATGTGCTGCCAGCACGCGTATAATACGAGCCGCCGCGTTCACGTTCACTTTGGCCGGATCTGCGTCCGTGTTCTTTATCGCCTCGCTCGCGAGGGCGCCCGAACGATAGCACCGCTCCCAGCTGGTTGCCAGATACGAATTGGTGTTGCTGGACGGAACATACTTGTCCATGTTGGTATAGTAGTTTGCACCTCCCGATGTCGTGGAGGCCAACAGTTGCACCCAACCGCTCTGGAACAGAACCGGACCACTATAGCCGGTGATACCGTCTAGGTAGTTCCATTGTGCGGAAGAGAGAAAATAATTCGCATCAAAGTTATTCGGTGTAGCCTTGGTCGGATCCGTGTTAATCGATTCGAAGTCGCTGGTGCAACCCACCACGATCACGGTGATCAGGACAAGTCGGGATATGATTGAAAATGTTCTTTTCATTTGAATAGTTTTTTTAGGTCTCATACTAAACATCATGTCGGTTGCTTATTTAAACTTCACATTCAGGTTGAAGCCGTATGAGCGTGTCGAAGGCAAACTGGTACCTTCTATTCCGTAGTACTTCACGTTCGAAGCGAAGCTGGCTTCCGGGTCGATGTTGTCGGCCTTACGCATAAGAATAGCGAGGTTTCGTCCAACCAATGAAAGTTGCACCGAGCGAATCAAAGGAATATTCGCGAAGACAGCCGATGGCAGCGTGTATCCCAAGGTAAGCTGACGCAGTTTGATGAAGTCTCCGTCCACTACGCTGGTCGCCGTAATCTGCTGTGCCACGGCGCGATAATAGTCTTGAGGAGTGGCTGTGGTGGTATTGGGCGTTCCGTCTTCGTGCACACCCGTAGTGATACCTTCTTGTCTGCCTTCCAGCGTCTTCTTGTTCAAACCTCTCAGGATGGAGTAGTATTCGGTTGCTGACAATACCTTGTTGCCGAAGTTGTAGTCCACCAGGACTGAAAGGTTGAAGTTTTTGTAGGTGAAGTCGTTGGTGAGGCCACCAAATACTTTAGGAAGTACCTGTCCCATCTTGACCAGTTCACCCTTAACCGGCAGTCCTGAAGCATCAACAATGATTTGCCCGTTGGCATTTCGCTTGTAGTCATAGACCATAATCTGCGGGCCTGACTCGCCTTTAACATAAGCGGTAACCGCATTGCCCAGGGTTCCGCGGTTGGAGCCCAGGTTTTGATTCTTCCCATCGGCATCCGTTTCCAGGATGGTGTTCTTCACGGTGGTGATGTTAAAGTTAACGTTCCAGGTAAAATTGTGTGTCCGCACGGGGCTACCAGTCAACAACACCTCAAGACCCGTGTTCTCTGTAGAGCCCGTGCCCACAAACCCCGTGGTGAATCCCGTGGCAGCGCTATAGGTGGCCGGCATGATCTCGTTATGGGATTTTCTGTTGTACCAGGCGAGATCAAGTCCCAACCGGTTCTCGAAGAATTTCAATTCAAGACCCAACTCAACTTCGGTCAGGGTGAAAGGCTTCAGCAAACCGTTGGGCTGCTCGGTGGGTGTGGAGCCCATGGGGTTTCCACGAAGCGGACTTCCCAATGAATAATACAATTGTGTCTTGTACGGATCGGCTGGATCGCCGCTGGTTTGGGCCCAGGAAGCGCGGAACTTACCAAGGCTCATGCTGGGAAGCTCTGCGAGCTCAGAGAAAATAAAGCTAGCCGCAACAGAAGGCGTAAACACCGTATTGTTGTTGGTCGGCAGCGTTGAATAAGCATCGTAGCGACCGGTTGTGCTCAGCGTGAGGAGGTGCTTATAGGCCAGGTCGACAGAATAGTATGCGGAGTTGACACGCTTCTTGGTGAACTTATAGTTATCGGCCGGGTTGGTGTTTACCGTATACACGTTGCTTAGTGTATACAGGTAGGGCAGGACAAATGTGCTACCCGCTACGCGCTGATATTCATACTGATTTGTTCTGGTGTTTGCACCGATCAACGCATCCAGGCTGAAATCAGTAGACAACTCTTTCGATACGCCGATCAACCCGTCGATGTTGGCCTCCGTGGTGAGGGCTGAAGATTGTTCCTGCAGGCTTCCGCGGAAGTTGCCTTGCGGTGCGGTGGTGTAGGCAGTTCCCCAAGGCTCTACTTTAAACACACCGTCGTTCATCTGATCGTAGCCGATGCGGGCCTGGGCATATAACCACTTGGTGAGGTCATACCGCGCCGAAACCGCCGAAATCAAACGCTTCCGACTGAGGTTGTTAACGTACTGGTTAACCACAAACCAAGGATTGGTAACATACTCATCGTCGCCAAAGCGTGTCTCATAACCCGTTGTGGGGTTGTAGCCAGGATTAAGGATGTTCTCGTCAACGTTGGTCGCCAGGAACAATCCGTTGTTGGGGTTCATGGGGCCATCGCTCAATTGAGGACGATTCTTGGACCGCTCGTCGATGTAGTTGGCCATCACATTCACCTTCAGTTTGGAGGTGATGTTTTGTTCGATGTTCAGGTTGATGGTCTTGCGACCGATCCCGCTGTTGCGCACGATGGAGTTGTTGTCCAGGTTAGACAACGACAAACGGAACGACCCGTTATCGCCACCCTTTGAAACGGAAACGGTGTTGGTGAATGAAGAACCGGTTCTGTAAAAGTTCTTGATGTTGTCCTTCTGTGCGGAGTAAGGATATTGATTGCCGTCGTACTGGATCACGGGGCTGCCATCGAGTCGGGCTCCCCAACTCATGCGCGACGTGGCTTGTGCCTCGAGCGCGGTGGCCGGTTTAGCGCCGTTGAGGCCTTGTCCATAGTCATACTGGAAGTCGGTATAGTTTAGGGCTTTGTCGGCCATGTAGTTCATGTTGTATTCTACGGAAAAATCACCTTTTTTACCCTTTTTGGTGGTAATCAGGATCACGCCGTTCGTGGCACGCGAACCGTAAAGCGCGGAGGCAGATTGTCCTTTCAATACCGTCATGCTTTCGATATCGTCAGGGTTCAGGTTACCAATACCGTCACCGTTGTCCGATCCACCCCACTCGCCGGCACTGCCGCGCTGTGTGTTGTCCATCGGCACACCGTTGATAACGAAAAGCGGCGCACCGCCACTGTTCATGCTGGGCATACCCCGCAACAGGATGCGCGCCGTACCGCCGGGACCGCCGCTGGTACCCTTCACGTTCAAACCGGCCACCCGGCCGCTCAACGACAACGCCACGTTGTTCTCGCGGGCCTTGTTCATTTGCTCGCCATCCACTCTGGTCACCGAGTATCCCAAGCGTTGGGTCTCCTTCGTGATGCCCAGGGCCGTGACAACGACTTCGCCAAGCTCTTTAATATCTTCTGTGAGCGTAACATTCACCGTCGTTCGGCTCCCGACCGCGATCTCTTGCGTTTCGAAGCCGATAAAGGAAAACACAAGGGTGCCCGTTCCCACGTCGGAACCGCTAAGCGTATAGTTTCCGTCAGTATCGGTAGTGGTACCTACCGTTGTCCCTTTAACCACCACAGACACACCCGGAACGGATGCACCATCGGAAGCGGAGGTCACTTTTCCTGTCACTGTTTGTGCGGAGACATATCCGCAAAGCAGCATTGCCAATGGCAATAAAAGGATTCGTATTTTTTTCATCATAGGCTGGGTTTTAAAAAGGTTAGCATTAGTTTAGACTAACTTAGGTCAACACCCGTCGCTGAGCGCCAACCCTCGTTACGCATTAGATCGTTTCCCAATAGCCAAACACACATAGCCTGATGAACTATTTTTATGAACATCTTCAGACCCGAACGGAGAAAAAGTGGTGTGCAGGAATGGCGAGCAGCAAGTCATGCTGCGTACCCCATCGCCGACCTTCAAAAGCGACCTGAAAAACAAGTCATGGCACCTCTATAAAAGGAGTAACGCACCATTATAAGGAGAAAATTGCGCGACAAGCGACTTCAATTCTTTAATGGGCCGGTTGAAATCCCTTTGCTAAAAAAAGAATAGGGAAAAGAATAGTGTGAATGGGGCATTCAGATGCGTTCGTAGATGACGCAGGGCCTGGGTGATATAGTTTTCAACGGTACGCGTCGAGATATTCATCCGTTCGGCAATCTGGGAAATGGTCGCATGCTCCATACGACTCATCCGGAAAGCGGTTTGACATTTGTCCGGCAATTCGGCGATCCTCTCCTGCAGCACTTGCTGAAGATCCTTTACGTCCATCATCTCCTCCAGGGAATTGTCGCGGTACTTTTGCGCAAATAAGCTGAATTCGGCAGCATATTTCTTTCGAACATGTTCCGAACGCATGAAACTAAAAATCTTGTTCTTAGTTATTTTAAATAAGTAAGGATCCAGGAAAGTGTTGGCATCCATCGCGTTTCGATTGTTCCAAAGGGCAACAAACACCTCTTGCAGGATCTCCTCAGCCGTCTCCTTATCTCCTACTTTCCTGAGGATGAAAAGGTATAGTCGATTGGCTATCCGGTCATAGATCAGCTCGAACGCTTTTTCGTTTCCTTCTTTTAGTGAAGCGACTAGATCGATCTCACGATGACTGCCCGTTGTTTCCATAATGTATCGGTAACTAAATTAACAGAAAGTTTACGTATTCGAATTAAAGACTGTGAATTTTGATTGAAGCGTTCCCGATCATGCATTTCGCTCCTTTTTTTAACGACGAGGCCACGCCCTTCATTTTTCTCGTAACTAACTGAAAGCGAGCACGATAAAAAATATTTTAAAATTGACTGTGTGTTCATTCTATCGCACGCGATTATATTCATTCGCCTATGCTGAGTCAATGTTAAAATTAAACCGCTGCATTTTTTTCAGCTGGACGTCTGTCTTTGTGTGGATTCGATGTCCCCGTTAACGCAAACGAATATCGCTAATGCATGCAATTGTGCGAGCTCAACACAACCCTGGGGATGAAGGCGAGCGCGCTTTCATTTTGATTGTTCTTTTCGCTGGGAAGGTATCGCGCGCCATTATGGTGAGGTCTGGGAATATGTTAACTTTGCGCCCGACTGATTTGCATTGACGAAGGAATTTTCCCAAGCGAAATGTGAAAAAGATATTGAGGTTGACTGTGTGTATCCTTCTTGTTGGAGCGATATAGCAATGAGATCAGGTTACTAAATGTCTGTAAGTTATGAACGAGTTTGGCTTTGATCGTTTGATCGCGTTGTACAAAAAAGATCAACTCACCAATGAAGAAAAGAAATTGGTGGATGATTGGTTCCACAGCGTGGATACCAAAATGGACTCCCCGCTTACGGATACAGAAAAGGATCGGTTGAAAGACAAGCTACTCCATAGAATAAAATTTTCCGCGAATACCACTCCCGTTGACGACGAGGATTCAACGCCTACGAAGACTGAGCATTGGAAATGGATAAAAATTGCAGCCTCCCTACTCATCATTTCATTCATCGGATTTTGGGGTTGGCGTTTTGGATCAAATTCAGACGACTTGAGAACGTATACCAGTGATGGAGCGACTACCAAGGTGAGCTTACCCGATGGGAGCCTGGTTTGGCTAAAGGGCAAAAGTGCATTGGAATCCCCATCTGCCTTTGCTGGAGACACACGAAACGTGACGTTGCACGGCGAAGCTTTATTTGAAGTCGCCAAAGATCCCCGCCATCCCTTTATCATTCAGTGTGGCGCTGTGACAACTACCGTGCTTGGAACGAGCTTTAATCTGAAGTCTGATCCCTATCGGGTTGAGCTCACCGTGTTGACGGGAAAAGTGTCCTTTACATCCGTACATGATACCCAGGGGAAATTGGTTTTGCCCAATGAGAAGGCGATTTACGATGACAAGACGTCACGCATCTCGAAGCTAGCCCTGGCCCCCGAGGAAAAGGAAGCCACGATCGACGGAACGGAGTATGAAATGGTCTTCAATGACGTTTCCATGGAAGCGGTAGTCCGCCGCATCGAGGAAAAGTTCGATGTCACCATTTCCTTAAGCAATGAAGACTTGCGCAAGTGCAAAATCCGGGCAAATTTTTCCGATCAATCGCTCGAGAACACATTGGATATGATCGGCCAAGCCCTGGGCCTTCGTTATACTATTCGCGGCAACATCGTTCAACTGACGGGCGAAGGATGCCGATGAAACATTTGTTGTGAAACACGCAAATGTTGTCGACTTCATGTTGTGTCAGGGACTCTATCATCTCCCGAAAATGACCCTTGTATGGGTCATTTTTTGTTTGTCGCAAACGTTTTATGTTTCGCTACAAAGGGCGTAATTTAGGCTCCAAACTATGAGTGCGTATCCGGCCTGAAGCGCGGCACGCAAGATGAACCTGAACTGGAGCCCGTATGAAGGCAATAATCAAGGCATGTGTACTGCATACCCTACTGCTATTTTGCTGTACTACGTTCCTGGCCCACCTTCCTGCCAAAGCGCAAAGTGTTCTTGAAAAACAAGTCTCCTTCAACCTGCAACACATCACCCTAAAAAAAGCGCTGGAGACGCTGGAGGTGGCGACGAGAGTAAAGTTTGTCTACAGCGTAAATCAAATAGACGTCACCAGGCTTGTATCGACCGATACCGATGGGAAAACGCTTGCTGAAATCCTCGATCAACTCCTGCTTCCCTTAAACATTGAATACAAAATACAGGATGACAATGAATATATCGTCCTGTCGAAATCGGCCGGCCAATCCGGGGATGCGTCACCCGAAAATGGAATCCCGCTCATCCCGATTGCAGGACACGTCACCGATGTCAAGGGTCTCAGCTTAGCCGGTGTTAATGTCTTCGTTAAAAACACCACGACCGGAACATCGACCGACATTCAGGGCAATTTCAATCTTCAAAGTGTACCGATAAATTCAATACTTGTCATCTCGTTCATCGGATACGCAACGTATGAGACGGAGGTTAACGGTCAAACGTCTATGGTGATCGTTTTGGAGGAAGAACTCACCTCTCTTGCTGAAGTTGTGATTACCGCCATGGGCATACCCCGTCCGGAGAAATCGCTGACCTACGGAACACAACAAATAGATGCAGAAGAGTTGACGCATGTAAAGACGGACAACATGATGAATGCGTTGAACGGTAAAGTGCCGGGCATGACCGTTTTCCCCAGCGCATCTGGCATCGGTGGATCGGCCAAGGTAATACTGAGAGGAAACCGGTCATTTTCTCAATCCAATCAGCCGCTGTATGTGCTCGATGGGCTACCAATGTTAAACAGCTCAAACTCTAACGGCCAACCCAATACGCCGTTCGGAGGCCAGGTCGACGGAGGCGATGGCATTTCAAACCTCAATCCCGACGACGTAGAATCAATTACCGTACTAAAGGGCGCATCTGCCGCGGCGCTGTATGGAAGTCAGGCCGCTAACGGCGCCATTATCATCACCACCCGGAAGGCAAGAGAAGGGATTACAGAATTGAATTTCAATTCCAATGTTTTCGTAAGTGATATTGGCTACCGGCCTCAATTCCAAACGCGCTATGGCCGGACAGGGAGCAACGCCAGGGATAGTTGGGGTGAGCCCACTGGATCGTCATCGGATGATAAATTGAAAACATTTTTTCGTCAAGGCGTCAACGTCATAAATTCTGTCAACCTCTCTACCGGTTCTGAAAAAAACAGGACCTATTGTTCGTTTGCCAACACAAATGCTCAAGGACCTGTACCCAATAATGCGCTAACGAGGAACAATTTTAGCCTGCAACAAACTCAAAAGTTATTCGACCGGAGATTAGTTGTCGATGCTGGCCTCCACTACATAACCCAGAAAGTCGAAAACACTCCGGCCCTGGGATTGTACTTTAACCCGTTAACCGGCTTGTATTTATTTCCCACCGAGATGAATATTACGCCATACAAGGACCAATATGAATTTGCGGACCGGGTTGGCTATGAACGGCAGAACTGGTTTACCAATGAGGACATCCAACAAAATCCGTGGTGGATCATCAACCGAAATCCGAACTATTCTAACCGGCGGAGGTTTCTCCTTTCAGGCCGCGTTGCGTTTGATGTGAATCGATGGATTAATGTTCAACTGCGTGGCAACCTGGACCAGATAACCGACCGCTATCAGCAGAATCTTTTTTCCGGCACGCAAGCGACCTTGGCCCGTCCCAACGGACAATTCGTTGACAACACTCAGACGCAAGAACAAAAATATGCCGACGCATTGCTGGCGTTTAAAATTCCAATGCCAACATCTTTCGATATCAACGGCACGCTGGGCGCAAGCATTACAGACAGTCGCCTCGACGGAACAGCCGTTGGCCCCGGTCTGGGGTTAATCATGCCAGATGTGTTTAAAGCCCAAAATATTGTCGCCAGTAGTATGGTAAATCCGGTATATACCTATCCTGATAACCATACGCAATTGCAGTCCATATTTGGAACGGTCAACGCCTCTTTCCATCATTGGCTTCATCTCAATTTAACCGGGCGCAATGATTGGTCTTCCAACTTATCGTTTACGCCCAACCTTTCCTATTTTTATCCCTCGATGGGCGTTTCCATTCTGCTGAAGGATGCCTTAAATCTCCCACCCCGTATTTCATATTTTAAGGTGAGAGCCAACTATGCTCAGGTGGGGAATACGGTACCTCAATACGTAACCAATCCGGTAAACTCCTTTGATAACACCGGATCGGTGACCCTGAGCACAGCGGCGCCCTTTGAGACCTTGAAGCCGGAACGGACCAAGACTTATGAACTGGGAACGGATCTCCGCCTATTTGAGAACCGGCTTGCGCTGACTTTCAATTATTATCGATCAAACACATTCAACCAATTTATTAAAGTGGTGCCTTCTGTTGCAACGGCATACAGCGCTGGCTACGTCAATGGTGGAAACGTGCAGAACGCGGGAGTCGAGCTTTCCATGGAGTACCTCCTGCGGGTGGGATTGGGGCTCAGCTGGAATACGTCCATAAACGTCGCCAACAATGTCAATCGGATTATTGACGTAGATTCAAAAAATGGAATCGACAAATATCTACTGACGACGAACGACAATACAAGCTACCAATCGGTCTTGGCAAAGGGAGGCTCGTATGGTGATATTTATGGTATCACCGTCATTCGGGACGCCGCGCAGCGCATGGTCCTGAACGACGATGGAACACCAAGGATAAATAATAACTTTAGCTATTTGGGAAACCCCAATCCTAAATGGATAACCGGCTGGAACAATTCCATTACCTACAGAGATTTTACTTTGAATTTTTTAATCGATGCCAAATTTGGCGGCCAGGTTTTCTCGATGACACAAGCCATCATGGATCAATATGGAATATCTAAAGCGACGGGTGATGCCCGCGACAGAGGTTATGTGCCTGTCGATGGTGTGAATGAAAAAGGCGAGGCAATTTCCAAGGTGGATCCTCAGAAATGGTATACCAGCATCGGCGGCCGGCAAGGCGTTTCCGAACTTTACATATATAGTGCGACCGTTGCACGTCTCCGCGAAGTTTCGCTGGCCTATTCCATTCCACTACGGAAATACGGCATATCGAAAATGCGTTTGTCCCTCACCGGGCGTAATTTGCTTTACTTGTATCGGGAGGCGCCATATGATCCCGAGCTCCTGATGTCAACTGGAAATGGTTTATCCGGCATTGACATATTCAACCAGCCTGCCATTCGAAATATTGGCTTTGCCTTGAATATTACAATTTAAACGCTGCCTATGACTTGGTCTGAACCCGCAAAACGAGCTATCCGGACAGCCACCTCGCTGATCGTCTTTTGCACCGTCTGCCTTGTTTCGCTTCGTTGTGTAGATAATTTTGAAGACTATAACACAGATCCCACCGGAATATCGGATGACGAGGTAGATCCCATCACCGTCTTTAAACCCCTGCAACGGAAAATTTTTGATAAGTATCAGACCGCTCAAAACCTGAGCACGGATGCTTACTCGGGTTACATGATGTCTCCCACGCCATTTATGGCCGACTATAACCTGAACTACTTTCTGATCGATAGCTGGAACCGCGACGGGTTTGATGCGATGTACATTAGCATCATGTCGCCCATTCTTAAACTCGCCAAGCTTGGAACGCGCAACAAATCTCCAGACCTCTGGGCCATCGCTTTAATTATCAAAGTTGAAGCCATGCACAGAGTGACGGATAAGTTTGGCCCTATTCCGTACAGTAAAGTTGGCACATCGACCACCTACACTCCTTATGATTCAGAGCAAAGCGTGTATGGACAATTCTTTCAGGAGTTGGATACGGCCGTTGCCAACCTGAAAACATTTGTAGCACAACATCCGGGTGAAGTTCCCTTTCGCGACTTCGATTTGATCTTTGGTGGCGACTACAACAAATGGATAAAATTTGCAAACTCCTTGCGATTGCGTCTTGCCATGCACATTGTAAAAGCCGCTCCCCAATTGGCCAGGATTCAGGGCGAGAAAGCACTCAACGATCCTGCAGGACTAATGGCCGACCCTGATGATGATGCTTCCATTAACTCAACCAACGGAAAGAGCGACCTATTCATGATCACACACGATTGGGACGACAATAGAATTAATGCGTCCATTTTGTCGTATCTCATTGGATTCCATGATCCGAGGTTAACCGTATATGCAAGCCCGGCAACCGATCCCCTATTTGTAGGGCAGTACGTTGGAATTCGTATTGGATCTGCCATCTCCTCAAAGGATACCTATAAAACCTATGCCAGCCTGAACACAGAGAAAACATTTCTCGTCTTCACACCGCAACCTGTCATGTGTGCTGCCGAGAGCTGGTTTTTAAAAGCGGAAGCTTCTTTACGGGAATGGCAAGGCGCCGGCGATGCAAAGGCCAACTATGAAAAGGGAGTACAAGTGTCAATGACACAATGGGGTGTGGAGATAGGAAATTATCTCCAGGACGATGTCAGCTCGCAAGCTGCCTACGTCGACCCGAAAAATTCCGGCAACAATTGTCCGGCCGTTTCCACGGTGACCATTAAATGGGACGACAATCTTTCAAAAGAAGAAAAACTGGATAAAATAATCACTCAAAAATGGCTGGCGACGTTCCCCGAAGGACAGGAAGCATGGACAGGATTCAGGCGTACAGGCTATCCGAAGCTGTTCACGGTTGTCATCAATAAAAGCGGTGGTAAAATTGATACGGACGTGCAAATTCGACGGCTGAGCTATCCGCAAAACGAATACAGTACGAACAGGCAAGGAATTGAAGGCGCCCTGAAACATCTTGGCGGACCGGATGAGGGAGGGACCCGCCTTTGGTGGGATATTGAGGGTGGGAATTTTAATTGAGCGTGTATGATGAACTGTCCTTTCGCCGCATAAAATCCAATCGGCCTGTGTGTTTGGGCCTCGTAAAGCGATTTAATTGCAACAAAGTCTGCAACGGAACCCTAAATCAAACAACGACTTAGCGTCCCTTGCAGAGTCAAAATAATCTCATCGCAAAGAGAATATCGAAAACCCATCATCCTATCTCATAAGAAAGAGCCTCCTCATCAAGCATGGTCGTTCTTCCCATAGCCTCGTGATTGCCAGCACAAGATATCACTATGAATACCAATAGCGAAGCGCTTCGCACCTCTGAGCACAACGGCTTGTCAAAGGTTTAATTCGGGAGAATAGCAGCTTCCTCTCATCCTGCATAACGGCTAATATTTAGCATTTCTAAAAAAAGCGAAATAAAAATCCATTCCTGATGTGTGTTGTGAGTGGTTGATGCGATTGTATAAAATAGCAGGGCAATGTTTGTCTAGTTGAAAGCGATTTTTGAGAAAGCGCCCTTTTATGTTCCCGAGGTCATTGTAAGACAAAGTACAATACTTATATCCACCTAAACCAAGCACCCTTATGAAACAACGTTTTTGTTCACTCATGGCGATTGCCATAGTATGCACGTTCATGAATTCCTGTACGATGGAAGTTGTGGCACCTGAAGGCGACTCGTCAGGAAAATCGTTTACCGCCGACGAGGATATTTTGATACAACCCCTGGCGTTGCCGGCCGTTGGGCAATCTAAAGTGGCCTACTATGCTTTTGATGCCACACCCTCCGGCCAAGGCATCCTTCCCTTGACAACATTTACCGACAATGCCAATGTGGTTATCGTCTTTGAAGGAACATTGTGGGAATTAGCGGATACCGTACACTACAATTCGGGCTGGATGAACAATGCCTACTATCATAGTAAAAGGCAAGTTTTGGCCGACATACAAACCTTGCGTTCACGGGGTGTTAAAGTTCTCATGAATGTCGATGACGCCGCGTCATGGAGTACGGCAACGCCCTTTACAACCTACAATGGAACAGCGTACAATGCAACGCAGTTTGCTTCCTTCATTAATTCTTGCGTGACTACCGTAGGTCTTGACGGTATCTCTCTGGATGTAGAACACGGAGCAACAGCGAATACAAATTACAGGAATTTAATTGCTGCGCTAGGCGGCTACTTTGGTCCGCTCTCATCGAGTCCCAACGACAAAATGTATACGGCTGCCGTTTACTCCGGTGGAGCGCCGGGGCCAAATTTCAGAGAGGTGTCCATGAGTCAGTACCTTAACTTTGTCATGGATATGGCATACAGCACCGATAATTTCAGCTACTGGTCTGCCACGCTGGGCAACTCCCGAGTGATGGAAGGATATTCCCATCAGCTCAGCAACCTCAATACCGCTATCGCCAATGCGCAATGGCATCCAAGCCCCGAGAAGGCTGGCATTATGGTGTTTGCCGCAAATGTGAGTAAATCCTATACAGATGCCATCTTTGCAGCGTTGAGCGGAGGAGGAACCACCCCACCTCCTGCCGGATCTGATATTACAAATTATAGTGGAACGCTCACGGCACAATACCAGACCGGTTCACCCTCGGGAGAGGAGTACACCAAGGTGATCGACAATAATACGGGAACAAAATATCTCACTTCCCATGCGGCGGCATGGCTTCGATTCCAACCTGCCAGCGCAGCCGTGGTTGTGAAATACACGATCACTTCTGCGAATGATGTTCCGGCACGCGATCCTAAGAACTGGACACTCCAGGGTTCAAATAACGGAACGTCGTGGACGACGCTGAACACGCAAACCAATCAGACGTTCGCGTCCCGTGGGCTGACCAAAACTTACACGTTCACCAACACAACGTCTTATGCCCATTACAGGCTGAACATCACCGCGGTAGGCAGCGGAAGTATAATGCAAATGGCCGAGTGGGAATTGTTCAGAAATTAGAGAATCGTTTGGTTTGATAATTCAGACAAGTTTTTCAAAAGAAGCTGGGTGGTTGCACCCGGCTTCTTTTTTTATTTAATGCTGTTTCTGCCATTTTTTTGTTTTGCATGACCTATAGCGTCAGGCTACTCCGCCAGGTTCGAATGATCGAATGTCGAGTTCGTCGGCCTGCAACGATAAGGGTTGCAGTCGTCCTGTCATATCAGCAATCGAATGAGTAGGGCTGGGATGGTCAATTCTGAATTTTATGCTGATTATATTCGTATTCAGCTACAAATAGATGTGTGCTTTTACTTTACCTTATCATTCCCATCAAATCCTTATACGCATCATTTCGCTGCCAGGGCATTGAATATTTCTTCAAATTTCAATTTGATAGACGCGTGGGCACTGGAGGAGATTTTATCTCTGCTATCGTCGACGGTATAGCTAAACGCTGTCGGCGTCAGTTGACGGACACTTATGAAAACGTATACCAGCTTCTTCATTTTCGCAGCAGCTTCTGTGCGAAGTATGAGCGTGACGGCATCGGAGAATTTCTCAACCTTAGCCTCTACGATTTTTTCCTGCGCTGGATTTTGTTTGACAGCCGAATCGAATTTTACGTGGGACACTTTTTAAAAGGCTTAGTTGGAACAGAGATTAATTTCAGAACAGGCGTAAAGATACACAATCTCACCTGTGAGGCTTCTAATCGATTATTTAAAAGCACCGCTTTTAATCTGACCTTACTGAGACACTATTTGATCACCAGTTCGATACTTGAAATCCACTGTAGCCCCGCTTTTTAGAACCTGCACCACCAAGATCCAAATTGAGGGTGCCGAGGAATGGATAAAATGAGAAGGATTATTGCTATTTTTCGCTCGCACAAAAAAAATTTAGAAGCTAATGGAGAGTGCTCTTACCAGCGGGCCCAAGGAGGTAGAACTTGAGCCGGGAATAACATATTCATGGTGTCGTTGTGGCCGATCGAAAACACAACCGCTCTGTGACGAAGCCTCGCACAAGGGTACCGGTTTTGAACCACGAAGATTCAATGTGTCTACCAAGCGGAAAGTGTGGCTCTGCCTGTGCAAGCAAACCAAATCGCCACCGTATTGTGATGGCACGCATAACTCGCTTAAAAAATAGAGTGAATCTCTTACTTCATTTTAAGGTGACAACCGTGTCTATTACTGGTTCATAGGATGCATAGCAAGCCTTATTTCCGAAAGCACTAAACGAATACCGTGCGATCTCATTCTCGCTACGCAATGCTCCTGGAATCATGTGGGGAAAGACCCTGCTAAACGCGTGAGACATCATCAAGAAGTGAACATCATTAATAGCAATTGACTCGTCTATCTCAGAGGGGTATTCAATATTAGTCAACTCGATTGAATCCACATTGATCTTTGCCGTGGCTTTGTAAACCAAATCCCCGGTCCAACTCCTGGAAAAATAGAAAATGTTGTCATAAACGTAGATATCCCATTTGCAATCCATGGAATCAGCTTTAAATGCAGCGCCTCGCAGCACTGACCCATTGTGGGGATACTTTAGATTTGTTAAACTTGATTTCGAGTTTGGCACATCAATACCGATATATTCATTCCCGACTGAGCTTCTTAGCGAAGTGTACTTTTCTGCAATTTCTTTCCTGGAGGTCGTGGCGATCATAGACAACGTGAATGATCTAATGTCCAAAATTCTCTTGTTAAAAGGATTCCCCTCCCCAATCTCATACCATAGAAACGTATAGTTTGCTTCGCCTTGTTGAAGGACTTCCGATTCATTTGCCTCTTTGTGTTTCTTTTTAAGCCAGCTAAACATTCTTTTACGATTTATGATTTTTCAATTGCTTTTATTGCTGCGTGGAACTTTGCGAAATATCCAAAATTGTCGAATTTACCTGACAATCATTAACAACGGCTTAATGAAATACGTGCAATTTTATCCCGACGTTATGAGGCCGTCATCATTTCTTTAATAATACCCTCCACTGCACCAGGGCATGGCGATTGGGTTTACTTTGGATACCATACGCGAAAGCCAACCTGCCCAGTGTGATGGTTCCTAGATAATAGTCATTAACTATAACCCCCCATGAAGAAATTCTTCTTTACGATGTGCCTGGTGCTGATGGCCCTGGCATCGTGTGTTGCACAGAAAGCCAAGCATGTCGTGATGATTAGCATCGACGGTTTGCGTCCGGAGTTTTATAAAGATCCTTCCTGGCCGGCGCCCAACATTCAGGCCCTGGCCCGGACCGGCGTATATGCCGACGGTGTACGCGGTGTATTTCCCACGGTAACGTTTCCTTCGCACACCACGATGATCACGGGCGCGCTACCGGCCAAGCATGGCATTTATTACAACACGCCCTTTGAGCCGGAAGGCCAAACGGGCAATTGGTATTGGGATGAAAGCCTGATCAAAGTGGAAACCCTGTGGGACGCCTGTAAAAAGAAGGGGCTCAAAACCGCCGGTGTACAATGGCCGGTCACCGTGGGTGCGCCCATCGACTACAACATTCCTGAAGTGTGGCCCGCAAAACCCGACGGCAGCGACCGCCTCGGTCCCCTGCGCAAACATACTTCACCCCCATCGTTATTTGCGGACATCGAGGCGAACGCGACCGGCAAACTCGACGGCACCAAACTGAACAGCGACTATTTGCTGATGGACGAAAACCTGGGCCGCATGACGTCGTACCTGATCGAAACGTATCGACCGCAGTTCACCGCCGTTCACTTGGTTTGTGTAGATCACTTTGCTCACGCCGACGGTCGTGATAGCGAAAACGTGCGCAAGGCCGTTGCCGGTGTGGACAACGCCATTGGAAGAATTATAGAAAGCGTGGCGCGGGCCGGCATAAAAGACAGCACGGCATTTCTCATCGTCGGCGATCATGGTTTTGTCGACATTCACACCACCCTTGCCCCCAACGTTTGGCTTGAACGCGCGGGCCTGATCGAAAAGGCCCCGAACCGCGGCAACTGGAAGGCGGCGTTCCACTCCTCGGGTGGGTCGGCGTTTCTTCACCTGAAGACCAAAGGCGACACGAAAACACTCCAACAGGTACAGGCCATCCTCCAAAAACTTCCCGACAACGAAAAAAAGCTTTTCAGAATCCTGACCCCCGACGAAATGAAAAAGATCGGTGCCGACCCCAACGTCACCCTGGCCATCTCGGGCATTGAAGGCGTGACCATCAGCGCAACTGCCGACGGCGCAGCGGTGCAACCCGGCAAAGGCGGAACACACGGATTTTATCCCGACTTCAAAAACATTCAAACCGGTTTCATCGGATCCGGGACAGGATTTCAAAAAGGTAAAGTCGTGCCGATTATGGGGCTCGAAGATATCGCGCCGCTGGTCAGTGCTTTGCTGGATCTTTCGTTTGAGTCGCCGGATGGTATACTGTTTCCGGGGTTGTTGACGCCAAAGGATTCGAAGTAGATCGTCCGGTTGGCCAATACTGACCACGGCACTGTGGATTTGTTGACTGATGACGGAGGGTAGACCTCAGATTTCAGGGGATGGAGAACGCTTTTTACAGGGCACACAAATTGCCGCCCTGAAAGCGACTATAAGCATCGAGCGCAGTATGCCAGAGGGACCTTCCATTATTATTTTGAAAGAAGCGGTGCAATCCTTCGCCAATAAGAAAATTCTATCGGCCAGTGGCAACAGCAAGAAGGTGGATTTCGACCGGCTGACATCCCAAAAGATCGTTGCTTTTAAAAGCTGGGGGAAGCATTTTCTCATCTGCTTTAAGTCCTTCACCATCCGCATTCATTTCCTAATGTTCGGCTCGTATCGCATCAACGAAGAAAAAGAAAACGCCACCCCACGCCTGGCGCTGAAATTTTCCAGGAACAAAATCTTAAATTTTTACAGCTGCGCCATCTCCACCATCGAAGAGCCGCTCGACGACGTCTACGACTGGACCACCGACGTGATGAACGAACAATGGGACGAAAAAAAAGCGTTAACCAAGCTCAGGAACAATCCCGACATGCTGGTGTGTGACGCGTTGCTGAACCAGAACATGTTCTCAGGCGTGGGCAACATCATAAAAAATGAGGTACTCTTTCGCATCCGGGTCCACCCGGAAAGCACGGTCGGAAAGCTGCCCTATGCAAAACGAAAGGCGCTGCTGAAAGAAGCTGTTCACTACAGTTTTCAGTTCCTGGAGTGGAAGAAGGCTTTTACGCTTAAAAAACATTGGCTGGCACATACCAAGAAAATATGTCCACGAGACCAGCATCTTATAGAGAAACAATATTTGGGAGTTACTAACCGCAGGACGTTCTTTTGTGGTTATTGTCAGCGGTTGTATTAGGGTTTTGAAAAAAAATGGCAGCTCCGTGAGCTGCCATTTTAAATAATCGGACAAGACTATGTACTAATTAATCTTAATGATGTCGCGATAGCTTTCGCTTTCAATTCCGTCAACATCTACGGTAATTCCGTATGTGCCGGCCGCTAAGTTTGCAGGAATGGTAAAGGTCATGGATGTTCCGTCACTATTCACAACACCGCTTCCTGTAAAGCCCGTACCCGAGGTAAAAGGTTCGAAATAGATATACGTAACCACGCCTGTCTTTTTCAGATTTTTACCAGTGAAGGTCATGACTTCGCCTTTGTTATACGTGGATTTGTCGATCTGTGTGATTTCCGGTTTGTTTGCCGGCGGAGTGACCGCGATTTTCTTCTGGTTGTAGAAACGTTCGATATCATTGGAGATAACGCTGAGTGTATGCTCACCGTCGAAGATGTTCTCCGGCAGTTGTGCCTCGATGGAGGTAGTGGATTCGCTGATTACTGTCAGGGTAAACACAAAACCATCTTGTGTCAATTTCACTTCATTTCCACTCGCCGCAAAGTACTTGCCGGTAATGACAATAACATCTTCCGGATTCACGGTTGTTTTATCCACCGAAGTTATGGTAGGAGCATGCAGAACAATGGTTAATGTCTCTGCCGCCTGCAGCGACTGCGCGCCTATAAAAACGGTGAAGGTATAATCACCCAGCACCAGGTCAGCCGGAATTTTAAAGAACAGACGCGTGGCTGTAGACGCAGAAGCCGCCTTAATCTCCACCTCGGTGCCGGTCGTTTTATTCTTCAATACAACTTTATTGTTCTCATAAGAGCCAAACTGGGTTCCGTCGATGATCAGGACACCATCTTGCTCAATATCCGTCGGCGTCGTCATCGGACTAAGGGTGAACGACACTGTCGTGCTTACCGTAACGGTTACGGTATACTTTTGTGTCGTACCATCTTCCGCCGTTACCGTGTACTCCACAGGGGATGTGAAATTTTGCGCCACAGCGGTGGCGGGAGAAATCGTGGCTTTTTCAGACACTACAATCGTTGGGACAAGCGCCGTCACGTCGGTGTCGTTCGGTACGATGAGGGTAATTTTTTTTTCTGCTTCGATAAAGATCCCACTAACTTCCGGGTTTAACGCCGAAAATTTGAACGAGATGATGCTCTTGGCACCGCTTTTCGTGGCCGACGGATTAGGTGAGGGATCTTCTGAATCATTACTGCAGCTCGCAAAAACAACCAGGAGCACAACAAGCAGGAATTGACAACTGAGCTTAATTCTTTTCATACAAAATAATCAATGTTAGTGAGCTGCAAGTATCTCCTAAAAAAAAGTAGCAGGGAATCAAGTTACAACGGTAGGAGTACAGGCGTAAGAATGTGACAGAAAGTCACAAGAAATGAACCTGGTATCAGGGATGGTGACACCACAGGGCTTTCCCCTACGGGTACGTTAACTCATTTAATCAAAACCAGTTAGACTCAAATTGATCGCTAAAATTAAATACGTATTAAAAGCTGTAATAGCATTGTTTTCATGAAAGATTACTCAAAAATTTCGTGGTTTTTGATTCGGATTTTAAAAAGGCTAATTTTTACTAAGGCAAATTCTCCCATGCCGGTACAACTCGATGGCTGGTGCAATTAACATGATAATATTACATGTTCATAACCTGTCACCTATACGCGCACTATCTTTAGCTATTCGATTTCCACCCATCTATGCAGTATACTGTATCCATTGCCCTTTTATTATTCTCCCTGTTCTGTCAAGCACAATCCTACACCCTGAAAGAATCAGACGTCACGGAAAACGACTGCCGCCACATGTATTACCGCCTCGAAAGCGGTCGGTTCGCCGACCTGCGGTTCGCGTATTACGGCCGGAATGAACCCGTCACGCTACGGGTATACGACAAGTCCATGAAACAGATCTCCAGCGGTAGCGTTGGCGAAGTAGAAGATAAAGTTTTCGAAACAGGTCTTTCTGATCGCCGGCAATTACTGCTGGGCTTTACAGACGACAAAAAGAATGTATACGCCTATGCCGTCAATCCCGCCGACGGCCGCACCAAACGGATTGAACAATTAGCAGCCGACGGAGCCAAAGAAGCGATGGTGCGAACAGGCTTCTCGCCCGACAGTACGCGGCTATTTTTTATAGCCCGCCTTCAACAAAAGAAAGGTGTTGTCTATAAAGGTTTGATCCTCGATAAGCAGTTTCAGATCACGAACCACATCTCCGTAATCGCCGACGAAACCGACGGCACGGTGGAAAAAATAAGCTATGTACTCTCGAACGACGGCACCTTTTCAATTGTCACCACCGTCGGCCACGCAGCCAAGGAGCCCTACACGCCTCTTGTCTACACCGTAACACAGGTATCCTCCGCAGGAAAGGTGAGCCTGGGAAAACTCACCGGAATTCCGCCGGGTCTCTTCGATAAGGTGGTATGGCAAGCAACCGGCAATGAGCTCTCGTTTGCCGGCTTTCTGGGTACCGACCGGAAGAGCGGCTTTACTTCCGTCGTTTCAGGCGTCTACCGCGAGCAACAACCGGTAGCCGGCCTGAAGATACACGCACTATTAGAACCCATTCCCTATTCGGCAGGACTGCTGACAGGTCACCGCGGGGTGAACAACTTACTGACGATCATATTGCTGGAAGGTACCCGGGAGTATACTAGCATTACCGGCGATTGGGAATTACCCATGAGCAAGTATGCTGCCGCGGCCATAGCCCCCGAAGTACCTGCTCCTTCGAGCAGCAACACTTTGTATTATGGAAATCGCACGGCCCACATCGTAAGGTTTAAAACCGATGACTCGGTCGACTGGGTACGATCCATCCAAAAGAATCAGGCGGAAACCTTCCGGATCATTTATACCGGGCTGGTACCCCTTTTCACAGCAAACGGCGGTATCCAACTCTTCTTCCAGGATGCACGGGACAATAAACAAGTTGCGGGCACCCAACACACACGGGCGCTACTACCCGGCCGGAAGACAGAAGGTCTGGCCTGTGTCACGATCTCGGCCGATGGAACGCTGGTGAAAAAAGAGTTTCTGGATACCTTTATTGAAAATGACCCGTCAGACTTTTTCTTCTCACCCGTCGGCGCCTTTTCAGATGGCACAACTAAAATTATCTATACTTCATACGACTACCGCAACGCCGGAAAATCGGTGTACCGCGTAGGCAGTATCACGACACCATAGTGAGACCAAGGGCTGGAAGTTGTATTGTAAAACGCGGGTGGGTAAGATCTTATCGGGTTAAACCATTCTGCCTTCAAATGCCCCAAAAAACGAGGGTGCCATTAGGTTCGGGTTTTCCTTTTTTGGAAATTGGTATCCACCATGAAGGAACTGCCCGAAATCGTCCTAAATTTTTGGAACTTCCTGTTTGTCGGGCTTTCGTTTATCGGATTATTTTTTTCGATCAAATTAATTACCGTACCCCGCCAGAATAACAGGGCGTCTAAGGCCTTGGGCCTCTATCTTCTTTTACAATCTCTCGGTTTATTGGAGTCCTGCCTTTTCTGGACGAATTACATTTATCGCGTCCCTGAATTCTACGCGTCAACCTTTCTCTTCGCCCTGCTCTATGGCCCGCTGCTCGTGATTTACTTTGATGCCGTATTTGAGAATCCTAAACCGCTCATCCACTATAGTTTTCATTTTTTACCCTTCCTGATCATGCTGGGCCTCAAAATGCCCTATTATCTCAGTTCACCAGAAGTCAAGATTCTATATCCGGACCAGGCTCCTCTCTCCTATTCAATAAACGGCCTGATTGACTACGCCGAAATCATCAATATCACTCACCTTTCCATTTACGGTTACGTTTTATTCCGGAAGATCCGTTCCCATCCGGGCATCGGATACATGCGCCCCTGGGCCTATTGGATCCTGGCGTTCTACATCTCCTTCATCGCGTTGACCATCCTGTATTGGTCAATCGTTGTTGCACAGCAAAGCACTTTGCTCGCCGACTATTTCATTTCGCTCTCGGCTTGTGGCGTCATTATCCTGCTCGCCTGGTTTGGTGACCGGTATGAAAAAATGAAAGCGGGTGAGAAAATAATGGGTGAAATCCTTTCCCACGAAGAGGAAGATATAAAATATAAGAACTCCGGTCTGCCGGCCTCCCTGGCTAAAAAACTTGCGGACGATCTTGGACTGCTCATGTCCAGGGAACAACTCTATAAAGAAAACGACCTAAAGCTGGAAACCTTGGCCGAAAAACTAAAAAGCAACCGGCACTTTGTATCACAGGTCATCAATCAATATTACAAGACCAATTTTTTTGATTTCATCAATGCCAACAGAATTGATGAGGCCAAACGGCTCTTGGTCAGTGATGAACACGAACTGAACATCATAGAAATAGCGTATGCCGTTGGCTACAACAACAAAGTGACCTTCAACACCGTCTTTAAACGTTTTACAGGCGTAACGCCTTCGGAGTACCGAAAACAAAATCACCCCCAGTTTAAGACCTAGTCTATGCGCACATTTATTGTGAATTAACTTTCCTGGAAAAAGGTCGAATGCAGTCAGGGCTAAAGCCCGGATGAGGGAGGTGTCTTTGTCCCTGGCCTAAAGGCCAGGGTTATTCAGTTCCTGAGCGTCCTGCTAACTCATTTCGCCACAAACCTCAACGCATCGGAGTACGCCACCTTAGTAAATCATGGTTCCAATGTTCTTCGGTCATCTCCGTTCCTTCGGGCAAAAACCAGGCGACATCTTCGACACCTCCACGCCTGCCATACCGAGTTTATAGCAATCCCCAACGGTCCATGGACTTAACACATGCATAGGCGTGCCGCTGTAGAACAATGCGGGAACCCTCAACCCAGGAGCCAAATTACAAAGAGCTAAACCACAAACCGAATAACCCTGGCCTTTAGGCCAGGGTCAAAAATAACTCCTCGCCCCGGGCTTTAGCCCTGACTACACACAAGACTATTCGGTCATTCCGGGCCGTCCTGCTAACACACGTCTTGAATTCGACCTTCTTTTCAAAAGTTAATTCACAATAAATGTGTGCGTAGACTAGAGTTTAAGACAGACGATTAGGTTATACTTGATCGGGCTATACCCATTACTACCCGGCTTCTCTGAAATTCACTTGAAAATCAACTCAAGGAAATTCATGAGAACGATGTTTAACTATCTGACTATTGTAGCATGGGTGATGACAACCGCAGTTTGTTCCGTCGCCCAATCCACATCCGGGAGAATAGAAGGGATTGTCAGCAATGAGAAAGGCGAACCCATAGAATATGTTACCGTATTGTTGCGACAGCCGCAAGATTCAATCCTGGTCGCGGGAGCCATTACCAATGCAGCGGGTCAGTATTCCTTTGCAGCCGTAGCCCCTGGAAAATATATCCTCACGCTAACCTTTGTGGGGTACCAAAAGCAATCCATACCCATCGAACTACAAGATGGCGCCAGCCTCTACACCGTCCCGGCAGTCATCCTAAAGGAAGATGCCAGGATCCTTGGCGAAGTGGTTGTTCGCGCACAGAAACCCCTGATAGAACAAGACGGTGGTAAACTCATCCTGAATGTGCAGAACTCCATCATCGCGGCGGGTGGTTCTGCTGCTGAACTTTTAGAGCGGGCGCCGGGTGTAAGTATAGACCAAAACAATCAGATATCGGTCAACGGGAAAACCGGTGTCAATGTTATGATTGATGGCAAACCCACCTACCTGCCACCCGCTGAGCTCGCCACATTGCTTCGCAGCATGAATGCAAACAATATTGCTACCATAGAAGTTGTCTCCAATCCATCCGCCCGCTATGATGCCAGTGGTAACGCTGGGATCATCAACATCAAGCTAAAAAAAAATACACTGAAGGGGTTCAATGGTTCCATCACCACGGGAGCCGGCCACGGTCGCTACGGCAAAGCGAATGGAAGTGTCAATCTGAACTATCGCACCGGGCAATGGAATCACTTTCTCAACTATGGATATACTTATAATAAACGGTTCACGGATGTATACACCGACCGTGTTACGCTTCGCAATAACGGTGACCCCGTTTATTATACCCAGCAGCTCGACCGGATCCAAAGGTTGCCCTCCCATACCTGGCAAGGAGGGTCGGAATGGCAATGGAATCCCAAAAACTCAATTGCCATTACTACGGCAGGCAGTTACAATGAACGAAACACGGATACAAATTCATTTACACAAATAAAGTCAGCGTTGGGTAACGAGGCAGACTCAACTTTTACCTTGACCAGCAACCAACGATATCGCTGGCACAACCTTTCAAGCTCCATTGGGTACAAGCATCTTTTTACACGCACAGGCAGTGAATTCTCCATCGATGTCGACTACTCCAACTATGAATTTAAACTCAACGACAACTTCGCGATCAAACAATTTGAACAAAAGGACATTCTTAAAAACCAATACAATGTATGGAGCAACCAACCCTCTTCATTCAATATTTATACCACGCGCATTGATTATGTGCATCGCTTGAATAAACAAACCTCCCTGGAGACTGGGATTAAGTTCAGTTATGTAAACACCGTAAACGAAATAATTTTCACCAACAACCAAAACGGTCAATCTGAAGCAGATTTGACCCGGTCGACCGACTTCGACTACACAGAAAAAGTTGGGGCTGGCTATGTTACTCTGAAAACCAAATGGCTGGGATTTGATACGCAGCTAGGCCTGCGGGCCGAGCAGACGCACTATGATGGCTTTTCAAGAAGGACTGAGCTCTCCATCGAGCGAGACTATTTCAGGGTGTTTCCAAACGTCAGTCTCAATCGCAGTCTGTCGGAAAATTATCAATTTGGTTTTGCTTACAGTTATCGGATTGACCGGCCTGCCTACAACGATTTGTACCCCTATGTCTTCTACTTCGATCCGTTCGCCAGCCAGAAGGGAAACCCCACATTGCTCCCGCAGTTCACGCATAACTTCCAATTCTCACAGACGATCGCAAAGGATTTTGCGATCAACCTCGGGTACAGCACCAGTTCACAATATATCGCGTTTGTTATACTGCTTAAAGAAGACCGGGTGTCAGAATACTCCATCAAGAAAAATTTTGACACGTTCCAAAACTATTACCTTACCGTAAACGCCCCAATAAGAATCAACAAGAACTGGACGATCAATAGCAACATCAATTTATTTTACAATCGTTTCAACACACAGTTCCTGGATGATATTTACAAGGTTGGCCAATTCAGTGGCATCATCACCCTTACGCAAACCATAACCTTACCGTGGGATCTAACCGGCGAAATTACAACGGTGTACAATGCACCCAATGTGTCGGGGCTTATCAAGACTCAGGCGCTGGGTTCAGTGAATGTGGGACTGCAAAAAAAGGTATTCGACAAAAAAGGCTCACTCCGTTTAAATGTTACTGATATTTTTTATACCAACCGGGCAACGCTCGGCGTGACCTACCCTGGGCTTGATGTGCATTTTTATAATTACCCCGAAACCAGCATCATCAGGCTCAATTTTACTTACAACATTGGCAAGACTGGACAGGCTATGCGCAAACGCAATGGACAAGATGAGGAGCGGAAGAGGGTTGGGATAAATTAGACAGGGTTTATCATCCAGTATCTCTAATTTGCGGCCTCGGGCAATTCCATCATTTCTTTCTAACAACGGCGGCAATTTCATGTGGCGACGGCCTTTCAAGGTGCAAACCTTTTCTATTACCGGTTTTTCCCGGCAGACAACAATTTTAATGAAAACAGGGCAAAAGGCGAAAAGCGAACGTTTGGTGCTCTAACCACTGAGCTACCCCTCCCGATAATTATCGGGATCGAGGGCGGGATTCGAACCCGCGACCACCCGAGTTGAAGTCGAAGTAACGCTATTCTACGGCACCTGTATCAGGTAAAAAGTTTAACAGAGCAAAGGACGATAAGAGACTTTTTGATGCTCTACCACTGAGCTATCCCTCCCGATAATTATCGGGATCGGGAGTGGGATTCGAACCCACGGCCCTCAACTTAGCGAAGTAACTCTTAGCTACGGCATCTGTTAATTTTTAAGCACATTAAGAAAGGGCAAAAGGCCATCAGAGACAGTCAATTTAACAGTCGAAGTAACTCTGGTGTACGGCACCTCTCTATCATAAAGAAGCAAAGAAGCAATAAGTGCATGGAACATTTACGGATTCGAACCGCTCTGCCTTTCGGCTTTCTGCCAAACGAAGTATTTCCACACGACGGCATTCTTCACAATTCAAGTAATAAGGAGTAAAAGGCGAAGCAAGAATCGGGGCACCGCATGCCGGGAGTCGAACCCGGAACACTTTCCCAGAGATCTGGGTATGTGATTCCTCCCCTGGAGTGGCGAAGTATCCCACTTCTACGACATCCTTATTATTTTCAAAGAACACTAGTGACCTTACTCAGATTCGAACTGAGATTCCATCTTCCCATACACGCTACGGAACGTTGTAAACTTTTACCGCAGGCTTTTCCTTTTAAGCTATAAGGTCTTCTTAAACCTCCCCTTCAAGCTTGAAGGGGAGGGATAGTTTTCACAATTCAACTTTTTCAATTTCAGCAAGCGCATGTTGGCCTTCTTCAAGTGCTGCTAACACATCAAAGATCTTGTCGGACCAACCCGCTATTAAATACACGCCATCGTTTCGTATGTCGATTGGCGTATTGCCGTAGCCTGCCAGATCGAACAAGTACAACTTCGCTCCTGGAGCAATCGTTTTATATTGCTTCCACAGGGAGGTTATGCTGCGCTGCGTTACCTGATCAACGATGCCGTTGTTCCACAACTGGCAATCCGTGAACAACATCACTTTATCTACCACCTGTCCACGATCAATCAGATCTTTCAACACGAGGTATCCGTTAGTAGCATAACCCACTTCACCTTCCCGCTTGTAAAACTCCTGTACGTTGGCAAGAATATTTTTTCGCGAGACATTGATGATCTTCCAGGTGTCGCCGAACATACCGGTCTGTACGTTTCCACAACGCGACTGCAACAGCATCGCCAGCATTAAGCCGATATCATAGTTCATGATCTTGCTTTTCGCTGAGATCGCCTTTTGCATCGATCCGGAAACATCGCATGCGATCCATACGGAAGTATTCTTTCCAAATCCACGAATGTTCATCGCACTCTGCTCAACCGCTTTTTCAAGCGCCTCAAGCACCATGGGTACCGCTCCGGAAGTAATAACTTTCACCTCACGGTAGGCCGACAGGAAACGGAAAGGCAATTGCTTCGATTTTGCGATCGCATCACGATTCGCCAGGTAAGCACATACCTCTTCCATTACCTCCATGGACACGCCGGCCTCGATAATATTCCGAAGGTTCCGCATCAGCGCCATGTAGCCCAATTTTCCACTGGTGATCAATTCTTCCCACTTGACGCGAAACGCCGCCTTCTTTTCTTTTTCATTGGCAAAGCTTTGCTGACCAAGAGCAGACAACTCTGTTTCCCAAGTGTATGGAACATCCAGGGATCCTTTGGCAATCTTATCAAAGAGAGATTGTTGCTGTTCATTTACCGCTTTCGGGTGAACAATAAACAAAGCGTCTTTTAACTTGATCTCCCCTGCCCGGTCATATTTAGCAAACTGGTATTCATCGAACTTATTGAATGCCTCCGACAACCCGCTTTGGATCTGTTTGGAAAGCTTGTTCAGTTTCTTTAAACCGTTTCGTTCGTTCGCCAACTGGTAGTAAGCCAGCAATTCTGTTATTTCATCAGCGCGCTGCACCACTCCCTTTACAGCTTTACCAACCAGGTTGCCACCGGATTGAGTTTTTGCCAATTCAACGGCCAGCATTAAGGGCACACTGCGCAGGTACATCTTGTTTCGCGTATAGATCGCCAGTTTTGCTACAAACGCCGGATCGTTTTTCATGATCAATGAACGGATCCGGTCCATGCGCTTATCAGCCGTTTCATAGAACTTATCATTCAGGGAAGTCGTAACGACAGCACTGTAAAGTTCTACGCGCTCACTCAGGCCGAAAGCCTCTGCGCCTTCATAGTTTGTCACTGCCTGTTTTGCTTTGCGGAATAC
This sequence comes from Chryseolinea sp., assembly GCA_036525235.1. Classification (GTDB taxonomy): domain Bacteria; phylum Bacteroidota; class Bacteroidia; order Cytophagales; family Cyclobacteriaceae; genus Chryseolinea. Next base: position 66,364 of record DATDAV010000331.1, on the reverse strand, counting down.
ATTGAATTTCATAACCGTTTCGTTTAATTGATGACACAAAGGTTAGGGCGAACTGCGCAGTCTTTTTGCGTAGTAAATATTTTTTACGTTTTTTATTAGAATTTTTTCACCTGTCTATAAACAGGAATGCCCTTATACGCCACAGAACGATTGGCAACTGCCTAAAAACAGGCAAGGAAGGTGGACTTTGGAGGATGACCAGCGCTTGCTCTGAAACTCTTTAGGCCCGCTCGTGCCCACCCAATCGCCTTTCCCTTTCGGCGACCAGTTCGTGATAGACTTTTAGCGCTTGCTTTGCAACGGAGTGACCCTGGGCGCGAATTTTTTTGCTACGGCGTTCGATAATCCGGTAGTAAGTGTTGAAAGTGACCTCGGCGTCGGGGTCCATGTTGAGGGTGCGGAGGATGAGGGCGCCGAGGTGGGGTTGGAAGGGGCTGTTGCCGAGGCCCATTTTTTGGAGGGTGTTGAAGAATTTGCGGGATTTGAGTTCTTCTTTGATAAGATCTAATGTGAATTGAATATCTAGCGGAGGTGGCACCAATGGAAATCGCATGTTATTCTCGTTTTGTTAATCAAAATAATGTATTTTATATATTCATTAATGTACATATTATATTCATTTAAGTTATTAATATATTCATAAAATAATTATAACTGGCTGATAATCAATCCGCTTGATTTTTAATTTAATGGCTTCTCTGTATTTTGGAGATGCCTAATCATTGCGGAATGGCTCAAAAGGAAAAAATAAACAGGTTGAAAATTGTGCTTGCAGAACGTGAGATGGCACAAAAGGACTTTGCTGAAATGCTATCTGTGACACCTCATACAATTTCAAGAATTTGCAAAAACGATACGCAGCCGTCCCTTAAATTGCTGAGAAAGATGGCTTTGATTCTTGAGATTGATATTAGAGACTTACTTTTCTCAACACCTGCAAAAAAGTAGATTCAAAACACAATCCTGGCGGTCCAACTGATATGGCGTCAAGACAAAATATCAAAAATTAACACCTACATCGTTTTCACGGTTCAATAAACCGACTAATGTCTGAGAAAGAGAAACTGGAACAACAACTTTGGAGAATAGCCGATACCCTGCGCGGGAAGATGGATGCTGATGACTTCAGGGATTACATCTTGGGATTTATATTCTATAAGTACCTCAGTGAAAAGATGTACGACTATGCTAATTCCATTTTGAAACCGGATAAGCTGCGGTATGAAGATTTAACCAAGCATAAGGAGAAAAGACTATACTTGAAGGAAGTGAGGGAAGCAGCGCTTGATGCATTAGGTTATTTTTTGGAGCCCTCCGAACTCTTTAGCGAAATGGCCCGCAGAGGTAATGCCGAAGGCAAAAGCAAATTCATTCTCGATGACCTCACCAAAGTGCTTAATCACATTGAACAAAGCACTATGGGCACCGAAAGTGAAGAAGAATTTGGAAACCTCTTTGAAGACCTGGACCTCACCAGCAGCAAGCTGGGGAAAAGCGAAGAATCAAAAAACGAATTGATCGTAAAAGTGCTCTCTCACTTAAATGAAATTGATTTCGACTTACACAATACTGAGAGCGATTTACTCGGTGATGCTTACGAATACCTCATCGGCAAGTTTGCCAGTGGTGCCGGCAAAAAAGCTGGTGAGTTTTATACACCTCAACAGGTAAGCATTGTACTGGCACGATTGGTTACCGTAGGTAAGACCAAATTGAAAAGTGTGTATGATCCCACCTGCGGCTCCGGCTCATTGTTACTTCGTGTGGCGAAAGAAGTAAAAGAAAAAAATGTAGGTAAATTTTATGGACAGGAAAGCAACCCCACTACCTACAACTTGTGCCGCATGAATATGATCATGCACGGCGTACACTACAAAAAGTTTGATATTAAGAATGAAGATACGCTGGAGCGCCCGCAGCATTTGGATATGCGCTTCGAAGCCATTGTAGCAAACCCACCTTTCTCAGCAGAATGGAGCGCCAGCCCGTTGTTCATGAGTGACGATCGCTATGCACCTTATGGCCGATTGGCACCCAAAGGCACAGCCGACTTTGCTTTTGTGCAACACATGATTCACCAACTTTCTGACACTGGTACTATGGCCTGCGTATTGCCACATGGTGTATTGTTCCGTGGCGGATCCGAAGGTCACATACGCGAATACCTGATAAAAGACAAAAACCAACTCGACGCGGTAATTGGATTGCCATCCAATATTTTTTATGGCACCAGCATACCTACCTGCATTTTAGTGCTGAAGAAAAAGCGTGAACACAAAGACAATGTTTTGTTTGTCGATGCCAGCCAGCATTTTGAAAAAGTAAAGACTCAAAATATATTGCACCCAGCGAACATTGACCAAATCATTACCACTTACAAAACGCGCACGGCTAAGGACAAGTACAGTTATATAGCACCGCTTACAGAGATAGCCAAAAACAACTACAATCTGAATATACCACGTTATGTAGATACCCTTGAAGAAGAAGAAGCGGTGAACTTAAAATCTGTATCAAAAGAACTAAAGAATCTAGAAATAGAAATAAAAAATACTGAAGCCATGATTGCTAACTATTGTAAACAATTAGGCATTGATACGCCCTTTTAAATTCTAGAGTCATGTCAGCTAGAAAAAAAAATATGCCTAATCTAAGGTTCCCCGAATTTAGAGAAAGCTGGAATTCTATTCTCTTGGAAGATGTTGCAATCAGAGGCTCAGGACATACTCCAAGTAAAAGCAATCCCGAATATTATAAAGGAGACATAAAATGGATTTCTCTAGCAGATTCCAAGAAATTGGACAATGGCTATATTGAAGATACTGAGATTAAAATTTCACCGGAAGGAATAAAAAACTCTTCAGCCGTTTTACACCCTAAGGGTTCGGTTTTATTGTCACGAGATGCGGGAGTTGGCAAGAGTGCCGTTATGAAACATGAAATGGCTGTAAGCCAACACTTCATTGTTTGGCAAGCAAAAGAAAATATTTTATCTAATTGGTTCTTGTACAATATTCTTCAAATATTAAAACCTGAATTCGAACGAATAGCGATCGGCAATACGATTAAGACAATAGGTCTTCCCTATTTCAAAAAGTTAAAAATAAGGATACCAGGTTTTTCCGAACAACAAAAGATCGCATCCTTCTTATCTACTGTAGATAAAAAGGTCCAACTGCTCACGCGCAAAAAGGAATTGCTGGAGCAATACAAAAAAGGTGTGATGCAACAACTCTTTTCCGGGAAATTGAGGTTTAAAGATGAAAATGGAAAAGGTTACCCGAATTGGAAAGAGAAAAGGTTGGGAGATATACTAAAAATAGGTAGTGGAAGGGACTACAAACATTTAGGAAAAGGTAATATTCCTGTATTTGGTACAGGAGGCTATATGCTTTCTGTAAATGAAAAATTGTATAGCGGTGAAACCGTGTTTCTAGGAAGAAAAGGCACGATCGATAAACCATTTTACTTTAATGGTGATTTCTGGACGGTTGACACCCTTTTTTTTACTCATGAATTTAAAGATGCGCTTCCAAAATTTATTTATATTGCATTACAACAGACAAACTTAAAACTATATAATGAAGCTTCCGGAGTCCCCAGTCTATCCAAAACAACATTGGAAAAAATTAAATTGAGTATTCCTTCAGTTGAAGAGCAACAAAAGATATCAGATTACATTTTTAAGATCGATACCAAAATTAGGACAATCACCGCGCAAATCACCCAAACCCAAACCTTCAAAAAAGGGCTATTACAGCAGATGTTTGTATGATCGTTGAAATTGAAAAAAGCAAATCACTCTTACAAAACGTTAATCGCATCGCCGTTCACAATGAAGAAATTAAAAAGCTCCGTGGAGAAAGCTTTAATATTTTTTCAATACTTAAAATGGAATCGCGGGAGAACGAAACCCATTCTGCATTCTTGGGTGAGCTGCTTAATCCCCTTGGAAGCCATCTATTGGGTCCCATTTTTTTAAATCACTTTTTTAATATCATTGGTTGCAAAGGCATTGACGCCAATACGGCTCGACTAGCTCTTGAGAAACCCATCGGGGCAAGGGACGATGAATCCAAAACCGGCGGACGTGTTGATATTTACATTGCAGATGCTAAAGGTATTTCGATCTGCATTGAGAATAAAATCTATGCCAGTGATCAGCACGCCCAAATCGAACGCTATTGCAATCACAATGCTCGCAAAAATACTGTATATTATCTTACAAGAGAAGGAGATGATGCAACCCTGGCAAGCAAAGGTAAACTGAAAGAAGGTCGGGATTATTTTTGTATCTCCTATAAAAATCATATTTTGAACTGGCTCGGGATGTGCCTCAAGGAATCAGCTGAGCAGCCTATTTTAAGAGAATCCATTAAGCAGTACATTATCATAATCAAGAAAATCACACGCCAATTAACGGATAGTGTCATGGAAAAGGATATTCACAAACTAATCCTAGACAACTTCACATCAGCACGCCTAATTGCTTCAAATTTCTCTGTCGTAGAATTAAATGTGGTTCATAATTTTCTTTTAAAAGTCAAGGTAAGAATTGAACGGAACTTAAAGGAAGATTGGATTATCACCGTAGATGAAAATTTAAGAAATAGCTGGAGCGGTATTGAGGTCACTCGCGAAGCGTGGAATGGTATTACAGTTAGACTACAGGGGGAACCTAAAATAATTGGAGGGCGTAGTATCTACGGGGTTGTGGCGCCTAATCAGATTTGGGATCGCAACGAGGTGAATAACAGATTATCTTCCTCGAAATTATTTCAGCAGGAATTTAATAATACTGCATACTGGCCATACTACAAATCAATAGACTTATTCATTAAGGATGAGGACATCCTTCGTTTGTTAGACAACACGAAAAGTGATGAGCTCGTAGAAGAAACTGCAGAAAAAATAATGGCTGTTGCGCGAGAATGTGAAGTGCCATTATCGGGAATAAAAAAATTGAACGAATAACAGTCTGATTAACCTAATGCCTCAATCGGAAGCTATCTTAGAAAGCAACCTCATTAAGCAATTGAGTGCCTTAGGCTATGAGGTCACGGTAATTTCTGACGGCAATGCATTGCTCTCTAATCTTCAAACACAACTAGAGATCTTCAATAAAACCACGTTCACTACTAAAGAGTTTAACATAGTATTAAATCATCTTTCCAAGGGCAATTTATTTGACAAAGCAAAGACTTTGCGCGATCGTTTTCAATTGACAAAAGAAAATGGAGATTCGTTTTATGTACGCTTTTACAACAACGAAGATTGGTCGCTAAATAGATATCAGGTTACCAATCAAATCTCGTTGGAGGGCAGCTACAAGAACCGGTACGATGTCACGCTGCTGGTAAACGGATTGCCGTTGGCCCAAATCGAGCTGAAAAGGCGAGGCATGGAAATCAAAGAAGCCTTCAACCAGATCAACCGCTACCAGAAGCATTCGTTTTGGAGCAATCACGGTTTGTTTCAGTACGTACAGATCTTCATCATCAGTAATGGAGCCAACACAAAGTACCTCGCCAATAATCCTTTGCAATCCGTACTACAAACCTACTTTTGGTCACGCCAGGATAATAAAAACATCACCGAGCTTACTGATTTTGCCCAAGCTTTTCTGAATACAGATCACTTGGGCAGGATGATCGCCCATTACGTAGTCATCAATGAAACTGCTAAGGTAATGATGGTCCTTCGCCCATACCAGTACCACGCTACGGAAGCGATCATTAGACAAGTAGCCACTACCAATGCCAATGGCTACATCTGGCACACGACCGGTTCGGGCAAAACCCTCACCTCTTTCAAGGCCAGCCAGATCATTATGGATTTGCCCGGTGTGCACAAGGTGGTTTTTGTGGTCGACCGTAAAGACCTGGATTACCAAACCATGCAGGAATTTAACAGCTTCAAGAAAGACAGCGTTGACGTTACCGATAATACCAGCTCGTTGGTAAAACAACTTACTGATGATACCAAGTTGGTGCTCACCACTATTCAAAAGCTAAACAACGCCATCACCAAAGCACACTACGAAAACCGGATGGCGTACCTGAAAGACAAGAAGATTGTCTTCATTTTTGACGAGTGCCATCGAAGTCAGTTTGGCGAAACACATGACCGTATCATCGAGTACTTTAAAAAGAGTCAGCTCTTTGGGTTTACCGGGACACCCATCTTTGCGGATAATGCCAGTAAAAATGAATTTGGCAAGCGCACTACCAAAGACCTGTTTGGTGAGTGCCTGCACAAATACGTAATCACCGACGCAATCCGCGATCAGAATGTGTTGAAGTTTGGCATTGAGTACGTGGGTAAATACAAACAGAAAGGAAACACGTTCATTGATATTGAAGTAGAAGACATTGACAAAGCTGAAGTACTCAATTCCGAAAAGCGCTTAGAAAAGATTGTTGACTATATCATAGCTTGGCATGATCAGAAGACCTTTAGCAAAGAGTACTCTGCCTTGTTTGCCGTAAGCAGTATTCCGAGCCTGATCAAATATTACGACATCTTTAAACGTAAGAAAGTGGCCGGAGAGCATAATTTGCGGATCGCCACCATATTCACCTACGGAGCAAATGAAGACGATGACGACGCTCAAGATTATTTACCTGGAGATGAATTTCCGCTAGCAGCCGATCCACAGGCCTTATATAAATCCAGTCATACGCGCGATAAACTGGAAACATATATCGGTGACTATAATCAAATGTACGGCACCAACTTTTCAACAAGAGACGGTCAGCAGTTTGAGAACTACTTTAAAGACATCAGCAAACGGCTAAAGGAACGGGAGAAGCAAACCTTTAATGACGAGCAGGATCGCCTCGACATCGTTATTGTAGTCAACATGATGCTCACCGGCTTCGATGCAAAGAAAGTAAACACGCTGTATGTCGATAAGAACCTCAAACATCACGGCCTCATACAGGCCTACTCCAGAACCAACCGAATTTTAGGTGAGCAGAAATCGCAAGGCAACATCCTATCGTTTCGCAACCTAAAAGAAGCTACCGATAAAGCCATCACGCTATTTTCAAACAAAGATGCGGTAGAAGTAATTCTCTTGCCTTCAGTGGAGGTTATTGCGGAGAAGTTTGATGAGGCGTTAAAGAACTTGCTAACCATAGCCCCTACCTATCAAAGCGTAGATGATCTGATCAGCGAAGAAGATGAACTGGCCTTCATACAGGCATTCCGCGCCCTTTTACGCGTGAAGAATGTCCTGGCTTCCTACACGGATTTTTCCTGGGACAATTTGGGCATAGATGAAGAGACGTTCAACAACTACAAAAGCAAGTACCTTGACTTGTACGAAAAGGTCAAACACAATACGCAAAAACAAAAGACTTCCATTCTGAATGATGTCGATTTTGAGTTAGAATTGATCCACCGCGATCAGATCAATGTAGCCTACATCATTAAACTCCTAGCACGGTTAAAGCAAGCCAAAACTACCGAGGCACAACGGCAGCGGAAGGCCATCATGGATTTGCTCGGGAGCGAGGTGACCTTGCGAAGCAAGCGTGAGTTAATTGAGAAATTCATAAACGAGAATCTACCTAAAATTGAAGACGCCGACAATATCCTGAACGAATTCGAAAAGTACTGGCAGGAACAGAAAGTACTGGCCCTCGCCAAGCTGTGCGATGATGAACACCTTGATAAGGAACAATTCAAGGCATTAATTGATACTTATATATTTAGCGGGCAAGAACCTTTGCGTGATGAAGTCTTAAAGTGCCTCGGCGATCGCCCTAGCATTTTACAGGCTCGTGCCATAGGCGAACGAATTATCAATAAAATGAAAGAATATGTAGAGGTCTTCGTGAGTGGTATGATGGCGTAGCGAGAGAGCAGCTGCAGACCTGGAGGTCACCAATAATTCTTGATACAGTTATTTCACAAGGTAAAATTAAATTTGCAGGCATTACTCATGACCCCAAGAATTATCATTGTAAAAGGACGATGTGTCAACAATCAATCTTCCTATAGATTCAATTTCCAAATCACCAGTTTCGTTATACTTTAAGCTAATATCAAAACCAAAAGGATAATTTTCATAAAATTTTTCTCCGTCGTCTCTCAATTGGTCTCCATCAGATCCATACTGAAGCTCAACCCGAACAAGTCCATTCCCGACAGTATGAATAACACATTGATCAATTGTTAACCAGTTGATATCAATGTCAGAAACCTCTTCTAATCTCGTGTGAGTGGATAGCTCACTAAGTTCTGACGGAAAGTTCATATTTAGGCATCCTTCAAGCAGTGCTTCAACTCCAAAAATTTGTATTCTATTTTCAAATCGAGCTACATCAAAAGTTTTAATAAGTTGGACGTTTCTGGCAATGCAGATGAGTTCATTCTTTTTGAAAGCATTTTCGTCAAACTGAATAAATATTTGCTCAAATCGACTTGTATCGTTGTAATTAAAGTAGCTTAACAGATCAATTCCTTTCATACCAAGGGAATCTCTTCTACTGATTTTTGCAACAGTTTGATCCATTGGGCTGAGTTCTGACTCAAAAACAAAACCCTCAAACTTCACAAGGTATGCGCTACGGGCGTCCTCAAACAAGAGTTCAACACGCTTATGTCTTTTGTTCATTTGAGTCAGCTTCTTGCCAAATAGTTCGTTTAATTCCATTTTATTTTTATTCCTTTATTAGTGATGACGAATTCGTTAACCCCGTTGTGAAAAATGGTACGAGAATAGTAATCTTTATCGTGTAATATTATTGATAGTTCCCATTCGGTGATCATATTGTTGGCTGAGGCGTCTTCAAAAGAAGAAAACCCTTTTATTGCCTTTTTAATGTCTACGCCTGAAATATTAAAAAGAAAAAAACCATCAGCTTTCGAAATGAAAAGAAAAACAGCCCTGAGCTTATTTTCCATGGTAAAAGCAACCGGAATACTCAATCTTTGAGTCATATCATACATGCAAATCGCGCCGACGTCCTCAGCAAATACCTGAAAAAACTCGGAATCCTTTCCAAATGAGAATTTAATCTGAAGAATTGAGCGGAGTTTGGTTATCATTCATCTATCCGAGCCACATCTTACTAATAAAATCAATCTTCGCTGATTTTCAAGCAGGATTAGATCCATATTTTAAAAATATCATGATTTTGACAGAATCATGCTGTCCAGATGTTGTCGCGTTAAAGAAATAGAGATCATTTGCTAGACTTGAACCGGAAATGGCATAGCCGCAGGTGCAGGTTGATCCGATGAAAAGTTCAACCTCTCTTACCGATATGCCAAAAATCTACAGGCAATGATGCCGCAAACCCTTGCTCGAGACTTTTCAAAAAAATTAATACAGGTTAAGTATTGACTTTTCCTTTGCACCTTGTTATATTAGTTATGTTTAGGGCCCATCATGCTATCCCGAAGGAGATAGAGTGATGGGCATTTTGTTTTAAAAAAGTTCTCATGACTACATAAAGACTATATGAAACTCTCAAAGGACTTCCTTATGAAAATGGTTACCAACTCAATCAAATCGATAGCCGCAAAGGTTATCGTTGGAATCCTGCTAACAATTTTTGCATTCAGTACGACAAAAGTCAACGAACATGAAATAGTAGTCATCTATCGTTGGGGTCAATTGGTATCGGGCCCAGTGACTCCAGGGTTGCATTTCTATTTACCCTTCATGCATACAATTGAGAGGTATGATGCCTCAAGAGACCAGTTAACAATTGCAGATCTCCTTGGGACCGACGGCAAAGAAGACCTAGGTGTTAACGTGGAAAGCACTGATGACTTTCAAGCAAAGGTTTTGGGCTACGTGCAATATGAACTTGACAAGAGCAAGGATACAGAAAGAGACGTAAATCCAAGCACCAAAGTATTGGTCTCCACATACGGTCCTAAAGGAGGTGAGGAGGCGGACAAGAAGATACAAAGGGCTATAAAAGATAAAGTTCGACAAGCAATAAGAACTGTATTCTCACTTTATACGATGAAAGCGGCCATAGACAGCGCAATTGTAATTGAAAAGTTGGTAAATGACTTTTTAAAGGAATCGGATACAACTTCAACAAAAGGCAGGCTTAAATCGATTATCCGGTATCGGACGGGCCGATTACTAGGCGAGACTGGAATCATAATTGAAAATGTTTCCATAAAAATTGACCCGACAAGTATGTATCGCGAATCTGTCAATAAAAAAATTGGAACTCTAATGGAAACTGAAAAGCTCAAATTAGAGCAAGAAGGCCGTGAAAAAATCGCCGACCTCGAAAAGCGCGCCCACACAATTGCAATGGAAAACTTAAGAATGAAGTTCGAGCAAGAGGCTCTAATTGCAAAAATAGAAAATCTTAAAACGCAAGAAACTAATAGACGGGAAATTATCGATGAATTTCTAAAAAAATGGAATGGAATTCTACCTCAAACATTAGTTACTTCTCAAAATGATTTGCGCTTGTTATTAACCGACAAAAAATAATGTGCGTTTTTTTGGTTCTGCAGACAAGTCTCTAAGACAAAATTTAAGGTTAACCAAATAACCCTCATATGCGACACGATAAAATGAAGACCAAGGCAAGGCGGCCCAAGTGACTGACCGCAAAAAGAAGCGTGCAGCCCGACACCAAGCCGCACGCTTATAGAACCCAAACTATTTTTTTCTACATCGATCAATGGTTAATTGAACGACTGCCTAAACTCCAAAGGCGACAGATTTGTCTTAGTCTTAAATAATTTACTGAACGACGCCAGATGCTCAAACCCCAATTCATATGCAATTTCACTAACCGAAAGTGTAGTGGTCGATAACTTCTCTTTGGCCAGCCCGATCAGTTTGTCATGCAAGTGTTGCTGAGTACTCTGGCCGGTGAGGTTTTTGAGCAGGCCGCTTAAGTAATTGGGAGATACATTCAGGGCATCGGCCATGTAAGAGACTGTAGGCAGGCCCTCTTTGATCAAACTGCCGCTCGCGAAATAGTCGTTGAGCAAGGCTTCCATTCTGGCGAGTATTTCATGATTGGCAACCTTGCGGGTGATGAACTGGCGTTGATAAAACCGGTCGGCATAGGTCAAGAGCAGCTCCAGCTGGGCAATGATCACCGGCAGGCTGAACCGGTCGATGTTGGCCTGGTATTCGTGTTCTATATTTTTAGCAATGCCGCTGATCATCGCCTCCTCTCTGTCCGAAAGGTGCAGGGCTTCGTTGGCGGCATAGCCGAAATATTCATATTGCTTGATCGTTTTTGCGAGCGGCGTGTTCCACAATAGATCCGGATGGAATAAGATCATCCATCCGGAAGGATCGTGTGGCTGGTCTTTGTTGATCGTCACGGTGATCACCTGTCCCGGTGCCATGAAGTGCAGCACGCCATCATCGAAGTCATGCGGTTGCTGTCCGTACAGCATGGGGAGATGGAAGTTCTTTTTGAGTGAGATGGAATAAAAATCGTAAACCCTGCTGTACGTCCCTTCCGGCGGTCTACCCATCATCTTCAAATCGACCAACGTGATGAGCGGATGCTGCGGCTTGGGCAGGTGCGCTGTCCGGTGAAATTCGCTGATGGTTTTGAATCGGGTCAGTTGTTTCGTCATGGCACTACAATTTAAGCGTAATCATTTAAAGTAGATACCGTTGGCAAGATCCTCCGGCAACGTGGGGTGCACTGTTTTCCAATCGAGACGCCTTTGTGTGAGTTGACTGGAGGCGGGACAATCCAGGGAGGCCATCATGGCAAACCAGCCAAAGTGCGCAGCTGCTTCTTCCGGGGCGATGGATATCACCGGAAGGTTCAATTGCCGGCCGATCACTTCAGAGATGGCTTTGAGCGTGATGCCTTCATCGCCCACGGCATGATATTTCATTCCGGCTTCACCCTTCTCCAAAGCCAATCGATACAAATGCACAGCATCCAGCCGGTGTACCGCGTTCCAGCGATTCAGGCCCTCGCCGATATAAGCAACAACACCTTTTTGCCGGGCAATGTTGACCAGCATCGGTATAAAACCGCGGTAGTCACCTTCACCGTGAACGGAGGGCGCCAATCGAATGATGGCTGTGCGCACACCCTGCGTTGTAAAAGGATCCAGTGAAGATTCTGAGACCCGCGGAAACCGTGTGACATCATGCATGCTGGGCATATCTTCGGTGGCCATAGTACCCTGGTTGACGAGTGCCGTGCCCGACGTAACGATAAACGGGCGATTGGAACCGGCCAGTGCTGAACCCAGGGTCTCTATCGCCGCTTTATCAATCTGGCATACTTCTGCGAAGCGGGAAAAGTCATGTACAAACCCGGCATGGATCACCCCGTCGGCCGCCGCTGCTCCGGCGCGCAAACTATCCAGGTCTTCCAGGTCGCCCTGTTGAACTTCGGCGCCGGCAGCTTTGAGTTTTTCAGCCGAAGCAGCAGAACGGGCAAGTCCTAAAACCCGGTGACCGGCTTTTGTCAATTCCTGAACGAGCGCCGTACCAATGAAGCCTGTGGCTCCTGTAACAAATACTTTCATATGTTTCATTGTTTTTATGAAACAAATTTCGCTCGCGCCCGGCAAAGCGATTTATCCAAATCTACTTTTGGTTTTGCCAAAACGTGGTTTAGTCTTTGAGTAATGCGCAAAGTGCATTCTTAAGACGCAACGCCAGCGCTGGTCACATCCAAAGCCCTTAAATCACAACCAACCGCTTCGTAAACACGCTCTCCCCATCATCAACAATGATGTGTAGACACCTTTTCCCCACGTGCCCACGTCGATGGTTTGCGTAGCAGCACCGCCCTGCGGCTGCGCGTACACTCTCTTACCCATAGCATCGAAAATGGTGATGACCTTAGCAGGCTTTTGTAAGGTGAGGCCTTCGCGTTGAGGGTTACCGTGGGAGCCGTATGTATGAATTGTTTTAATTTCATTACTTATCAAACCTGTTTAAAAGCGAACCGCCACCTGGTAGTTATTGACGCTGTGAAGCGAATGGGATATCAAACTTAGATCGATGATCATATCCCGGCCAAGCGCGTGAGGATAGGACGTTGAACCCTGTGTTTAAAAAAACGATCATTTTTTCGCCTTCCTCAAAAAAAAACGTGCAACCCGTTACCAGGCCGCACGCTTACAGAACCCAAACTATTTTTTATACCTCGATCAATGGTGGTTGGATGACGCCACCATATCGGGAGCAGGCGTGGCAGGTGTGTTTTTAATACGCTTCGTGCGAATGGCGGTGTTGCCCGAAGCATCAGACGTAGTCATCATCGAGATGCGGCTGTTTTCGATGGGCAGGAAATACTGTGTGCCACCACTATTTTCCATCACCAGCTCATACGGTGCTCCCACTTCAAAAGTACCATACTTGCGTTCTTGTTTCCGCTGCAGTTGTGTGAAACCACGCTGCACGGCCACGGGCAGTTGGTCTATGCTGGCAATCTTACGGCCACTGGCTGCCATAGCGCCTTGATCGTCGAAGTAGGCAAGCCAGAATCCACTGTTGTACTGAAATTGTGCCAGGTAGAGTGGACCGGTTTTTTGCCAGCGAATCTGGGAAGCTCCAGCGAAATTGCGTTGGAGGGCTTGGGCAACAGGCGTTGAAACCTGAACGATGTCTTGAGCATACAAGGTGCAGAAGCTTACGAATGCGAAAGCTGCGGCGAGGATGAGGGTTTTCATAGGGTACGTTTTTTTGTTGTGTCCCTTTATGGAGGTCAACCAAAAAGGTAACGTCCCTTTTTTCATCGAAAAAGGTTACTTCGGTACATTTTTTTGAAAAGCGGGTTACCGGATTGTTGCTTTTACATTAATGCCACTACCATGATACAGAATGAAATCATAAAGAAAATTCGTTCCGGTGGCCAAACTGAATTAGGTTTAGTCTACGCGGAATACCGCGAAGAATTTCTTCGGTGGATAACCAAAGAGTATCATTGTTCTGACGATGATAGCAAAGACATTTATCAACTCACCATCCTCATCTTTTACGACAATATCAAGCAAGGAAAGCTCGAAACGTTAGTGAGCAGCGTCAAAACGTATCTCTTCGGCATCGGGAAAAATATTGTAAAAGAATATATCCGCAAAGAAAAACGGTACACGCCCATCAACCAGGAGAAGTGGCTTAAAGAATACTTGGTGGAAGAGCAAACGCAAGCGCCCGACGAGCACGCTTTCGATGTTGCCGGCATTGCGCTCGCCAAATTGGGCAATCCCTGCCGGCGGCTAATCGAAATGTTCTATTATGAAAAGAAGAGCATGCCGGAGATAAGCGAGGCCTTGCAATACAAAAATGCGGAAACAGCCAAAAATCAAAAATGCAAGTGCATGGCCCGCCTGCGCAAGATTTTCGAAGAAGAATTATCAAGAACTCAAAAAGTTATCAACCATGTATACTGACGAACGCGATATAACGCTCGTTGAACGATACTTCGAAGTCGATCTCGACGATGTGGGTATGCAAGAAGTGAGCAGCCGTTTGGAAACGGACGAGCCATTCAAAGCGCTGTTCGTGCGGGAACAACTGCTGATCCAAGTCATTCGTTACCAAGGGCAGCAAGACAAACTCCAATATCTTAAAAGAATGGAACGTCACCTGCTAGCCTCCACCCCATCGTTGCGCCCCTGGTACTACCTGGTGGCCGCGGCTGTTATCGGTGCCCTTGTAGTGGCCTTTGTATGGTTGTCGGTGCCCGAAGATCCCAACAAATTGTTTCAAGCGTACTTCAAGCCTTACCCCAACGCATTCGAACCGGGTGTGCGGAGTCTCCACGAAGGAACACAGCGCCGCCAGGCCCTTCAGGCATACGAACAAGGCGATTATGAAACCGCAGCCCGCGGACTGAAACAATCCTACAACGACCATCCGGAGCCGGGCCTGCTCCTCCTCCTGGGCAATGCCAACCTCACGCTGGGGCATGTACAAGAAGCCGAAGAAAACTTTAACTTGCTGATAAAAAACTACGACGATCTCGATCTACAGGCCAAATGGTATTTGAGCCTTTGCTATCTGAAAAGTGGTGACGTGGAACGCGCGAAAAATATGCTGAAGGAATTGGGTGCAACCGAAATTTCGTATGCCTCGAAAGCAAAGGAGTTATTCGAAAAAGTAAACTAAACTTTTCATAACCTTTAAACCTTCAACCTATGTATCAGGACGACTTTATCCCGAAATCCGTAGAGGATTTCTATGTCACCAAAAATGATGAGCAGTTCATACCCCCCATCGCCTTTACGATGCGGGTAATTGCCACGGACGTGCCCTCGACGCACCCCGATTTCAAAATCAAAATCCTACTGGACTTTGTCCCTGAATTTACTACCGAGCGCAACCGCGACAATCCCAATTTTAGCGGAAAGGGTGTTCGACGCATTCTCAATTTTGTATCCGACAAAGTGCTTCCCAAAGTATTGGAATTTGTGTACTACGATGTGAATAACGCCGCTATCGCGAAAAGTTATCATTATGCCAACGCCAAAAAGCCGGACGGACTACCTCCGGGCTACGACGATGTGATGAAGGTTTATGAAAAACGCAGGGAGACGAAAGAAGCAAAACTTGACGAGATGCAGAAAAACTCTAAGACCCCCGACATCAACATAGATATCCCCGATCCTGAGGGAGAATCACTCATCGAAAAGCAGCTGGAGATTCTAATGAAAAAAGACACGCCACTCTGGCCCAGAGAAAATGCTGTGAGTCGTGTCACCTACACGCGTCTAAGCGCGGCCCGGCTGACCGTTGAACAACGCACTGCGGTGAATGGCGACAAAAAACTTCCCAAGTAGGCCATTCTATTTTCTCCGTCTAAAATACACCAGCAGGGCCACCAGGAGCAAAGTGCCTATTCCCACGATGCTCCAGGTTGTCCTGCTGTTTTGCTTAGGGAATATTTTTTCCAAGTCGCCGTATGCCACCATAGGCGCCCACGACATGGGATCGGCCGTGATCTCGTCGGCGGTTTCGAGGTATTTTAGTTTGGCATTGCGCAACGCATTGTCTATGGTTTCGCCCTGGATCAAAAATCTATAAAAATCGTCCATCAGCCCGATGGACGTTTGGTCATTTACTTTCCAAAGGCTCATCAAAATATTTTCGCATCCCGAATGGGTAAAGGCACTGGCCATACTCAGCATGCCCTCGCCTTTAAAGTCCTTTCCCAGGCCGGCCTCGCACGAGGTAAGCACCGCCAGACGCGCTTTCAGGTTGAGACCGTAAAGCTCATAGGCGTGCAGCACGCCATCTTCGAGCGAATCGTATTTTTTGCGGAAATACAGACTGGCCGCAAAATCTTTTTTTACATCGCCTTGCCCGTGCATGGCCAGGTGGATAATGTCAAAGTCGGGTGCCATCGCCTTGAAATTTACTTCCGTGGCATCTTCACCCACCAGGAATTTTCCTGTATCGAAAATACTACCCAATACGTCGAGTTCCTTTTCGGTGCCTTCTATATCTTCCAGCTGTGGATCGGGTGCGCGCCACCGTTGGCCGCCTGTAAATCCAAAGGCCAGTACGGAAGGGTTGTGCAGGGTTGGGTTGAGCGCCTGCCCGAGCATCGACGACGAGTAGGAATAACCGATGGTGAAATCTTTGATAAGGTATGGCAATGCCCGGTAGTTTACATGCGTCGAGCTGACGGGCTGTGTCAGCAATACTTCGAAAGGAATCTGGCTGATTATTCCATCGGGTATAATTTGCAACGCGGACTTGTTTGTCAATTGATCGCGAAAGGGCAGCACAAGTTTGTTGTACAGTGTATGAGCACTTTCTGTAAAACGATCATAGGATTCTTTATCCAGGCTGGAGTGTTCTTCATTAAATATGCGTAGCAGTCGACTTGCACTGGTGCGCAGGCTATCGGCCGAGCCCAACCTTTTAAAAAGAACCTTGTCCTCCAAAATGCACAAGGCGTAAACCGACTCGTTTCCGAAAAAGTATTCCAGTAACACCCGATGGTGCTCGCCCACAAATTGTTGTACGCTCGCCAACGACGGCGTTTGATACCCGTAGCGCACATTGAAGTACCCCGGATATTTTAGCCCGATGGCGTCTTTACAGTTTTGAATTTCACGATCGTATTTCACAATCTCGCCGCGAAGTTCGCTTACGCTTTTTTCAGTAGCCACCTGGCCGATGGCCTGGCTCAGATTGTCCTGGGCTTCGAAGAGTTTGCGTTTTAGCGCGGCATGCCTGCGCAGCAAGGTATCTTCGCGGCTAATGTGGCGTGTAAGTTCGACGGCCATAAGGGCATCGGCCAGCGAGCGTACTTTGCTTTGTTCGAAGTATTGAAAGGCCTGCTGCACCAGACTGGCGTCATTGTAGAGCTGTGTTCCCCGGTAGAGCAGCGAGATGATGGCTTCGTATACCACGTAGTTTGATTCAAGAAATTTCCATTTGGAATCTTCCATGTCGAACGTGTTGCGCTCGAGCGACAATAGTTTTTCGGCAAGGAAAAGACTTTGAAGGGCCTGGTCGAAATATTTTTTGTCGCGCGTTTCGAAGAAGAGCGCCTTCAACACGATGCCTTTTTCCAATGGCAGACGATAGGCGGCATAGTTTACACCGAACATCTGTTGCGACGGGTTGTCGGCGGAGTTGAGGGAGTTGAAACCCGGTGCGGAGATCTGCAGTCCTTTTTGGAAAAAGTATAACGATGAATCGTATTGTTTGATCTTCCCATAAAACATGGCAATGCTCAGGTAGCCGTAGGCCGCCGCGCGCGACTCCGTCATTTTGAGGTTCTTCAGCTCCGTCAGCATGGCCTTAAATGTTTTGCGATAATTATTCAAGTCGTTCATCCCCGCCAGCAGGTCGCACTTGATCTGCAACTCGTAGGCCAGCATAAAGCGGTCGGCATGGCTACGACGGTAAATGGCTTCGGCTTTGTCGAGATACAGCAATGCTTCGCGATACAAAGTATCGTTCATGGCCAACTCGCCCAGACCGGTATAGTAAAAGGCCATGTTGCTTTTGTCCTCGTTATTTTTATTGATGTTGATGGCGGCGAGATAATATTTCCTTGCCATCGCCGATTGGTTCATGTCGCGGTAGATGTTGCCTACCATGCCGTTGGCCAATTCGGCATATTCCAGAGACTTGATTTGTGGGATCATGGCCAATGCTTTTTCACCATAGGCCAGCGCTTTTTCGTACTCGTGCTGCGAACGATTGGTCGCGGCCAGGTTGTAGTAGGTGGTCATCAACAGCTTGGGATCCGTTACGCCGATATGCTCGCGTATCTGCAGGGCTTTTTCATAGCTCCGCTCGGCCGCCTGAAAATCGTATACTTTAAATTTATACACGTCGCCCAGCACATGGTAGCAGTCGGCCACCGACCTGTTTTCGGTTATGCCCAAGGATTGCCATAGGGCAAGCGCCCGCTTCAGATGCAGGAGGGGTACTTGTATTTCGGCGGTATTGTCGTCGTAAAAATCGGCAACATTGTATTCAAACACGGCCAGGCTCGAATCGGCCTTGGCGTCTTTCAACAAGGTTATACCCTCTTTGAGGTTGGAAAAAACGATGGCTGTTTCGTCGGACTCCCAATAGCTGTTTAAGAAACCAAGACGGTTTAGGGTGAGTATATATTGCTGCCAATCCTTATTTTTCCGGGCAAGCTCCAGCGATTTCATGTAGTTGGTAAACGCGCCATGTGCGTCGCGCCGGACCATGGCGCCTGCTTTCCGGAAATAAGGGTCGGGTGATTGGGCACACGTCACCCACGGCAACAGTAAAAAAATAAAGCCAAAGAGGGATTTGACAAAAGCTTTCACATCCCTGAAGATAGGGATAACGTCCTAAAATCATGTATTTCCCAATAATAATTTACGATACGCACATACGCACACGCCGACATCCACGCCCTGTGTGTGCCGGGCTGAAATTCTTTGCGTCCAAGGGAAGCATTTGGTAACCTTGTATGTGCAGGGAGGCGGGCGTGCCCTTCAATTGATAATGTTACTTCGGTAATCTAGGATCGGCCGCTTGGGCCTATCATGCATTCGTTTTTCTTGGCAATTTAGGATCTCCCCCCGGGGCGTCGCTTTTTAACATCCTTTTTTTACCGGTTTTTTTTACCACTCTTTTCTTGGCCGCCTTCTTGGCTGCGCTTTTTTTTGCCGTTACTTTTTTTGCGGCGGACTTCTTTTTCATAGGAGTTTTTTTTGAAATGTCGAACATTCCTACTCTGTTAATGGGTTTTCGGAAAATCCCCAGGCATGATCTCTAAAGTTGATTTTGATAAAAGATTTGTCAGCTCCAAGCCCGGAACAATTGTTGAAATCTTCCGTGCGCGATAAAATTACATTCTAAGATAATGCGAATTAGAACGAAGTCAAAGCGATCCACCTGTATTCAGGTGACACACAGGGTTGATGCGCCGATAAGCGTTCGAACACAAGTTGATTGGTGCAGCCTTCCTTTTTCTCGGTAAAGCTTCATCCCTGGTGCACGGTGGATTCAGGAACACTATCTCACGCTGGACGAGTACCATGAGACATATTGGCGCTTTTAGAGTCTATCAAAATCCCAATCTCGCGTAGTGGTGACTCGATTTTCAAAAGTCACTCAAGGGAACGTTATGGCTTTTGCACCTTTTCCATTCTCAGGGCTAAGGGAATGTCGCGAATGAGAAAAATCATATTGCCGTTATGTTCCTTTGCGAATATTTGCATCAGATTCTCCTTCAGCGTTCCGATCGAGATTACGGACTCGTCCGGATAAAAGTACCATTTTCTGTTGTTTAGAAAATCCATTCCCTTTAACACTGCCGGACTTCCTGGGGGAAATATTAAAATAAAAATCCCATCGGTCTTAAAGATAAATCGTGAATTCAAAAAGCCCTCCTTCATCACCTCCATGGCCGCTTTGGTTTCCGGATCGTCGGGCAAGCTCGTGACTTCCCGGCATAACCATTCACCGGCGATGGCCTCCTTGGTGAGCGGTTCCTGAGCATAGAGTCGATGGTATCCGGTAAGACAAAATAAAAAGATGATGGCTTTCACTGCTTGCTTTTTATTCATATGAAAATTTGTTTTTCATCTTTCCAGCCTTGTTTGTTTACAAAGATAAGTTTTAGTAGCCGTTAAGATTGCGAGTTAATATACACGCATTCACCAGATATTTCTCATTATTTTTGTCTAAACCAGACGCCGTGTTATCCATCCCTTTTGAAATTACGATCTCGGGGACACCGTTAAATATTCACTTGATCGTAGAATATATAGCCTTCTTTTCCGCTTATCGCTATTACGCCTACCTGCGAAAAAACCGCTTTGATCCCATAAACCCTTCCAACAGGCTCTCCATTGTGTTAGGGGCAGCGTTGGGCGCTTTTTTTGGTTCGCGCATGATGGGATTTCTCGAAAACCCGGTCCTGAATACCAGCGCCGTAAGCTTAATGCAGTTATACAATCTTAAAACCATCATGGGCGGATTGTTTGGGGGACTGCTCGGTGTGGAAATGGCCAAGCGGATCATCAAGGAAAAAAATTCGTCCGGCGATCTCTTTACGTTGCCGATCCTACTGGGTATCTTCATTGGCAGAATAGGCTGTTTCCTATCGGGTGTGAACGAGTTTACGTATGGAACGACGACTTCCTTTGTTACCGGAATGAATTTAGGCGATGGTTTGAAGCGTCATCCTATTGCCTTGTACGAACTCTTGTTTCTCGCCGTACTATTTATTTTCTTGAGGATGCTATACAACCAAAACAAATTGGAAAACGGCCTCCTTTTTAAGCTCTTCATGGTGAGTTATTTCGGATTCCGCTTTCTGATAGAATTTATCAAGCCCAATACGTTTTTCGTGTTGGGTCTGAGCAGTATACAGTGGCTTTGTATCGCATGCTTCGTATATTATAGAAAAACCTTAATCCATCTCCCCCGTGCCTACGCGAAAGTATACCTATTATGACTTCACTTTAAGTCTCTGCCCGGAGTGCCTGAAACGCATCGACGCAAAAATTGTGTTTGAAGACGAGAAGGTATACATGTTGAAGCGCTGCCCTGAGCACGGTGCGTCAAAAGTTATCATTGCAGATGATGTTGCCTATTACAAGAATATCCGGAACTACAATAAGCCATCGGAGACACCTTATACATTCAACACAAAAACACACTATGGATGTCCGTATGATTGTGGGCTATGCCCGGACCACGAGCAACACTCCTGCCTGACGGTAGTAGAGATTACCGACCGTTGCAACTTAACCTGCCCGACTTGCTACGCCGGTTCATCGCCGGCCTATGGCAGACACCGTACGCTGGAGGAAGTGAAAAAAATGTTGGATGCCGTTGTCGCCAATGAGCGTGAGCCTGATGTCATCCAGATCAGCGGAGGAGAACCTACGCTGCACCCACAATTGTTCGAGATACTCGATTACGCCAAATCGCTGCCCATAAAACATCTCATGCTCAATACCAATGGTATCGAGATTGCCAGGAATTTTGAATTCGCAAAGCGACTGGCATCCTATGCGCCCGACTTTGAAATTTACCTGCAATTTGATTCCTTCAGAAATGAAGTGCTGCAAGTGATGCGGGGTGCAAGCCTTTCGACCATTCGTGAAGAAGCTCTGGCACATTTAAACGCGCTCAACTTGTCGACCACCCTGGTCGTTACGGTCCAGAAAAATCTCAACGATGACGAGATCGGGCAAGTCATTGAATTTGCGTTGAAGCAACGTTGTGTTCGCGGTGTCACCTTGCAGCCCACGCAGATTGCCGGTCGACTTGAAAACTTCAATGCACTAACCGACCGGATCACCCTTACGGAAGTGCGCAGGAAAATTCTGGAGCAGACAAATATTTTCAACCCCGACGACCTGATTCCCGTACCCTGTAACCCCGATGCGCTGGTGATGGGCTACGCTCTGAAATTGGGTGGATCGGTATTTCCACTAACGCGCTACGTCAATCCCGCAGACCTGCTGGATAATAGTCGCAATACCATTGTGTATGAACAAGATGCTCAGCTTCATTCGCGCATGATCAAATTGTTTAGCACGGGAAATTCGGTGGAATCCACAACGGACCAACTGCATTCATTGCTTTGTTGCCTGCCTCAAATCCATGCGCCCGCGCTCACGTATGACAACCTCTTCAGGGTGATCATTATGCAATTTATTGATGCCTACAACTTTGACGTCCGTTCGGTCAAGAAGTCCTGTGTGCACATTGTGAACAAGGACTACAAAATAATTCCATTCGAAACCATGAACCTGTTTTACCGCGATCACAAGCGGGAATATTTACAACAACTTATCAATTAATCAGAATCCATATGAATGGAATAGGCCTTTTAATACTTTTTTTATTTCTTATCACGTTCGGCCCGCCGGTGCTACTCTTCATCATAGCATTGGTCAAGCGAAATCGCAACCGGGATTCGGCCAAGGTCTTGTTTATTCTTGCGGCGGTGTGGCTTATTGTGGGGGGTGGCATTTGCGCTTCAATGCTCACATAATAAGTAACGCAAACGGGTACAGCGCCGGGTGCCTTTGTTGAAAAACACTTTGTGCAATGCCGAGCGCGCTTATTTCCTTAACGTTGATGCACTATCCTACCCCTTATCATCGTCATCGAAACATTAATCGCGTCATCAAAAAGAACAATATCAGCATCCTTCCCGACCACCAATTCACCTTTGCGATCCTGTACGCCCAAAATGCGGGCAGGTGTGGCAGCGGCCATTTTTATAGTATCGGCCAGCGAAACTTCTCCCATCGATGTCATGGTTCTTATCAGACGATCTGCCGTAGCAACACTTCCGGCAAAGGAAGTGCGGTCGGGCAATTTTGCTACGCCATCCTCGACAATTACTTTTAGACCGGTGTCTTTATTTCCCAAAATACTTTCGCTCACATCCGTACCGGCGGCCCGCATAGCATCGGTGATCAATGCCGTGCGATCAGCACCTTTTATTTTAAAGACCAGCTTCAGTAACGGTGCTGGCAGGTGTGCGCCATCCGTTATGATTTCCACATCCATGTCATCTATGAGAAAAGCACTTTCGATAACCCCTGCATAACGAAACGCATTTCTCCGCGTAACGCCCGACATAGCGGAATACAAATGCGTGGCCAGTGTATACCCAACTTCAAACGCTTTTATCACGTCTTCATAAATAGCATCGGTATGCGCAACGGCCGGCAATATTCCCTTTGATTTCACATACTTGCCAAATTCGATTGCTCCCGCCAACTCGGGTGCAGCGCTCCAACGGCGGATGCAGGACGTCTTCGATAGAATATCTTTATATTCCTCCGGATCCGGATTGCGAATATATTTAGGGTCCTGTGCACCGCGTTGACTCATGGCAAAGTAAGGCCCCTCCAGGTGCATGCCCAGAAATTGAGAGCCGTTTATGTTTTTCAGATTCGCTTCTTCATAAACCGCCAGGGTCTGCAGCATGCCCTCTTTTGTGCTGGTCAGCGTTGTGGGCAGCATGGCGGTGGTTCCGTACTGAGCATGAGTCTCAGCGATTTTCAGGAAAGCGGTTTCACGAGCGTCCATGAAATCGTATCCTCCACCGCCGTGAACGTGTATGTCGATAAATCCCGGGGATATATATTTCCCTTGGGCATCTATTTCAATCGCGTCTTTAACTTCAATATTCTTTTTACCTACGTCCGTAATGACGCCGTCTGTGATAACCAAAGTGCCGTCAGAAATAATTCCGGAAGGGGTTATTAGCTTGCCGTTATAAATTTTTAGTTGCTGTCGTGTCATTACTTAAAGATGGCTTGTAAAAATACCAATTCCTGATTTTGTGTCCTGAAAAAGCATAAAATACAAGATAGAGATAACAGGGGAACAATACCCAGTAGGCGGCCCGCACATTGTACACGTCGGCAAAGTGTCCATATAAAAGTGGCAGTATCGCATTGCCGCATAGGCCCATGATCATCACGGAGGCACCGAGTTTTGTGAAACGCCCGAGTCCGTCCAATGCCAATGGCCACAGGCCGGCCCACACCAATGAATTGGCAAGGCCCAGCAACACCACGAACCAGATTGAAATATCAGCGACGTGACCAAAGAGCGCCACCTGTCCGTTCGCAAAAACAATCAGTAGCGTCAGCAACGTTCCCAACAACGTACAGATCCGCAGTGCATTTACCTGGCTGATAAATTTCGGAATACAGATGATTCCGAGGATATACCCGCACATCGTGGCCGAGAGCGTATAGGAGGGGAACACTTTCGCCTGCATTAAATTTATATGCATGGAGTTTGCGTAGCCAATGATCGTATCGATGGCAATTACCTGCGTACCCACATGCAGGAAGATACCGATCGCTCCCAAGATGAGGTGTGGGAATTGGAAAATGTTTTTCTTGCCGGAGTTTGACGCTGCTACTTCAGTATTCTCCTGTTCCGTGTTAATTTCAGGTAAGGGTGAGTAAAGCACCATGAGTCCAAGACCCAGCAACACGGTACCAACAATACTGTAGGGAACAACGACTCTTCGTATCAACTCATCCAAAACAACATTTCGTGCTGTTTCATCCATGGTACTTAATGTTTTGAACAGATCGGTGTCGGTTGCTCTGAATATCACCGCAGCAAATACAAGCGGCGCAAGGATCCCGGCGCCCTTATTACAAATTCCCATGATACTGATGCGTTGTGCGGCCCTTTCTTTCGGCCCCAACACCGTAATGTAAGGATTGGCGGCTGTCTGCAGTATGGCCAACCCTATTCCTATCGTAAAAAGACCGAGCAGGAAAATCTCATAGGTACGTGCATATGCGGCGGGCACAAAAATAAAGGCCCCCAGGGCCATGGAAAGAAATCCAATCATCATCCCTTTTTTAAATCCTACTTTTTTCAACAGGTAGGAAGAGGGCACCGACATAACGAAATACGAGATGTAAAACGCAAAGGCCACCAGGTACGATTGGAAATTGGTGAGTTCGCAGGCAATCTTGAAGTATGGTATCAGGATCGCATTTACCCAGGATACAAAACCGAAAATAAAAAATAGCAACCCAATGATAAGAACAGAAATGATCGTTTCTCTTTTCGTAAGGGAACTGACTTCTATTTTATTCGTCATTTATCCGGAATTGATCTCGTGATGAAAAGACTATATTATGGATGAAGCCTTCTTCGAAAGCAAGTTCGCTGAATGCTTATCCAAATAAAGCCGGCAATCGGCATGCTGTTGCAAAATGCTGGCGGGATAAATATTGCTGACCTTTTGCTCTACAGTGTTCTTGACGGCAACGGCCTTGCGGCTATCCGGCACCGAACAAATGATTATTTTCGATTTCAAGATCTGTTTCACGGACATACTGATTGCCTGAGGAGGAACTTCTTCCAAAGACTTAAACCAGCCCTCGCCCAGTTGCTGTTGCCTGCAGGCTTGATCAAGTTCAACGATGATGTAGGGTTTCTCTGTAGCAAAGTCTGCCGGCGGATCATTAAAGGCCAGGTGACCGTTTTCTCCGATCCCCACCAGGGCGACATCGATCGGGTGGTTGGTTATGGCTTTCCCAAGACGATCGCATTCGACCTGTGGATCCGCCTCCCCGTTTACCAAATAGGCCGCCTTTAAGGGAGGTACCTTCGATATGAATTTTTCCTGCAGGTATTTTCTGAAACTGGCAGGATGCGTGACTGGCAAATTGATGTATTCATCCAAATGAAACATCGTCACTTTACTCCAGTCAATATCTTCCGAAATCAGTTGCTTCAGTGTTTCGAACTGGCTTGTTCCCGTGGCCAGAATAATATTGGCAGCGCCTTTTGAAGCAATGGTTTCACGTATGGCTTGTGCCGCAGCGGCGCCTGCACCCCTTCCCAATTCAGAAGCATTTTCGGCTATTTTAATATCCATTTCTTGAGTTTTATTTTGTGGAACTTGTTATAAATCACTTATCAAAAAAATCATTCTATATCCTGAAAAATATTTTCTTTTTATACAAAAAGTAACACAATCCCCATTCGAGTGCAAATATGCAGAGGGATGACATGATCGCACCAAATATGACCGGTGTGTGGAGGAGCGTCAACAACCCGCCGACCAAGGCAAAGATATAGTCATTGAACCAGCCTGATCCTACAATGGCGAAAAACAGGTAGATGAAGATCGAATTCATGCCAATAACGGCAAAGAACTGGAGGTATTTCCGGTGTTGCAAAACATCGATCCACCAATAACAACCGGCATAGGCGGCCAAACAAATGCCCAGGGAAACGATCGTAAACGAGGAGGTAGCAATGTGTTTGATCACCGGACTGATGCCGGCGACATCCAAGCCCACCCCGACGATCAAACAGATCATCGCCCAGATGAGCATGGTTTTTATTTTTTCTTTTCCCGACACCAGCAATTTGCCCGTCAAAGCTCCGGCAATGGTGTGCACCGCCGTGGGGATACAATTGATCGAGACCCATCCTTCCTCGATGATGCGTCCCGAATAGACCAGCTCCACATAGTTACCGAAATTATGTTGATTGATGTCAGGCTGATCAAAACCTGGAATATTTGTAAAGTGATACAACGCATCCCGAAGCAATAATAAACCGACACACACGGCAATTTGTGCCACGGCCGACCAGCGAAAGATCAGGAACGCTACGAGCAACGTAAACGACAGCTGTGTGAGCACGTTGGTTAATCTAAGGTGCAGGCCATCGGAATGCACCGCATAGTTAAGCACGCCAAACGCCAGCAGCCCTGCGGAACGCTTCAGCATCTTCTTAAGCGACTGCTCCCAGGCCATTCCCGCAGCTTCTTGTTTGACCAACGACAACGCCAGGGCTACTCCGGCCATATACATAAAACCCGGCTGTATCAAATCCCAGAACCGCAGGCCGTGCCAGGGGTGGTGAAAGAACTGGAGCCACACGCCTTCCATAAAACTTCCTTCTGATGCTTCAAAAAGTGTTTCAAAGAGCCGGCTGGCTTCCAGGGCCAGAAGCACCATGATGAAACCCCGCATAAAATCCAGCGACAGTAGGCGCTGTGACGACTGCAATGAGGTTAATGGAGGCGTCTTATGAATTTGTTCTACCATTTACATGATCACTTTTGTGGTGCCGCCGGTCACTAAGGAAATATCAACCGGTTGATTTGTTTTCCAGGAGCCCGAAGTAAAATCAGGAATGTCTACCGAATTGGAACGGTTGGCAACCGATTTCTCACTCAACGGGGCAATAGCGCTCCAGAGTGCTGCATCATAAACATCCATATCCATGGGTAAGCCGTTGCGCAGGCAATCGATCGTGCGCCAGTCCATGAGGAAGTCCATGCCGCCGTGACCGCCCACTTGCTTGGCCATCTCTCCCACTTTGCTGACGATCGGTGCCGTGTATTTGCTCTCCAGGTTTTTATATTCTTCGTCGCTCACCCAACCTTCATGACCGAATGCGATCTTGCCCGGTTCAGGGTATTTCAAGCAAGAGCCTTTCGTGCCGCTGATCTTATGAATGCGTGAATACACATTCGGGGACGTAACATCATGCTGCAACATGATCGTGCGGCCTTTGTTGGTGCGGATGGTGGTCGTGTTGATGTTCCCACGAAACTTCTTATTGGCGTAGGGCTTGAAGAAAGCGTCCTTTGCGGCCAATTCATTTGCCATGGCCGCCATTTGAAAGTCATTACCCGACATCGCTACCAGGTAATCCATCTTATCGCCGCGATTAATATTCAGGGCTTGTGCTACAGGTCCCAATCCATGGGTGGGATATAGATTGCCGTTTCGCAAATTTTCTTTCAGGCGCCACATGTCATAATATTTCTCCTTGGAAAAATTATCCGTGAGCAACGTATGAATGTAGGCTCCTTCGCCATGCACCAGCTCTCCGAACAAACCCTGGCGGGCCATATTTAAAGTAAGCAGCTCAAAAAAGTCATAGCAGCAATTTTCGAGTATGATACAATGCTTTTTTGTACGCTCCGATGTCTCCACCAGTTGCCAGCACTCTTCCAGTGTCTTGGCGGAAGGCACTTCCACGCATACGTGTTTGCCGTGGTTCATAGCGTACACCGCCATCGGCGTATGCAAAGCCCAAGGGGTGGCGATGTACACCAGGTCAATATCGGCACGCTCACAGATCTTTTTCCATTCCTCTTCTTTGCCGGTGTAAACATCCGGGTGATGGATGGTGCCCTCCAGTTTTTGCTTCACCGCATTGGCCTTCTCCGGCCGCAGATCGCACAAGGCTTTTATATCGGTTCCTTCAATATGCATCATTCGCTGAACGGCACCGGGACCTCGGTTTCCCAAACCAATAAAGCCAATACGCACCGTTTCAATCTTCGGCGCCGCGAACCCACACATATTGAAATGCGGGGGAGCGGGTTTCTTTGCGTTTCCCTCTTGAAGATGATCATACCCTTTCAGCACAGAAGTGCTGGCCAATCCCATGCCCGTAAGGCTTGAAATCTTTAAAAATTCTCTGCGACTTGTACTCATTTTATTTCTTTAATAGTGAATGATGTTTCGAAATTTGCTTATCCCTTGAGCCATTTGTCAAACCAATTAAACGCATCGGCTTGCATTTTTTTATCGAATTTATGCGGACCGGGGTAGTAAGAACATTTGTAGTGATCGGCTGCTCCCGCTTTCTGGTATACTTCGGCTAATATTTTATCGGCCCGTTTCACTTCGTCCTGTGTATACAGTTCATCTTCTGTATCGTTCAACACCATCGTGGGCAATGGCGCGCGCAATCCTAGTATCTCCGGAAAATCCATTTCATTCGGCAACAAGGGAACGTAGGTCATCCAGGTGTGATTGGGTGATTTGTTCATTACAAAGTCCCTCCACGTGGTCATAAACCCCACGCAGACCGCGCATTTTATCCTGTCGTCCTGGCCCGCCATGAATACGGTGCGCATGCCGCCGCCGGAGAGTCCGCCGCAGCCAATATTTTTTACATCCACATCGGGGCGACTGCATAATACGTCCAGGGCCTTCTTGTCTTCGGCAAAAAATACGCCGGGCCAGGTTGTTCCGGCGCTGAGCAAGGATTTAGACATGATGTGTTCGTGGTCGTAGGCCCATTTGTTGTAGGCTTCTATGTGCTCTACGCTTTCAGGGTCGTCATCGCTCAGGCCGTGGCGCAAAGTATCGGGCGCAATATCATTCATCAATACCCGCCGGCTCGCAAACGGAAACGCATCGGAAACCAGCACGACGTATCCGCGTTTAGCCACCTCGTTAGCCCAGGCCAAATTTTCGTAGTACCCTTTCTGATGTTCTGCCATGAGCGGATGAAGCACATCCGATGTGCGGGTTATTTTTCGCGTGCCGAAATATTTCACTCCTCCATGGTCATGGAACGCAAGGATACCCGGCAACCTACCTTTTGCATTCATCGGCTTCAAGAGAATAGCATCCGTAGCCGCTCCGTAGGGTAGTTGCCAGCTAAGTTCTTCGATGTGTAAACCGTCGTATGAATATTGTTTTTTAACGGTTACGATGGGCATCCCTCCTATCTCCGGTATCGCCAGTCGTTCCGCTAATCGCTTGCGCGCATTTTTCTTCCAGGCGTTAACATCGGTAAATTCCTTATTCCGGAAAGACAAGGAGGGCAATTTGTTTTCGGTCAAGCCGGCGGCCCATTTACCGTAAGCGCCGATCACGCTTTTATCATCCACCATTGCATTTTTCAGTGCGGAATTTTTTTCCATGGCATTTGAATTATTTACGGTTGCTCCAAATATCGTTGAGAGACCACCCGTGGCTAAGCCAAGACCGGTCATTCCTGTAAGCTTTAGAAAATCCCTTCGCTTATTTTTCATGTTTTTATACAAAGTTTCCGTAGAAAAAAAATGAAAGTTCTTCTTGGTGCATCGGGCCTACATTTAAAGAAGAGACCTCGTTGGAGTGTTTCTAATCATTCTTTGATCTTTTTAACCCGTTCCCTCCTTAATTATTTCCCGATCATCGAGAATGAGGTATAAAAGGTACCAGTAGTATTTGGGCGGCCTGCCTTCGCTTGTGGCTTGGGCGGGTGAGACCTCGAACTCGTGATGGATTCGATTGTTTTGTCTTTTCTAAGGTAGTCAAAAGATGCAATAGTAATCAATTGGAATGTGGACAATCGGTGCATTTGATCACGTGACATTCATCACCTGCGCCCGAATTCGTCACAACACTTTGGAGCACGAAACCTGTCGAAGAAAAAACGACCCCATCGGGTTGTCGACGCTGAAGAAGCGGCGTTAAATTGTCGTAAGCATATACTTTTCCGAAGGTACCTGCCCGGAATTGAACCCGGTTTTCACAGCGACAGCTGGAATGACAACACCATCGGTTTCCTCTCGCGGGCTGTGAATCACGTCCCTTCAAGCGCTTGTAGGTAGTACTTGTTTATCATCGGCCATCATATCAGGGGCAGCATGTGAACAATGATCTCAACAACTGTCAACGGCAGCCCACCGGGTCGATCCTAACAGTAGAATAATTGCTATCTTTAAGGTGAGACAAACATCCGGGAAGATTATACTGGAATGTGTTTGGCAACAAGAATCATACGCTGTGGTAAATGAAAGAACACCTGAATAAACTCATCCACCTTGGCTACCATGCAGGGATGGATCAGTCAGAGAAGGCACGACTGGTGTCCATCAATGCCTTCCTGGTGTTGTCGCTGGTCCTGACCATTTTATTTGTTCTTGTATTTCTCCTGTTGGGCTCCCTGAGTGTATTACAGGCATTGGGTTACGTACCCATGCTCCTGCTGGTTCTTTTCCTGCACTCCAGATTCCACTTCCGGGCGGCCCGTTTCCTGGTTTCCTACGGATTCATGGCCATGGTTTTAACACTAGCGCTCCTGGAAAGGCGAGCCGGCACGGAATATCTTCTCATTGCGCTGGGGTGTTGCTCGGTAGTCGTGTTTAATAAATTGACGAACGTGATTGCTTCATTCTTGTTCGCTTTCCTATGTTACGTTGCCTATCAGTGGTACGACATCCACGAACCATTTATTCCAAACCCGACCGTCCCCTATGCGATTGCTCAAAACGCCATCATGTTTCTTTCCGGCTTTATTGTACTCTCTCAATCGCTGGTCTTCCGCTGGCTGATCCGGGACTACGCCGAAAAATTGACCCAGGCCAATCGCGAAACGCAGGCCACGAACGAAGAGCTCCAGGCAACGAATGAAGAGTTGACGGCATTCTCTGAAAACCTCGACCTGATGGTGCGGCAAAAAAGCGCCCAGCTACAGGCCTACATCGATGCCATTGACGTGAGCATCTACTCTGTCGTGAGCGACCTGGATGGCAACTTCATAAAAGTGAACGACCGGGTAATAGCGATCTCGGGCTACACCAGGGAAGAGCTTATCGGCAATCATTACCGTACGTTAACATCCGGTCGTCATTCCGATGCGTTCTTCGATGAGAGAAGGCAAGTACTCATGGAGGGGCAGACCTGGCGAGGCGAAGTGGAGCATAAAACAAAACGGGGTACACTCATTTGGTTTGACTGCATCGTGATCCCGATACGCGACAGTGATGGGGCAATCAAGAGTTTTCTTACGCTTGGCTTGTCCATCACCGAGCGGAAAATGCATGACAAACTTCAAGAAGACACCATCACGCTGCTGGAATCTATTGCCTTTCGTGCGTCACATGGTATCCGCGGACCACTCGCGCGTATAAACGGGCTTTCTTACCTGGTCAGAAGAAATGTCGTTGATCAAAATGAATTCGAACTTATTGCCGAGAAATTACTCATCTGCTCGGAAGAGCTAAACGCTGCAACGAGTGAATTGGTGACGTATGTATCCAACCATCAGGAGTTGATGATGGATAACCGGCAGGGTAGCACCAAGTGATCCACCATCGCGAATAGGGCGCTCCTATCCCAAGACCTTATATGGACCCGAACGGAGCGAAAAAAAAATCTGATGGCTCGAATGAGTCTTGATTTCAAAAGATTATGCACGCGACGCGCTGGGAACACTCGATTTTTCTTTTTTCAGCAAAGCGATGAGTCCAAACACTGGCCCGATGGCCAATAGCGTATAGACGTATTGTGCATCTATTGTATACGAAAGCGCATTTATAAATTGAATGCTAACAATAGTGATCGAGAACCCGATACAATTCACGATGGTAAGCGAAGTGCCTCTGGATTCTTCGGGAGCATACCGTGCGACCAGCGTTGAAAACAATGGAGAGTCGGCGATTACTACCAGCCCCCAAATGACCAGGAAGACGATCAATAAAACAAGTGAATCCGATAACAGAAAAAGCGGGGAAGCAATACAGCATAGACACGACAAACACAACGCTATCGTGGCCACCCTCTTTGCACCGAAATACTGCGAAAGTATCCCGCTAAGAACACAGGCAACCCCACCCGATGCAATGATCAGGAATGACCACAGCGAGACATTCAGGTTTGTTTCCGGGTAACGGTTGTTATAGTTTATCAGCATCACCGGCAGAAATGCCCAGAACGTGTACAACTCCCACATGTGTCCAAAATATCCAAAGGATACCGAGCGAAAATCAGGAAGCCTGAATCCTTTCATGAATTCAGTAAAGTTTAGTCGTTGACCCGACTTGCGATAGGGGCCATTGGGTACAAACAATAAAATGCAAAGCCCGCCCAATAGCGATAGGGCCGTGGTGGCATACACAATATATTTCCAGGGGAAGCCCGCGATACTATTTTTTAATAAGTGCGGAAAGGCTGTCCCAAGAACTAATGCTCCCACCAAAAAGCCCAGTGACCTCCCTAATCCTTCCTTATAATGATCGGATGCTATCTTCATGCCCACGGGGTAGATGCCGGCAAGGAAAAATCCGGTCAAAAATCTGAAAAGAAGCATGCCGGTGGTATGCATTCCAGGGATGCTCATTCCCAGATTAAAAAGTCCGGCGAAGATGGCACTGCAAAAAAATACCCAGGAAGGAGAGAAACGATCCGAAATGGAAAGGACGGCAAAAACCAACGTCCCGGTGATAAAGCCAAACTGTATGGCGCTTGTCAGGTGCGCTAAAAAGTGTTGTTCAAGATGAAGATCCCTGGCGATGTCGGGGGCAATCGCATTGCCGGCAAACCAAAGCGACGTACAAAAAAATTGAGAAAGTACGATGACGGGTAAAACTAGCCTCATTTTGATAATTTGATTTATTCAATCCTGCAAGGTAAAACGTATTTTCGGCAATACATCTGTTGACTTCAAGATCGTGCCTAACGCACTCAGCTTCAAGATGACGAATCCGCCCCGAAGCATGTGATGGGCTTTGTTTTTTATGGCGAATGGATTTTTATCCGGGAGCAGCGCTGGTTGAGGAAGCGCATGGGTTCATATAGTCCAGTAGATTTATGAGTTTTTCCATTCGATCAGCGGCGCATAGGTGATTTCACAAAGCGCTCCTTTGATGGACTGAGGTCCGGCCGCTACATCCGGAATGGATCCTATTTTTAAAAATCTGCTTTGGCTATCCAGTTTCTATTCATAATATTCAAACGCATCGATGATGTCGAGATAGACTCCATCGAACCCGGCATTTACTATTTTCTTTAAATACGATTGATCGTTGCCAAAAATGATACTCTGCCATTCCGGGTCCCAGTATTTTACTTTGAAGTTTCCCGGCCAATCGGGATTTTCGGCATCCATCCAGGAGGGCTTGGTGGTGTTCCAGGCGGCTTGCCAATAGTATCTGTAATCTTCCACTTCACCGATGGACATGTAAGAAATGACCAGTCTCTTTCCGCCGTTGGCCTTGCTCTTTAACTGCGTCACTTCCGATTCTGTGAAGGCCGTGCCATCGGAAAAGAATAGGTCCATGATCAGGAGATCATAGTTTGTCGCTTTTACCGCGTTTATGAAATCGGTTTTCGTGGGGAAATCAACCGGGTTAATGAGGTACAAGAAATTCTTTACCTGGCGCAATGACGTTACCACCGCATTGTTTTCTCCGTGGATCGGTTTTGGAAAACCAGGGATGATGTTCAATTCTCTTTGTGTGGCAGCAAAGGAAACATAGCCGGCATTGCTGTTTTGAAGGTAAGAGTCTTCGATGTTTGACGTTGTGGAGCAATAGTCGGTTACCAGTATGGTGTTGCCGGCTTTCTTTGAGATCTCTAATAGATCTTTCAGATAGGTGCGTACGTCGTTGGGTGTGGCCTGGTCGTCGTTGTCATAGCCGTACCACAGATCTTCCTGGCCGTTTGCATCGATGGCGTTTAAGTAGGCGGTGTGGGGCGCACCGGAATTGTCGCCGTTGCTGCTGACCAACTCGATCCCGTTTTGCGGAATGATGTTGAAGTTTGGGTTTGTGGTTTTGGCGTATTGGCTTATCCCGATAACGAAGTCTCGCATTTTCTGTTTGAATTCGGTATCGCCGACGGCGCCGTTTTCGTCATCATCATCCTTACACGATACGAAAGACATTGTTGCGATAAATGCAAACATCAGCGTCATCAACAGGGCCTTGTTTGCTTTTAAAAAAAACTGATGAAAACTCAATCGCGTTTGTGGGGATGTTTGTTGGAGTTTCATGCGGATGATTATTAAGGGGAACGATTTATAAATTTACTCATTTAAATCCCGCGCGAGCAATAACCCTTTCGGGTGATCATAATCCAAAAAAAGTCCACGGGCAAAATCGAAGGTCTTCGGAAAAGATAGAAAATCCTGAAAGCAGTGATATCTTCGAAGAAAAAAAACAAGACTCATGACCAATCCAGTTTCTTCGACATCTTCCGAGTGTCTATCGACGGCCATGCAGGGTATCTGGTGGCTGATTTCACGTGAAGATTATACAAAAGACGGACAGCGGAGGATTGATCCTGTATTAGGTTCCGATCCGATCGGGATCCTTTCGTATGCAAAGGATCGTTTTTCGGCTCAGTTCATGAAACGCGACCGCACAGAAAGTTCCAGCAAACAGATGTTTAGCGCCGGACAAAATAACACCCGCGCCGTGGGCGGTTATGATGCCTACTTTGGAACCTATGCGGTGGATCAGGAAACCGGGAAAGTTGCACATACGCTTATCGGATCTATTACGCCTTCTAATATTGGAATGACCGTCCACCGAAATCTAACGGTTAACCATAATCGATTGACGATCCAACTGGAAACAACAACTCCCGATGGAGAACCCGTGACCCGGACGCTTATTTGGGATCGTATCAGTTAAATAAAAAAAAAACAATTCTATTGGTTTAGTGTGGGTCTTGAAACGCAGGGCCCTCATGGGAAGTGTGGGAAACTTCCAGGTTTAGTTGGAGTTAAATTGGATTGGTCGGGGGTGTTGGCACCTGACATTCCAATGTGTATATTCAGACTCCTTTCATTGTTCACTTACATTATCTTTTTTTCTTCGACACTATGCATACAGGCAAATCCTATAAGTTTTTTGAGTTTCTACTTTGGACCCGGAGAGACATTTATCGCTTGGTGGTGATTGGGGTGGGAGCGGTTGTTCTTTACCAGGTGGTTGGATTGACATGGCTGGCAATTCCGTGGACGGTGGTGGCGCTGCTGGGTACGGCTACGGCGTTTATTGTGGGCTTTAAAAATACGCAGACGTACAACCGGACCTGGGAGGCACGGCAGATCTGGGGAGAGATCGTGAACAACAGCAGGTCGTGGGGCATCATTAGCCGGGATTTTTTGAGCCATCCGGAGAAATCAAAACTGCTTATTTATCGGCACCTGGCCTGGCTGACCGTGATGCGTTTTCAGATGCGGGAAAAAAGGGCGTGGGAAAACGTTCGCAAGCGATACAATGTTGAATATCAAAAACATTATCGCATTCCTGAAAACGATACTTCACTGGAAGCTGAGCTTTCCAAGTACCTTTCTTCGGAAGAGTTAACCTACATCTTATCAACAAAAAGCAAAGCGACACAGATCATGGCTTTGCAAAGCAAAACCCTAAAGGAAATTTATACCAACCAGGAGATCGTCGTGCTTCAACTGGTTGAGATGCAGCGGACCCTCAAGGAGTTTTCCACGCAACAAGGCCGAAGCGAACGGATCAAGAATTTTCCCTATCCCAGGCAATTTGCTACCATCAATTCCATGTTTGTTAAATTGTTTTCCTTTCTTCTTCCGCTCGGCATGCTACACGAATTTGAGAAACTCAATGAAAGTGTTGAGGGGCTTATGAAAGGGAATATGATCTGGTTGGTTATTCCGTTTAGCGTACTGATCTCGTGGGTGTATACTTCATTGGAGCAGGTTGGCGAGAGCACGGAAAATCCATTTGAAGGATCCGCCAATGATGTGCCCATTTCGCAGCTGTGTAGAATGATTGAAATCGATCTCCGGGAAATGCTGGGGGAAACCGTTCTGCCTCCTCCCCTGGAGCCAAAACACGATATTATTCTTTAGGCCGGAAGAGCCCGTATTTTATATGTCCTCGCCAATGGTCACTCCGATTTCTTAATTCTTCCATAGGCAAATTCCCACAACGCTTTTTTGACGGCGTCCTTCGCCGTGGTTTGATATACCTTCCGGGCATGTTCTTCGGTGCCCGTGAAGGCTGCACCCCCCGTGGTGGAGGCCGAAGCTTTTGCTCTCAATACTCCTATATCATCAGGGATTACAAGCTCCATAACGCAGACGAACGACGTCTGCTCACTGACACTCAAATAGTCCCCCTCAATTCTGTAGTAACCTTCCGTGATATACAAGGTAATGTTCGCCACGGGGCCGCCTGGGGTGCCGCTTTGCCGGATCATGTCGGCAAATTCTTTTTTCAATTCCGGGGTTAGGGTGGGGCTTAGCATCCATGCTTTCGGCTTGGCTGCAAACATGGGGAGATTCATTCTACCGGAAGTGGTGTCCGTACGCTGATCGACAATCTCAATATCGCCGATCGCCATGGGTAGGACGATTGGCTTTTCGCGATCGTCGACAACAGGTGTGTAGGTGGAGGCACAGGAAAATGCCAGGAAGGCGGCAAGTGCCAAAATTGAATGATTACAAAAATTCATACGGCAAATAATAACATTCATGCACAGGTTTGTCCAGGCACAACATTTCACGCGCAATATTATAAAATTCATCCACCGATTTCTTCACGCGCTCTCCAAAATGTTCATGCGGCCATCCGAAGCCTGCATATATCTTGCGTCCAGGGATCGGGTAGCTTCCCGGTCAAATGACCACTACAGCACACGTTAGTGCACATAACAGCTTTAATTGTCCACGTCGTGTATGGAATACATCAAAAAAACACAATAAATAATTTAACTCGTGTTTAGATTTGCACAAATTTTAAACTCTATTATGAAAATTGTGCAAAAACTATTCTGTGCCTTCGCTGTGATCATAGCGATGGCAAGTTGTTCAGACAATGCCCCAGACGTTGTATTACCCGTCATCAGCATTGATGATGTTACGGCCGCCGAAGGGGGTACGCTGCTTTTTACAGTCTCGATCAATACGGCGAGCAAAGACACGGTAACGTTCAGTTACAAAACGGAAGATGTCACGACAACTTCAGCCGATTTCAGCCATGTTACTACGGCTACCGCCATCATGCCCGGACAGACCTCCGTTAAGATTGTGATAAGTGCCAAAACCGATGCCGCTACGGAAACGGATGAAACTTTTAAAATTATTCTTTCCAATGCTAAGAATGCCCAAATTAGCGATAGTGAAGGTCTGGGCACGATAACCAATGTTGTCGGACAGACTGCCACGTATTATATGAGAGTAAAGATCGGCGGAGCACAATGGAACTCCATCGTCGGCGGTTTCTTCGGTGCCGAATTTATCGGCAATACCTTTGCCGGCTACGGTACGGAGGGCAATTCACAACTATCTTTTATTTTTAAGAGCACGCCTACAGGAGTCAAAACCTATGCGATCATACCGGATGGTGCCACAAGCGACGACAACGTAAGTGTTTATTATTCTCCTACCTTCTTTAGTTCTGGTGGCTTGGGACAGTCCTGGATCGGCCAAGCCGCAGAAGGTGAATTTAAAATTACCAGCTATAACACCACGACCAAGGTCGCTGAAGGAACGTTTAAATTCAGCGCCAAAGGCGAAACCGATGGAACGGTGCTTCAATTTACAGAAGGTAACTTTAAGGTGCCCTTTAGCAATTAAGCGATCTCCAACGTTCTCAAAAGGGGGTGTCTAAAAAGGCACCCCTTTTTTTGTTTTAAGGGTTCAGAAAAAAAAGACTTTTGGCAGGCTTCGGTATATCCGCTATCGGCCTCACATTTTCGACAGGTGAACTTTTCAACGTCATGACGCCGATAGTCATTTTTGGGTTCGTCATTTTTCAGTAGGTGTCCAATTATTTTATGATAAAGGAGGATGATCGGTGATGCACGATCGTTGACGACGTTGATGTTTTGGATTGAAGACTTTAGGCATTGATGTGATATTAGAATCATTCGGGAGCGATGGGGTCAGTTTGCCTGTGGTTTAGATTTAGGATCGTGCTAAGGCCTGTTTTGATCTAATTTTGGAATTCGATAACTTAGAAGCTTGTTATTGTGTTGGGTTCTTAACACTTTTTAAGCTATGTATTACTACTCCGTTCTTTCCAGGCGCCTCAGTTCGCATTTTGCAGAGGGAGTTGACCCGTTCGGCAAAAAACGCGGTCTAATCAAAGTAGAGAAATGGAATGGCTATGTCAATGACATTGATGTGGCCAAGGAGGTTTTTACTGCTAAAGTAAAGGATCGCTCGGACCGAACCGGAAATGTTACCCTGAAACTGAAAGACGTGTCGGAGTGGGATAAAAGACAGCTGATGAGAAAGGGGGCGATGTTCACCATGACGGTTGGCTACTATATTAAAAAGAATGGCAAAAAGACCCCACATTTGAATATCAGGTTCTGGCGCCCATTCAATTTCCGCGCCGCCAAACGAAAGATACAGGATCAAAGACACCTTGGTGAAAAGCCGACCCCGCGCCGTCACAAATTAGCTGAAGTAGGTTAGACATTCAATTCGTTTCAACACTTGTTAGACACCGTTATCGAAATTATTGTCCTGGGGGGCGTAAATGCCTATGGTGAATCCATCATTGTGCACGACGGAAAGAACAACTGGTTTATTATTGACTCTTTTGTTAGCGACAAAGTACCGGCACCGCTGCATTATTTGCAATCACGGGGCGTAAATCTGCAACACGTTAAACGCGTTGTTGCAACCCACTGGCACAACGACCATATTCGCGGGCTCGACGAAGTCGTAAAACAGTGCACCGAGGCTGAATTCTTTTGTTCGCAGGCATGCAACTCGAAAGAGTTCGAGGCCGTTCTGAAAGCCACCAACGCATCACGCGCAATCGACACGACTTCTGTTATGTCGTCTATTCTTACTACCCTAAAGGGCCGGGACAAACATTATGCAGGTGCGCTGGCTGGAGTCCTATTGTTTAGCGATGCTAACCCATTTCTTTCGCAGCTGATTGCCTTATCACCGTCGCAAAAAACCTGTGACAATTCGCGCGCTGAGTATTCGAAGAAAGAGCAAAACGCGC
Organism: Chryseolinea sp.; assembly: GCA_036525235.1. GTDB lineage: Bacteria > Bacteroidota > Bacteroidia > Cytophagales > Cyclobacteriaceae > Chryseolinea. The sequence continues at coordinate 26,942 of DATDAV010000331.1, read as the reverse complement.
TATTCGGCAATTATGCAGTTGCCAGTCCGACGCCGAACGACAAATCAGTAGTGTTGTTCTTTGAAATAAACGGTCAGAAGATTGTTTTAGGCGCAGACCTGGAGGTTTCCAATGGTGTCGACGCCGCCTTCAAAGGATGGGCAGCCGTATGCTCACACGCTTTGTGCCCCACAGGCATCAGTGTCTTTAAAGCGGCACATCACGGTTCCCGAAATGGAAGAAGCCATGATTTCTGGACAAGAAACCTCTCGCCCACTGCAAAGATCGGACTGACTTGCTTTAACAGGGGCCAAGACCCTCCGCCGTCGGCTGCGGATATACAAGAAATCTTAGCGTATGGATTAAAGGCCTACATCACTGCACGGCCAGGGCGCGAGGTGTTTCAGTATGATGAAGAAACCCAGGGCTTACTTGATATCTTTGACATATCCATTACGAATGACACACCTAGCGCTTATGGCACGATTCACTTCTCCTTGGTTGACGGTGAAAATCAATGGAAGGTCGGGCTTCATGGCACTGCCTATGAATTAGCACCAGCCTAGTCATAAATAAATCTGGAGAAAAACTTCAGGCGTCAAAGCGCACTGGAGGACTTCAAAAATTTTATATAGTTATCCAACAGCGAGGTTATGTTCACCTTGGCCACCGGGTTTGAAGAATGAACGTTAAATTTTAGTTGAGAGAGATCGAGCCCGCTTTCATAAACCAACCATTTTGCCGCATTGTAACCCTCGGGCAGGGGAACCTCGTTTTCGTCACAGCCCAAGTCATTGTCGAAGCTTATGAATTCGGGGAGGCCTTTTTGTTGGATAGTTTTGATGAAGTCGGCACAAGAGCGGACGATGACGAAGTCCGATTCGGCGGCGTGGGGGTAGATGGTTTGGACCTGGCGAAGGTCGTCGAGGAAGAGGTTGTAGTTCATTCTTCTCAAAGCCGGTTGTGGGCGTTTGATGTTCTGAAGTCTAAATAGTGATGCGGCAAGAGGGCTTGCCGCGGGCTGTTATTTGGGGATATGCGAACTTAGGACTAACATATTTTACTCTATTTTGGGTTATACGTTAGAGTGAAATGCTTTTGCAAAGTTAAGGATGTGGTTTGATTTTTCATGTTGGGGTGATGTGTTTTTTTGAAAAGATGAAGAGAGTCTAAATAACGAGTGGGGTGTGGGCGCAAGTCTTTCAGACTTGCATATGGCTTTGTCTTATTGTTGATTTTTTGTTGCGTGTCTATATTTTGTGGGAAGGTTTTCTATCGGGCTGAACGTTGGGTGGGATAGTTTCTTTTTGTTTTACTTTTTTTGGTGCATTTCATAGCTCCGCTCCGGGGCCGCGGGGGCCCCGCATGTTCCATCAGGGCTTAACCCTATCCGCGCATGCCCATGCCAGGCCAAAGATAGGCTTAGGCCCTGATGGAACATGCTGGAATGCGGTGTGGGTGTGGGTGTGGAGGTGTGGGAAGTGCGGGTGCAATCTTATTGCTTCAGCTTGAACATGATATCGGTTCGAAGAACGTACTTTGTTCCTTCCAAGACTTGGCTTCCCTCGTGTTCTAAGTAGTGATAAAAGATAAGGGCCACCCCTTTTTGGGGGTTGACAATTAGATCGTTGAACGTTGTTGCACCGCCCTTGAACCCATCGTTCAAATAAATCATGAATGTGAAATAGCTTGCTTCGGTGTTGTTTCGGATGTAGCTCTGGTCGCGGTGTTTTTTGAATTGTTGGCCGGGTTGATATTTATAGAACCGGAATTGTTCATTGAGACCGATGGCAACGGATTCGCCGATTTTGTGTGGGGCATAAGGTTCCAGGTCTTCCCACAGGCGGCGGGCGAGTTCAATGTTTTTGAAGACGACGCGATTGTTGTTTCTTACAAAATCTACCAGGCGCGAATGGTCGCGGGTTCGTAGCCCAGGGCTTCGGTCCTTTGGATATAGTCATCGCATTGATCTGCGGTCCAGAAGTTTTCGATGAGGAAAATGTTCTTTTTTAGTTCAGTCGCTTTCATGGTATTTGTTCAGCAAGTCGTTTCTTAATTAATGCGTCGTGTTCTGTACCCCTGGGGAGTTCCATCTCGACAGTGAGCTGTTTTCGGGAAACAGTTATTTCCTGGTTGTCCATTGGGTTCAAGATTGTTCTGTCGACTTCGGCGTAAAACAAACCGACGCCACGCTTTTGCCATGCGGGTAGGTCATCATAGTTAATGCCGAATTGAAAAAGAATTTCATTTTTTTCAGCGATCGATGTGCCTTCTAATTGTTTTGTGGCGTCGGACGCGGACATCCCTCTCTCTCTTAGTTTCCAATAGCACCAGGCGTTGAGCGCATTGCGATTGGCATCTTCGCACCGCCACCGGAAATAATCAACGACCAGGTCATCGCTTGGGATCCCAACCAGCATGATCATTTCCATATTCAGAATGCATTAAATAAAAAAAGCCCGGTCGTTTTATGCGGCCCGGGCTTCGATGTATCGTTATACGTATTAAACCATATATTATATGCAACGCCGGGTATAGATCATTCCCTCATGGGCATGTCCGTTGAAACTTAGTCCGTTGATATTGCGTTGTAGTGACATCGTGGAACAAAAGTAGCCTAAAGTTTTTAAACTATCATTTTGATTTGTTGAAAAAAGTTATCTTATCTTTGATCACGAAAAACAAAAAAAATGAAATCTGGTCGCGACATATCGATGAATTTCAACCTGCAGCATGGATGTTGTATGGCTTCGATGCGTTTTGTCCGGATGAGTGTATTATGATATAGATCGTATAACGAATATAATACAAGCCCCGGGCAATCTGCCCGGGGCTTTTTGTTTGTTGGCGCTTCTTTATCGAGAAGGGGTGGATGGTCTTTGTTAAAAAATTGTCGGCGTACCCAAGTGGTCTAAGGGGTCTCTCTGCAAAAGAGATATTCATCGGTTCGAATCCGATCGCTGACTCGATGCAAAATTTCCTTGCGGAGCATTTCTATGGCATTCTAAATAACTCTGTTCTTCACTGATTCCGTAAAGTCTTCAGACAACTTAACAATGTCTTGTTCTCTCGCGAGTCTTTTCCTCCATGCCTCTGGCAAGGATTGCTCGCCATAGTATAGCCCTGCAAGCGCTCCCGTTACGCACGCTGTCGTATCTGTATCTTCCCCCAGGTTCACAGCTTTCAATACGGCATCGCGATAGGAGTCGGTTCGGAGAAAACACCACAGCGCAGCCTCGAGTGTGTTCAACACATAACCAGAGCTGTGGATCTGATCAACTTCTACTCTCTGTATCCTACCTGATAAAATTCGATCGAAATTCTTCATTTCGTTAGCATTAAATTTATTTTTGAACGACAGGTCGCGAATGAACGCGGAAGCATTTTGTAGCGCTTTGGATTTTTCCACACCTTTTAACAACTCGATCATTACTTTTGAAAAGATAACACATGACAAAACTGATCTGAAATGTCCGTGTGTAATGGAGGAGATTTCCTGTATGCGCTGAAACAAGACTTCATCCGGTTCATTGCAAAAGTAAAGTGGCGCGGGCGCCATGCGCATCAACGAGCCATTGCCGTTTGATTCTTCATCGAGCTCCCCGGAAAACCTGGCGTCCTCCCCATCTTTAATTCTGCTCAAAGAAGCCCTGGTCGCGCCCCCGATATCGAATAGTTTATGGTGTGCTCCCCAATACCCTTCCGAATACCAGGCAACAAATTTCTTCCCAATGTCCTGAAGGTCATATCCCTGAACCAAAGATTCTGCCAGGCAGAACGTGAGTGAGCTGTCGTCCGACCAGGTGCCGGGAGGTTGATTCCATGTGCCATAACCCAACATGTCGGTTACTGGCTGAGCCTTGAAATACGATCGGCTTCTAAACTCGACCGGCACCCCAAGGGCGTCCCCGATGGCCAGGCCGAGGAAGCAGGACTTAATATTTTCAAACTTCACGAGCGCAAATTAATTAACAAACAACATACACATTCATCGATTCAAATCCGATGCCTAGTCCTTACTAAAGGAAAAAAAGTAATCTTAAAATAAATCGATCTACATGGCAAGCCCTATTAAAACAGAAACAGCTTCTTCACGATCCTGGTCCTCATCTTATAGTATGTGTGACTGAAGTCACGAGCAGCACCTCTCAGGCCCGTGTTGCAAAAAATAGCTACCGTCATGTCACGCTTTGGGAAGTAATACAGATCGGTGGTGGTGCCGATCCCTCGCCCGGAATGCCCCATCAGCAAACCGTAGGGAAACGACCTGTCGGCCATCAACCCTAAGCCGTAGTTCGGCTTCTTATCGTTATCCCAGGTTTGCATTTCGCTTAACGATTGCTGACTCAAAATTTGACCCTTCATCAGCGCTTGCAGGAAATGCGCGGCCTCTTCGATCGGGGCGTACACACCGTCGTCGCCTATAAACCAGTTGGTGGTTTCGAAGGTTTGGGCCGTGAGGTCCTCCACTACTCCATCCTGATTTAAATCGCCATAGTAGTTTACGTTCTTTTGTGGCGGCGTTTGGCGGTAATAGGTATTTAAAAAACCATGCTGATCAATCAGCGTCCGCAAATACTCGGAATGACCTTCCGGAGTTACTTTATCGACAATCATGGCCAACAGCAAATAGTTTGTGCTGCTGTAGTCATACTTCTGACCGGGATGAAAGCTTGCTGGCTTGCCAAAAACGTATCGCCTCAAAACATCCAAGTGGCTCAAGGTGTCCAGCTTCAATTGTCCGGAAGTATAGCATCTGACCAATTCAGGATCTTTTTCGTAGTTAACAAATCCAGAAGTGTGCCCCAGCAAATGGCGGAGCGTCACATCCCCTGCATGGGGCAGGTTGTTTATGATCTCGATGGACAGGTAGTTTGCTATTTTGTCGTCTAAGTTGATCTTTCCTTCCTCTGCCAGTTTCAAAACAGCCACGGCATTGTACATCTTTCCGATGCTGGCCATGGAAAAAATATGATCTTTCCGGAGCGGCTGTTTCTCCGCCAGGTTTGCATATCCGGAGGTTGCTGTCCATTCGCCATGTTTCGCGCTCCGGATGTAGACCACTACGCCGGCGAGTTTGTCACCCGTGGCTTTGTCCAGATATTTTTGAATTTTCTTATACTTTCCTGGCGGTCTCTTTTGGGAGAAACCCGGCAGGGTAGCGAATAAGTATACTAGTGCTATGAGTATTACGGCGAGTCCCTTTTTCTGCATGACAGCTTTGATGGTTTGGCAAAAGAACGGATGCTGACGCCATGGGGTGAGTAAAAACCCGGAAAAAGAAGTGAATTGCTATTCTTTTCAGGCTGAGCTGCTATGGTACCACTTTCGAAATGCGGCGGCTTTTGGCCTGCTCACGGTGAAGTTGGCTCCCTCCGCATAGGGTTCGCTGATCGTAAGCAGAATTTTTCCGAAGGTGGACGTGGCGATACTTTTTATCACATCCCGGTGAAGAATAGCATCGCGCGTAACCTGAAAAAACAAGTAGTCTGGCAACCGGGCGGACAGCTGACCCAACGTGCCCATGAAAACACCAGACTCCCCTTGGATCGAGTATAGACGCACGGTCCCGAACGCGATGCGTGCCATGCGTATGGCCTGAATTTCCACCTTGATCTTGCTGACTCCCTTTTGTATTTCAATGTATTGAGCGGGTCCCGCCATCCTCGTCCTCAAGTCGTCTATCATTTTTTCGGACGCGAACACCTTATTTTCCGCGCGAACCCAATGCGAATAGAAATGCATGGCCCATTTCATCCAGGTCAACACCACGGCCAAACACAAAGTAACCAAATTGATAATGAGCAGTTGCTTCCCGGAAAAAAATCCTTTCTGCGTAATCCACATGTAACCATTTCCGAAAACGTTGAGCGAAATCAAAAGACAGACGGAGATCAACAAGAAGTGCATGGCCAAACGCTTCCGGGGGTTTTCAAGCCACGCGATCTTTTTCTCTAAACGGCGATCGATGTATCTGTTCCATTCCGTGATGGGAACAGCAAGAACGCAGGCCGCTATGAATTCATCGGGGACAAACTCGAAGGTATTGGGATTGAACAGGAAGTTAATCACCAAATTGGCCGCGCAGCCCAGGAAAACCGGCTCTAAAATTCGTCGTAGAATCATGTTACTGTCCGCCGTAATTTCCGTGAAATTCAGAAAGTAAAATGTTCTATCCAAGTGGCAGCGCCGGGTAAAAGGCTGCATTTTCGCAGCTGTTTACTGGCAAGACACAGCATCACCCCACGCTACTCATTCCGAAGGGCATCTACCGGATTAGCAATCGCTGCCTTTGTCACTTGAAAGACCACCGTTAACAAGGCCATGCATAGCACACAGATGGCGGTGACAACAAAGAGGGTCCACTTCAGCTCGGTGTGATAGGCGTATCCTTCCAGCAATTGCTCCATCAAAAAGTAAGCAACCGGACAACCAATCACGGAGGCCACCACACTGAGTTTAACAAAGTCGACGGTCATCATCGATACGATGCCGGAGACCGAGGCGCCCAGCACTTTGCGGATGCTGATCTCTTTCTTTTTCCGCTCGGCGGTAAAGGCCGCCAAACCCAGCAGGCCAAGACCTGAAATGATGATGGCCATCACCGTGAATCCCAGCGCCAGGGAGCCGGTTACTTTTTCATTGTTGTACAGCTTCTCAAAATCGTCATCCAGAAACGAGTAGGTAAAGGGGAACTGCGCATCGTACTTCTTATAAATAGTTTCCAGCTTTTTCACGACAGGCTGGAGTTGGGTGGGGTCAAATCGAACAAAGACCTGGTTTCCCCAGAAGCCATTGCACATAAAAACAACCGGATCGATATCCTGGTGCAAGGACTGGCTGTGAAAATCTTTCACCACACCGATGATGGTGCCCGGTATTCCCCATTGCACGATGCGGGTGCCCACAGGCTCTCTCAAATTCATGATCTCCGCCGCGCGCTCGCTGATCACAAAAGTGCTGGTGTCGTTATGAGCTTTGTTGAAGAACCTGCCGTCCAGCAATTGCAAATCCATCGTCTCGAGAAAGTCGTAGTCGACGACCACCGTTCTGAAAAACGCATTGCTGTTTGCTGGTTTGCCGGGCCATTCTACCGATCCGTTTTGATTGTTAACCTGTACGAGACTGTTGTCGGCACGCGAGACCAGTTTGATCCCGGGATATTCAAGCGCTTCATTTTTGAAAGCATCAAAGCTGTTACCCATGTTGCCCCGCATGTTGAAGGTCAACACCGCCTGGCGGTTGTAGCCAAGATCTTTGTTGCGTATGAAGTCGATTTGCGAGTAAATGACGAGCGAGCTGGCAATCAAGATCACGGTCAACGCAAATTGAAAGACCACGAGGCCTCTCCTCAGCGCCGATCCTGTCACCTGCAGGTGCGAAGAATTCTTTAATACATTGGCGGGCTGATGCGATGATAGGAAAAATGCCGGGTAACTTCCGGCCAGCAACCCGGTGGCGAGCACAATGACCGACAGGCTGAATAAGAAAAGTGGATCCGCAAAATTAATCTCGATCTGTTTGTTCACCAACATATTGAACAGCGGCAACATGAGGGTCACAAAAACCAACGCCAGCACCGTAGCGATCAGGCTTATGATGGTGGACTCTGCAATGAATTGAAAAACAAGCGACGAGCGAGGTGCCCCCACCACTTTGCGAACCCCCACTTCTTTTGCGCGCGTGGCCGCCTTGGCCGTAGCCATGTTCATAAAATTAATGCAGGCAATGACCAGGATAAAAATAGCGACGATCGAAAATATCTTGACGTATTTTATCCTGCCTCCCACCGGCTTCCCCTCTTCATATTGGCTGTTGAGATAATAATCCGAGAAAGGCTGCATGATATACGACACACCCTTCTCTTCGCTTGCTTTTTTGGCGCTTGCATTAATCTTCGCCAGGGCATCGTCTGCCTGGGAAGGGTCGTTGAGCTTCACGTAGGTGGGGTGATCAAAGTCGCCCCAGTTAAAACCTTCACCTCTTTCCTTCTTATAAATTTCAAAGGGCAGGATACAGTCAAATTGAAGCGACGATTTTGTTCCCGCGTCTTCGAACACCGCACCGATCACCAGGTCAAGCTTGTGGTTCACACTTACGGTCTTGCCCAGCGGATTGTCCTGGCCAAACAGTTTCGTCGCCAGCTTTTGCGAGATGGAAATCGTTGAGATATCCAAGGAGTCTGTATTGGGTCTCCCCTGCTTTACGGCAAAGCTGAACAGATTGAAGAAATCTGCATCAGCATAATAGCCCGTCTCCATAAAGCTCTTGTCGCCGTATTGAAAAAGCAAGGAGCCCGTGCCCATGGTGCGGACAACCGTTTGCACTTCCGGTATATTCTGCCGGATATTTTCGGCCAGGGGCCCGGGCGTGGCAACCCATGTTAAAATCTCACCCTTGTTAAATTCCAGGTTGGCGAGCACCTGAAAGATCTTTTCACCGTCGTTATGAAACTTATCCTTACTCCATTCATCACGCACCCATAGGTAGATGAACAGCGTGCACACCAATCCAGCGGCAAGTCCGAGAACATTGATCAGGGAATAGAGCCGCTGGCGCATGAAATTACGGAAGGCAACGGCGAGAAAATTCTTTAGCATAGGGGAAGCGTTAACAGGCGACTAAATTAAATATTATTTTGGTCAACCGGCTGTTCGATTTGGGACATTTTTTGTGGCCGAGGGAGCCGTAATCATTGAAGCTATACCGAAACCAAAGACTTGTGTGCCTTTCATTTCACCTGCCGGCTACCAGTCTCTTTAGGAATGTCAAGAGACCCCCATTCTTTGTTTTAACGGCCCTCCAGTTAATATCAAACTTCTCATCAGCTGGTGCACCGGGTGGCAACGGAAGTACAATGTGAAATGGCGGGAATTGATCGACAACTTTGTTCAACTCCTCTTCCGGCCTTAGTCTTCTACTGGTCATCAATTCTATTGTCGTCCACTGGGTGCTGGATTCCAAGACGCTCGTATTTATCCAAAGCGGCACCTTATTTTCGGTCCAAAGCAAATCAATGACCTCTGGAGCAGTTAAGTATTTATCTCTGTACTTGAGGAGTTTATAATGGAAAGCAATTTCCCCCTGGTCAAGGTGATTGTCCAGGGTGTCCACATTTGGCTTTACCGTGAAGCGGTAATTTGAAGAAAACGAATTACTGCAGCATTTCTTGGCCAATCCCATCAAAGGTTCAACTGCACCGTCCAGGTTGTCTTTAAATTTATGCTTTGTCATGCTGCGTTTCCGCCGGGTGGTTGAACAGTCACTTTTTCAACTTGTACATTACCCCAAGCCTGACAGTATAGGCGCTCTCAAAGAAAATACTGCTCTGCTCGGTGTTCTCTTGTTGACTCAAAGGAATATTGGGGTTTTTTATCCGGGTTTTTTCGCCCCTTAGGTCATAAACCTTCACGGGCACATTCAAATCCATACTAAAGCGTTGACTGAGCTTGTACGTCATTCGTGGAATCACATTCAACGCAAAACCATATAATTTAGTGGACACCTCATAAGTCCTTTCATCCTTGGGAATATACTCCACGTGCACATAGTAAGGATTTACACCCAAGCCCAGATTAAAACCGAATCGCTTGTCTTTGCTTGTTAATGTCTTGCTTAATTCATAGCGCAGGGAATATGAACTAGCCTGACCATCAAACGACGTTCCTTGCCGGAATTTGTAGTTCATTGGAAACTGAATGTTGTCGAGCGATTTCGACACCTCAGGAATCAGCAATTCAATTTCGTGCGTGTAGCCCTTTTTCGTTTCTCTATCTAACGCCAGGCTAAATCTGCTGAAATTAACATTGTCAACCTTCGTCACCGTTTTGGCTCGGCTGTCAGTATATTGGTTTTCAAACAGATCCGTGTTCTGATAAATCTTAATTCCAAAATTTTGTCCGAAGGAACAAATCCCGCCGGAGACGGCGAGGGCTGTCAATAGTATTCTTTTCATTTCTTCTATTCCCCTTAACTGATGCTAACGTCTGTATATCACACAAATCCGATATATCCTTTTTATAATTGCTTAAAGGTAAAGATATGGGTTCATTTAAAAAATGATCCAAAATACTTTATGAGTGATTTATGTTGCGCGCAGCCGAACTGGTTCACGATCAGTAACAAGTTGATATGGGGGACCATCCAATTCCTCAAAACAATCTATCCAATCTAATGAAGTTCTTTCCAACAAATATTTTGAAGCCTGCAATCGGCCTTTGGAAAAAGTAGCCTGTCGATACTAAAAACTCACGGCGGCAGTCGTGGACGGCGTCGTCTAACAGGAATACCAGAAGTTCTTTACATTATACTTCTGTCAAAATCATTTCATTATCCGCACTTAAAACACCCGCCTATGTTCAAAAAATCAATGAACTTCTACTTACGAGGAACGGCACTGGTAGTCGCTGTTTTTGCAATGACTGTAATTGGTTTCGCCCAATCCGATTCCAAAAAAGAAAAAATCGCGAAGGATGCCACCGAGGCAAAAGCCGAATTCATCAAGTCTGACCCCAAGATGGCCGACCTATTTTCAAAGGCCTATGGATATGCGCTCTTTCCCAACGTGGGTAAAGGCGCTGTCGGAATAGGCGGGGCATCCGGCAATGGAGTCGCCTATGAAAAAGGAGTTCAGATTGGGACGACAAAAATGAGCCAGGTGAGCATCGGATTTCAATGGGGAGGACAAGCCTATCGCGAAGTGATCTTTTTCGAGTCGAAGGAGCACATGGACAGGTTTAAGGAAAACCGGGTTGAACTTTCGGCACAGGTATCCGCCGTTGCCGTTAAATCAGGCGCTTCCGCAAATGCCAAGTATGTTGATGGCGTGATGGTATTCACCATGCAAAAAGGAGGGCTCATGTATGAAGCAGCTGTCGGTGGTCAGAAATTTAAGTTTGAAAAGAAATAAATCACAGGCAGCTTTTAAATTAATCGTTGACTCCATGAATTGGCATCAAACTCCGCCACGATGGTGGGGCATGCACGAACTATGCACTCCTACAAATAGCTTTCCTAACCACGACACCCTCGAAATACACCCCACGACAACCCGTGTGCAGTCATTTGCGCAGATCCATCCTCCAGAATAGCCGTTGAAAATCCTATTCGATGATTGACGTAAAATCCTCATTCTGATGACCTTCCTGCATGATTTGATCAGAAAAAGTATTAATTTCCGATGGATCAATGCAATATATAAATATGAACTTCGCTAAAATTCTCGTCACCGCGCTGGCTATCCAATTATCGCTATGCTTCACCGTTGCCGCCCAGAAACAATTCAAGGCCCTGCTGGTGACCACCACAAAAGGATGGCATCACGAATCGTTGCATGCCGGGGTGCTGGCCATTCAACAATTGGGCGTGCGGAATTTCTTTGACGTGGCGTTGTTTGAAAATCCCAACGGCTTTACCGACAAATACCTGGAACAATTTCAGGTGGTGATCTTTTTAAATACTACCGGCGACATTCTGGACTCTGCCCAACAAAAAGTGATGGAACGTTTCATCCGATCGGGCAAAGGGTTTGTGGGCATTCACAGCGCATCCGACACCGAGTATGACTGGGATTGGTACACAAAACTCGTGGGGCGGATGTTCCATATCCATCCCGTGATCCAGACGGCCAAAATCAACATTGTCGATGAAACCTTTCCGGGTGTGCAGGGATTTTCAGGCGGCAAACTCTGGACCGACGAATGGTATGAATTCGGGCCGGAGAAAATCGCAGGTCTTAAATACATCCTCGCGGTCGACGAAACATCGTACGACCCCAAGGTGCAGTGGGGCGAAAAGAAAGGTTTGGGCATGGGAAAATTACACCCGGTTGCCTGGTATCACACCTATGATGGCGGACGTTCCTTCTACACCGCGCTGGGCCACATCCCGGCGATCTTTAGCGACCCGGCATATTTGAATCATTTGTACGCCGGCATATACTGGGCGGCCACCGGGAAGAAGAATTAATCCCCGCGATTCCGCACAGACTTGATAACCCGCGTCACGCCCCTTGTTTATTCATCGCTGGATCGGACTTGCTTTCTTTACCGGTTTCTACTCGTCCCGCAAGGCGCACCACGAAATCAGTTCCTGCCATGCGGACCGACGTGTCATACCACCCAAAGCTCTTGGTAAGATCGCCTTTGAATGTATATGATGCATTCTTGGCGATCTCCTTCTTCAGGCTTTTCTGTCCGTAAGCATTGTCAATCACCTCGACCGTCACGGATTTCGCTTGCCGGCTGTTTACCGTGAGCAGCAGATTGCCGGTGAGATTTTTGCCATTTCCTTTTTCATAGGTGGCTTCTACCGTTACCTGGTCACCGCTCCCCAGACTTCCGCTAAATTCGCGCATGAATCCATTCGGGCCATCTACCCGGAAATGATAGCGGCCATTCGGGAAGGCAGCGAGAGACCATTCATCAGTAACCGATTCGCCCGCTGCGACGGCATACGACCGTGTGGCCCACTCGCTAGCGAATGCATATACGATGAACGGCGCCCCTGACGATCTTTCTCCAAACACGCCCTTGCCGGCGTTAAATGTAAATCGAAAAGATTTTTGATCTGTACTCACCGCGCCCGCTACATAGAGTTCATAGGGAAGCGCATTTGACTTTCGCAGACCGCTCTCCTGCACGGGCATCGCTGCGGGAAATGTTCCAGACGCCAGGGCACGTTCAATCTCACTCGTCGTCACCGGCGACGGCATCACCGGCACGTCTTTAAACTGTGCCTTGTGAATGCTTTCATAGAACGGCTTCTTCTGAACAAAATCGGGAAGCGCCACAAGCTCTCCGTTGTAAGGCGTAAAGACGGATGTAAGGTCGCCACACACCGTGCGGCGCCAGGAGCTGATGTTTGATTCCTCGATGCGCTTGCCTGTTTTCTTAGACAGGAATTTTTCAAGAAACATCAGGATGGAAGTGTGATCGCATACCTGCGAATTCACGGCGCCGCCACGACTCCAAGGGGAAGCAATAACCAACGGAACCCGGTATCCGAGACCGACGGCACTACCGCGTGCCTGATTGGCCGGCTTGCGTTTCAGGTCCATTTCGAGGGGCAAATGTTCCATCGCCGTGTCGATCGAAGCAGACACTTTACCGGTCGCGGGTTGGCCAGGCACTGGCGGAACAAAAGGTGGCACGTGATCGAAGTAGCCGTCGTTTTCATCGTAGCAAAGAATGAAGATGGTCTTTTTCCATACCTCCGGATTCTTCGTAAGAATGTCGATGGATTCAGATAAATACCAAGCGCCATACCAGGGCGATCCCGGGTGATCCGAAAAATTGGAAGGTGCCACCAGCCACGACACGGTGGGGAGCTTTCCTTCGTTCACATCCTTGCGAAATTGAAAAAGCACATCACCTTTCGGCACTTTCATTTCGCGCGTTGTGCCGTTATCGTTGTAGGTGACGGTTTCCAAGGAGTGATAGTCGGGATCTTGGATATTGGTGGTGAATGCCTTGTGGTGGATATCCTTCTCATGCTGCGACAGTTTGTTCCAGTTGTCCATCGTGTAGACCGTAACATCCTGGCGTGAAATCTCAAGTTCCTGTTCACCGCGCTCGAGGCGTCGCTTCAATTTTGTATGATCATCCGTTCCTTCCGTGAGCGTCAACCGCTTCGCTTTTCCCTGCTCGATCTGTGCCTTCAGCCATTCGATCTTTTTCGGAAGGTATTGGATGTAGGCGGGATGAAATTTAACGTGAAACTGCGTGAACCATTCAATGGGGTTGTCGGTAAAGTTCGCCAGCCAGTCATCTTCGTCCCCCTGAAAACCCACACCTACGCTCAGCTCATTCTGATAGATCTTCCAGGAGACGTTGTTTTCTTCCAGTCGTTCGGGAAATGTTTTCCACTGGGCTTCGGCATCGTAGTCCGTCTCCTCGTTCCGGATGCGGGCAGGTTTCGTAGCGTCTTCGCGTACTTTACCCGTCCACAGGTGAAGCCGGTTTGGCGTGGTGCCCGTGAGCGACGAACAGAAATTTTGATCGCAGACCGTGAAGGCATCTGCCAGCGAATAGTAAAAGGGAATGTCTTCGCGGTTGTAGAAACCTAATGTGAGCGGCATTTGTCGATACTCCGGGCGCCCCGACTTTTTCGCTTTAAGCCACTGGTCGCAGGCGCCGTTATTGCGCGCATCTACCTGATCGGTCCAGCCGTGCGGCAGCGAACCCATCCACGTGGCCTTCGTCTCTTTCATATTGAGGCGGAACGGGACATAGGCTTCATTTTTTTCGTTGGTCTGCATCCAGACCGGCTTCTTGTCGGGAAGCGTAACAAAACGAGGATCGTTGAATCCCCTCACCCCGGAGAGGGAGCCGTAGCAATGGTCAAAGGACCGGTTCTCCTGCATCAGGATAACAACATGTTCTGCATCCAGATAGGTTGTGCCCACGGCGGGATCAATGGCAAATGCGCGTGCCACGGATGCGGGGATGCTGCTGTAGACGCCTCCCATACCCGAGAGCAGCGCCGCCTTCTTGAGAAAGTCTCTTCTTGATTCCATTTCTGTGATTTATGTTTTTACGGTGTTTACTCTATATATACAATGTTTACTATATGTATTCTCTCCAAATGTAAGGGATTAGCTTAGTCCGCTATCTTATGATTATATTATCTTCTTAAGCATACGGTAACAACAGCGTGTACAGCATGTATGGCGCGATTGATGACCACACTCGTTTTCAGAAATTATGAATGGTGACCGTTGATCCCATTCCGCGGCTATCCAGAATACAAACCGCTGATGTATGAATAAATTTTAAAACGGTTAAGCGATTCGCTTTTTCGAGCTGCATTTCCTTCATCAAATCATAACGTGTATCCACGCTGTGTTCGGTGACCACGCAGCATCTTTGTGCTCGCGTTCGCCTGAGCAGGCGTGCCGTTACATACCAAATAACCAAACAAACTTAAAATGCTAAAAAAACTACACAAGGGTATCCTGTGGGGATACTACCATGCTTTTTTATTGCTGGTTGTATGCTTGTCATACAACCCGGCAATGGGTCAGGCCGTCGTGTCGGGAAGGGTTACCGCCCAAGATGATGGATCGGCCATTCCCGGCGCCAACGTCGTCGTAGAAGGAACTACAACGGGAGCCGTCACGGATGCCGATGGCAGGTATACGCTGACGGTTCCGTCGCCGAACAGCACACTCGTTTTCTCTTTCATCGGCTACATCAAGCAGACCATCGTGCTGAATGGTCAGACAACCTTAGATGTCGCACTGCCCAGCGACAGTCGTCAACTCGACGAGGTAGTGGTTACCGCCCTCGGCGTCGAGCGTGAGAAGAAAGAACTCGGGCTATGCCGTGCAGGAAGTGAAGGGCGACCAGTTGGATCAGGCGCGCGAAACAAACCTGATCAACTCCCTGGCCGGCAAAGCGGCCGGGGTGAATGTCACGGGCGGCTCGAACGCATTGGGCGGCTCGGCCCGGATTGTGATACGGGGACAGACGTCGCTGGCGGGCGACAATCAACCCCTCTTTGTGGTCAATGGCATTCCGATCGACAACTCTGTAGTGGGTTCCAACCAAGGTGGCATGACAGTCGACTATGGCAACGGTGCTTCGGAGATCAATCCGAACGACATCGAATCCATGACCATTCTGAAAGGTCCCAACGCAGCCGCTTTGTATGGGTCACGTGCTGCGAATGGTGTTGTGCTGATCACCACCAAATCGGGAAAGAATGCGAAGGGACTTGGCGTGAGCTTTAACTCGACCACGTCGTTCGAAACCCCTTTGAAGCTTCCTGAATTTCAAAATGAGTATGGCCAGGGACGCGGCGGTGTCTATAATATAGGCGACGGCGGACGCAGCTGGGGTCCTAAGCTCGATGGAAGAGATATGAAGGTGCCGGTGAACACCGAGTATCCTCCCAAGAATGGAGAGGTTGTGAAGTGGGAACCGTATCCGAATGCCATGAAGGAATTTTTCCAGACCGGCATCACGTTGAACAACGGACTCTCTATTGTTTCCGGCAATGACAAAGGCAACTTCCGCCTCTCATACTCCAACCTAAACCAGAAGGGTATGGTGCCGAACACCGAACTCAAACGCAACACCGTGGCCCTCAATGGAAGCTACCACCTCAACGACAAGCTTTCGGTTACCGCCAATGTCAATTATGTGAACACGAACAGCCCCAATCGCACGGTGGTGGGCTATGGCACCGAAAGCACCATTTACACGTGGTTGTGGGAAGGTCGCCAGGTACGTACCGACAAAATGCGCGACTATTGGTTCAAGGGGTATGAAGGACTGAAGCCATTCACCTACAACTACAGCTTCAACGACAATCCTTACTACACGGTATATGAAAACCTGAACGCCATGTATCGCAACCGGATGTACGGCAATATTGTCGCCACATACGACATCACGCCCGAACTGTCATTGATGCTGCGCACAGGTCTCGACTACAGCAACGAGCGACGCGACAGCAGGAGAACGGTGGGCAGCATATCGTTCCCGTTGGGGATGTACCGCCAGGAGCAGGAATACTTTGAAGAACGGAACAGCGACTTCCTCCTCAGCTATACAAAACAGCTGAGCAGCGACTTCTCGTTCAAGGTATCTGCCGGTGGAAACCAGATGACCCAGAAGCGGCAGCAGCTGAGCAACCAGGCCGATCAATTGAACATCCCGGGTGTATATAACCTTGGGAACTCCCGCATCCCGGTTACCGTGTACCAGTACGACAGCAAGTATCGCATCAGTAGCTTGTATGCCTTCGCGCAGTTAGGTTACAAGAGCGCGTTGTTCCTCGACGTCACGGCGCGTAACGATTGGTCGAGTACATTGCCGGTCAGCAACAACTCCTACTTCTATCCTTCGGTATCGTTGAGTGGTGTGATCACCGAACTGGTTCCTAGTTTGCCCGAAGCGCTGTCGTTTGCTAAGATCCGTGCGAGCTGGGCGCAAGTTGGAAATGATACGGACCCCTACAAATTGCGCAACGTGTTCAACTATTCCACGCCCTGGAATAGTCTCCAGGCCGTTACCGAACCCGCGTCTATTCCCAACGCCAACCTCGTTCCCGAATCGATCAATACCTGGGAGATCGGAACGGAAGTGAAATTCATGAAGAACCGTCTTGGATTGGATGTGGCCTACTATGACACGCGTGCCATGAACCAGATCCTGAACATACCCATCGACCAGACCAGCGGGTATACCTCGCGTTACCTCAATGCCGGCGAAATCCGAAGCCGTGGTCTCGAAGTGGTCCTGAATGCAACACCCGTGAAGGTCGGTGACTTTTCATGGGACGTAGCGCTCAACTGGGCGACCAACAGGGCCCGGGTGGTAAGCCTTGTGGATGGCATCGACACCTATTCACTGGCAAGCCGCTACGTTTCGGTTCAGGCTCGTGTGGGTGAACGCATGGGCGACATGTATGCCACGCCATTCAAACGCGATCCCAATGGGAACATCGTCCACGTGAATGGTATCCCCGTCGAAGATGCGACACAGATCAAAGTGGGTAACTACAACCCCGACTGGACGGCCGGACTCTACAACACGTTCCGCTATAAAGGAATCACACTCGGCGTGTTACTCGACTATCACCGTGGCGGAAACATTTATTCCTACACCCTCACGAGAGGAACGGTAGCCGGACAATTGGTGGAGACACTGCCTGGACGTGAAAACGGATATGTCGGCCCCGGCGTGATCGCCAATGGTGACGGCACCTACCGCCCCAACGATGTGAACGTGACGGCAGAAAGATATTGGGGTGCCTACTACAACGGAGAAATGGCTACGCTCGACGCCACCTATATGAAGATGCGCGAAGCTAAACTCGGCTACACGCTTCCGAACAAGCTCTTCGGCAAGACCGGCATTCGCGACGTAACAATCCAGTTCGTAGGCCGAAATCTCTTTTTATGGACGAAGGTGCCGCACATCGATCCGGATACATCGGGACTCTCCGGCAACGGTACGTTCCTCCCCGGTATCGAAGACTATCCACAACCCACACCGCGCAGCATGGGCTTCAATGTCAATTTCAAGCTCTAGCCCATGCGTCTTAAAAACAAAACTTGCACTATGAAACTATTCAGATATTTTATGCTGGCAGTCCTGATGGTGGTGACCTTCAGCTGCGACAAAGACCTCGAAGAGATCAATCGCAATCCAAACAACCCCGAGGAAGTAAATCCCGAGTTGCTCATGGTGACGGTGATCCGGGGTACGGTCAATCAGATGGTTAATGAAGCCTGGAACACCGGGAACATCGTTGCCCAGTATACCGCCGAGGTTCGCGAACCGGGCACAGACCGCTATATCTGGACCGGTGCGTTCGACACCTGGTCGAACGGCTATAACGTATTGCGCGATGTGAACAACCTCTACGTCATCGGCGAAGAGCGCGGGCTGAACAACTACAAGGGAATAGCATTGGTGATGCGTGCGCTCATCTTCTCGCGCATGACCGATGTTTACGGAGACCTGCCCTACAGCCAGGCGTTGAAGGGCAAAGATGCTGATCCGGTATATTCACCGGAATACGATACGCAGCAAAGTATCTACGCCGGGCTTTTGGATGAACTTGAACGCGCAAACCAATTGTTGTCGTCCGATGGTGGAGAAATCCGCAACGACATCTTGTATGGCAACGGCGGCAACATCGGCGATCCGATGTTGTGGAGAAAACTGGCCAACTCATTAAAGCTTCGTCTCCTGCTCCGGCAGTCGAACCGTGTGGATCCGGGTCAGGCCATGCAACAGATCCTGGACAACCCAGGCCAGTATCCCATCTTTACCAGCAACGACGACAACGCAACGGTGACCTACGTGGCAGCCCCTAACCTTTTTCCGATCACGGGAACGCGTATCGGTTTTTTCAGAGATCGCCGCTTGAGCAAAACCTTATCTGCTTACCTGAATGACACGAACGATCCGCGACTGCAAGTGTTCGCAGAACCAACGTCGGAATCCGTGGATGCCCATGCGCAGGGCAATGGTCCATTGGTGTGGGAGGGCGTACGAAACGGCGAGACCGATGCCAACTTGTCCAGTAACATCGATGAAACGGTTTCAACGCTGGGCACCGCCTATTACATCGACGTAGACGTGCCCGTGAAAGCTGAAGGCATCGTGATGACGTATTCGGAACTATCCTTCATTTTGGCAGAGGCAGCACAAAGACATTGGATCAGTGGTAGTGCGGAAGACTACTACTACGAAGGCGTCCGGTCGTCGGTGGATTATTACAAGTCAGTTTCCGGTAAATCCATTTCGGCGACGGATGCATTTCTGGCGACCGACGGCGTGCGGTTTGACGCAGCCAATGCTTTGACACTGATCGGCACGCAGAAATGGATCGCTTTGTTCTTCACCGACCTGCAGGCATGGCATGAATGGAAAAGAACAGGCATTCCCGCATTCACACCTTCTATCGTGAACAACAACGGCGACCGCATACCCGTGCGCTCACTCTATCCTACCACGCAACAAGTTACAAACCGCACCAGCTACGAAAAGGCTGTTGAGCGGCAAGGTGAAGACAACATAAATACTAAACTCTGGTGGCAATGAAAAAGATCTTAATAGCAAGTGTATTAGTTGTATGTTCCATCGCCGTAAATGCGCAGTTCCGCTATACGGGTCAAAGCTTCGCCACGCGATCGGAGACGATTGCCAAACACGGCATGGTGGCGACCAGTCAGCCCCTGGCCACGGAAGCTGGACTCGACGTACTAAAAAAAGGTGGTACCGCCATTGACGCAGCCATCGCAGCCAACGCCGTACTGGGACTCGTCGAACCGACGGGCAACGGCATCGGCGGCGATATCTTCGCGCTGATCTGGGACGCCAAAACAAAAAAGCTGTACGCGCTGAATGGCTCCGGCCGCTCACCGCAGTCGCTCACACTCGACTACTTTAAGTCGAAGTCCATGGACGGCATTCCTGGATCGGGCGCTCTCTCGGTATCCGTACCCGGATGTGTTGACGGATGGTTTGAATTGCACAAGAAATTCGGAAAGACACCGATGAAAGAGCTGCTCGCTCCTGCCATTCAATACGCAAGAGAGGGATTTCCCGTGAGCGAAGTTATCGCTGCCTCCTGGAAAGGATACTCCAACGGACTCAAGCGTTTCGACAACTGGAGAAATCTCTACATGCCCGGCGGACAAACACCCGGCAAAGGCGACATCTTTAAGAATCCCGATCTCGCCAACACGCTGGAGCTAATCGCGAAAGGTGGACGAGATGCCTATTACAAAGGCGCGGTCGCAAAGGCCATCGAAGAAACTGTGAAGCGCGAAGGCGGATTCCTGTCCGCCAAGGATCTTGCCGATCACCATTCGGAATGGGTTGAGCCGGTCTCGACGAACTACAGAGGCTATGACGTATGGGAGCTTCCGCCGAACGGGCAGGGCATTGCAGTACTGCAGATGCTAAACGTCCTGGAGACTTTCGACCTTAAGTCATACGGCTTCGGAAGTCCTGAACACGTGCACCTCTTGATCGAAGCAAAAAAACTGGCGTTTGAAGACCGCGCCCAGTACATTGCCGACCCGGCATTCGGACCACTCCCCGTTGAGAAGCTGATCTCAAAAGCGTATGCCAAAGAACGCGCAGCATTGATCGCTATGGACAGAGCCGGAACCTACAAACCCGGTGTGATGGAGGGAGGAAGCAACACGATCTATCTCACCACCGCCGACAAAGATGGCAACATGGTCTCGTTCATCCAGAGCAACTTTGCGGGCATGGGTTCGGGCATCGTTCCCGACCAGCTTGGATTCAGTCTGCAAAACAGAGGTTCTTCTTTTACACTGAAGGAAGGTCATCCTAACACGTTCCAGCCTGCGAAGCGTCCGTTTCACACTTTGATCCCGGGCTTCATTACAAAAGATGGAAAACCCTTCGTCAGCTTCGGTGTAATGGGGGCTGACATGCAACCCCAGGGCCATGTGCAGATTGTCACTAACCTGATTGACTTTGGTATGAACTTGCAGGAAGCGGGCGACGCACCGCGCATGAGACATTCGGGGTCATCGTCGCCTACCGGTGGAGAAGCGAAGGGTACAGGAGTGGTAACGTTGGAGAATGGCTTCTCGCAGAACACGTATCTTGCTTTGATAAAGATGGGGCACCATATCGGATTTGATATCGGTGGATATGGAGGTTATCAAGCGATCATGTATAATGCGGCACAGGGCGTGTACTACGGTGCGTCGGAGTCGCGGAAAGATGGGTATGCTGCAGGGTATTAGTTAGTTCACTTTAAGAAAGGGCGATTATACTGCTGCGGAATCGTTGTCCGAGCTGTATGGTCGCCCTTATTATTAATCGTGTAAAAGATGAAAAACCGGTGTCCCCGGATTTTTACTCTTCTCAGCGTTCTTGCTGGAAGGCATCACAATACATCCCTAAGCTCTCTGATTCAACCAAGCCAAGATGTCGGCCATCACCACTTCTTTATCTACGTCATTCAACATGTCGTGATAATGCCCTTCGTAGATTTTTAATGCTTTATCCGTCGAGCTCGCTTGTTGGTAGAAGAACTCGCTCCCACTGGGGTTTGTGGCTTTGTCTTTGGAGCCATGAATAATAAACAAAGGAATCTGAATACTGGAAAATTCCTTCTTCAGGCGTTCATCCGACACGGCCAACTGTTGTACGGTCCGTGTGGGTTGCACTTCATGTGCAATCAATGGATCATTGTTCATGGCTTCTACGACAGCTGCATCGCGTGAAAAGTCTTCGTTCTTCAATTTCAGCACGTGGGCATGTGGCGCAAGATGACTCAGGCCTTTTAATACAGCGATGGCAAAATCGGGTGCCGGCACCTGGTAGGCGAAACTTTCACAAATGAATCCATTTACGCGATCCTGGTGCGCCAACATATAGAGGCAGGAGAGCACGCCGCCTGCGCTGTGGCCCAACACGAAAACGGGCAGAGCCGGATGCGCCACTTTGACAATCGAAACCAGTTGATCTACATCGTCCACGAATTCGTTCATATCGGCAATATAAAAACGCTCCCCATCGGAGTTGCCCCGGCCTCTCAAATCCAACGCATACGTCTCATAGCCGCTGTCGGCCAATTGGTTGGCCGTCCATTGATAGTATCCGCTGTGCGAATTGAATCCGTGTACAATAACCATCACCGCTTTGGGGCTATCGGCAGGTTTCCAATGACGATAAAAGACTTTGAGTCCGTTGCTTACATCGAAGGTGGCAGTGAGAGGTTGTGCGAGGGTTTGCATATAGGGATGGGGTTTATGGAAATTTAGTTTATTTTTCCGTCTCCCGCCTCTCCTTCAGAAGAACTTTCCGTCGCTTGTTTTAATCTTTTGTTATGATTTCGTTTGCGGAGAGGGATTTGGTTAGTCCTCGCTAAAAAAATCAACTCTTGCATGGAATTTAGGTACAAAAAATTTCCCTCCGCATCATGTCTTTATACAAACTGAGCGAACCTCACAGGCTTGAAAGATTTGATTCAGGTTGCATGCGCGGCCCTAAGTTTTGCGTAATGGGGTCCTCATGCCAACATGTCTGCGATACTAAACTCCATTGCCCGGGGCTTGTCTTTCAGCCAAACGTTCGCCGTAACCGAACTGCTCGATTTGACCTTTATTTTGTCCTTGGTCAATGTCACTTTCTGAAGCCAGAAATAAATCTGAGAATTATCTGCTTTGCCTATTTGAATTTTATTTGATCGATTTGTTTTCTTGTCCGTCAATTGAAAGAAAATAGGGCATTGCTCTTCCATGCTTCGGGAGAGGTAAGTGATTGTCAATGTATGCCTACTGCTTTCTATCTTGTTAAAGACCAGTTCTGTTTCCAGTCCCGTTTGCCTGACTTCATCTGTAATTTTTTTAATCACCGTCGCATCCAATTTATCAAGGGTCGCGATATCATCGAGCCCAGCGGCTATCGCATCCACCACCATTTTTTCCTTTCCGTGTTCATCTTGAAGACAATAGGCTTCATAGTCAAATACGGAAATTCCATTGGTGTACCAGTCCTCACCGGAAAATGAATTCATCAACCCTTCTTCAAATGTCTTCACCACCTGAATATACAGGTGGTGATAACCCGGGCACATCAATTCATTTCTCCGAAGCAGATTCAAAAATATCTCGGTGTATTGGAAGTCGTAGGGGTAAAGTCCTTTTTTAGGAAGGCCATGGGAATAGACACGCAAATCTCTTATTCTCTTATCTTTGGGTTTCTCCGTGTTTTTTCGGTCCTCCCGCACTTCTCGTGCGCGACTAAGGGCATCATCGCTTACCTCAACAGTTTGTTTTGCATGAATGTCTTTTAAGAACGGTGTAGAGAGTCTTTCCCTTATGTAAAGCAACACCTCGCTGAATTTTTCAAAATCAAAATCATCATCCTTTTTTGTCTTTGAATCGACAATCTGTCCAGCTTGCATCCACTTGTCAAGAAGGATCCGAGCCAGGTCAACCTCCGATAAATTCTTGTACTTATCCTCAATCTCAAACTTGTGCTTGTATTTAGATTGCTCTTTTTTGTCCAAGTGCTCTGAGAATTCCGGAGCCCGCAAAGTAACATCTACTTTTCTGTAACGCCTATCTAATCGTGAGTACGGGAACTTATCATAATACTTCTTGAAATCTTTTTCTATCCCTGCGACACCAGGCAAAACATACATCGGAGGATAGGCTAGGGTTAACCAAAATTCATTAAATGAAGAAGTGAATCCCGACTTGCTCAGCTCTACCTGAATCAAGTTTGTCAGGTGTCGAAGATTTCCATTTAGTCCCCCACCGTAACGTCCGGCCGTGCTCAGGGTTAAGTACAGTTTCATTTTTGACTATGGTCTGATAACCCGTTGTTCGTTAAAGATACGAGCACATTTTAATAATAATAGTTCAAACAACCGAATCTTATTTCATGAATGCCAATAAGTAGTCCATTCGGTTTCATGCGAGTTTACAGCTATGACACAGTCCAACACGAACACGCGCAACGGCACACTGGGCGCCGTTTAGCTAGCAAATGGTTGAGCACTCCACTGGCGCGTTTTTTTGGCACTCTCTTTTATTTTTGACAACAACACGTTCGTGGCCTGCTTTCAAGACTAATCGTAAGGACCTAGTCTTTTTGAGTATAGCGAATGTGCGCTAACGAAAGTGATCAACAGCAACATCTATAAAACCGGTCCGGTAAAATTTGAGTACCATGAGTTCCGGCCTAATCGTTGACGGATGTTATCACCACGTAGCAGATTGGCTGGCTTTTTGAAACAGAATAAATAATTCATCCATTTAAACTAAATTAATGACCCAATCATCAAATCATCTGAAACATGAAGCGCATATCTTTTTATCTGTTCGTCCTATGCATGGCCACTTTAAGCTCTGTTCTCCAGGCCCAGCAACCGGCTTCTTTCTCATGGCCATCCGGAAAGGAAGCCGCCATTAGTCTAACCTTCGACGACGCCCGTGCAAGCCAGGTGGAAAAAGGAACGGCACTGCTCGATGAATACGGGGTGAAGGCAACGTTCTATGTTTTACCCGGACCGGTGAAGGAGCAACTGGCGGGGTGGAAGAAGGCTGTGGCCAGCGGGCATGAAATTGGGAATCACTCTTTGAATCATCCGTGCTCGGGCAATTTTCCCTGGGCGCGTCAGAAAGCATTGGAGGATTTTTCCATGGAGGACATTCGAAAGGAACTGACCGAGTCGAATAAACAAATCGAATCGATGTTAAATGTGAAGCCCCAGGTTTTCGCTTATCCCTGTGGGCAGAAATTCGTTGGTCGTGGATTGAATACAAAGAGCTACGTGCCGGTCGTGGCCGAGTTATTCGTCTCGGGACGTGGATGGCGTGATGAGGGACCGAATGATCCCACGTTTTGCGACATGGCCCAAATCACTGGCATGGAGCTCGATGGAAAGACGTTTGAGTCGATTTTGCCGCTCATTGAGAGCGCTCGCAAAAATCATCAATGGATTGTGTTC
Source organism: Chryseolinea sp. (assembly GCA_036525235.1). Lineage (GTDB taxonomy): Bacteria > Bacteroidota > Bacteroidia > Cytophagales > Cyclobacteriaceae > Chryseolinea. The sequence continues at coordinate 2,000 of DATDAV010000331.1, read as the reverse complement.
GCGGGGCATGAGATGAATGATTCGGGGGAACAGACTACACGTTTGGAAACCCTTAGGAGGCTTATGGAATATGTGCAAAATCCCGGTAATGGTGTTTGGTTGGCGCCTGTGGGTAGCGTGGTGAAATATATCAAGGAGCGGAAGCCATGACTGCCAAAGAAAAATCGCCTAAAGATTATTTTTAAGGCATGGGACTTGTACAACGTTAACTCAATTGTCCATAGGTTTATTCGTTAGGTTGAAACTCATAATTAATCCATCCACACCAATTACCAGCCTGATTTTTTGGGCTTGTTCTTTCCGTTCATCGACATCACTTAAGACCTCTGATATAACTCCCCATTTTTATACCGGCAAAAACAAAAAGAGCAAAAGGCAGAAACAGCAAAATCACACCCAGGAATTTACTCATTGCACTTGAAGTGTCTCAAAACTTTTTATTGCCACTCGCCCATTGCCCCATTTGACGAAGTACAGTCTATTAAAATACCAAATCAGCGCGCCAAATAAAAACCCACCCCAACCCTCTAGGGCAGGATTGAAATTTTTCCTACCGGAAATGATGCACAAGGCATAATATAGTGGTACGGCCATTCCCATTACAAAATAGGTCAATAGGTTGTGTGCCCCATCAATTCTGTAGTCGGAATTGCGATCGACCAGCAAATAATAACAATAGAATAAATATCTGTAAACCTTCATGGTCATGAACTTATTGATCTTGAAATGGAGCAATTAAACTATCGCTCTCCGACGAACTCATACAAGTCCCTCGGAAACATCTATACCACCGGAAACCTTAATATCGTCATTTCTTTTGCTCGTTTGTCGGATGACCTTACGGAGGTAAACAAAAAGGGCAACCTATCGATCGCCTGCCATTGTTTCTGGTAGCTGGGGGACGGACTCGAATCTGTACCCGCATAGGCGGATATAAGCCCAGACAGCTGGCTTATTCACTGTTGTAAAATTTCTTTTCTAATGAACAGTCTGCCTTTCCCTGTCTTCAATTCCTTTTCCCGTTTCATAGCGTCTACTTTGAGCATAAAGTTTTCGCAATGGACAAGAATCCACGGCCGAAACTTTATCGTCCAGCCTTTGGTGGCCAATTCATTGTGCGACTTTAGTCTGGTTTCCAGATCGGAAGTAAATCCAATATAAATCTTGTTCAATCTGACTGAATGGAGGACGTAAACATAAAATGGCATAGGACAGATCGTAAAATGATATACAACGGCGAATGGCCAGGGCAACGCCTTCGGCGCAATGAGGTTCTACAAGTTACTAATCCGCGATCCAAATTAAAACACGGAAAAAAGAAAGGCGTCTTAACCGATAGTAGCGGGGACAGGACTCGAACCTGTGTCCGCCTAGGCGGCTACGAGCTCAACGAGCTACCAACCGCGATCAACGAATCTAATCCCAGTCCCTTTAAAAGAAAAAGGCGATCAAACCGATCGCCTTTACTTTCCAAGTAGCGGAGACAGGACTCGAACCTGTGTCCGCCTAGGCGGATATGGGCCCAACGAGCTACCAACGGCTCGCAATCAAAAACCAAACACGCTATAAAAGAAAAAGGCGATCCTTGGATCGCCTTTACTTTCAAGTAGCGGGGACAGGACTCGAACCTGTGTCCGCCTAGGCGGATACGAACTCAACGAGCTACCACCGCGATCAACGATCTAATCCTAAGTCCCTTTAAAAGAAAAAGGCGATCAAACCGATCGCCTTTACTTTCAAGTAGCGGGGACAGGACTCGAACCTGTGACCTTTGGGTTATGAGCCCAACGAGCTACCAACTGCTCCACCCCGCGATATGTCTTTGTTCCTTACGAACTTTACTTCTTCTTTTAAACTCTTCGAACCTGTCTCCGCTTTAGCGGATATGAGCCCAACGAGCTACCAACTGCTCCACCCCGCGATATGTCTTTGTTCCTTACGAACTTTACTTCTTCTTCTAAACTCTTCGAACCTGTGTCCGCTTTAGCGGATATGAGCCC
>DATDAV010000330.1:0-3150 GCA_036525235.1 Chryseolinea sp. | reverse complement strand
GTGGACGAATCCGGTTATATCCGGGCGGTTCAGCTCGATAGCGCATTGTACTATCGTGAGTTGGTCACGGGCCATTATATCGAGGTGTTGATGCGTGGACCCGTTTCACTGGGCGCTTTGGAAACGCTGAAGCTGATGAATCACGATCTTGAAAGGGAGGAACTTTTCGCATCCGGAAACATTACCTATCCCAAACCACAATTGGGTGACCGTATCTACAAAAAAAATGTGACGCACTACTTCATCGACGGCAGGGGCATTCCTTATCCCGCCACAAAAGATACCGCCCTGCGCTTATTCCGTGCCCATAAAAAAGAGGTGGCAGCCTATCTGCGCGACAATACTGTTGACTATAAAAATCAAAGCGATCTTGTCTCCCTGCTGAGCTATTGCAATATGATCATGACAAAAAACTGACGATAGCTCCTTAAACCATGAACACAAAAAAGCATGTGCCATAGGACACATGCTTTTTTATTTGCAAGATCTTTTGATCAATACGGCTCGGATCCGGTGTTGGGCCCCATGAAACCACCCCAGTAGGAGTTGGCGGTATCATAGTCGTGGGAGTTTGTGCCCGGCCAATGATCTTTGTCGAAGCCAGGAGCTTCTTTCAGGATGTCTTTGTCGAGGTCCAGCACAAAAGCGTGCTCTTCGGTGTTGAGGCGAAGCACCCGGAAGGGAAGGGCAAAGAATTTTCCTCCGAGACCGAGGAAGCCGCCACTTTCCATGACGATGTATTCGATGGTACCGCTTTCGAGGTTCAGCATGATGTCTTTAATGTAGCCCAGTTTCTCGCCTGTGGGACCGATGATGGTGTCTTTCATGACCGATGACGCCGTGAGTAGCCTGACGGGCGTGTTGGCGTGCGCGCCTTCGTGGTTGCGGCCGGTAAGATTGTCTACGTCCAAATTTTCGTTTTTCATGACCGTGTGATTTTAGGGTTGGAAATTTTGTGTACTCCTTCGCGATAGGGTAAAAACTGTGCCACTCCTTAAAAGGGGTGTTGGTTTTGTTTTGCGGCAGAGTGGTGGAGAAACAGTGTGATTAAATCTCCACACTCGGTTCAAAGCGGGGTGTGGGTACACAGGGGAAATCATTTTGAACCGCCTCACCTTCGCTAAAGCTTCGGCGAGCAAAGAAAGGCGCTAAGGGGCTGAGTCAACGCAAAGAAAAACCCTTTGCGCCAAACTTTGCGTCTTTGCGCCTCGGCGGTGAAACATCTCCGCAGGCGGAACTTATAGCATGGTAATTCCGCTTATATTTGGCAGCACCCGCTATGACCACACTGACACGCGAAGAAAACATACGTTACAGCCGCCACCTCGCGCTCCGGGAATTTGGGCTGGAGAACCAACTCAAGCTGAAGCAAGCCAAAGTTTTGGTGGTAGGCGCCGGTGGTCTGGGCTCCCCCGCCCTCTTCTACCTGGCCGCCTCCGGCATCGGCACGCTGGGCATCGTCGACGGCGACACGGTTGATCTCTCCAACCTGCAACGCCAAATCCTCTTCACCGTCGACGACATCGGCCATAACAAAGCCGAAATGGCCCGCGCCAGACTCTCCCGCCTCAACCCCGGCATCACTCTCCACCCCTACCCGACCACCCTCACGTCGTCCAACGCACTCGACGTGTTGAAAGAATATGACCTGGTGATCGACGGCACCGACAATTTCCCGACGCGCTATTTGTTGAACGACGCGTGCGTCATGCTCGGCAAGCCGCTGGTGTACGGCTCCATTCTTCGCTTCGAGGGGCATGTGTCTGTTTTTAACCTGCCCCTGAAAGACGGGCCTCGCAGCGCCAACTACCGCGACCTTTTCCCGGAGCCACCCGATCCTTCGACCGTTCCGAATTGCGAGGAGGCTGGTGTGCTGGGCATTTTACCCGGCATGGTGGGCACTATGCAGGCGACCGAGGCCATCAAGATCATTACCGGGTTGGGCGAGCCACTGGCCGAGAAGCTGGCCATCGTGGATGCGTTGAGCATGAATATCACCATTATCCGTTACCACCCCCAGCGCGATCGCTACGTTATCACCACACTGATAGATTATGAAGATTTTTGTGGTTTAAATCAGCATAAAAATAAATCTTTGACTTTTAACGAACGTGAAATTATGAAGGAGATTACCGTACAAGAACTGAAACAACTCATGGACTCCGGCGCCGACTTTCAACTGATCGACGTGCGTGAGCCCCACGAATACGAAGCCGCCAACCTGGACGGCGAACTGATTCCCCAAGGCGACATCCCGTCGAGCGTAGACAAGATCTCGCGCGACAAACAAGTGGTGATCCACTGTCGGAGTGGCGCACGCAGCGGGAATATGGTGCAGTGGTTGGAGAAGAATCATCAGTTTGAGAATCTTTACAATCTGAAGGGAGGCATCCTGGCTTGGGCGAGAGAGATCGATCCGGAGATGCATGTTTCTTAAAGAAAAGTCTACTCTCGATTCTAGGTGTTATGACATTGAAGCCGTCTCAGGTTTGAGACGGCTTTTTTTATTTTGGGCTTTCGTTAGTTTTGTGCTCTATCCGCATCGTTGTTTTTGCAACCTGTTATCCGTAACGCACGTACAATCGGTATCCCTCAACTACATCCTAATCCTAGGTCAAATGAAGAAGAGGGTCAAGCTCATATTTACTCCCATTCTTGCTTACGGCGTATTCATAACTTTCAACGAATTCACCCGCAACCCCGGTTTTAGTCTACTGATCACCTTTACCGTTATTGTGTTTTTTCTTTGGATGATATTTCGGGATGCTGAGGGGTGATTCCTTACGCATCGGGTTGAAAAGGTTTCACCGCAAAGGCGCAAAGGGCGCAAAGTCAGCGCAAAGCAATTCCGCGCTGCCGGAACGATATCTCGTTGTCGGCAAACGATATTTCGTTGGCTGCTTGAAGGACGTCCGTGACTTGTATACGTTTTATTATTCAGGCGACAGGAGGCTTTCACTATTACCTACCCTTCATTCATGACCTGCGTTCCCTTCAGGGCTTCTGCATCAGCTTATTCCGGTCGATAATGTTCCCTTCAACGATCAAAACACTAATCGCTTTCAGATGCTTCAGCGACGCCACCGGGTTTTGATCAAGCACCAGAATGTTGGCGTCCCTTCCTTGCTCCACTTTGCCGATTGAAGTCCA
>DATDAV010000329.1:0-37448 GCA_036525235.1 Chryseolinea sp. | reverse complement strand
AGAGAGAATCGTAAATCTGTACATTACACGTGTGTATGAGTTGTGAGTAAAACAGCGTTGCAAAAAAATTATTGCAAATAAAGAACCAAAAAAATAAGTTGAAAAAATTGTCCGCTGCCCAAATTGCATGGACTTAAAGGTAATGCGGGAAGGTGTGATTGTCAAAATTTGTGGTGCAATTATGCACTTGCCCCGTGCATGAGGCGCCACACCAGCTCTCTGAAAATTTGTCCTTCGTCAGCGGACCCGGTGTTCACGCCTTTCAACTTCAGATCGGCATCTTTCAACGACGCAATGTTGTCGATGATGCTTTGGGGTGGATATTGACGTAAAGCCAAGCTATAATCACGCACAGCGTAAGGACTCACTTTCAGTTCACTAGCTAGTCCCTTCTCACTCTTATCTGGAGCTTGTGTAGCGATGAGCAGCTTGCTGAAGAACGAGTAGAGATAGGCCACGACGGGGATCATGGGATTCTTCTTGGAGTTGCTTTCGAAGTAGTTCACGATCTTATTGGCCAGCAACGTGTCGCGGTGAAGGATCGCTTTTTGAAGCTCAAAAATATTATACTCCTTGCTCACCCCCACCTGGTTCATCACGCGCTCGCCGGAAATACTCTCCCCTGCCGCAAGGGAAATGATGATCTTGTCGATCTCGTTGGCCAGGCGATGGAGGTCGTTGCCAACAAACTCGCACAGGCTTTGCACCGCGCGATCGTCGATCGACACTTTCTTTTCCTTGGTGTACTCCAACACAAACTCAGGAAGCTGGTTTTCGTAAATCTTTTTCGTGGTGATGGTGACAGCCAGTTGATCGATCTTCTTACCCAATTCGCGTCGTTTGTCCAGCGATTTGTGTTTGTGGCAGAACACCAGCACGGTGCTGGGCACTTGCTTGGTCAGATAATCCAGCAGCAACTTGCCGCCAATGTCTTTGTTGAGATCCTGGATGTCTTGCGCTTCCTTCACGATCACCACCTGCCGCTCGGCCATCATGGGAAAGCGGCGGGCATGGGTGAGGATGGTCGCCATGGTCACGTCCTTGCCATAGACGATCACTTGGTTAAACCCTTTTTCCGCCTCCGACAACGCGTGTTGCTCGATGTAGTCGGAGAGCAGGTCGATGTAGAAGGTCTCCTCCCCTTGCAGGAAATAGACCGGTGCATATTTGCGGGCCTTGAGGTCGGTTAATACTTTCTTAACACTGGCATCCATATCAACTCACGTTCTTTTTCTTGCTAAAGGTAATGGCCGAACCGATACCTACCAACGCCCCGGCAAAATGCGATTCCCATGAGATCTCCGGATCGGTCGGCAACACGCCGTAGAAGACGCTGCCATACAGGATCAGCACCACCACCGAAATGAACAGGGACAGGAAATCGCGCCGGAAGATGCCGAAGAAGATCAGGAAGAACGCCAGGGCATAGACCAGCCCGCTGGCGCCGATGTGGTTGGCCGGCCGGGCAAAAAGCCACACCAGGATGTTGGTCCAGAAATAGCCGCGAAAGAATACCTGCGCGCCGATGCGATTATAAAAGAAGAAAAGCACCGCGCCCAGGAACAGCAGCGGGATGGTGTTGGAGATCAGGTGGAGGATGTTGCCGTGAAGCAAGGGTCCCAGGAAAATGCCAAGCAGGCCCTGGAAGGTGCGGGGCACAATGCCGAATTGCCTCAGGGGCACCCCGAACATCACCTCTACATAAAAAGCAGCCCACATCAAAAAAACCAGCCGAAACGGAACTACCGAACTACCAATCACCGAAGTATCTGACGCCATATGCAACCGGCTTTTCGCCACAATTGCAAAGATGAAAATTGCTTCGAAATGAAAATGAAAAAAAGGCCGGGAAGGCGAAAATTAATTTTTGGAAGGGTCGCTGATCATGGTCAGCTGCAGCAACTTGGCTTCCTCGGCGTTCACCTTGTTCATGCCCCACAGTCCGCCGGACGAGGAGGCTATTTTCGCGGCAAGCTCCTTCAGGACCTTGTATAACTGGACGGCAAAGGCGTTGTCGATCTTCTTCCACACGCCGCTGATCTGCCCCAATTCCTGGATGAGCAAGGGGGTGCGTTGCGTGGATTCGTAGGGATAGCTTTGGATGAGTATCTTGAGTTTGTCTTCAAAATCCTGGGAAACTTCTTTGAAATAGCTGGTCAGTTCCGTGTCGCCTTTCTGGCGGGTCTGGGTCAGGTTGATGGCCTCCCGGATTTCCTTGCGGTCAATCTCGCCGTCGGCGCCGGCAATGAGTATGCATACCAACAGGGGAGCTTTCAGCATGAGCTCCATTTCTGAGTCGTTCAGACGAGAGAATCCTTTTACCATGACACCTATCATAAAAGCTAATCAAAATTTCTCAAAGCAAGCCGTTTTCCAAATTTTTCTTTTCACGAATTGCCCCGGTTTATCTCCAATGACATATATTGTATGGATTTCCATTTTTTTAAGAAGCCTGGCAAGGAAATGAACCAGCTACAGCCATGAGCGGAGAATGTACTATTTAACCTGACCGTAGATCATGTACGAAAAAGACCCTGTTAAGATCTTTGTTGTTGAAGATGACCCCGCCTACACGAAATTCCTCAAATACGTCCTGGGACTGAATCCGGATTACGAGGTGGAATACTATACGACCGGCAAGGACTGCCTGGCAAACTTGTATAAAAACCCCGCGATCATCACGTTGGACTATTCCTTGCCGGATATGCCCGGCGAAAAAGTGCTGGGCCAGATCCGCGGCCACGACCCCAACATCAACGTCATTATCGTGTCGGCGCAGGAGAAGATCCACACAGCCGTGGAGTTGCTAAAATCCGGCGCATACGATTACATCTCCAAAGATCACGAGACCAAAGAGCGCCTCCTCAACTCGATCAACAACGCCCGGAACAAGACCTCCCTCATCAAGGAGATCGACCACCTGAAGAAGGAGATCTCGGAAAAATACGAATTCGAAAAAAGCATTGTGGGTACCAGTCCGGCTATACGGCGCATGTTTGCCTTGCTGGAAAAGGCGGTACAGACCAATATCTCCGTCAGCATTTCGGGTGAAACCGGGACGGGTAAGGAGCTGGTAGCGAAGGCCATACACTATAATTCGAAGCGAAAAAGCAAACCTTTTGTCGCCGTGAACATTGCGGCCATTCCCCGCGAGCTGATCGAAAGTGAATTATTCGGCCACGAGAAAGGGGCCTTCACCGGGGCCGTTACGCGCCGGATCGGCAAGTTCGAGGAGGCCGAGGGAGGCAGCATCTTTTTGGACGAGATTGGCGAAATGGATTTGAACCTCCAGGCAAAGTTGCTCCGCGTTTTGCAAGAGCGCGAAGTTACCCGCATCGGCGGCAACCAGGTGATCAAGCTGGACGTGCGCATCATCGCCGCCACGCACAAAGACCTGGCCGAAGAGGTTAAGGGTGGACGTTTCAGGGAGGACTTATATTATCGCTTGCTGGGGTTGCCCATCGTGCTTCCTCCCCTCCGCGAACGCGGCAACGACGTGCTGCTGGTCGCAAAGCATTTCCTGGATCAGTTTGCCACCGAAAACCAGATGCGCAAATTCAAGATCACCGCCGAAGCCCAGGAGAAATTGATGCAATATCCTTTCCCGGGAAACATACGCGAATTGAAATCCATTATCGAATTGTCGGCCGTGATGGCCGAAGACCAGGAGATACGGCCGCAAGACATCAGCTTTAACAGTACGGCGCGCATGGAGTCGTTTCTCTACCAGGAAATGACCATGCAGGAATTCATGTATCGCATCATACGTCACTTCCTCAACAAATACGACAACAATGTTTTGGAAGTAGCCAAGAAACTGGATATTGGGAAATCGTCGTTGTACCGCTATTTGAAAGAGATGGAAGAAGCAGGAATTTAGACCCATGGCATGAAGCTTCAGAACTATGTGAACAAAGGCGCCTTCTATGAGGCGGTGGTGGAAGATGGATCGGATATCATCTTCATTGTAGATTTCACGGGAAAGATCCGCTACCACAACGCGTCGGTTCACGAGACCCTGGGCTACCGGTCGAAGAGCCTCATCGGTAAGAACTTCTTCGACTACGTCCTGCCGTCGACGGTGCAAGAGTTGAAAGAGCAATTCAAAAAGAGTCAGAAGCGGGCCTACTCTGAAAATGTGGAGTTCCAGTTCCTTTGCAAGGACCTCTCCTACCGCTACCTGGAATTCAACGCCATCAACCTCAAACACAAAGAAGGTCTCGACGGGTTCATTCTCGATTGCCGCGACATCGCCCAGCGCAAAGAAGACGAAGCTGAACTGGTGAGACTTCAAAAGGCGAAGGAACAATTCCTGGCCAACATGAGTCACGAGATCCGGACGCCCATCAACGGCATTGCCGGGATGGCCAACCTGCTCAGCCAGAATCCAAGCCCCGAGGAACGCGAGACCTACCTGAACGCTATACGCCACTCCGCCGAAAACCTGAAGGTGATCATCAACGACATCCTCGATTTGGCGGCCATCGAATCGGGAAAATTGCGGCTGGAGAAAATTGCGTTCAACCTCAACGATCTCGTGCCTTCCCTGCTGAGCACCTTCACCTACCAGGCGCGCGAAAAGCGGATCTCGCTGGATCACAAGATCGATGAAAAGCTCAACAAGATCCTCCTGGGCGACCCGGTGCGTCTGAATCAAGTGTTGATCAACCTTATTAGCAACGCGGTAAAATTTACGCACAACGGCTCCATACAAGTTATTTGCACGCTGGAACGCGAGCAGAAAGGCATTTGCTGGGTGCGCACGGAAGTGATCGATACCGGCGTGGGCATCCCCGACGAAAAACTGAACACCATCTTCGAAAGCTTTAGCCAGGCCGATGCCAGTGTGACCCGAAAATATGGCGGCACCGGCCTTGGGCTCACCATCGTGAAGCAGTTGGTGGAGCTTCAGAACGGCAGCATCACGGTGAAGAGTAAGGAACATGTCGGCTCTGCATTCATTGTGCTGGTGCCCTATGCCGTGGGGAAAGTGAACTCCTTTTCGGTGACCTCGCCCAAAAATGAAAAAGCATTAAAAGAAGTGAACGCCTCGCAGCTTTATGTGCTGCTGGTGGAGGACAACGATATCAACCGTCTCTACGCGAAAAGCATTTTGAAGAACTGGCAATGTTTTACCGACACGGCCGAGAACGGACTGGTGGCCCTGGAGAAGATCAAGAACCAGGAATATGACGTGGTGCTGATGGACATCCAGATGCCGGTCATGGATGGTTACGAGACCACCAAAGCCATTCGCATGATGGACCCGCCCGTCAGCAACATCCCCATTCTTGCCCTCACGGCCAACGCCACGAAAACCGACGTAGAGAAGTGCATCGCGGCCGGCATGAATGACTATCTGCCCAAGCCCTTCACCCCCGACGATCTTTACCGGAAGCTCTTCAAAGAACTGAAGATCCAGCCGCTTCAGAAAACCAAGAAGAAGAATACAACCAAGCCCAAGGCCTATAACCTGGAATACCTGCGCTCGGTCTCCGGCAACAACGAGGAGTTTATCCGCGAGATGGTGCTCACCTTTACCCAAACGATCCCTCCCGTGCTGGTGGATATGAAGTCGGCTGTCGAAAATTCGGATTGGGAGAAGCTTGCGCGGTTGGCGCACCAGATCAAGCCGTCGTTTACGTTGATGGGATTGAATGCGCTGCGCACCAACATTTTGTTTATTGAAGAGAACAGCAAGCAATTGACCAAGCTGGACGAATTACCACAGGTGGTCGCAGACTTTATCCGGCAATGCGACCTCATTCTTCCCGAACTGGCCAAGGAAGCGCTACCGGGATAGGTCGTTGATTACTCCCTAGCCCTCACGCTTCCCTACCTTAATTCATCACAGCAATTTTCCGGTAGATCACCGACGTGTCACCTGTTTGGATAGACATGATGTAGATGGCGTTGGGTAATCCACTCACGTCGACCTGTTGCGGGCCATCCGAGAAATTGCGTTGGAGGTCACCGGAAAGAACGGTAACGCCACGTTGGTCGATAAGCTTCCAGCTGTAGGTTTTCTTCAGGGCAATGTCCGTGCTGATGTTCAGGCGATGTTTGGCAGGATTGGGATAGATGTTCAATCCGTTCAACTCGGCCATCACCGGGTCGTCAACACCCACCACGACGATGCCTTTCTTACGGCTCGTCTTAACGATCCTGGATTGCAGGATGCGGCGGGGCGCATTCTTCTGCTGCACCCAGGCTACGAGGTACAAATTATCAGAGTCCACGATGGGTACGTCCAGTGCATAGTCGGGAGCGCGAAGCTCCGTATCGCCATTGTTCCAGGGATGCGTCACGACGAATCCTTCCGTTTTATCCAGGAGCTTGCGCAACACGTTGCCGTTGCCGTTCACACCATTCTCCAAAAGGGCCGATTGCAGAATGACGGGCTCCGATAAAGGACCTTTCGCATTCGAATAGGTGTATGTTATCCGGGGACGCATATGCGTATCGTCGCCGCTTTCATGCACACTGTCGATCGCGATCGTAAACAGCGGGTCTTCGAGCGCACGGCGATCGATCTCGTCGCGTGTGATCTTGTCGTAGGCGCCATTAAAATTCGTGTCGAAATATTGCCCCTGAATACCGTCCATGAAGGTGGTGGGCGGTTCAGAAACCCCATAGAAGAGGGCGCGGGCCTGTTGGTCTACGGCGTTGTCCTTGTTCAGCTGATCTACGACCGGCGTCGACAGGTGATATTGCAAGAGGATGAAGTCGGACGAATCTCTTTCGGTCATCTCCGCGTCATACATACCCTGGAGCGTTTGATCGGCCAGGTTGGAGGGTCCGTAGTTGTCGTTCGTGAAATGTTCTACCAGCACGTTACGGTTCTTCTCGCCGATGTAGATCTCATCGAAAGCAAATCCTCCGTAGGGAGTTTTATCATTGTCATTGTCGTCGTTGCTGGCAAACGCAATACGGAACACCACCAGCGCGCGCTTTTCGACAGGGATCTTGTCCAGATTGAAGCGGGCGTTGCGCCACACTTTGCTCGAATCGGACCAGGCAAAGTTGTCTTGTCCACCGGGCTGGCTGGATACATCGCGTTTGTTATACCAGTTGATACCATAGCCATCGGCGTTGCCCACGGTTTCCCAGATGGTGCCCCCATCCACTGAATATTGCACCACGCAACCATCGAAGCCAATCTGGGCATCCGACCAATAGTTGATGGCGATCATGGGGCGTTTCAATTTCTCCAGATTGAGACACGGCCCGATCACCTGTGAGTTTTCGTTTTTATAATACGTGCTGTAATCCGTACTGAAATTTTGGTTCTTGCCGGTCCACCAGGCATTGTGCCCGGGGGTTGAAGGTTTAACCACACCACTAGGCGGTCCAAAGATCCAGCTTGTATCCGAAGCCGGCAGCGTACTGGTCAACGCTACCCATGAGCCGGGGCCGGTGGAGAAATCGGTGCTGTAGCCCGCGGTCGGGCTGGGAGTGTTATAGTCGAGAATAAATACTTTCTTTTTCTTAGAGGCTGTACAGCCGTCGTTGGTTTGTACGGTCAGCAGCACGTCATAGACCTTGAACAGATCGTAGCGGTGATTCGGATCCGTGTAGGTGCCGGAATTCTTTCCTCCTGTAGGGGTCACGGGGTCTCCGGTTGGCCCACTGATCACATCACCGTCACCAAAATCCCAACCATAGTGAACAATGGAACTGAAGCCACCGGTTTGAGTCGCATCTCTGAATTCGGTCGTCTCTAATCCGCTACAGAATTTTGTTGATGTAAAGTCAACGATCGGCACGGGCCCTACGCGGAGATCCTGCTCTTCTGTATTGGAACATCCCTGGTCGGTAGTCACCGTTAAGGTCACGACCTTAAGACCCGGCGTTTGATACTGGTAGACCGGATCGCGTGTAACGCCGTCGTTGCCGTTGCCATTCTCACCATAGATCCACTCATAGGAAATGATGGTGCCTCCGGACGTGTTGTTGGGGATCGAGGAGTTATCGGAAAACGTTACCTGAGATTCTATACAGATGCTGGAAATCGTAATATCCGCTACCGGCGCCGAGAATACCGTGAAAGACTTGGTCAATGTGGTGGTGGCGTTCAGCGTATTGGTAAAGGTGTAGCTGATGGGGTAGTTTCCGGCGGGAAGACCCTGCGTATCGAGCATAAACTCCGTAGTGGAGCCCGTGGTCACCGAACTGATCCGATCCTGGATATCGGTATTGGTGCTGGAGAAAAACGTAGGACTCTTGGCGGTCGGATCGTTTACCGACGGGTAGCCGATCAATCGTGGCGACCCCGACTGTGCGCAAATCTGCGGCAATCCGTTCACGTCCGTGGTCTGGTTCTCGATGCTGAAGTCGATGCTGGTTACCGGGTTCACAATGGTGTTCCGCGAGAACGAATTCTGACACGTGTTGGCGTCCGTAAAGGTATAGGTGATGGTGATCAGTCCATAGCCTGCATTAGCCGGGTTGAACTGGTCAGTGCCGGCGATAATACCGGGCCCTGTGAAGACACCTACACCACCTGTTTTCGGGAAGCCGTCCAACAGTTCGATAGGATTATTCTCGGCGTATTGTGCTCTCAGATTCGAGAAGCTAACCTCGGGGAGCTTGTTGATCTTGATGAATACCTGGTCAGACGAAGGACCGCAGGGACCCGAAGGACCGGCGCCGTCCGGATCATTGGTGGTCAACGTTAACGTGATGCCACCGGCGCTGATGTCGGCAGGCGTCAGCGAATAGGTTGACGTGGGGCTGTTCACGTTCGAGAACCGCGATGCGCCGCTGCCACCGCTCCAGGTCACCATAGACGTGGTGCCGCTGTACGATCCGGCGAGGGTCACGATCTTGTCTTCGCAAACGGGGAAGTCAACACCGGCATTGACTTTAGCCGATTCGTTGACATGAATATTGATGTTGGCAAATTCGGCCACGCAAGGCCCTAACCCATCGGGGTCATTGGTGGTGAGGCGGAAGGTCAACGTGTTGGTCACGTCGGCGAGCACTACGCTATAGTTAGAGGCAACCGTGGTTCCGGTGACGCTGGTCGCCGACAGTGTTCCGTTCGAGCTGATGCTGCTCCAAAGACCCGATGTGGCGCTTCCGCTCAACGTTCCCGTAAGGTTGATCATCGCGGGTTCACAAACGGTATAATTCGAAGGTAAGGTCAGACGGGCCTTGCGATGTACGCCAATGGCAATGTCATCCGATACTATGGTACAGGGACCTCCAACGCCGGGGCCGTCGGGATCGTTGGTCGTCAATCGCAATACGACGTTGTTTCCAATATCGCCTGCGACAACCGTATAGGTAGCCGTCACGGTCGTTCCGCTCACCACCGAAGAGGAGATCGTTCCGCCGCCGCCAACAATGGTCCAGGTGCCGCTCGTCGCGCTTCCTCCCAAGGTTCCGGTCACAGGAATCGTGACCGGTTCACAAACTTCAAAATCCGTTCCGGCATTGACTGTAGCCACGGGGTTGACCGTTGCAGTCACAAATTTGACCGGGCCGGCACACGTGTTCGCGGATGGCGTGATCGTATACGTGACGGTTCCCTGCGAAGCATTGGTTGTGCTCAATGTCTGACTGATCACCGAGCCGTTACCGTTAACCGCGCCGGTCACATTGGCCGTCGCCGATGCGGTCCATTGGAAAGTTGTTCCGGCCACATTCTGAGGAGCAGGAGAAATGGTGATCACCGCCGTTCCGCCACTGCAGATCACCACGTCCGTCGCGCTGGCTGAGGGTAGCGGATTCACGGTGACAATAAAGTCGATTGGCGTTCCGGGGCAACCATTGTTATGCGGCACGATCCTGTAAATGACAGTGCCGGCAACATTGCCCGTATTCTTCGGGGCGTCGGTGATGTTGCCCGCGCCACTTGCCGTGACGGTCAACGGATCGATCGGACCCGTGATGCTGGCGGTCCAGGTGAACGTGGTCCCTCCGATGGTTGATGATGGAACAAAGCTCAGGGGCTGTACGCTGCATATTTGCTGCGACAAGCTGGCCACAGGGTTTGTCATTACCGGCACGGGTTTCACCGTGGCCGTGACATCGAAGGGTACTCCCGGACAGCCGTTGGCCATGGGTGTGATGCGATAGGTGACCGATCCGGTGCTGATGCCATCGGTGCTGGAGAGAACCTGGGAGATCAGGTTGCCCGAACCCGCGGCCGCGCCCGTAACATTTGTGCTCGTGAAGACGGTCCATGTAAATGTCGTCCCTGTAACGCCGTTTGGATTGGTGATCGCAATGGACGTTGACGATCCGGAGCAAATGATTTGAGCCGATGCGAAAACGTCCGGTATGGGTTTCACCATCACCACGTACGACACCTTGGTGCCGCTGCAACCCGCATAGGCAGGCGTGATGTCATAGATGATGAATCCCGTGGCATTCGAAGTATTTACCGGCGTATCCGTGATCGCGTTGTTTCCACTGGCCGACACGCCGGTCAACGCGCCGACAACGGTCGACGTCCAGGTGAACGTAGTTCCCCCGATAGTGGACGTCGGCAAAAAGTTGAGCGAAGTACCACTGCATATTTCCTGTACCAGCGAAGTGGGCGAATTTGTGATGACAGGTTTCGGATTTACCGTGACCGTCACATCAATAAAGCTTCCACCGCATCCTGCGGCACTGGGGACAATGCGATAGGTGGCACTTCCCGGTGTAACACCGTTGGTAGAAGTCAGTATTTGACTGATGATAGAACCGTTGCCTGCCACTGCGCCGGTAACATTGGTCGTTCCTACCACGGTCCAGCTAAAGGTTGTACCCGAAACCCCGTTGGGGTTGGTGATGAGTACGCTGGTGCTGGAACCCGAGCAAATGATTTGCGGCGAAGCGGCAACCGTCGGCACCGGCTTGACCGTAACATTCACCGCGTAGGTTGCGCCATTGCATCCGGCACCGCTGGTGGGAAGGATCAGATAGGTTACGTACCCAGGGTTCACGCCATCCGTCGAGGTGAGCAACTGGCCGATCAGGTTGCCGCTTCCGGCAGTGGCACCGGATACATTCGTAGCGCTCTGAACCGTCCAGGTAAAAGATGTTCCTGGAACCCCGTTGGGATTGGTGATGGCAATGCTCGTGGTCTGACCGCTGCAGATGGAAGCATCGGCCGCCGTGGCGTTGGGATTGGGATTGACAATGAGGGTGGCAATCGCGCTGGGGACTGGCGGCGTACAAGTGCCGCTTACCGTTACGGTGTAGTTACCAGCGTCCGTCAGCGCGGCGGCGGGTATGGTGAATGTGGATGCTACGGCGCCGCCAATGGGAGAACCGCCTTTGTACCACTGATAGGTAGGCGATGTGGTAACGCCGGCATCAACGGTGAATGTAACCGGACTTCCTTCACAGACCGTCTTGCCGGCCGGGCCCGTAATAATTTCGGGATTTTCCTGAACGATCAGAACCGATGCGGTGCTGGTTACTGGGGGTACGCAAGTGCCCGTTACTTCTACGGTGTATGTTGCTCCGTCGGCAGTGGCGATGGCGGGGATGGTGTACGTGGAAGCCGTCGCCCCTCCTATGCTGACCCCGTTCTTTTTCCATTGATACGTGAGCGCGGTTCCGGTTGCCGTTACACTGAACGAGGCCGGAACCCCTTCGCACAATGACTGAGTTGCTATAGGTTGCGCCGTGATTACGGGTGACGTGTTCACGGTTAAGACAGCATTGCCGCTGGTGACCGGACTGCCGCAGATGCCATCGACGGTCACGCTATAATTACCGGCATCACCCGTGGTGACGCTCGCCAGCGTGTAGGTCGGGTTGGTTGCGCCGCCAATGGGCGAACCATTTTTATTCCATTGATACGTAGGGTTGGTCGTTACACCAACGTTCACACTAAAGGTTACGGCAGCACCCTCGCATACCGTTTGGCTGGCGGGACCGGCAAGTACTTCGGGCAACTCTTGCACGGTTAAAACAGAAGCGTTGCTGG
Organism: Chryseolinea sp.; assembly: GCA_036525235.1. GTDB lineage: Bacteria > Bacteroidota > Bacteroidia > Cytophagales > Cyclobacteriaceae > Chryseolinea. The sequence continues at coordinate 25,519 of DATDAV010000329.1, read as the reverse complement.
TTACGGGAGGTGTACACGTACCACTTATCATGACCGTGTAGGTTCCTCCGTCTGCCGTGACGATACTGGGGATGGTGTAAGTAGAAGCGGTCGCACCTCCTATATTGACCCCGTTCTTTTTCCATTGATACGTGAGCGCGGTTCCGGTTGCCGTCACACTAAACGAGGCCGGAACACCTTCGCATAAAGCCTGACTTGTCACGGGCTGTACGGTGATTACAGGTGATGTATCCACAGTCAAGGTCGCGTTGCCGCTAGTGACCGGACTGCCGCAGATGCCGTTGACCGTCACGCTATAGTTACCGGCATCACTCGTGGTGACACTGGCTAGGGTATAGGTCGGGTTGGTTGCGCCGCCAATAGGCAAACCGTTTTTATTCCATTGATAAGTAGGGTTGGTCGTTACGCCAACGTTCACACTAAAGGTTACGGCAGCGCCTTCGCATACCGTTTGACTAGCGGGGTTGGCAAGTATCTCAGGCAATTCCCGGATTGTCAACACGGACGCGTTGCTGGTGACGGGAGGTGCACAAGTACCGCTTACAACAACCGTGTAGGTTGCTCCATCCGCAGTAGCAATGCTGGGGATCGTATATGTCGACGCGGTCGCCCCACCTATGTTAACGCCATTCTTTCTCCATTGATAGGTAAGTGCGGTTCCGGTTGCTGTTACACTAAACGAGGCCGGAACACCTTCGCACAACGCCTGGCTCGCAACAGGCTGCACGGTGATGGCTGGTGCAGTGTCCACAGTCAATACGGCATTGCCACTGGTGACCGGACTGCCGCAGATGCCGTTGACGGTTACGCTATAGTTGCCGGCATCACTCGTGGTGATGCTCGCGATGGTGTAGGTCGGGTTGGTTGCGCCGCCAATAGGCGAACCGTTTTTATTCCATTGATACGTAGGGCTGGTCGTTACGCCAACGTTCACGCTGAAGGTCACCGGACTACCGGCACATAACGTTTGGCTGACGGGATTGGCAAGTATCTCAGGCAACTCCCGTACGGTCAAAACAGAACCGGTGCTGGTTACGGGAGGTGTACACGTGCCACTTACCATGACGGTGTACGTTGCACCATCCGCAGTTGCAATGCTGGGGATCGTATACGTCGACGCGGTTGCCCCGCCTATGTTAACGCCATTCTTTTTCCATTGATAGGTGAGCGCAGTTCCAGTTGCCGTTACACTAAAGGACGCTGGAACACCTTCGCACAACGCCTGACTTGCGACGGGCTGTACAGTGATGGCCGGCGCTGTATCCACGGTCAAGACCGCATTCCCACTGGTGACAGGACTACCGCAAATACCGTTGACGGTCACACTATAATTACCGGCATCACTCGTGGTGATGCTGGCTATCGTGTAAGTCGGGTTGGTCGCACCACCGATGGGTGATCCGTTTTTAAGCCACTGATAGGTTGGGTTGGTCGTTACACCAACGTTCACGCCGAAGGTTACCGGGCTGCCGGCGCATAACGTTTGGCTGACAGGGTTGGCAAGTATCTCAGGCAATTCTTGCACGGTTAAAACAGACGCGTTGCTGGTTGCGGGAGGTGTGCAGGTACCGCTTATGACCACCGTGTAGGTTCCTCCATCCGCAGTTACAATGCTTGGGATAGTATACGTCGACGCGGTTGCCCCGCCTATGTTAACACCATTCTTTCTCCATTGGTACGTGAGCGCGGTTCCCGTTGCCGTTACGCTAAACGATGCCGGAACACCTTCGCACAACGCCTGGCTTGCTACGGGCTGCACGGTGATGGCCGGAGCGGTGTCCACGGTCAAGACCGCATTGCCGCTGGTGATCGGACTGCCGCAAATGCCGCTGACGGTCACACTGTAGTTACCTGCATCCGTTGTCGCAACACTGGGTATGCTGTAAGTCGGGTTGGTTGCACCACCGATGGGTGAACCATTTTTATTCCATTGGTAAGTTGGGTTGGTCGTTACGCCAACGTTCACACTGAAGGTCACCAGGCTGCCGGCGCATACCGTTTGGCTGGCGGGGTTGGCCAGTATCTCAGGCAACTCTCGCACGGTTAAAACAGAACCCGTGCTGGTTACAGGCGGGGTACACGTGCCACTTATAACAACGGTGTAGGTTGCACCATCCGCTGTAACAATGCTGGGGATCGTATACGTTGACGAAGTTGCTCCGCCTATATTAATGCCATTCTTTCTCCATTGATAGGTGAGCGCTGTTCCAGTTGCTGTGACACTAAACGATGCTGGAACCCCTTCGCACAAGGCCTGGCTCGCAACGGGCTGCACGGTGATGGCTGGAGCGGTGTCTACCGTCAAGACCGCGTTGCCACTGGTGACTGGACTGCCACAGACGCCGTTGACCGTTACGCTATAGTTGCCTGCATCCGTTGTGGCAACACTGGGTATGCTGTAGGTCGGGTTAGTTGCACCGCCGATAGGCGAACCGTTTTTATTCCATTGATACGTAGGGCTGGTCGTTACGCCAACGTTCACACTAAAGGTCACCGGACTGCCGGCACATAACGTTTGGCTGGCCGGATCGGCAAGTATCTCAGGCAACTCCCGTACCGTCAAAACAGAACCGGTGCTGGTTACAGGAGGTGTACACGTGCCACTTACCATAACGGTATACGTTGCACCATCCGCAGTAGCAATATTGGGGATCGTATACGTCGACGCGGTTGCCCCGCCTATATTAACGCCATTCTTTTTCCATTGATACGTGAGCGCAGTTCCGGTTGCCGTTACACTAAACGATGCCGGAACACCTTCGCACAACGCCTGACTTACAATGGGCTGGACGGTGATGGCCGGAGCGGTGTCCACGGCCAAGACTCCATTGCCACTGGTGACCGGAGTGCCGCAGATGCCGTTGACGGTTACGCTATAGTTGCCTGCATCCGTCGTGGCAACACTCGCGATGCTGTAGGTCGGGTTGGTTGCACCGCCGATGGGCGATCCATTTTTAAGCCATTGATACGTTGGGTTGGTCGTTACACCAACGTTCACACTAAAGGTCACCGGGCTGCCGGCACATAACGTTTGGCTGGCGGGGTTGGCCAGTATCTCAGGCAACTCCCGTACCGTCAAAACAGAACCGGTGCTGGTTACGGGAGGCGTGCACGTACCACTTACTACAACCGTGTACGTTGCTCCGTCTGCAGTAACTATGCTGGGGATAGAATACGTTGACGACGTTGCTCCGCCTATGTTAACACCATTCTTTTTCCATTGATACGTGAGTGCGGTTCCGGTTGCCGTTACACTAAACGAGGCAGAAACGCCTTCGCACACCGCTTGAGTTGGCACGGGCTGCACGGTGATGGCCGGAGCGGTGTCCACCGTCAAAAGTCCATTGCCGCTGGTGACGGGGGTGCCGCAAATGCCGTTGACGGTTACGCTATAGTTGCCTGCATCCGTTGTGGCGACACTGGCAATGGTATACGTCGGGTTGGTTGCACCGCCGATGGGTGAACCGTTTTTAAGCCACTGATAAGAAGGGTTGGTCGTGACACCAACGTTCACACTGAAGGTTACCGGCCCACCCACGCATACGGTTTGGCTGGCGGGATTGGCAAGCACCTCGGGCAACTCCCGTACGGTCAACACAGAACCTGTGCTGGTCACGGGAGGCGTACATGTTCCGGATACTTGTACCGTATACGTTGCTCCATCCGCGGTAACAATGGCGGGGATAGAATAGGTTGACGATGTCGCCCCTCCTATGTTGACGCCATTCTTTTTCCACTGATAAGTAAGTGCGGTTCCGGTTGCCGTTACACTAAATGATGCCGAAACACCTTCGCACAATGCCTGGCTCGCGATGGGTTGCACGGTGATGGCCGGAGCCGTGTCCACCGTCAAGAGTCCGTTGCCGCTGGTAACAGGGGTGCCACAAATACCATTGACGGTTACGCTATAGTTGCCTGCATCCGTTGTGGCGACACTGGGTATGCTGTAGGTCGGGTTCGTAGCGCCGCCAATGGGTGAACCGTTTTTAAGCCACTGATAAGAAGGGGTGGTCGTGACACCAACGTTCACACTGAAGGTTACCGGACTGCCCACGCATACGGTTTGGCTAGCGGGATTGGCAAGCACCTCAGGCAACTCCCGTACGGTCAACACAGAACCCGTGCTGGTCACGGGAGGCGTACACGTTCCGGATACTTCTACCGTATACGTTGCTCCGTCCGCGGTAGCAATAGTCGGGATGGTGTACGTCGCCGCCGTTGCTCCTCCTATGTTGACTCCATTCTTTTTCCACTGATAGGTCGGTGCTGTCCCCGACGCCGTCACGCTGAACGAGGCCGCAACACCTTCGCACAATGCCTGACTCGCTATCGGCTGCCCGGTGATGCCCGGGGCCGTGTTCACGGTCAAGGTTACTGCCGCGCTATTCGCGGGAGGACCGCATACTCCGCTTACCCGAACGCTATAGCTTCCCGCATCGCCGACTACCGTAGACGGGATGGTGTAGGTTGCACTGTTCGTACCAACCGGTGTTGCACCCTTGAACCATTGATAGCTCGGGTTAGTGGTAACACCCGGGTTTACGGTGAACGTAGCCGGTCCTCCGGCGCATGCGATAACGTTAGCTGGAGGCGAAGTTATTTCCGGGACCTCCTGTACGGTCAAGACAGAGGCCGAGCTGTTTATGCCCGGTGTGCACCCGTTGCTGACCACTACCGTGTAGGTGGCGTTGTCGGCTGCCGTTACGCCGGTGATGGAGTAGGTGTTCGCGTTCGCGGTGGGTATGTCCACGCCGTTCTTGCGCCATTGGTAGGATAGACTGCTGCCGGTGGCGGTCACGCTGAAGTTGGCATTACCGCCCTCACAGATCGCTTGTGACGCCACAGGCTGGGCGGTGATGGCCGCAGGTTGCAGAACCGTGATGGTGGCGAAGCTATACACGTCCGCCTGACAACCCGGGGCTGCTGTGTTGGTGGCATGAATCTTTATGTCGGTGTTGACTGTGAGCGCATTGCTCTCGATAATATTGGAGCCCGCCGTAAAGGTATAGGTCGGACTCATTGGACTGTTGTCGGAAACGCGCAGCAGTTGGTAGACGACGTTGGCCTGCGCGGGGATGGTGAACTGCGCTTTTTGTCCGTCGCAAATGGTTGTGGTGATGTTGGTAGGAACCAACGGTGCGGGCGGCGCGGTGATCACCACCGACTGTTGACTCGTACACGAAGGGATAAACGCTACATAGCTGGCGGATGTGGTCCAATTGCTGTTGTTCCGGCCAGGCACAACCGTGGCCGCCGTTCCTCCCGAGTTTTCGATGCCTTGGGTCATCCCCATTCCCCCATCGAACTGGATGTTCTGGCAATGTAACTCGATGATGTTTGTCGACTCGTGGAGTTGTACCTGCACGGTCACCGACTGTGGCGCACCAGAGTGGCGCACACCGGTAAAGTTGACGATAAACCTGCGCCGGGGCGCTGATCCTACCAATGCCGTGGTAACGGTTCCCCCGGCGGAAATGTCGAGGTTATCCCACGCGGCGGCGATCAGGTTATTGGGCGTCGTTGCAGAAGGGAGTGTCTGATTGAGGCCAGAATTGGTAGCCGCTCCGAAAATGAGATAGCCGTTGGCATTGATGGTCAATGCGCTGTAGGTATTGCCGTAAAATGAAAAATTGAAGCCTATTGCCGTGCTGGGGCTGCTTTCGTCGCCAGGCAGCGAGGGAAAGGATACCGCCGAGCCTGCCGTAGGATCGGGATTATAGTAGGTGCTTGTGGTGTTTACGGTATACGATGCGGTGGTGCCGTTGGTCGTGTATAGCGTGTGCGTTCCAGCACCGGCCACAGAAGGATTGAACGTGGAACCGCTAACGCCCGGGCCGTAGTAGGTGGTGCCCCCCGTGAGGGTAAAAGCGGCATCGCTGGTACAATAGGCCGGATTGAGGTTTGTAAAACTACACTGTGACCACGCAAAGAATGGCGTGAATAAGGCTATCCCTATTATTGTTAGAAAACGAAGCCCTGACTTGTAAAGTCTAACCATTTAGGTCTGGATAAAGGATATGACTTAATTTTTTTAAATCAAAAAATGTAACCACTTAATATACTTCTAGTTCCGTTAATTTGAAAAGCCGCCATTTTTGTTGACAATGATCAGGGCCATTTTCTTCTGGGTTTCCAGGTCTATGGTCCCCAGAACGGCAATCCTACCGTTTTTCAAGGCGGCCACCGCACCAGCCGTGTCGTCTCCGTCGTCGGTGCCGAAGGTGGTGGACCATACTTTGGAGCCATCGAGCCGAATGTGTACCAGGAAGATGTTCCGGTTATTGTTGTCCTGCGTCTCGTTGGCCAACAGGAAATAGCCCTCCTCCCGGATGGCACTGGCCACAGCAACCCCTTCCATTTTTCCGCCGTAAGGCAGTGTTTGCGCAAGCTTCATGGTGCTTAGGTCGTTGCTGTATTTCGTAACGAAAATGTCCCGGTTGGAACCGTCTTCGTTGGTGCCGATCATGAAGAATCCATCTTCCTGTGATGCCGGTACCTGAATGGCCCTGGAGGCCTTCTGTTTTTGACCGCTTTGTCCCGAGTTCTTGCGCACACTTTGTATGCCCTCCACATTCACGACGATCACTTCGAACTTGTCTTCAAAGCCCGAGGAGAGGTCAATGGGTCTGTCGGAATACCCAAACAAGCCATACTTGATCTCGCCTTGCAACGGAATTTCAAATGCCTTGACCGCGAATCCTTCGTGTTCGCCAGCCTGCCACGACAACGTGTCTACCGAAGTCAACGATTGGCTTACCCGTAGTGAAATAATGTCCGCCTTATCGTCGGGCGATAGCGGAGAGTTCCTGACCGGGTCCGGCGCGGCATAGCCACTGACAATAAAATCGTTGCTCGAAGAAGGCGTTACCGATTTGACGGCCTGCCACGCATTGGTTGGCAGAATAAGGCTGTCAATGCCCTTGCCGCTTTGGTCTACAATGGTGAGCCGGATCTTTGATTCAGCGTCCGTTCCGACGTTGGAGACCACAACAAGTTTACCCTGATGGGTGCCCGATGTAACCAATTCCACGTCAACCGCGGTCTCGTTGCGGCTGCCCATTTGGTGTTGCCATAGTACATTGCCCAGCGAGTCCGTCTTCACGATGAAAGGGATGCTGAGTTCTGTGAGGGACGAAGAATTGCCCAAGAGAATCATCGAACCATCATCGTTCACATAAATATCCACGCCCTCCTGGTTGCCGTCTTCGCCGTAATATTTGATAAAATAATCCTGAAAGAAAGGATCGACCCTGTTGCCGGTGTCACACCCCAACAACATGACCACAACCGCGACAATGGCTATTTTAGTTATCCGCATTATCGTCTTTTTTAATTTTGCGCAGCACGGATTTGGTTCGTGCATGCTTCAACTTCCGGGCTTTGTAAAAAGGATGTATATAGCCGATGGAGATCGACAGGTTGTCCAGCCGGAAGTCATCATCCACATAGGTCCACCGGTAGGTGATGTCGTCGTAGCGCCGGTCGGTGTTTACCATATTTTTGAAGCCGAGAGAGTATCGCAGGTCAACAAAAAAGTAGTTGAGCCCATATTTGTATTTCACACCGCCGCCGACAAACAACGCCTGGTTGAAACTTTGTCGTTTGTCTTTGAAGTTGAGGTTGGGGCTTTGCTTATCGCTGGAGGCAATTTCATCGCCTGATTTGAGGTCGCGGTTATAAATCTTGATGTTGACATTGTCGGTCAATAGGGTCCGGAAGGCAAAACCGAGGTAGCCATAGGGGCGGATTCGGCCGATATTGTCGCTGTATTTTATAGAAAGTGGCAGGGATATCCAGCTCTGGCGTTCCGTCATCTCCACGATGTCTTTGTTCTGCCCGAAAAGATTTTGTGTCGTATGTTTAAAAACCGTGGAGGCAAAGGTGACCCCCAGCGAGGCGCTGATGTGCTCGTCATAATGATAGTCGAATCCCGCTTCGGCCTGGTATCCCATTTTCAGCGTGTACTTCTCTTTCGTTCCGGGTTCGCCTCCGATGTTCACGTCGTGTATGATGCGTACGGGCGATACGTTGGGACCCGCCGATGCCCAGAACGAAAAGATGGGGCTGGCGGTAAATTTCCGGCTGAGATAAACCAGGTCGATGGGGTCCCGGCTTTGGTCGGGCAGGAATTCGGGATTGGCCCGCAACACATTGAGATAGCTTTGTTCCGCTCCCAGTGGATCTTCCAGCAACAAATAGGTCTCCGCTAACAATAAATTGGCCCGCTGGCGCCATTCGGTGTTTTGATTTTTTTCCAGGCAATCGCTCAAGAGGCCCGGAATGCCATAGAGGTGGCCTTCGTTGAATTCTTCCTGGGCACGGGCCAGCGTCAACTCGCATTCGTCCTGGGCAAAGAGCGGCGCCGCGGAGAATGTGAGAAGAACCAGAAAACAGCCTATAATTTTTTTGCCAACCATCAATACTCCTTGATTAATAACCGTACACAGGTATTTTCATAGGGGATCTCATCCACATTACCTACATACTTCTTCCACTCGTCTTGTGTCATGTTGCGCGTCAACTTGGGACAGATCTGCTCGGCCAGCAACGAGGGGTCTGTTGGCCACACGCGGATCTCGGACTCACTGCATGCAGCGATAAGATAGTCGGATCCTTTTGCAAATTCAATATCCCAGATAAATCCATTGTTGTTGCCCATCACCACCGGCAGGTCTTCGGGATAGTCCAGCACATAAAGTTGCAGGCGTTTATCCAACCCGGCACTCGCCAGTAGTTTTTCATCCGGACTGAAGGCCACATCGTTCACCCCGGCACGGTGACCGGTGAATTGCCGGGTCTCCTTGGTTTTGAAATCGTATATTTTTACCAGGCCGCGCTTGTTCACCACGTCATCCACGCCATAGGCCAGGTAGCGGCCGCTGGGACTGAACTTCACGGTGAGGACGCGGTTCGGATTGTCGTCGGCTATGAGCGTTGTGGTTTTGTCGGTGAGGTTGAACAGGATGACCTGCCCGGACCACGATACACCCGCCAGTTGCTTGCCGTCGCTGCTGATGCTGATGGACTTGAGTTCGTAAGGCAACGTCGCCAAGGTTTGCACGCTGCCCGTTTTAGGGTCGATCTGTGACAAGGTATTGCCGGCGCTGGAGACGATGAAGGCGGAGTTGTCGGGGAGGAATTGAATGCTGTTGCTCGCACCACTCAGGCCTTTTATAACCATCGGCCGGCTGTTGCCATTCTTCAGGTTGTAGATCTGCACAAAGGCGGAGTCACTGCCGTTCACCAGGTAAGTCTCGTCGTGGCTCAGGGCAATTACCTTTGAAGGGTATGGATTGGCATAGGGCGTGGCGGCGTTCGTGAGCTTGTCAAAATTACCTTTATAGATCCGGCCGTCTGCCCCGGCGGCATAGAACTCGTCTTTCTTATCGGTCATGACCAGGGACTTCATGTGCACGCGCGGCGGTCCCTGGATCTTCATGGCGTTGTAGGTCATTCCATTGATCTTGGTGAGGGCGCTGTACAACCCGGTGTAGATGTAGGGTTCATATTTCTTGCCTTCGTAGCGGCGGTGGAATAAAAATCCTTGCATGGCCATCAACCCGCTCAGGTCGTTGTCGTCGTCTTCAACGGCTGCCTTAGACGCCAATTCCTGGGCTTTGGTGAGCATGAACAGGCGGTTGGCTTCCTTGTAGTTTTCTTCTGCGCGGACAAATTCCGTCTGGGCGCGGTTTCGTTCCACGCGGGCGGAGTCGCGTTGCACGTTGGCCTCCACCAGGTTGCTCAAGGCCTCGTTGCGGGCCTCGCGCGCGGTGTTCAGGGCTACCTGCAACTGTTCGGTGGTTTCGGTGATCTGATCAAAAGCTCTTTGCAGCTCTTCCTTTTGTTTCTGTACGATCTCGGCCTGCTCTTCTGCCTTGCGTTGGTTTTCCTGGGCAATCTTAGACTGCGTGACGGCCTCCTCCCGGTTCTTATCGGCGCGGAGCTTATCGGCATCGGCCTGCAGTTTCTGGAGATAGGCAAACACGAAAAAGATGATGGCCACGATGAAGGCGATCCCCAGGATGATGGCCGTGGCACGTGTTCTTCTCAACACGCGACGCTGCATCATTTCCTGGTTCTTCAATTCGGCCTCATACGTGATGCGGCTGGTGTCGAGGAACACGATGGCCCGCTCGAAGGCCTCGTCGTAGCGTTGGCCCCATTCGCGGGTGGGGTTTTGTTTCTTCTGCCAGTTGAGGGCCAGCTGCAAATCGGGTGGACGCCACAAACCGGTCTTACCGATCTGGTACATCGCGGCGGCTTCCGACAAACGCTTGTACATCGACGCCGACTCAAATTCGTCGTCTACCCAACCGGCCAGGCGGTTCCAGATGCGCATGAGGCTTTCGTGCGAAAGCTCGATCATGGAATCGGTGTTCAGCGGGAGGTTGGCCGCCGGCATGAGGAAAGAGCGTCCTGCGCGACGGAAATGATCGACGATGTTGATCACCTCCTCTTCGCTGGCTTCGGCTAATTCAGCGACCAACCCAAGCCTGCACGCCCGGCGCTTGCCGAGGTTGTTCTGGTTCTTTTCGGTAATATTTTTGAAGAGGACTTCAGCGATCTGCTTGTCTCTTGTGGAAAGCTCGTCATAGGCTTCGTTGGCGTGTTGGGCCAGGGCCTGGCTCACTTTGCCCACGGCGTTGTAGTGCCGTATGTCGATGGGCTCGCCGGGTTCGTGGTTGGAGATCCAGTAGTCCCACGTGCGCATGAGGGCATGCTGCAGGATGGGGAGTTGGTCCTGGTTGTTGCCCACGTCGTTGAGCAGGCGCTTCACCAGGCGGTTGGATATGGCCCCGCCGGCTACGGTGACGGGTCCTTCGATGATGGAACGCTTTTGTTCGCGCGTCAACTGGGGCACCAGGTAGTTGCTGCTGTTGATCTGCTGGGTCAATCCCGAGAACACGGAGCATTCGCCGATGAAATCCGAGCGCATGGAGAGCGCGATGTACAGCGGCACTTCATTTTGCTGGATGGCCGTCAGGATGAGGTTCACGTACAGCTGGGCCTCGTTCAAGGCCTCCTCGCTGTTGTTCATTTCGCGGTAGCGGAAAATCTCTTCAAACTGGTCGACCAGGAAGAATACATTTTCTTCACCCGAGCGTTGCACGTGGCGGGCGATCTCAATCAGGCCGTCGGCACCGCTTCGCAGGATGGAGTTGATGATCGCTTTGTGGATTTGGGCGTCCTTGGCGTCTACCCGCTTGCTCTTCACCATGAACTCTACGATCGACTCGGTGAGGCTGTTGATGGGCGATGGGCCCGGGCGGGTAGTGATCACGTTCCAGAGCGATCCCGATTCGGTCACAAAACCACCATAGAGCACGGGCACAAGCCCGCAGGCCATGAGGGAAGACTTACCGCTACCCGAGTAACCCATGACGGTGACAAAGCGGTTGCGGGCGACCTTGAGAAGGATGTCGTCTATCTGGCCGTCGCGGCCGAAGAACAGGTGAGAATCGTCAATGGAGAATGCGCGTAGACCGGGAAAGGGGTTTTCCCCTCCTGCCTGGACGTTGATGGAGACGTCCTTTGAATATCCAGCGTCGCTATGTAATGGCTCGTTCAGCATGGGCACACCGGAGAAGCCAGAATAGATAACTGAGATGGAAAAGTTATACTGCGCACTTCAGGTTTAAGTTTAAAAAAATAGCTCCTGTCTCTAGCTGAACTATGCTACGGCCGAATTTAGGCGAAAATTACTAAAAAGAAAAGGGGCCCGAAGCCCCTTTACTACCTATCCGTAAGGTTTTTAAATTACTTTACCTTATTTACCAGTGCTTCGAAAGCTGCTGGATGGTTCATAGCCAGGTCGGCAATCACTTTGCGGTTGAGACCGATACCTGCCTTGTTGAGTTTGCCCATAAGTGCAGAGTAAGACAATCCGTGAACACGGGCGCCGGCGTTGATACGGGCGATCCAGATACCGCGGAACTCTCTTTTCTTTTGTTTTCTATCGCGATACGCGTAGACTAAACCTTTTTCGACAGCGTTTTTGGCAACTGTCCATACATTTTTCTTACGGCCGAAGAAACCTTTGGCCAGCTTCAGGATGCGTTTGCGTTTTGCTCGTGAAGCTACATTGTTGACTGATCTTGGCATTTCATTGCATTTTTTGACGGATGGCGTTCCTTCATTTGTTCAGGACTCTTAGGCGCCAGCAATCGGGTTTAACATTTAACCACTAAAGCACGAGCATGGCTTTCACATTGTTCATATCTGACTTGGCAACGAGGCCCTTGGCAGAAAGTCTACGCTTCTGCTTGGTCTCCTTCTTGGTCAGGATATGATTTTTGAAAGCGTGCTTACGCTTAATTTTACCAGTGCCAGTAACTTTAAACCGTTTCTTGGCGCCTGATTTTGTTTTTAACTTAGGCATTATATATAAAAATTAGAAAACACTACTTTTTACCGGCTTTGGGCATGATGATCATCCCCATCCGCTTGCCTTCCAGCTTGGGCAGTTGCTCTACCTTGCCGAACTCCTCGAGTCCTTGCGCGAACTTCAGCAAGAGGATCTCGCCTCTTTCCTTGTACACGATCGAACGGCCGGGGAAGAATACCGTGGCTTTCACCTTGGCGCCTTCCTTGAGGAAGTTTTCGGCGTGTTTGAGCTTAAAGTTGAAATCGTGCTCGTCCGTGTTCGGGCCAAAGCGGATTTCCTTCAACACCACCTTCAGGGCTTTCGCCTTGATCTCCTTCTGTTTCTTTTTCTGCTCGTACTTAAACTTCGAATAGTCTACGATCTTACATACCGGGGGATCAGCATTTGGAGAAATCTCCACAAGGTCCAATCCCTGGTCCTGTGCCAATTTAATGGCCTGCTGGATTGGATAAACGTCTACTTTTATATCCTCTCCTACCACCCTCACGCGTTGTGCGGTTATCCTTTCGTTGATCCGATAAGGCTCTTCCGGTCGCTGGGGCCCTCTTCTGAACGGTTTGTTAAAACCGGGTCTGTTGTTATTAAAGATTGCGATACTATTAAAAATTTAAGTTTCAAAAAAACAGGGTGCAAATATCGTTATATTTTTTGCTTTTCACAATATCAAATCGGAGCAGAACATTCAATTCTGAAGCGATTTACGAATTCTTCCAGGGGAACGCTACCTTGGTCGCCCTGTCCATGTTTGCGCACCGCCACCATCTGATCGGAGGCTTCTTTCTCGCCTACGATGAGCATGAACGGTATTTTCTTTGTCTCCGCGTCGCGGATCTTACGGCCGATTTTCTCGTCGCGGTCGTCTAGTAAGCCTCTGATATCCTGCTCTTTAAGCTTCTCATAGACCAACTTTGCGTAGTCGTTGAAGCGCTCGGAAATGGGCAGTACAGCGATCTGATCGGGAGCCAGCCACAAGGGGAAATTACCCGCGCAATGCTCGATCAGGACAGCCACAAACCGCTCCAGCGACCCAAACGGGGCACGGTGGATCATGACCGGAGTATGTTTCTGATTGTCTGAACCCACGTATTCCAGCTCAAAACGGACAGGCAAATTGTAGTCCACCTGAATGGTTCCCAGCTGCCATTGGCGTCCCAGAGCGTCTTTTACCATGAAATCCAGCTTCGGGCCATAGAAGGCAGCTTCGCCTTTCACGGCGACCGTAGTCAGCCCTCTTTCGTCTGCAGCCTCCTGGATGGCGGCTTCGGCTTTTTCCCAAAGGCTGTCTTCCCCGATGTATTTCGCCTTGTTGGCGGGGTCGCGCAAGGAAACCTGGGCCGTATAGTTCTCAAATCCCAACGATTTGAATACATGCAATACCAGGTCGATCACCTTCACGAACTCCTCCTTCACCTGGTCGGGGCGACAGAAAATGTGCGCATCGTCCTGGGTGAAGCCCCGCACGCGGGTGAGGCCGTGCAGCTCGCCGCTTTGTTCGTAACGGTAAACCGTGCCGAACTCCGCCAGGCGGATAGGCAGGTCGCGGTATGAGCGCGGCTTGGTTCTATAGATCTCGCAGTGGTGCGGACAGTTCATCGGTTTCAGCAGGAACTCCTCCCCTTCGTCCGGGGTGTGGATGGGTTGAAAGGAGTCTTTGCCGTATTTCTCGTAGTGACCGGAAGTGACATAAAGCGCCTTGCTTCCGATATGGGGCGTCACCACAGGGTCGTAGCCGGCCTTGATCTGGGCTTTGCGCATGAATTGCTCCAGGCGCTCGCGCAGGATGGTGCCTTTGGGGAGCCACAACGGCAGGCCCATGCCTACCCTTTCGGAGAAGGCAAACAGTTCCAATTCCTTGCCCAGCTTGCGGTGGTCGCGTTTCTTGGCTTCCTCGATCAGGTGCACGTATTCCTCGAGCTCTTTTTGCTTCGGGAACGTAATGCCGTAGATGCGGGTGAGCATCTTGTTGTTTTCGTTGTTACGCCAGTAGGCGCCTGCCACGTTAAGCAGCTTCACGGCTTTGATGAAGCCGGTGTTGGGAATATGTGGACCGATGCAGAGATCGGTGAAATCGCCTTGCTGATAAAAAGTGATCTTGCCATCCTCCAGACCGTTGATGATCTCGATTTTGTAGGGATCGCCTTTCTCGGTAAAGTATTTGAGCGCGTCGGCCTTGGTCACATCCTTTCGGATGTATTGGCTATCGCGTTTGGCGAGCTCTTTCATTTTGGCCTCCACAGCGGCCAGATCATCGTCGCCGAAAGGCTTGCCATTCAGATCGACGTCATAATAAAAGCCGTTCTCGATGGCCGGGCCGGTGCCGAACTTCACGCCGGGATACAGCGCTTCCAGGGCCTCGGCCAGCAAGTGAGCCGACGAGTGCCAGAAGGTGGTCTTGCCACTTTTGTCGTTCCAGGTCAGTATTTTGATGGAGGCATCCGTGGTGATCGGGCGGGACAGATCCCATACCTCTCCGTTTACTTCGATGGCTAATGAGACACGCGCCAGTCCTTCGCTGATGCTGGACGCAATTTCGGAACCCTTAACGCCCTGGGGATATTCGCGGACGCTTCCGTCGGGAAGTGATATTTTTACATTCATGGACGTGAACTAAACTACAAAATTAATTCAGGTTGCAAATATGCAACATTAAACCCTGGATTGCGCAGATTTTTGAGGAAAGCGGGATTTTATTTCAGTGTAACGGACCCAGCTTTTTCAGGTTCCGAAAATCCGATCACAGTTGGAATTGAAAGCTGAAGAACACCCCGAACTTACGAACCGGAACATCGGGCTGCTGTTGGTGATCCAGGTAGTTGAGACGGTGAATGAAATCGATGCGCAAAAACCGGAAGATGTTCTCCACACCATAACCCAATTCCACATAAGGTCCCTTGTCGAAATAACCGACGGGCAAGGTGGGTTCGCCCGTGGGCGTGTAGGGAGAGATGAGCGCGCGGTTGGCAGGGGTGAGACCGCCATAGATCACGTTGGCCGTGCCCAGCAGACGCCATTTCAATTTTCGCAGCAGCGGAATGCGGTTCAAGAGTAAACCCTCGAAGTAGTGGCGGTACTGCAACGTGGCGTATCGATCGCTCACAAATTCGCCATAGTTCATCAGGTTATAGGTCACGCTGTTATAGAGCAGCGTTTGATTCCCCAGGTGGAGGCCTAGTAGCGGATACGGTATATCGGTGAATATATACTCTCCCGTGATGTCGAGGTGGGCGATGCCCAGCGGGCCAAAACGGATGCGTTTGAAGAGGCTGAGGCGCAGCTTGTCGTAGTCGAAATCGCTGCTGAGAAAGCCTTTGAACCCTCGTGTGTAGCGCACGGTGATGATGGGCCAGCGTGTGGTGCCGAGGCTGATGCGGTCGTTGTCGGCTTGAAGGAAGAGTTCATCCCGCGCATAGCGCGCTTCCAGGATCATTTCGGCCGATTCAAAGTTCTGACTTACGGTAGACGTGGTTTGATCTTCCGGGTTGTCATAGTATGCAAAGGCGTAGGTGGGTCGAAAGGTAAAGTAACGGAAGCCTACGCGCTGGGTGAATCCCTTGAACACCTCGCGCCTAAAATCAACACGTCCCTCCTGTGTGTAGTAGCCGCGGCGAAAAACGCCGAACCGTTGGGATGCCAAGAGCAGGAAATTATCGCCGGCCGTTTCGCTGTCGATCCCTACCCGGCCCAGGTCGCTGCGGGCCCGGACGGTGAGCGTGGTCCAATGCTGTCGCGACAGGATGTTCTGGATCTGGGCCGTGTACTTGATCCGTTGGTCGCGAAAGCCATAGCCCAGTTGCCCTCCGAGTACCCACTTCTTGCTGAAGTCGATGTTGGTGCGGAAGCCCGGTTGTATGCGCACGCCCTCGATGTTGTTCACGGCAAAGAGTGCAATATAGGGGCCGAGGTCGACCTTCCCCACTTTGTAATAGCCATTGACGGCGATCTTGATCAGGTCGATGTAGGTGCGCACCATGGGAATGGTTTGCAAGGTGTCGATCATTTTGTAGACGTTCTTTTCCGTGGGCGTGAGCGGTTCGTGACGGATAGAATCCCAGTAGATTTCCTCCTCATTCATGCGCGCATCTTCGGCCATGGTGATGGGCTGCTGGTAGAAATTCACTTCATGGGGTTTGTTGACCACAAAGTTCTTGTTGCTGGTGTAGAACTTTGCCAACAGGCCCGTGCTGAAGTTAGTCACCTCGCTCACATCGATGAGTACGCGGTTCTTTGCGGGCAACCAGGCACCGCCTTCGGCGGGCTCAAGTTCTTGTTGAATTTTTATTTTCTCTATGAAATTGAGGTTGGCCTGTCGTCCCACGGCGGCGTCGATTTGTTTCAGGGCGTAGCCTTCTTTGGTGATCCAGATGGAGCCGGTGAACGCGAGATCCTGCGGGCTGCGGGGTGTGAAATCGAGGCGATAACAAAACTGGTCGCCGATATATAAACTGTCTACCAGGTCATAGTCGTAATACAGCCGCCACCCGTCGGCAATGGGCGACACAAAATCTTTGGTGACGATGTTAACCCAGTTTTGATAAAAATTATATTCCTGGAATGAAGAGCCGATCAACTGCGTGATGGTGGTCCCATCCGTTATGCCCACGCCGTGTACCTTCGAACGCAAAATGTTTTCGTAGCGCAGCGAGGGATTGTCGCGGTAGTAGACTTTGGATACGCTTTCGGTGATGAGGATGGGCAAGATGGGCTTGCCATCCTCGCCGGCCATGCGGTCGATGCTGTCGAGCACCTGGGTGATCTTTTGGATCACTTTTCGTTTCCTGAACGAGTCGGTTATGTTGTCGACGTCGATTTCAATCTTGGTGTAGGTGTCGTATTCATAGGCCGCCATTTTGCGTTTGTCGTTCTTGTTTTTGTTCTTCACCACATTGCGCAGGATGGCGTACGCCGGATTTTCGCCTGAGAGCACAACCACTTCCGAGAGGCTCTGTGCATTTTCTGCGATCTGAAAATTGATGACCTGCTTCTTTCCTTTTACGACCGCTTTTTTCCGTGGCGTGTAGCCGATGTAGGACACCACCAGGGTGTCGCCCGGATGGGTGGTGCGGATCTCGTAGTTGCCGTCGAAGTCGGTGGTGGCGCCGGTGGAGGTGCCGGGGAAGATCAGGTTGGCAAAGGGTATGGGGTCGCCGGAATTGGCATCGGTCACCTTGCCGCTGATGGCGGTTTCCTGTGCCCACGAAAGCCCGGGTAGCCCGCACATGAGTAGGGTAAAGAGAATAACAGGACCTGAAAATACGTTAGCAACGTCTCTTCGCACGCTGGGGGGATTTATGATTTCAATCTAAGGATTTAACTACGTTTTAGCCCATCCTATTTCTACTGCCGTACGGTGCTGACTTTAATCTGCTCTTTCTCCCCTAGAAAGCGGGGCGCTGTTTTGAGCACATACAGGTCCAAAACAGCTTTTGGCCGGGCCAGGTATTCGCGAAACCGCACTTTCATGGAGGCGTCAAAGTCGGGTTCGTCGGCCACCATGGCCACAGCATCAATGTTATAGTATCGGCTGATGAATAGCGCCCGATAACTGTGAAAAGGTTGCGTGATGATGATGATCTTGTTCTGTCCAAATATTTTTTGGCAGCGCACGACGGAATCCAACGTGCGGAGGCCAGCATAGTCGAGGGTGATGGCGTACTCGGGCACACCCATTTTCACGAGGGCCTTTTGCATGGCCATGGGTTCGTTGTAATAGCGCGAGCGATTATCGCCGCTGAGAATGAAGTGGTCGATCTTTCCCATGCGGTAGAGCTCCGCGGCCTTCTCCATACGCTTTTGGAAAAAAGGGTTGGAGCCCCCTCCCACGGTCTTGTGGCTGGTGCCGAGCACCAGGGCCACGCGGTGGTCGGGAAGCAGGGTGAGGTCGCTGAAAACTTTGGATGCCGTGCTGCTCACCACCCAAACGTTGGTGCCGAAAACGAAAAGCAAGCATACCCCAATGGCAATCAACAAAATTTTCTTCAGCCTGCGCATAGCAAATGAACCCGTTGCCAACAAAGCTACTCAATTGCGCGGAGAAACTCCTGTTCGATCAGGTCCGACTTCCGTACAATTTTCCGGTACCATTGCAATCGGATAAAATCCTTCTCTTCGTCGCTGAGGCCAAACGTTTTGCCCGACTGGTGCAGCTTGCTAACGATTGAATTGAGACAGATGGCAACGCTCACCGAGATGTTAAAGCTTTCCGTGAAGCCATACATCGGTATACGGACCTTGGCATCGCACAGGGCCAGCGCTTGTTTGGACACGCCGCGCAGTTCGTTGCCGAACAGCAGCGCAACCTTGTCCTGCGTGGCGTCGACATCGTGGATGGACAGGCCGTCTTCGTCAGGGTCGGCGGCCATGACCTTGTAGCCCTCCCCTTTCAATTGCTGGACGCAGGCCACGGTGTTGTCTTTATTTTTGGAGGTGTGGTGGATGATGTCCAGCCATTTGTGCGAGCCTTTCAACACTTTGGGGTTGACGCTGTATTTGCTGATGTTCTCCACGATGTGGATCTCTTGCAGGCCCATGCACTCGCAGGTTCGCACGACGGCGCTGGCATTTTGCGATTGAAAGATGTCTTCCAGGATCACCGTCACATGGCGTGTGCGCTGATCCAACACTTTTTCAACGCCCTGCAGCTTGTGGTCGGATATGAATTGGGCCAGGTGGGCCGTCACCAGTTTCTCTTCGCGGGTTAGCATGCTCCAAACGTAAGGCGATTGTTCCTGGATTCCATAAAAAGCGATTGAACGATGCGTTCCTTAAAATACCGGCCAGCCTAGACGCGACGTCCGGCAAACCGGTCAACTGAATAAAGCGCCCGCGATGGTGGCCGTCATCATGGTGGCCAGGGTGGCGGCGATCATGGCGCGCAGACCCAACCGCGAGATGTCGGCCTGGCGTGAAGGTGCCATCCCTCCTGTTCCCCCGATCTGAATGGCGATGGAGCTGAAGTTGGCAAAGCCGCACAGGGCATAAGTCGAAATGAGTATCGACTTTTCACTCAACACCCCTGCCGTTTTCATGACGCCCAAATCCGAGTAGGCCACAAATTCGTTGATCACCATCTTCTGTCCCAGCAAGCTCCCTACGGCCAATGTGTCGTTCCACTCGACGCCGATGCAGAAGGCGAATACGCGGAAGACCTGACCCAGGATATATTGCAATGAGAAGCCGTCGAAGGTGCCATTGGTGCTGGTCACTACAAATTCGTTGAGGCCGGTGTAGTGGCCGATCAGTCCCACGAGGATCCAGTTTAAGGCATAGATCACGGCGATGAAGGCGAGCAACATGGCGCCTACGTTCAGGGCCAGTTTCAACCCGTCGGATGCGCCGATGGCGATGGAGTCGATCAGGTTTACGCCCACGTGGTCTTTGGTCAATTTCAATTCTTTGTCGATGGGCTCGGTCTCCGGCAGGAAGAGCTTCGCCATGACCACCGATGCCGGGGCGCTCATAATGGAGGCAGTGAGCAGGTAGGTGGCAAACTTGGTTTGCTCCGCCGGGTCGCTTCCCCCGAGAAATGAAACGTATGCACCGAAGACACTCCCGGCAATAGTAGCCATCCCGCCCACCATGAGACAGTGCAACTCCGATTGCGTCATGCCCGGAATGAACGGTCTCACCAGCAAGGGCGCTTCCGTTTGTCCCATGAACACATCGCCGGCAACGGAGAGGCTCTCGGCGCCCGACATGCGCATGGTACGCGTCATCACCCAGGCAAACACATACACGATCTTTTGCAGGACGCCCAAATGATATAACCCGGCCGTTACCGCCGAAAAGAAGATGATGGTGGGCAGGGTTTGAAAAGCGAAGAGGAATCCGAGGTTGTGGCGAACGCCTTGCACGGCATCCGAGTTTTTGGACAAATCACCGTACAGGAATGCTGCGCCCTTCTGGGCAAAGCTGAGGAACACGATAAATTTTTCGCTGACGTATTCGAAACCCGACTGCACCGCGTCCACTTTGGCAATGAGCAAACCAAAAACTATTTGTAAGGCGATGCCGGCGGCCACCAGACGCCAGTCTACTGCTTTGCGGTTCGTAGAGAAGAGGTAGGCCACACCCACAATAAATACCAGGCCACCCAGCGCGCGTAAATAATCCATAACGAAGAGCGAAAGCACAACGCTGGTTGCCACAGCGGCCCTGGCATTGTCTTCAAATTGGTTTTAGATTTAGTAATTCATATACACACAAAAAGCACGAAGGGTACGATCTTCATGCTTTATGTTTATTCTTTTCTTAGTTCCGTTTGCTCAACTCGTCGCGGATCTTGGCGGCGCGTTCGTAGTCTTCCTTATCGATGGCGTCTTTAAGCAGTTCGTTCAGCTTTTCGATGGAGTAGTTCTTGAAGTCGTCTTTGCGTCCGGCTTCTTTCTTCACCTTGGCTTTGGGCTCTGTTTTGGGCTCGGGTTTGTCTTCTTCCACCTCGTCGGTGAGCACGATGCCGGCTTCGGCCAGGATGTTTTCGTAGGTATAGATGGGCGAGTCGAACCGGAGGCCGATGGCGATGGCATCCGAGGGGCGGGCGTCAACTTCGCTTTTCTTGAGGCCGTCGGAGCAAACGATCTTGGCAAAGAACACGCCTTCTTTCAGGTCGGAGATGATGATCTCGTCTACCGTGAAATGAAAGTTGTTGGCAAAGGCCTTGAACAGGTCGTGTGTCATGGGCCGGTTCGGGATGATCTTTTCGATTTCGATGGCTATGGCCTGGGCTTCGAACATCCCGATGATGATGGGAAGCCGGCGGCTGCCTTCGGTTTCACCCAACACCAAGGCGAACGAACCCGTCTGTGATTGACTTGATGATAGTCCGAGTATTTCCAGTTTTATTTTCTTCACTTACTTCGCAGCTTTGATCGCCTCAGTCAATTTAGGAATTATTTCGAAAGCATCGCCAACAATACCATAATCGGCGGCCTTAAAAAATGGCGCTTCCGGGTCTTTATTTATAACCACGATGTACTTCGAAGAGTTTACCCCCGCCAAATGCTGGATGGCTCCCGAAATGCCCACGGCAATATAGAGTTGGGGCGCAACTTTCACGCCGGTCTGGCCAACGTGCTCATGGTGCGGCCGCCATCCCATGTCGGACACGGGCTTGCTGCAGCCGGTGGCGGCGTGCAGGGTTTTGGCCAGTTCTTCGAGGATGCCCCAGTGCTCGGGGCCCTTCATGCCACGACCACCCGACACCACGATGTTGGCTTCCGGGAGCAGAACTTCGCCGGTGGCCTTTTCGGAGGAGGTGATCTTTGTGGCAAAGTCGGCGTCGCTCAGGGTCACGCTATAGGGCGTTACCTGAACGGGGCTTCCTACTTCTTTTATCTCGGCCGCGTTCTTGCGCAGGGCGATCACTTTCTTTTGATTTTTTAACTCCACCCAGGCAAATGCTTTGCCGGTGTAGATGCTGCGCTTCACCACAAAACCGCCGTCGGTCTTGGGGAGCTCCACTACATTGGACGCCAGGCTGGCGCCGATCTTGGTGGCCACGCGGGCTGCGACAGGTGTGCCGAGCGATGAATTTGCCAGCACCAGGATGTCTGCACTTTCGTCCGGGAGGGCTTTCTCCAGCACGGTGGCGTAGGCTTGGATGATGCCCTGGCTCAGTCTTTCATCTGCGACGTGCAGCACTTTTTGCGCGCCATATTTTCCCAGGGCTTCCAGTTCGGCTTTTTCCACGGCACCGAGGGCGATGGCCGTTACCGGGCCTCCCAGGGCATGCGCATAGGCTACCGCTTCAATGGAAGTCTTTTTGATCTTTCCTTCTGCACTCTCGACAAAAACGAGTATCGCCATACAAGAATTTAGGTTAGAAAATTTATGGAATTAAAACGATGAATCGGGATTACAATACTTTGGCTTCGTTCTTCAACAGATTGACCAACTCCGGCACGTTGTCGGCGGGGATCATTTTCACGGATCCTTTGGGGGGTGGCAATTCGAATTTCTGAAGCTTCACACCGCTGTCGACGGTTTTGGGTTCGACCACTTTCAGGGGCTTGGTCCGGGCCGACATGATGCCGCGCATGTTGGGAATCTTCCACTCGGCAATGGGCTCCTGGCATCCGGCCACAAACGGCAGCGACACTTCCAGGTACTCTTTGCCGCCTTCAATTTCGCGGGCCAACTTGGCCTTGGTTCCTTCCAGGTCCAGCTTCATGACGGGCGAGATGGAGGGTATGCCCAGCAACTCGGCCACGATGCCGTGCACGACGCCGCTGTTGTAGTCGATCGATTCCCGTCCCATGAGGATGAGATCGTAGGGTGTTTCTTTTGCAATGGCCGCGATCTGGCTGGCCACAAAAAATGAGTCGGTTGGTTCGGCGTTCACGCGGATGGCATCGTCGGCGCCGATGGCCAGACCTTTGCGCAAGGTGGGCTCGGTGTCGGCAGGGCCGACGTTCAGCACCGTTACCGTGGTGCCGGCGATGGCGTCTTTCAATTCGATGGCGCGCGCCAAAGCATAATCATCGTAAGGGCCTATTATAAACTGAACTCCAGTGGTGTCAAACTTCGTATTGTTGTCCGTAAAATTGATTTTTGAAGTCGTATCCGGAACGTGCGTAATGCAAACTAAAATCTTCATCTGGCTCTAAATCAATAAGTTGAAAATTGCTTTTCCAAACTGCGGTCAAGATACAAAAAACCGCTCTCCAATTGCCAAAACGGCCATATTTTTCAGATTTGCCGTGTTGTCCCAACACTTTCTTGCTTATCACGCCTCCTCACTGAGGTGTCTCATCACTAAAATCCGTTATGCGCACAACACACTTGCGGCGTCCCTACAATGCGTATATTTAATGTACATCATCGCCGTTCGCGAAAGTCATGAAAGCGTTGTTTTGTTTCGGTCTTCTGTTGCCGCTGTTTCCTTTCCATGCGCAAGGACAACAGGATCAACTCTATAAACTTGAGCTGCGAAAGGAAGTAAACCAAATGCCGTGGCGCGACAGCGTTTACCGGTTCCCACACTTCCTTCCGGGCAAGATCACCTTCGACGACAATTTCACCGCCGACCAACAGGTCATGCTCAACTACAACACGTACTTCGAGCACCTGTACCTCATCAATAAAAAAGGCGACACCTTGCAGGTGAAGAACTTTAGCCTCGTCAAAATGGTGACCATCGGCGACGTGAATTTTATCAACGATCCGCAACAGGGCTATGTCGAAGTGGTCACCCGCACGCCGGTGGCGCTAGGCATAAAACACAACTTTATCTTTCTGGGCGAAGACATGGGCTTGGGGAAACCTCCGGTTATAAAAACCAGCAGCGACTTCAGAGGTGTGCGCGCTGACTATACCCGCGTGTATAAAAAAGGCGAAGCGTATTATTTTATTGACATCAACAACACCGCGCGCAAGGCCACCCTCCTTGTCCTCAACAAACTGTTTCCAAATTATAAAGAAGACATCAAGGCCCTGGTAAAAGCCCGCGACCTGGATTTCCGACGCAAGGAAGACCTGTTGACGCTCCTGGCATTTTGCAATGGCAAAGTCTCCACCAATCCCTACGACACGTCGCGCCTCCTCGTCTGGAAAGCACACCAGCCTGCTGCCAGTCTCTGGTGGCGTGACAGCCTGCGACGGTTTCCCAGCTTTATGGAAGGCCGCATCACTTATAGCGGCCAGCGAACGGCGGTGTCGGTGGACCAACTCAATTACAATCTGCTGACCGGTGAGATGGAATCGATTGGGCAAAAAGGAGACACGTCCATTGTAAAAAATCGGCAAGACATCCGGTCGTTGTTCATCGATGATTTCCTGTACTACCACGATGCCGCGAAGGGATATGTCGAGGTGTTGATGCAGGGTCCGCTGTCGCTGGGTGCCCATAGCAGCCTGAGGATGATCAACGACGAATCGTCGGCCGAAGCCAATGCGGGCTCCGCAGCTGCTCCGTATTTTGTTCTGAAGCCCGGCGACCGTGTTTATCGGAAAGAGATCGCCTATTATTTTATCGACAAAGATGCCCGGGTCTATCCCACTTCAAAGGACGTTGTCATCCGTTCGTTTTATCCTTACCGAAGCAAAATAGAGGACTATCTCAAAGCAAACGACGTGGATTTCAAAAAGGAGAGTGACCTGCGCAGGCTGTTAAGTTTCTGCAATCAGCTTCCCGCAAAAAAATAATTGCCGGGCGGGTGAAAATCAGCGTTGAAAATGCATCCGTAGTTTCTTAACTTTCATTTATGCCTCCCACTTTTTCCTCGTTGCCATGAAAACTTCAGCTTGCTTGAGTTTCGTTCTCTTGGTATTCATTTTTTGTCCAGCCGATCGGGCCCTGAGCCAATCCGGACAGCATTTCAAATTGGAATCCGGAAAAGACGTGAACAGAATGCCCTGGCGGGATAGTGTCTATCGGTTTCCGCAATTTCAATCCGCCGTGGTCACCTATTCCGACAAATTCGTTCATCCGGCAAGGGTGTGTATGAATTACAACGCCTACTTCGAACACATGTTTCTCATCAACGAAAAGGGCGACACGCTACAACTGCGGTATGGCCCTGAGACCAGAACGATCCGGATGATCACGTTGGGCGATGTCGATTTTTTTCGCGACGAACGCCTGGGTTACATCGAAGTGTTGAGCCAGGGTCCCGTGGCCTTGGGAGTGAAGCATATTTTTGTGTTGCTGAGCAGGGGCTCTGGCCTGGTATCGACCTCCCTGCCGGTTTCCCGGTTCGACTTTCGAGGCGAGCGAGCCGATTACATGCGGGAATACAAGAAAGATGTCGAATACTTTTTTATCGGTCGCGACAATACCCTCTCCCCAGCGCTTCCTTCAACGATATCTAAATTGTTTCCCGCCCATAAGGAAGCTATCAAAACCTTTATGGAGGATCACCAGATCAATTTCAAACAAAAAAAGGACCTTCTCATGTTGCTTGACTTTTGCAACGCGAAAGCTGCGAAGCCATTATACGATACCAGCGAACTGCTCTTCTGGCCCCGGGGAAAAAACCTGTCGCAGCTTCCTTGGCGTAACAGCGTTTATCGTTTTGCAAATTTCGTGGAGGGCCGCATATCGCATGTCGACATTGCTTCGTCCCGCCGTGTGGCCGCCCTCAACTACAATCGCCTCACCGGCAAAATGGTGTGGATCGGCCCGGGAAACGACACCCTTTC
>DATDAV010000328.1:0-116026 GCA_036525235.1 Chryseolinea sp. | reverse complement strand
TATAAAAACGTAGAAAAAACAGTTTCAGTTTCGAGAATTTTGACCAGATCAGTTGGCAGGGCCGACAATGTGGGGTATTTCTTAGCAGTGTCTCCGCTGCTCATTCGGTTGTGGATATGTGAAGTATCCTTTAAATTAAACACAACCTTCGGCGTTTGCTATGACATTGGAAAGACCGGGGCGGGTATTCATTGCCTGCGACGTGCCCGATGACGAAGAAAGCACGCCCCTTTGAAATGTCGAACCCGTTGAGCGATGCGTATAAATAAACTAACTCCATTTCTGTTTTTTATCGTTGCCTGTTCGTCAGATGATGCGCCTCAGCCTGACTTGTCTGTTTATGTTGATCGTTTTGTCGCCGAGGCCAGGGCTCGCGGAATTACGCTTGATGTCAGCAATCTTACGATGGCCTATGTAACGGAAACCGACCCTCCGAATTATTGCGGTTATGGCACCGTCAGGCCCGAGCATGTTCAGATCAAGTATTCGGATGATTGCTGGAATTCACGGACCGATATCGATAAGGAATTATTAACATTTCACGAACTGGGACACGCCGTTTTGGGTCGTGTTCATTCCAACACACAATTATCAAACGGTGATCATCAAAGCATCATGTATGTGAATCCATTTGGCCTATACAATGAAAGCACATTGGATAAAAAAGCCTACTATCTGGACGAGTTATTTGACATGAACACGCCCGAACCCCAATGGGCTCACGTCGATAGACCAAGCCGTGTCGAAATTTTGAAGGATTCTGTCGCTGCGGTTAATGCCTGGAAATTTGGAACTACCGGATTAGTTGATCACGCGGGCGTTATCAGCCATGAGACATTTGTCTCGGCCGGGCATTCACTTTCAATCCAGGCAAATGCTGCCGGATCCGGAATTTCCTTCTGGCGATACGATCTGAGTCCCGGCAATGTCACGATCGGTTCAGCGCTCACACTTACCGTGAAGGTAATGACAAAAGATGTTACGGGCCCGGGATTGGATTTCGAATTGCAAGGGTTCGACGCACAAGACACCAACGTGTTTTATGTTTATTCAGAAAAAATTGCCGGCACCCAGGACTTTAAAGAGTACATCATAGATCTACATTATTTTCCGCGAGACGTCTCCCTTGTTTCTATTTTTCTGCTGATGGATGGCCGAAGCACGGGAACTGCTTACATCGATGATATCTCCCTGGTGAATAAATACTGACTTTCCTGACGTGAAGGTCGTCAACGCATAGGATATGCAGATCGCCACTCGGCCGTACTTTTGTAATAACCATCGGGATTTAACCGGTGTTACCTCGCGTTGACTATATGCAGCTATCCGGTAAAATCGATCCATTGCAAAAATAAGCCTCACTTACTAACTTTACTTCAATATTTAGAATGCCTGTTATGAAACCAATACACCTGTTACTCCTGATTTCTGTCGTGATCTCATCCTGCCAAAACGATGAAACGGCTGAATTACCTGAAAATGCTTCTGTAAAAGTGCTGTCTATCGATTTACCGACCCGAACGGTTTCGCTAATTGCCACCCAGCCCACCGAGGGTATTGAAGGCACATGGTCCGTTGTCTCGCAAAATCAGGACCTCGGATCGTTTTCCAGCCTTTCCGACCCTTTGGGCAATTTTACGGGCAGTGCCGTAGAGCATTATGTGCTTCGATGGACCTTGTCGAATGGTCCCTCACAGATTTCCAGCGATGTTGAATTTACAATCGCCGAAGGCCACTCGATAGCCGAACTTTCAAATGCCAACGTTTCACTGAAGGAACTCGTTTCTTATGTCCCGCTGAAGGATTTGGTGTACTATGGTTTCTCTGCTGCAAACCTGCTTGAAGCTGGCGCTACCATTCCGAATTTGATTGCGGCCGGTACCACAACCAAAGAACTTTTAGATCTCAAAATTTCGCCCTATGTCCTCCTCCAAGGCGGCGCCCCGATAAAAGACATATTGAACTATGACCGCGGCAACATTAAAGTGCTGATGGAAGCGGGTGTCACGATAGAACAATTGTCGGACGGCGGCGCACTCGTGAAAGAGTTTCGAGGTTTTGGCGTAAGCGACGCACAGCTTCAAACGGCAGGCCTCATTGGAACCATGACTGACATAGAAGGCAATGTTTACCCTTGGGTTAAGATCGGAAAGCAGCGTTGGATGGCTGAAAATCTCCGGACGACAACGTATGCCGATGGCACTGCCATCCCATCCTCTGCTGTGGGGGACTCCTATCAATCGCTCTTTGGCAAGATGTATACTATATTGGGGGCGGCCAACGGCGACGTAAGCGGTGCCAACCCCAGTGGCGTCCGCGGCGCTTGTCCATCCGGCTGGCATTTGCCGAGCGCTGCAGAGTATAGTGAACTCCAGGCCGCTTTGGTGGGTGGCGTTTACAGCGTTAGTGTAAAGTTAAGATCCGACGCCGAAGAACCCGGCGACCTCTGGCAAGAAAATTCCCGTACAGGAAATAATTTAAGCGGCTTCAATGCCACTCCGGGCGCAGTGGGTATTCGAAACAATAGCAACGTGCTGGAGTATACTGAAGTTTTTATGCATGCAGACTTTTGGACTTCCGATCCTCAGGCGAAATATGGCGACCAGAGCTACGAGCCAACGATACTTCTTATCTACAGAGATGAGGCATATTCAACCGGCATGTGGGGCTCCACGGCTGCTGTTCGCTGCGCTAAGGACTAATCATTCTCATTCAAGTCTCACAAAGGCGCTTTGTTATCCACAAAGCGCCTTTCTTCTTTTAGAAATAACCCTTCACGTATTCCACCGTGAGGAATACAACTTTTTTGCGATCTTTAACATCTCCTGGCAAAACCCATCCCTATGCTAAAGAATCTCATCATCATCGCCTGGCGCAACATCCGTAAGGATAAAACCTACAGTGCCATCAACATTCTGGGCCTCACCATTGGCATCACCTGCAGTATGTTCCTGCTGATGTACATCCTGGATGAGTTGAGCTTCGACCGGTATCACGCCAACGCTACAAATATTTACCGTGTGGTCTCCAACATTAAAGAGCCCGACAACGCGTTTACCTGGGCCGTGGCACAGCAACCTTTGGCACCTGAACTGCGCGACAACTATCCCGAAGTAAAAAATGCGGTACGTTTTGATGGGTTCGGTGGAAAGCCAATGTTCAAAAACGGCGACAAGTCATTCTATGAAGACAACATCTACTACGCCGACTCCACCGCGTTCGACATGTTCAGCTACACCTTCATCGACGGTGATCCCAACACGGCCCTGGACCAGCCCTTTTCCATCGTGCTCACCGAAAAACTTGCCATAAAATACTTCGGAACCGGCAACGCTATCGGTCAGACGCTGGTGAACCAGAACAACGAAACGTTCAAAGTAACGGGCGTCATGAAAAATGTTCCTCTGAATTCACACTTTATTTTCGACGCTCTGGTGTCGGGGAACACGCGAAAAGAAAACACGTCATGGGGAAACTTCGGGGTGTATACCTACATTCAATTACCCGAAGGCTATGACATCAACAAGATGTACGCCAGCCTCAACAAGATCCTGAAAGAAAAAGTCGACATTATCTTCACGCAATACAACATCAGCGTCAAGTACGAGTTGCAGCCCATCACCGACATTCATCTTCATTCCAAGATACAGGACGAGGCCGAAGGGGGTGGCGATATTTCATACATCTACATCTTCGCGGCCGTGGCAGCATTCATGCTCATCATCGCCTCCATCAACTATATGAATCTCGCCACGGCGCGTTCTGCCAGCCGCGCAAAAGAAGTGGGCATCCGGAAAGTGATGGGGTCGATGCGCCCGCAACTCATCGCACAGTTTATTACCGAGTCGGTGGTGATCACGCTCCTTGCTTTGGTGGCCAGCTTGATATTGATCTATGCTTTGCTGCCGCTCTTCAATGAACTCTCCAATAAACAACTTCCGTTCAGCTACATTTTGCAGGCACCGGTGTTGCTGAGTTTGATCGGTATCGTGTTGGTGATCGGCATTATCGGTGGCAGCTATCCGGCGTTGTATCTGTCGGGGTTCAACCCCGTGAGTGTTCTCAAGGGCAAGCTTTCGGCCAAGGGTGGCAACGCCGTTTTTAGAAAGGCATTGGTGATCGCACAATTTGCGATCTCCATTTTCATGCTCATCTCCACGCTCATTGTGTTCGATCAATTGCAATACCTGCGCAACAAGGACCTCGGCTTTACCAAGGAACGCGTGATCCGCATCCTGCTTCCCACCGACGACCAGATCAGGCACGTGGCGGCCATCGAGGAGCATATGCGCCAGACCAAAGGCGTGGCGGCTGCAGCTTCTTCCAATTCATCGCCCGGGTTTGGCATCGGCAAATTATTGATACAGGTGGAAGACAACGAAGGCAAACTCTCGGAACGCGGTGTGGATTTGTTTTCGGTCGACTATGACTTCGTAAAGACTTTGGGGATGACCATTTTGCAGGGCCGGGATTTTTCGCGCGACGTGTCGTCGGATACATTGTATGCCGCCCTGGTGAACGAGGCCATGGTGAAACGCATGTCGTGGAAAGATCCCATTGGCAAGAAGTTCGTCTTCAAGGGTAATGGGCCAAACGGAACCGACATCGAGAAACAAGTGATTGGCGTGGTGAAAGACTATCATCAGAATTCCCTGTATGATGCCATCGAGCCCCTGATGATCAACCTCAACACAAAAAACAGCTTCCTCTTTATCAAGACCGAACCCGGCGATGTTCGCGAGTCACTGGCTGCAGTAGAAAAAACCTGGAAGGACCTCTACCCCAACTACCCGTTCGATTACCAATTCCTCGACCAGGATTTCAATTCTCAATACAAGTCCGACGAAAAACGAAGCCAGATCTTCACAGCATTCTCCGGGCTCACCATCTTCATTGCCTGTCTTGGATTGTTGGGCCTGGCAGCCTTCACCACAGAGCAACGCACCAAGGAAATTGGCGTGCGAAAAGTTATCGGCGCAAGCGTCAGTGGACTTGTCCTGCTGGTGGCACGAGAGTTTTTTGTGCTGGTGGGTATTGGAACGCTGCTGGCGTACCCCTTCGCGTGGTACTTCACGAGCACCTGGCTGCAAAGCTTCGCGTATAAAATCGAACTGAGCAATGAATGGATGACCTTTATTCTCTCGGCCCTGCTGGCGGGGATCATTACTTTGTTAACCGTAGGTTATCATGTGATGCGTGCAGCTTCGGCAAATCCAGTCAAGGCTTTGCGCGATGAGTAATGAGCTGAGCAAAGCGAATCAGTGCCTCATTTGATAGGCATACCCTGTAATTCCTCGCATTAGTTTAAACTAAAATTTCGTTGTTGACACGCTGATCAGCAACATCGGATGCAGATTGCCCTTTAAACACGGTGCGATTATTCATAAACCCGTTAATTTTTTTCGCCGCCTTCCGATTGTGCAACCGATTGATTGAATTTTATATTTTTTTACCAATCAATACTTCTTCGCGTGTTGATTATATGTTATATTCACTATACAACCTGCTGAATAGATAAACTGTTACCCGTAAAGAGATCAGCAGATCAAACATACATGACCAGCGAACCGTGCTCAGCGTATAGGCCCACGTCAGCACTCAAAGCCTCCTATGGCCGAGGGGATGTAGATAAACACGAGAACCCTGTACGCCGAAATTTGAGTTGGCTTAGTGTCTATATACAGAGGCGGTCCGATCCCCCGGCCGCCTCTTCTTTTTTCTATCGCTGTGAAGCACATCGTCGCTACACCCGATCCTACATTCAACATCTTTCGTATGACAAATGAATCGCGCCATTGTTTGGGTGGGGGCGCTCCAATAGGATTTCTTCTCTATCTTAGCGCGCTTTAAAAAACCAATACCAATGATCAGCAGACTGCTTTATCCTTTTTGCCTGGTGATGGCCATCGCTCTTGTTTCCTGTGGGACGCCCGAGCGGAAACCTGCCGGCGCCATTGTTCAATCCGAAAAACAAAAGTTCATGGTCGATACCATCACCTCCGCCACGGACACGGCGGTGGGTGCACTAAAAAATCCATGGGGTATGGCCTTCTTGCCCGACGGTCGCCTGCTGGTGACTGAACGCGAGGGCAATATCCGCATCGTAAAAGATGGCAAGCTTTTAAAAGAAAAAATCGAAGGCGTTCCCCCGGTGTATGTCCACGGTCAAGGCGGCTTGCTCGACATCCAACTTCACCCCGACTTTGCCAAGAATGGTTGGATCTATCTCAGCTATGCTAAACAAGTGGCCGACAGTGGTGGCACCGTGATCGCACGCGCCAAGCTGGAAGGCAACAAACTCACCAACCTGGAAGAACTGTTTCAGGCCTTGCCCCTCACGTCCTCTGAAGTACACTTTGGCTCACGCATCGCTTTCGATGGCAACGGCTACATGTTCTTCACCTCCGGCGAACGCGGCAAAAAAGAAAATGCCCAAGACCTCACCAACCACCTCGGCAAAGTACTGCGCCTCCACGACGACGGCAAAGTGCCCAGCGACAACCCGTTTACTAGCACGATCGGCGCCCGTTCGGAAATCTGGTCATATGGCCACAGAAGTCTTCAAGGATTGTATTACGATAAAGAAACCGGAACGCTGTGGGAACACGAACATGGCCCCCGTGGAGGCGACGAGCTAAACATCGTGGAGAAAGGAAAGAACTACGGATGGCCCATCATTACCTATGGCATCAACTACGACAGCACCGTCATCACCGACCTCACCGAAAGACCAGACCTGGAGCAACCCGTACGCTATTGGGTACCTTCCATTGCGCCGTGCGGCTTAACCATGGTGACGTCAGATAAATATCCCCACTGGAAAGGCAACCTGCTCGTAGGCGCCCTGTCGCACCAATTGGTGGCCCGTGTAGAAATTGCCGATAAAAAATTTGTGAAAGAAGAACGCTTGCTCGAAAAGATCGGCCGCGTCCGCTGCGTAACCCAAAGCCCCGACGGCTACATCTACATCGCCATGGAAAACCCCGGCAAGATCGTACGCCTGGTTCCGGTAGAGTAATTCTCTGCGATAACTTAGCGCCTTAGCGCCTTTGCGGTGAAAAAAACCAGAGGCGCTATTTTTTTACCACCGTAAATTCCACCCGCCGGTTATTCGCCCGACCTGCATCCGTATCGTTCGTGTCAATGGGTTTCGTTTCCCCATACCCATGCGCCGTCAACCGGAAACTATCAATGCCCTGACTGATGATATAATCCACCACCGCCTGCGAACGCCCTTGCGAAAGGTTCAGGTTGTAGTCGTCCGAACCTTTGCTATCCGTATGCCCGGAGATCTCAATCTCCACCGAAGCATTTTGCTTTAGGAAATCCACCACCTTATTCAATTCCGGATAGGATTCCTTCTTCAGCGTGGTCTTATCAAAATCGAAGTAAATATTTTTCAACCGCACCGTCACACCCACTTCAATTTGTTGCAGGTAAATGTCACGCGAAAAAGGCGAGTGCCCGTCATCATCGGCATCCACGCTGTCGACAGCATTCAGATACCCGTTAGCGGAAGCCGTAATCATATACCATCCCAGTTTAGGGATTTCCTTTTCAAAATGTCCGTCCGTCGCCGCGAGTTTGAAGGCCGACTTCCGGTCGCCTCTCAACACCACGTCCAGGTTTGCCGTGATGAGCTGTTCGGTTTTCTTGTCGTAGACATTTCCGGTGATCAACAATTTCTTCGCCACGGGACGAAGCAACACTTCCATATTGATGGTGGTGTCGCTGTTAAGCACCGGAAGCTTAAAGCTTTGATCGTTCGGCTGAAATCCTTCGAGACTGGTGGCCACAGAGTAGGCCAGCACTTCCGGCATTTTCGTTTCGAATTTTCCGGTGGCGTTCGATTTCAGTTTCACAGGCTCTTTGTCCTTCACACGTACCTCCACGTTGGCCTGCAGCGGTTCCTTTGTTTTTTCGTTGTAGACCATGCCCACTAGGTTGATCTTAAAAGTTTTGGGAACCAGCGCGTAGAGGTCGAGTTGTGCTCCGTCGAGGGCTTTGTTGGCGCGGCTGGTGAAAATGTTGCCGGCATTGTCGATGGTGAAGTAATAGTCGAGTGCGCTGGTGTTGATGGGCTTGCCCATGTTCACGGGCTCTCCCCAGTTTGCCCAGGTGTCGTCTACACGCAACGATTGGTAAATGTCCACACCACCTTGGCGTCCCGGCGCCTGACGGGCACTGGCAAAGTAAAGTGATTTCTGATCGGGGCTGATGAAGGGGCCGACGTCGTCGGTGCTGGTGCTCAATTTCAGTTTCGCAGGTTTGGAGTAGCTGCCGTCCGGTTGTTGATGACTGGCATAGAGGTCGCTGTTCGGGCTATTGTCTACTTCGCTAAAGTACATGATAATATGCTTGCCGTCGGCCGACATGGATGCGCCGTAGAAGCGGCCTTTGTTCATGTTTTTAAAATCTTTTACATCCAATTCACGCAGCGACCCGCCGTTCACCACGGAAAATCCTTTCTCGCCCTTTGTGCGGCCTCCCTTTACGAACAGGCTGCCGTCGGGGAATATGGTGAACACCTGGTTGGAGCGGTGCAGGTTGAAGGGCGACGACAGGTGTTGGGCCAGGCTCCAGGCGCCGTTCGCGTCCTTCTTCGACATCCAGATGTCCTGGGTGTCTTCTTTGCCATACGTGTTGTCGGGGTGATTTTGAACAAAGAAATACAGCGTGTTGCCATCGGGTGATATCACCGGCGCGGCCTCGTGCCGGAAGGTGTTCACATTCTTGTCCATCTTGACAAGTTCGTAGCGCGTGGAAAATTGTTGGGCGTGGAGGGTAAGGCTTGCGACAACTAAAACAAGCGGTAAAGCTATTCTCATGCGTGCGTATTTGAAGGATGCTAAGGTAAAGATATTCAGCGAATTTAGGGAATAGGATGCAGGTCGCCAGCGTCCAACGGCGGGAAAGAACGCCCGGTTCAAAGGCATGTAGGGTTTGGTAGCGAAATAAAGGAAAAGCTACACGCCCAGATCGGCACCGTCGGCAATGATCAACAGCAATTCTTTTACCTCTTCTGCCTTCGCATGTTCGCCCATTTTATCGAACGACATGATGAGGTTCCGAAATACCCGCCGAATGATCTCCAGGCTCGTGCAAGGTTCGAAGAACGATTCCTGGTGCGGCAGGTGAAGCTCGTTGATATAGTTTTCGATGTCTTGCTTCGAAAAGATGAGGCCCTTGTTAAATGCGTTGATATAAAACTGGGTATGCTTGGGATCTTTGTAGGTGAGTACAAATAAATTGGGAAGGTTCACACCATGCACGGGCAGCTTCAGCTTTTGGGCCACCAGCATGTAGAGAATGCAAAGTGTTATGGGGTTGCCCTTGCGGGTTTCCAGCACCACGTTGATCATGGAGTTGCCGGGGGAATGAAAATTCTTGGTGTTGGCGCCGAATTTCAATTTGTTAAACAACACACTGTTGATCACCTTCACCTGGTCGAAGGGATAGAGATCGGGCTTGAATTCGAGCCAGGTTTCGTAGTACAATTGTTCGAGATCCTGCCGGAGTTTGATGAGCTCGATGTCCGGGTACTGGTAAGTAGCTACCAGCCACATGCCGGTGAGCAGATCTTGCTCGGGACTTTCATACCATTCGCGGATGCGTTCCTTCAGCAGTTCGTATTGCAGGGTGTGGATGAGCTCTTCGATGCGGCGCTGCACCATGGGGTTGAAGTTGCTTTCCCACTCTTCTTCCAGGAAAGGAATGATGGTGGTGCCCAGCGACAGTATCTTTTCCTCGACGTGGCTAACGATCTTTGCATCTTCGTCGTCCAACAGCGAAACCAAGGCTTTCAATTCAGCATCGTTCATAGGCTTCAAAAATAAATTTACGATTCCCTTCCGGCCGCATCTCCAAATGCAACCTAAAAACAGCGCAAACGGGCATTCGGTTTTCGGCAACTTCTGAAAAACTTCAGACGCTTCCAAACGAAAACCCCACGTCCTCCTCAAAAATTCAATCGCTTTATCGAAAAATAATAGTTGCCTAAACTAAGGTTCAGGTTTGAATGACGCCGGCGTTAAATTTCTCCACGATGCCATGATTGGCCGCCTCTATGCCCATGGAGATTATTTTCCGCGTTTCAAGGGGATCGATCACGCCGTCCACCCACAAACGCGAAGCCGCATAATAGGGGCTGAGCTGATCGTTATAGCGATCCACGATCTCTTTCAGCAATTTGTCCTCCTCCTCTTTTGTGATTTGCTGACCCTGGCCCTTCAAAGCATTCACCCGTATTTGCAATAACGTTTTGGCCGCCGCCGCACCGCTCATTACAGCGATCTGTGCCGTGGGCCAGGCAAAAATGAGCCTCGGATCATAGGCTTTTCCGCACATGGCATAGTTGCCCGCGCCATACGAATTGCCGGTGATGATGGTGAACTTCGGTACCGTGCTGTTGGCCATGGCATTGACCATTTTCGCGCCGTCTTTAATGATGCCGCCGTGCTCCGCCTTGCTGCCCACCATGAACCCACTGACATCCTGCAAAAAAAGCAGGGGGATTTTTCGCTGGTTGCAATTCATAATGAAGCGCGCGGCTTTGTCGGCAGAGTCGGAATAGATGACGCCACCCATTTGCATCTCTCCCTTTTTTGTCTTCACTACTTTGCGCTGGTTTGCCACGATGCCTACCGACCAACCTTCAATGCGGGCGGTACCACAAACCAAAGTTTTACCATAGGAAGCTTTGTATTCCAAAAATTCAGAATCGTCTACCAGTCGTTTAATGATTTCCAGGACGTCGTAAGGCTTCACGCGATCCGTGGGCATGATGCCATAGAGTTCTTCCGGTTTTTCTTTCGGCGGCTTTGAATCCGCGCGATCAAATCCTGCTCTTTCGGTGGCGCCCATTTTATCGAACAACGAGCGGATGTAGTCGAGACAGGCCTGGTCGTTGGGGAACTTATTGTCGGTAACACCTGAGATCTCGCAGTGCGTCGTGGCACCACCCAATGTTTCGTTGTCGATTTCTTCGCCGATGGCGGCTTTCACCAAATAGGATCCGGCCAGGAAGATGGAGCCGGTCTTGTCCACGATCATCGCTTCGTCCGACATGATGGGCAAATACGCGCCACCCGCCACACAGCTTCCCATGATTGCCGCAATCTGCACGATACCCATAGACGACATCTTGGCGTTGTTTCTAAACTGCCGTCCGAAATGTTCTTTGTCGGGAAATATTTCATCCTGCATGGGCAGGAACACACCGGCGCTGTCTACCAGGTAGATCACCGGAAGGCGATTTTCCATGGCTACTTCCTGCGCGCGGAGATTCTTTTTGGCAGTGATGGGAAACCAGGCCCCCGCTTTCACCGTGGCATCGTTCGCCACGATAACGCACTGTCTACCGGCCACGTAGCCAATGCCCGTCACCACGCCGCCCGATGGGCAACCTCCCTGTTCTTTGTACATGCCCTCAGCCGTGAACAAGCCGATCTCCAGGAAGCGGGAATCTTTGTCGATCAGGTATTGAATACGCTCACGGGCCGTAAGCTTTCCCTTCTGGTGTTGCTCGTCGATCTTTTTCTCGCCGCCCCCAAGTTTTATTTTTTTTGTGATCTGTTTAAGCTGCGTGACGAGCTGCTTGAATTGATCTTCATTTTTGTTGAATTCCAGATCGGATTGCATACGTTGGCGGATTATCGGTTAGCCCCTAAAGATTGGAATATTGGGGATGAACTCCAAGGTGGAGCAGCGTGTTTGGCAGGCCTTGTACGGATGATCTGGGTTGGCCGCTGATGCCCCATTCCTGATCGCACCGGCCCGATCGGCCCACCCGTTTTCGGCTTCCGGGCCAGGGACCGGCCCGGGGCAACGAGGGGCCGTCAGAAAATGAAGCCCCGGGAATTACTTCTCCGGGGCGCTTTCGTTTCTTATTTCTTAGATTCCTGTTTTTTCAGATCGCGTTCGATCTTCTTCTGACTTTTGCCCAAGGGGCCCAGGAAGTGTTTGGGATTTTTATCGAAGTGTCTGGCCAACTCATCGACCGATAACAACAGCTTGTTGAGGTTTACATAGAGCGTATCCTCTGTCATGAGCTTGCTAACGGTGTTGTCGCCTTTGTTGAGGCGAGACAGGGTTTCATTCAGCTTGGTGAGGCTTACGTTGGCGCGATTGAGTGTGCCGTTGATCTGGATCATCTTCAGGGAGTCCGATAACGTTTTGAAGTTGGCCAGCGTGGGTTTAAGTTGCTCCAGTGTGCCGTTGAGATTGCCCGCCACAGATTTTACCGTGGCGCCCAACTCGCCAATGTTCGTGTTGGCGGTTATGAGCGTGCGGTTGAGAAGTCCGGGCGTTGACTGAAGGCGGATGAACATCGTGTCCAGGCGATTGGTATTGCGGGCGAGGTTTGCCAACACCACGTTCAGGTTGGTGAGCGTGGTTTGCATGGTGGTGGCCACGGGAGCGGCAAAATCAAGAATGCCTTTCGACATGGCGGATTTGATGGTGTCCTTGGGGTTGAGTTTGCGTGTACCACGCTTCACGTCGAGATAGATAAAGCGGCCGCCAAGCAATTCGCCATCCAGTATGGCGTGTGTGGAATCGGTGAGCATGATCTCTGAATCGATGTCGAGCTGCACGACCACCCGGTTCTTTTGTTGCTGAATCTGGATGTCGCTCACCCGCCCAACCGCATAGCCATTGAGGTACACCTGGTTGGATTCCGTGAGCTTGTCCACATTTTCATAGACGACATAGAATTTATGGGTGGTCGAGAAAAAATCGATGCCCTTCAAAAACTGAAAACCGATGTAGAGCAGACTTATGGAAACGACCATGAAGAGGCCGACTTTGAATTCTTTGGATAGTTTCATGCAGTAGAATTTCTATGGGGGATAGATCCAACAGTTGTTTTCGATCTCAATTTATGGATTCTACCTCACTTTTGTATTCTTTGAAGGCGCGGTATATGCCTGAAGCGATCAGTTCCTGACCTTCTTCACCGGAAAGAAACTTTTCTTCCGTGATGTTGGTCAAAAAACCGGTCTCCACCAGCACGCTGGGCATGGTGGTTTGCCACAACACCACAAACCCCGCCTGCTTCACACCCCGGCTCACGCGGCCGGCCTTGGTCTTGAATTGTGATTCTATTTTTGATGCAAAGCGAAGACTGTTCTCCTGGTAGGCACTTTGTGTGAGGGTGAAAAGGATGTATGACTCCGGGGTATTGTTGAAGCCTTCATAGCGTTCCTCGTAGTTCTCGTCCATGAGGATCACGGAGTTTTCGCGTTTGGCGATCTCCAGGTTGCCCTCGTCTTTGTGAAGCCCCATCACAAACGTTTCTGTACCAAAAGCTTTGGCGTTGGGGTTGGCATTGGCGTGGATACAGATAAAGAGATCCGCCTTATTTTTATTGGCGATGGCGGCGCGCTCATCCAAGGCCAGGTAGCGGTCGTCTTTGCGGGTGTAGATAACCTTTACACCGGGCATATTTTTTTCGATATACTCGCCCAGTTTGAGGGCGATCTTGAGGGCGAGGTTCTTTTCCTTGAGAATTTTGCCGTGTGTACCTTCGTCATGGCCGCCATGGCCGGCGTCGATCACCACCACATCCACTTTGGATTCGCGGGGCGGAAAAGTGCTCGAAGAGTTTAGCAAGGTTATTGCTATCAGAAGCGCTGTCAATCCTATATTCCTCACGGGCCGTACGATGTTCAAAGTATTTGCAATAACTTTAGGCAAAATTGTGAATTTTTCACTGAAAGGTAAAGAACGATCCCCCAACTCAGCGCGTGTGCGGTATTTTATAGCCATCATTTTCACATTTTATATAGTACAGGCCGCTATGGCCCAGGTAGAGCCCCGTGTGAAACCACCGGGGGGTTTGCTTCCCTACAAAGCCGATTCCTTAAAGACTACCCCTCCTTCCCCCGATTCTCTTTCACTGCCACCCACGGATTCGCTCCGGACCAAGGCTGACTCCACCAAAGCCAAGCCACC
Source organism: Chryseolinea sp. (assembly GCA_036525235.1). Lineage (GTDB taxonomy): Bacteria > Bacteroidota > Bacteroidia > Cytophagales > Cyclobacteriaceae > Chryseolinea. Next base: position 102,073 of record DATDAV010000328.1, on the reverse strand, counting down.
GAAAGGCGACATCGAAACTACTATCAACTATTCGGCCAGAGACTCTATCCGGGCGCAGGTCGACGGCAAAATGATCTGGCTTTATGGCGACGCCAAGATCGTTTATGGCGAAATCGAGCTGGAGGCCGACGAGATCGTGATCGACTATGGCAATAACACCCTCACCGCCCATGGCACCCGCGATTCGCTGGGCAACCGGGTGGGGTACCCGATCTTCAAGAACGGCCAGGAGCTATACGAGACCAAGGACATCATTTATAACTTCAAGACCAAACGCGCCCGCATCAGCGAGGTGGTGACCCAGCAGGGTGAAGCCTATCTGGCCGGCGACGTGGTTTATAAGAACGAAAAAGGCGAAATGCTGAGCCGGCGCAACAGCTACACCACTTGCAACCTGGAGCACCCGCACTTCCGCATCCGCGCCACCAAGACCAAGGCCATTCCCAACGACAAGCTCGTGGCGGGACCGTTTTATATGGAGTTCAACGACATTCCGTTGCCCATCGGATTCCTGTTCGGCATGTTCCCCTCGCCACGACACAGCGCTTCGGGCATCATTGTGCCGTCCTACGGCGAGGAAAAAAGACGGGGTTTTTTCCTCAAGGGTATGGGTTATTTCTTCGACATCAGCGAGTATATGAAACTGGCCCTCACGGCCGATATCTATTCGAAAGGCGGTCATGCCCTGTTTGCCAACTCATCCTATCTCAAACGCTACCATTATAATGGCACGGTAAATTTTGCCTATTCCAAGAACCCCGACCAGGACAACAAGATCGAAACGCAGACATTCACCAAGGATTTTCGCCTCACCTGGAGCCACTCACCCCAATCCAAAGGCACCGGGCGTTTCTCGGCTTCCGTGAATGCGGCCACGGCCACGTTTAACCAGAACAACTTCTTGTCGTATGGCACACAGGGCAACGTCTATAACAACCCGAGCCTGAACAACATCACGGCCAAGCTAAGCTCGAACGTTTCCTACAGCAAGCGCTTTACGGGCTCGCCCCTGTCGCTGGGGGTGAACCTGAACCACAACCAGGACCTGCAGACCAAGCAAGTGGACCTGCTGCTGCCCAGCCTGAGCTTGAACATGACCAACATCTACCCGTTCCAAAGCAAAAAAGGAAAAACCGGTCCATTGGACAATTTCTCTATTGGTTATGCCATGGCAGCCCAAAACCGGGTGACCAATAACCTGGGCAGACTCACTCCTACGGCGCAGCACGATAGCATTGCGCCTTTCACGGGTGGCAACTTCGGCACCTTCTTCGCTAACGGCAAAAAAGGGATGCGCCACACCATTCCGGCGACATTCTCATTCAAAGCATTACGCCATTTCACCGTCTCGCCCTCCGTGAACTATGAGATGAAATGGTATGACGAACAACAGACCTGGGTATATGACGAGGCCAATGGGGTGATGGCTAAGGCTGGCACGGAAAAAGGTTTTAAAAACATCTCCAACTACTCCATGAGCGTTGGTATGACCACGCGTCTCTACGGTATGTATTTCATGAAGAACAAACTGAAAAAGATAAAGGCCATCCGGCACGTTGTCAATCCCTCGATCTCTTACAGTTATACGCCCGACTTTAGTAAAAACCCCGAATACTTCAACCACCTATACGACAAAAAGCGCGACATCTGGGTGTACCAAGATAGGTTTGCCGGCTCGGTGTATGGCGGCTCATCCATTGGAAGAAGCAGCGCCGTCGGTTTCGGCATTGGAAACAACGTAGAAATGAAAGTACAGGGTCCCCAGGATTCCGTGGCCCGCAAAGTGATGCTGCTAAACAACTTCTCGATCAACAGCAGCTACAATTTCCTGGCCGACTCCTTCAAGCTGGCACCCTTCTCCATGGCGGCCAACACCAACATCCTGAACAACCTGTTGAACGTCAACGTGTCGGCTACACTCGATCCATACCGCATCGAACGCATCGTGAACGAAGACGGCACCTGGTATGAAAAGCGTCGCGACGACTACGCCTGGAGAAGTGGATCCGTTGGAAGAATCTCAACCGCCACCCTGGCCATGAGCACCAACCTGAACCCGAAGGCCCGCAGCAAGGAAACGAGCAGTCGCGAAAAGATCGCGAAGTCTGACCTACCCGAAACGGAGAAGCAATTCCTCATACAAAACCCCGATGCCTACGTGGACTTCGACATCCCGTGGAGTATGAATTTGAGCTACAACCTCCAATATTCAAATCCGGTAAGAACATCGCAGGCGGTGAAATCCAGCATAAATCAAACCTTGACCATGCAAGGCGACTTATCCTTGTCGGATAAATGGAAAGTGACCTACAGCTCAGGCTTCGATATCAAGGCCGGAGAACTTACTATGACCAACCTCGGCATCGCCCGCGACCTTCACTGCTGGACGATGCGTTTAAATTGGACACCCTTTGGAAGGTTCCAGCAATTCATGTTCACCATCAACGTAAAGTCGTCGATGCTACAGGATTTGAAGTTGGAGAGAAGGAAACCCTATATTGACAATTTGTAATTCGCCAGAAACCAGAAGCTGCCGACTTCTATTTCAACCATCCTTCTACTTCCTCCATCGTCGGATTCTGGACATTCTCAAGCTTCATTTTTTTCCTCAATCCGCACACGTCGTTGAAAAGTTTGGAGGCCTTCATTTCTTTCAACTGCGTTAGGGAATGGATGCCTAGCTTTTGAAGAATGGGGACAAGTTCTTTGCGTACACCCAGTGTTTCAAAATCTTTCTCCGTGAGTTGAGCCACCGGTGTCTCGGGTTTCATCTGCGGGAAAAAGAGCACGTCCTGGATGGACGGTGAGTTGGTCATGATCATAGAAAGGCGGTCGATGCCGATGCCCAGGCCGGCCGTTGGGGGCATGCCGAATTCGAGGGCGCGGAGAAAATCTTCGTCCAGGGTCATGGCTTCTTCGTCGCCGCGTTTGCCGAGTTCGAGTTGTTCCTCGAAGCGGTTGCGTTGATCGATGGGGTCGTTCAGCTCGCTAAAGGAGTTGGCGATCTCTTTGCTGTTGCAGATAGCTTCGAAACGCTCCACCAGTCCCGGCTTGCTGCGATGCTTTTTCGCCAGGGGCGACATTTCTATCGGGTAGTCGGTGATGAACGTGGGCTGAACCAGGTTGGGCTCGCATTTCTCGCCAAAGATCTGGTCGATGAGCTTGCCTTTCGCCATGGTGTTGTCCATGGGCACGTGAAGTTTGCGGCAGGTGTCGCGCAGTTCTTCTTCGTTCATGGCCGATATGTCGATGCCCGTGAAATGTTGGATCGCTTCAAACATGGTGTAGCGTTGCCAAGGGCGTTTGAAATCAATGAGGTTGTTGCCCACTTTCACTTCCGTTTTTCCATGAAGATCCAAGGCTACTTTTTCGATCATCTCCTCCACGAGGTCCATCATCCAGTAGTAATCCTTGTAGGCTACATAAAGCTCGATCTGCGTAAACTCCGGGTTGTGAAAGCGCGACATACCTTCGTTGCGGAAGTCTTTTGAGAATTCGTATACGCCGTTAAATCCACCGACGATGAGCCGTTTCAAATAAAGCTCGTTGGCAATGCGCAAGTACAGCGTCATGTCCAACGTGTTGTGATGGGTTTTGAAAGGGCGGGCTGCCGCACCACCGTAAAGAGGTTGGAGAATGGGGGTCTCCACTTCCAGGTAGGCTTTGGCATTGAGGTATTGGCGCATGGAGTTGACCAACTGGGTGCGCTTGATGAATGCCTCGCGTACTTCAGGATTCACAATGAGATCCACATAACGCATGCGATAGCGCTGCTCTGGATCGGTGAACGCGTCGTGCTTGGTGACGTTGCCTTGCTCGTCTGTTGTTTCCTTCACCACCGGCAAAGGGCGTAGCGATTTCGAAAGCACCGTGAGGCTGGTCACATGCACGGAGATTTCGCCGGTTTGTGTGGTAAAGCCAAAACCCTTGACCCCGATGATATCGCCGATGTCCAGCAGTTTTTTAAATACTGTATTGTACAGGGTCTTGTCTTCCGTGGGGCAAATGTCGTCGCGGCGGATGTAGATCTGGATGCGGCCAGTTTCGTCCTGCAATTCTGCAAAAGAGGCATTGCCCATAATGCGGCGGCTCATGATGCGGCCGGCGATGGAGATGTCGCGGTAGTCGCTCTTATGACGCTCATAGTTCTCCAGGATTTCCCGGGCGGAAGCATTCACATCATAAAGTTCGGCCGGGTAAGGGTTGATCCCCAGCTTTTCGAATTCCTCCAGGCTTTTCCGGCGGATGATCTCCTGTTCGCTCAATTGCATGACAAAAATTTTGGGCAAAAATACGCGAATTAGGGAGAGGTAAAAATCTCCCGGCGATATTGACCGGCCCAGGACCGATCTTTTGGGCGAAAACTACCGCGCGTTCCGGCGGCGCTTCAGCTCGGAGCGAATCAGCATGAGCTCCCGGCTGCTTTGGCCGGCCACAGACGTGTTTTCTGCCGCCCGGCGTAACAAGTATGGCATCACGGAACGCACCGGTCCATAGGGCACGTATTTGGCCACATTGTAGCCCGCTTTGGCGAGGTTAAAGGAGATGTTGTCGCTCATGCCATAGAGTTGCGCAAACCAAACGTGGGGGTCATCATTGGCCATGCCTTCTTCGGCCATCAGGGTGGTGAGGTAGCGGTTGCTGTATTCATTATGCGACCCGCACATGATGCTGATGTAGGTGCGGTGCGCCACGCAAAACACGAGCGCGTCGTTGAACGCTTTGTCGGTTGCCGCCTGGTCGGGTTGGATTGGGCTGGGGTGGCCCGACGCCGTTGCGCGGGCCCGTTCCTTTTCCATGTAGGCACCCCGCACCAGCTTGGCGCCTAGGAGATAGTGATGCCGCAAGGCATTTTCGTAGGCGTCTTGTAGATTTTGAAAAGACGCCGTGCGGTAGAGTTGATAGGTATTGAAAACAATGGCCTTCTCGCGGTTGTATTTTTCCATCATCTCATAGGCCAGTTGGTCAACCGTGTCCTGGATCCAGGTCTCCTCGGCATCGACCAGCACCGGCACGCCATAAGCATGGGCCAGCCGGCAAATATTGTCCACCCGGTGCCGGACCAATTCGAAGGACTTGTGTTCTTCGGGGGTGAGGATCAGTTTTTTCTGTACTTTCTCCAGCACGTCGGTCGAGGCCAGGCCGGTCACTTTAAAGACGGAAAAAGGGATGTTCTTGCTTTGATGCGCCTTTTCGATGGTGCGCAGGGTTTCCTCCATGGCACGGTCGAACCCCGCTTCTGTTTTCTCCCCTTCCACGGAATAATCCAGAATGGTCTTTACGCCAAACCGAGCCAAGGTCGCCGCCGCGCCTTCGGTTTCTTCGATGTTTTCGCCCCCACAAAAATGATCGAATGCGGTTGCCCGGATCAATCCTTCCACGGGCAGACGAAGCTTCAGCGCGAGCCTTACCGACCCCGTGGCAAGGGCGGACATCCACGGGTGGTTTACCAATGAAAAAATAAAGCTGGCTTTTTTTATGGCCGCGTCGGACTTGTATTGGAAGGCGACGGCGGTGTCTTCAAATGAAACGTTGGTCTCTGGTTTCATAACGAAAAATGTCGGGCAAATATAGGAGTTATCCTCACCGCCGGTAACAGCCAAAATTTTGTTTGCCGGGATTTTAATAACTTTCGATCAAAAGATTCACAAAAGCCCGATGCTGCCCGATAACATTCTGTTTTCTCCCGATCCCGCCAACGATTTAAGGTCTTTCCTGCAGAAAAAAAATTATAGCCAGGTCGGCGTGCTGGTCGATGAAAACACCCAACAGCACAGTTACCCACTCGTCCGCGAAGGCCTTCCTCCGCATTTCGTGATCCCGGTAAAAAGCGGCGAAGAACAAAAGAACCTCACCACCTGCACCACCATCTGGCAAGCCATGACCGACCGCGCGATGGACCGCCACGCGTGCCTGATCGTGCTGGGCGGCGGCGTGCTGGGCGACATGGGTGGTTTTTGTGCGGCCACCTATAAACGGGGCATCGATTTTATATTGATCCCCACTACCCTGCTGGCCCAAGCCGACGCCAGCATTGGTGGAAAACTGGGCATCGATTTCAATCACTACAAAAATCACATCGGCGTTTTCCAACAGCCGGCGCTCACCCTACTCTATCCCGGTTTTTTAAAAACACTTCCCTACGCCGAGTTGCGTTCCGGATTTGCCGAGGTGATCAAACACACCCTGATCGCCGACAAGGCCGTGTGGGAAGTGATCTCGAAGAAACCCTTGGAAACGCAGGATTGGGATGCTCTGATACGCCACTCCGTTGCGTTCAAGGCGCGCATCACGCAAGAAGACCCAAAAGAAAAAGGACTGCGCAAAATTCTGAACGCCGGCCACACCATTGGCCATGCACTGGAAACTTACCTGCTAGGCGCCGGTCGTCGCGTGTTGCACGGTGAAGCCGTTGCCGCAGGGCTCATCACGGAAGCCTACATCGGCCGGCAACGAAACCTGATCAGTGAGGAAGACTTCAAAAGTCTTTGCGCTTTTCTGCTAAAGATTTATGGGAAAGTGAATTTCGGGGAAGAAGAACGGGAAGCTATCGCCGGGGTGGCGCTGCAAGACAAGAAAAATAAAGGAAATACAATCCTAAGCGTTCTGCCAGATGGAATCGGCAGCGCCAAATGGGACTATGAAATCAGCCTTGATGAGGTAAAAGGGGCTCTGTCATTCTACCGCTCACTTCAGATGTAGTAGCCTGTCTCTTCAGTGACAACTTTACCCGATTTCAGGGAGCCTTTTAAAGTCCGTGCTCCTTTGGCAACAACCAATTTGGTTTTCTCTTTTCTGTCGCCGGTCAACAACCAGGCGGCCAGTAATGCGCTTGAGGCGATGCCTACACCCAATGCAATTTTTCCAGTAGTACTCATATAAGCCGTAACTTAAATTCTTTAGTAAATGTTTCGGGCAATGAAAATAAATCTTCGACAAACTGTATTTTGCCGGACAATTTTTTTCCCTTGAGCACAAGCATCAAACTCAAACGAACGTCTGTTCTCCACGGCACGGCACAATGGCTCCCTGCATCTAAAAGCATAAGCAACCGTGCCCTCATCATCAACGCCCTGGCCGGAGGCACCTCCGAGCTTCACAACCTCTCCGACGCCAACGACACCCAATTGATGTTACGGTTGGTGAACTCTACCGATCCCATCATCGATGTAGAAGATGCCGGCACGACGATGCGTTTTTTAACCGCCTACTTTTCCGTAACGCGGCAGCAAAAAACCTTGACCGGCACATCGCGAATGAAGGAACGTCCCATTGCGTTGCTGGTGGATGCTTTGCGCGCGCTGGGGGTGGAGATCGATTACCTGGAAAAAGGCGGATACCCGCCGCACGTTATAAAATCGTTTGCCGGCCAGAAGGTGCAAACCATTAGCATCCGCGGCGATGTGAGCAGCCAATACATTTCCGCGCTCATGATGATCGCCCCAACCCTGCCCCAGGGGTTGACCCTGGAGTTGACGGGGAAGATCGGAAGCCGGCCCTACATCGAAATGACGGCTGCGCTGATGAAACATTTCGGAGCGCAATGCACGCTCCTCGAAAACAAAGTGATCGTACCGCACCAGGCCTATAAACCTGCGGCCTTCACGGTGGAGTCCGACTGGTCTGCCGCCAGCTACTGGTTTTCCTTTGCCGCCCTGGCCGATCAAGCCGAAATTCTCCTTCCCCGCCTGTCTCTTGACTCACTGCAAGGCGACAGCAAGATTGTTGACATCATGAAAGTTTTGGGGGTGAATGCGGTATTGGAAAAAGGCTTGCTGAAGCTCACCAAAACCGATCACAAAAAAGAACTGCACTGGGACTTCACCCATTGTCCCGACCTGGCCCAAACGGTAGCCGTGATCTGCGCGGTGAAAAATGTGACCGGATATTTTACCGGCCTGGAAAGCCTTCGCATAAAAGAGACCGACCGCATCGCCGCCCTTCAAAACGAGCTTCGGAAAATCGGTGCGGACCTCATCGAAATAGATTCAGAACACTGGACACTGAAGCCTTCCACAGCCTTGCCGGATTCCGCCTATTTCAATACCTACAAAGACCACCGGATGGCCATGGCTTTTGCGCCGCTGGCTACACGCATGGAAGTGGAAATTGAAAAGCCGGAGGTTACCCGCAAGTCGTACCCCAACTTCTGGAAAGACATCATTTCTTTTGGCGTTCCGGCTACGGAAGTGTGAGGGAATTGAAGTAGGCCGGTGCCTTGAGAAGCCGGCTGCCATACCACGAAAACATTTCTCCATCCACCAAAAGAATTTTGGACGCCGGACAGAGTTGTTGCAACTCGGCTTTGTGTTTATCCTGAAAAGGGTAGGGCTCCGAAGAAAGAAAAATAAGATCCGGTTTCAATTCCTGCATTTGTTGTGACGACATCTCCGGATACCGGGGCAGGTGGGCGGCCACATTATTCAATCCGATGGTGGCGAGCATTTCATGTATGAAGGTTCCCGAACCGGCCGCCATCCAGGGTTTTTTCCAGATGAGGTAAAGAACCGACAGGCGTTCGTGTTTTTTTATTTGGGCGAACGCATCGCGTATGCCGTCTACAATGCGGCCTGCGGCAACGGTGCTGCCGGTAATTTGACCTACTCCAGCAATCATCCCGAGGGCATCGGTCAGCGTAACGATGTCGCTGATCCAAACCGGATAGCGGCCCTCTAATGCCTCTATACCTTCCTTATAGTTCTCTTCCTTGTTGCCGATGATCAGATCGGGCTGGAGGCTGTGGAGGGCCTCAAAATCGAAATGCTTGGTGCCGCCGACAATGGCTTTCGTTTTGCGCCAGGCTGGGGGATGTATACAAAATTTAGTGATGCCTACCACTTGTTGTTCCAGGCCGAGATCGGCTAAGAGCTCGGTTTGGGATGGGACAAGCGAAATGATCCGTTTCGGGGGAAAAGGGATGGTGATGTTTTTGCCGCGTTGATCGATGTGAGATGGGTCGTGCATCCTTCAAAGTAAAGAAAAAGGAAGGGCACAAAAGGGAGGGATAAAAAAAACGTACAGAGCGCGCAAAGAAAAGACCCTCTCTTGTAAAAACTCTGCGGCCCCGTACGTATATCTTTCAGTACCTCGTTTGGTACACTATTTCAAAAATTATCTTAAAAAACGCACAGAGCGCATAGAGAAAAGACCCTCTCTATAAAAACTCTATGACCCCGTGCGTAAGTCTTCATTCCACCTCGATGGATTGTTGCAGTTGGTTGGGTATGCGGATCTGGAACGTGGTTCCTTCTCCTTTTTTCGATCTCACCTCGATCGAACCCTTCAACCGATCTATTGTATCCTTTACAATAAACAATCCAAGTCCCGTTCCCTGCGATTGATCCGTTGCCCGGAAGAACAGATCAAAAATTTTCTCCTTATACTCAGGGTCAATTCCTATGCCATTATCTTCGATGCGAATGTCGCAAAATTCCTGGTCGACATGCGCTGCAATTTTGATGAATGGATTTTGTTTTTGCAAGTCCTGATACTTAATCGCGTTGGAAAAAATGTTGGTTATAACCGTTTTCACCCGTATCAGGTCTGAATACCATTCCACGCCATCGTCTTCGGCTTGCAGCAAAACCTTTACCCGGTTGCCGTTGTGGAGGTTTTTCAGGTTCTCCAGTTCGTCTGCGAGCAGTTCAGCTACATTTATTTTTTCCCGTTGCAACGCCAGTTTCTCGTTGCGGAAAAAATTGTTCATCTCTTCAAGGTACGAATCCAATTTCAGCAGACTCTTTTTGATCAAGCTGATGTATTGGTCTTTCTCTTCTGCCGGCGCATTCTCTGCGATACTCACCAAGCCCAGGGCCGACATCAAAGGGGCTTTCAAATCGTGTGTGGTCTTGTAAATTACCTGGTCCAGCTGTTGATTGGAGCGCAGTAATTCCTCTTCCTTATGTTTTTGATCTGTAATGTTGTGCAGTTTCAGTACCAATCCCTGCACCTTAAAATGGTCCAGCAAATTGGATACGTGCACATCAAAATAGATCTTCTGATCTCGTTGCACGGTCAGCTCCACTTCGTCCACTACGGAATGGGGCGTTTCGTTGAGGCAAGCTTTCCAACTCTCCTCTTTGTTGCGGGTGACGTAATCAAAAATATTACGACCCAACAACGAAACCGGTTCGACGTCAAAGATCTTGTGAACGGACGAAGAAATGTAGCGAATTCTAAATTCCTTGTCTGTTACGATGATGATGTCATCCGAATTTTCAACTACTTCCTGGAACATCCCCTCATTCTCCATACTCAATTCCTATGATACCCAGTAGAAAACTCAAAATGGTTCTCTCTATATCAAAATCGCCATACTGCTCAACTGTGTGGAAACTTTCAGGCTTGACGCACCAATCACTCCCTGGTTAAGCTCGAACTTCAGTTTTCCTTCGATCACTTTGAAGTTAATACAGCTTCCTTTTTGACCCATCCCGTTGCCATCGGTGATGGTCAACACGGATTTGCCCGTTACACTTGTCTTTATGTTATCAAAATCTCTGTTCTTCGACTTTCCAACATATACCACCTGGCAAGAGCCGGCTTCGTCGGCAGAAGCGAGGTTTTTGATCACATATTTTTTAACTCCTTTGGGCTTGCCGTCGTACCATGTTTTGAGTGTGTTGTAGACGTTTTCATCTCCAATTACACCTACGACAAATTCGCCGGCTTCGCTTTCATTTGGCCACTGTACATACTTAATAAAGTTGTACAACATGGCAGCGTGAATTTCATGTGTGGGCCTTTCTTGCGCCACAACAGTACCCATAGACAACGCTAAGAGTGCTGTTAAAAAGAGGTTTTTCATAGATTAAAAAATTACTTGGGCTTTTGCTAATCTACTACTTAATCTGGAAAAAACCCCAGGGTGTAACCCCCGAGGCTTCCAAACAACCCATTAAATCAATATCGCCATAGACGAAAGCGCACCGGAAACCTTCAAGTTCGAAGCTTCGATTGCCTTTTGGTTCAGCTCGAACTTCAGTTTGTTATCTACCATTTTGAAGTTGATGCCGCTGCCTTTCTCACCTAATCCGTTCTTATCTGTAATCACCAAAGTGCCTTTACCTTTCACTTTGTTGTTTGCTGCTTCAAATTCGCTGCTTTTAGACTTGTCAATGAACAACACGTGACAATCGGTAACTTCAGAAGCGTTAGCGAACTTCTTGATCACATACGTCTTCGTGCCGCGGGGTTTACCGCCATACCATCCGTTGAGCGTGTTGTAGATGTCTGCATTGCCTACCACACCGATCACAAATTCACCAGATCCGGCGTGGTCGGGCCACTGCACATATTTGGTAAAATTGAAGACCATCATGGAGTACACTTCCTCTACCGATCTTTCTTGCGCGTAGGTGCTGCCGCTTATCAGGAGGGCTGCCACCGCGAGAGCTTTAAACATTTTCATAATTCTTGGTTTGTTTGATGATACAAAAATAGGCTCCCCCAACAATGTGGAGGAGCCTATTCAAGGGTTAACCTTATCGATGTAAGGTTTTTACCAATGATTACTTAATGTAGCGGAAGTCATGACCCGGCTTGAGCTGCAGGAGGAATTCGTAGATCAGGTTGATAACGCTTTCCACGTCGTCTTTATGTACCATTTCGACGGTTGTATGCATGTATTTGAGCGGCAACGATACCAGTGCGGAGGCCACTCCTTCCGCCGAATAGGCAAAAGAATCGGTATCCGTACCAGTAGACCGGGAAACGGCCTGGCGTTGGAATGGTATTTTTCGTTTTTGAGCGGTCTCTATGACCATTTTTAGGACATTATTCTGCACGGCAGGGCCATAGCAGACAACCGGTCCATTGCCGGCTTTTAGGTTTCCGCTCTCTTTTTTATTGTACATGGGCGATTGCGTATCGTGCGTCACGTCTGTACAGATCGCCACGTCGGGTTTTATCCGGCGGGAGATCATTTCGGCGCCACGAAGTCCAATTTCTTCCTGTACGGCGTTCACGATATAAAGCGCAAAAGGTAATTTTTTCTTGTTTTCATGCAGTCTGCGGGCCACTTCCGCGACCATGAAGCCTCCCATGCGGTTGTCCAGCGCGCGACCGACCAGCCAATGTTTGTTCATTTCCATCAATTCGTCCTCGAACGTGATGACACATCCCACGTGCACGCCCATGGCTTCCACTTCTTTTTTGGATTCGGCCCCAACGTCGATAAAGATATTCTTCAAGGTGGGGGTCTCTTCTTTACCGGCGTCGCGTACGTGAATGGCCGGCCAGCCGAATACGCCTTTCACGATGCCGTTTTCCGTTTGGATATTCACTCGCTTGGAAGGGGCAATCTGGTGGTCGGAGCCACCGTTGCGGCGTACATAGATATAGCCGTCTTCGGTAATGTAGTTAACAAACCAGGAGATCTCGTCCGCGTGGGCTTCGATCACCACCTTGTAGGCAGCTTTCGGGTTGACAACCCCTACTACGGTTCCGTATACGTCCACGATATGGTCGTTGATATACGGCTTCAGGTAATTCAGCCAAATCTGCTGGCCGGGCGCTTCGAAGCCGGTGGGAGATGCATTGTTGAGATACTCGTAGAGGAATTGTTTGCTCTTCTTATCCATAGTCTTATTTCAATTGGTAAGCGTATTGGGTTTTATTTAGCGTCTATAGGGGAATATTTCCGTGCTTTTTCTTTGGCAATTTAGCCACTTTATTTTCCAGCATCCCAAAAGCGCGGATCAGTTTCTCGCGGGTTTGATCGGGGTAGATCACCTCGTCGATATAGCCACGGTGGGCGGCGCGGTAGGGGTTGGCAAACTTGTGTGTGTATTCATCCACCTTTTCGTTCAGCTTGGCTTCCGGCTGGTCCGATTCGGAGATCTCTTTCTTAAAGATAATTTCGGCTGCGCCCTTTGCTCCCATCACGGCGATCTCGGCGGTGGGCCATGCATAGTTCAGGTCGGCGCCAATGTGTTTGGAGTTCATCACATCATAGGCACCACCATAGGCTTTGCGGGTGATGACCGTTACGCGCGGCACGGTGGCTTCCGAGAAGGCAAACAGCAACTTGGCGCCGTTGGTGATGATGGCATTCCATTCCTGGTCGGTGCCGGGTAAAAATCCGGGCACGTCCTCAAAGACAAGCAGGGGAATGTTAAAACAATCGCAGAAGCGCACAAAGCGGGCGCCTTTGACACTGGAGTCGATGTCGAGCACACCGGCCAGGGAAGCGGGTTGATTGCCTACAACCCCGATGCTACGGCCGGCCAGCCGTGCAAAACCCACCACGATGTTTTCGGCAAAGTTTTTATGTACCTCGAAAAAGCTGTCGCTGTCCACCACGCCGCTAATGACCTCGCGCATGTCGTAGGGCTGGTTTGGGTTGGCCGGGATGATGTTGTTCAGCGCGGGGCGGCGTTCATCGCCGGCAGTGTAGGGCAGCCGGGGGGTGGCGTCTTCGCAGTTCTGGGGCATGAAGCTCAGGATCCTTTTGATCTGGTTGATGCATTCCACTTCATTGGCGCAGGCAAAGTGGGTCACCCCGCTTTTGGTGCTGTGGGTGGTGGCCCCGCCCAATTCCTCGGCCGTCACATTTTCATGCGTCACGGTCTTTACCACGTTGGGGCCGGTGACAAACATGAACGATGTGTTTTCCACCATAAAAATGAAATCGGTAATGGCGGGAGAATACACGGCTCCCCCGGCGCAAGGGCCCATGATGGCCGAGATCTGCGGGATCACCCCGGAGGCCAATGTATTCCTGTAAAAAATATCAGCATAGCCACCCAGTGACACCACACCTTCCTGTATGCGGGCGCCGCCAGAGTCGTTGAGCCCGATGAGCGGCGCGCCGTTCTGCATGGCCAGGTCCATGATCTTCACGATTTTCTCAGCGTGGGTTTCCGAAAGGGAGCCTCCAAACACCGTGAAATCCTGGGAAAAAATATAGACCAGCCGCCCGTTCACGGTTCCATAGCCGGTAATGACACCGTCACCGAGGTAGTATTCTTTGTCCAGGCCGAAGTCTTTGCTGCGGTGCATGACAAACTTGCCCAGCTCTTCAAAAGAACCTTCGTCCATCAGGAGATTGACGCGTTCGCGGGCGGTTAGTTTTCCCTTGGCGTGTTGTTGTTCAATGCGCTTTTCGCCGCCGCCCAACAGGGATTCCTGGTTCTTGCGTTCGAGCTCGTTAAATTTTTCCTGGAGGACATTATCCTTGATGGTTCGCTTGGCCATAGCATCCGCTGATTAAAAGTTTAAATATAGTCTGAATTGGGATTTTTTTGCTTTGGGGAAGACGTTTTACGCAGGGGGAGCCGGCGCTTGACTGGGTTTCTAAAATTCGTATCTTCACGCGCCCTCCTGACACCTATGGAAAGCAAGATCGCCATCATTGATATGGGGACGAACACGTTCCATCTGCTCATTGCTGAATCCGATGAGCGTGGCTATCATATTACGTACCGCGAGCGGTTGGCCGTGAAGATTGGAAAAGGCGGCATCAACCGGGGGGTCATTACGGAGGAAGGCATTCAACGGGCGCTCCTGGCCATGCAAAGTTTCAAGAATACGATCGACCAGCAAAGCATCGCAAAAGTCTATGCCTTTGGCACCAGCGCCCTGCGCAACGCCTCCAACTGCGACGAGGTTGTGCAACGGATCAAGGCGGTGACGGGCATCGATTCGAACGTCATTTCCGGCGACCTGGAAGCGGAGTACATTTACATGGGCGTGAAATCGGCCATGGACATCGACAAGGAAAAATCACTCATTATCGATATTGGCGGCGGCAGCGTAGAATTTATTCTCGGCAACAACGAGCGTATCTTCTGGAAGCGCAGTTTTGAGATTGGCGCGCAACGCCTGCTGGAGCAATTCCAGAAAAACGACCCCATCACCAAAGAAGAGATCGAACACCTGGACCGTTACTTTGAAAAAGAACTTCAGCCGTTATTGAACGAACTAAAATTTCACCAACCTCACGTGCTCATCGGATCCTCCGGCACCTTCGACACGCTGAGCGACATCTTCTGCATTCAACACGACATCCATAAAAGTCCCGAAGAGATTGAAACTCCTTTGACGTTGCAGGGTTTCTATGATATCTACGACGAGCTGCTTCACAAGAATCGTGAGCAGCGCATGCAAATTCCCGGCATGATCGAGATGCGTGTGGATATGATCGTGGTGGCTTGTTGTCTGATCCGTTATTTGTTGTCCGTGCACACTTTCAATCGCATTCGCGTTTCTACCTATGCTTTGAAGGAAGGTGTGTTGGCCACACTCATCAACGAAGTGCTTGCCACAAAAAGCATGACGGTCTAGATCATGGCATTTGCCAGCGCCGTGAGGCTCTTGGAAACTTTGATCAGCCTTTTTTCCAACTCTGTATTATTGATATCATAGCGCAGCGTGCTGTTGTCGGTGATGATGAAGCTAAAGCCCGCTCCCTTTTTGTAGAGCCCTTCGCGTTCGCAAATGATCATCACGGGTTTTCCATGCGTGGCTTTGATGATGTCATCCAGGGCGCTGCTTTTTCCATCGGCCAGGTAGATGACCTGGCTTTCGCCGATGTCGGTGATCTCGTTTGCCTGGGTCACTTTGAGCGTGTGGCCATTCAGGTTCTTTCCATTTTGCTTTAGCAATTCGTCATAGACTTTTGATTTGCCATACACGGCAACCTGCAGGTCGCCGCCGAGGTTCGGCCATACCGAATACTTGGCGATGTTCACCACAAAGAGGGCGTACACCTGGTAGTTGGTGGTTTGGCTCCAGGCCGTTGTCGTGAGGCCGAAGACAAGGAGGAGGGTATATATTCGGGAGGATCTCATGGCTATTTTTTGAAGTTGATCTGGTAAGAAATTTTCACAACATATTCGCGGCTGCGGCCGGGTATCGGAGCATAGCCGCCGTTATAGGCCTCGGGAATGGCAGGGCGCACATTGGCGATATCATAAGCGCCGGCACCCAGGGTGAATCCTGGAAAAATATCCCGGTAGTTAAAGAAAGCATTCACGAGCATATAAGGGTCCAGGGAAGTTATTGCCGGATTGCCATCGTCGTCCAACATGGTGTAGGCATATCGCTTGCTGGCGTAGATAAAGGTCGGGTTGAAGCTCAGCTTCGACGTGAGGTAGAAGTTGGTATTGAGTGTGATCTTGTTCTTCGAAAACCCAACATATTGCGATTGGCCGGGCACGTTGTAGGTGGCCACGGTATTGTCTTTAAGGGCGGTGCTGTAGGAGTACGTCAAGTTTGCATACCATGCTTTTTTGCGGATGCTGTAGACCGCTTCCAGTCCACGGCTTCCGCTCTTTTTTGAGTTTTCGTACCATTCTTCGAATGTACCATCCTCATCGCTTCCTTGTGAGCCATAAACGAGCACGTTTTTCGTAGTGATGTTAAAGGCATTCACGGCCAGCAACATTTCGGGCGTGAACTGATAACCCAGCTCCACTTCAAACACGTTCGATTTTTCCGGTTTCACCTGACCGTTCAGGGCGATGTTGATGTTCTGCAACGAGGGGGCGCGGAAGGCCTGGCTGTACAACACTTTGAAGTGGAAGTTCTCGATCTTCTTGGTCAAGGCGATACGGGGCACGAAAGCCGCGCCGTAGCGGTTGTTCTTCTCGTAGCGAAACCCCAGCGTGGCATTGGCCAACCTATGTTTAAAAAGGCCTTGTGCAAAGAAGGCCACGTTGTTCAGCTTTAGCGTTTGGTTGCCTTGAAACAGACCGCCATTCAGCAGATCCTTGCCTTCGTCCTGAAAATAGAGGCCTCCAAAGGTGACGCTGGCTTTGCGCGAAAAATCATAGACGGCGTCTACCTGTGCCAGGGCGCGCGTAGCCATAACGTTAAATGATTTTTCTTCTGTGGCCCGGTCACCATAGGTCCAGGGGACCTGATTATAGTATTTCAATTGGGGCGTAATGAGCAGTTTGCTACTGGCTTTCCAGGCATAGCGCAAGTCGAGAAAGAAATTTTTGTTCGAGACAAACGTTGACGGGTCCGATGTTTCGAACTGGTCGTACATGGTGCGTAGCGAAAGGCTTTTGTATTTCAATCCCAAATTCAGGTTCATTGGGTCGGCACGGGTCACTTTGGAGAGATCCTGTACGCCATAATCTTGCAAGAGATCCTGGTGTTGGTGCTCGTCGCTCACGATGCCTTTCCCTTTGAAAGCATTGAAGTCCCACGAGAAGGTATCGGTTTTTCTGGAGGCCATCACGCCGCCGTTGGTCCGGCCTACGGCATCGGCATGAAATCCGCCGGTGCCATACACGGCCACGCCGTTGAGACTGTCGGCGGCCTTTGTAATGATATTGATCACCCCGTACTCGGCAGACCCGCCATAAATGGCCGACCCAGGCCCGCGGATGATCTCGATGCGCTCGACGGCGTCGACCGGGAAGCGGTTGCCGATGGCGACGGTCTGATACAGCAATTCGTTAAACGGCTGGCCGTCCATCATCACCAGCACTTTTCCCTCGTTGGCCCAGCTTCCCCGCAAGCCAATGCCCATCACAAACTGAAGGTCTTGCTGCACGTCGAAGCCTGGCACCAGGCGCAACACGTCGATCATGTCGCGGGCGCCGCTGTTTTGAATTTCTTCGGAAGAGATGACCGTGATGATGCCCGGGGTTTCGCGCGTGGTCAGACCGTTCTTGGACGAAACGGCTACATTTTTATTGAGAATTTTCTGAAGATCGCTTTCCTCGGTGAAGGCATTGAGGTTTAACAGCGAATCGAGGTCTTGGGAAAAAGCGGTGAGCGACGACAAAAGAAAGCCTGCCAACCAGGCACAGCGGTATTTTTTTAGCATAGGCTAATCGTGTTTAGGGTCATGGATTGCGCCTTGTGGGCATTCGGTCGAAAGTGTGAGAAAGAATTATACCAAAAAATAAAAGCGATAAGCGTTTAAAAAATCGGGCTTCACACATCCATCGGAATCCCAAATTAAGATATTTTTTTTAGAGTTGGAAGGACCCCCCGTTTGGTCGTCTAGGCATGGTGCTTTTCGTTCTTATCTTTGCTCTATGACAGATCCCATCTACACCTACGATTCGCTGAAAGATTTCGCGTTAACCATCTTCAAAAAGATCGGCTGCCCCGACGACCAGGCCGTGCTTGCCACGGATGTTTTGTTGCGCGCCGATTTGCGGGGCATCGACTCGCATGGCATCGCGCGTTTGTCGGGTTATGTGAGGCTGTGGGATAAGAAGCGCGTGAATGCCGCGCCCAATGTGCGCGTGGTCCATGAGTCGCCTAGTACGGCCGTGGTGGATGGGGATGGTGGCTTGGGGCTGGTGGTGGCGCCCAAGGCGATGGAGATTGCCATCCGCAAAGCGCAGATCGCCGGCACAGGTTGGGTGGCGGTGAAGAACTCCAATCATTTTGGCATCGCGGGCTATCACGCCATGATGGCGCTGGAACACGACATGATCGGCATGGCCATGACCAACGCCAGCCCGCTCGTTGCCCCGACGTTTTCCGTTGAAAGACTCTTAGGAACAAACCCTATAGCCGTGGCCATACCGGCCGACAAACAGCCGGCTTTCGTTGCAGACTTTGCCACGACCACGGCCGCCAATGGCAAGCTGGAAATTCTTCAGCGCAAAAATCAAGAGGCGCCGGTGGGCTGGGTGCAAACAAAATCAGGGGGGCCTTCAACAGATCCTAATGAAACCAAAAGTGGAGGAGCGTTGATCCCCTTGGGAAGCGACCGCGAACATGGTAGTCACAAGGGATTTTGTCTTGGGGCTTGGGTGGACATTTTTTCGGCGGTGTTGTCGGGTGCCAACTATGGTCCCTGGGTACCGCCCTTCGTAGCCTTTTTGGAGCCCCCTTCCGATCCGGTGGGCGAAGGTATTGGTCATTTCTTTGGTGCCATGCGGGTGGATGCTTTCCGGCCGGCACAGGAATTCAAATCGCATATGGACAATTGGATCACACGCTTCCGCTCAGCCAAAACCATCGAAGGACAGGAGCGTGTTATTATTCCTGGAGATCCTGAACGGGAAATGCATGCGTATCGCATGGCACACGGCATACCTTTGAATCCTAAAGTTGCCGAAGATCTGAAGGAGCTCGGTAAAAAATTTGGTGTGAATTTTTAGAATCCGGCCGTTACGCCCACCCGCAAAACCAGTGGGCTACTGTACGGTGAGAAATCGTTTGGGTTGGTCGGTTCGTGATAGCTGAAATTATACAAAGCCACGAGGTAGAATCCGGCGTGCCGGCCGATGGGTTGAAACAATCCCCCGCCTGCCATGAAGCTGTTAAAGCCCCGGCGGACGGTTTCACTTTGCGAGATGGGATATTCGTAGTTCAAATACTCATACTCGGTGTGCAGAAACAACGGGCCATAAAAATTATACCGCAGAAATGGGCTGATGCCATAGTCATTGGTAGAGATGTCATACGATGTTTGTTTGTATTTGGTGTAGCGGTACTGAACCTGCACGCCGGCGGCGATCTTAGGGGTGATCTTATAGCCGATCAGCGGCGAAAGGGAGAAGTAGCTGTAGTAGCTTGAGAAGCTCAATCCAAATCCACCGCCCGTGAAAATCCGTTCGCGCAACGGGGGCTTTTCGCTCATTTCTTCGTCGCCCCACTGAGCAAAGGCCACAGTTCCCATCAGGATGAGGGAAGCGGCGAGCATAATCTTTTTCATACGACTTAGTCTTTTTCCGCTACGATGAAGATGTCTTCACTCTCTTTTTTCATCAAGTATTTCTCGCGGGCGAATTTTTCCAGTGACTCACGGTCGCCGAAAAGTTCGTCGCGATCCTTTTCCACTTCTTTTATTTTTTCTTCGTAATACTCCTTTTCATTCTCCAGCGATCGCAGCTTCGAGCTCAACTGATAGCGGGCGATCATGTTGTTCGAATCCAGGGCGATCATCCAAAGCACGAAGAAGGCGATCGATAAAAAATAAAAATTCCGGAACGGTTTCGGCAGTTTCTTGAACATAGAGCTTAAAAAGTGATACTAAGATAGAGAAATAAATCAACGTCAAAAAACCAGCCTTGCTTCCCTCCCGTTGCTAAGGATTGGAAACGAAAAAAGCCAGGACATGTTGCCTGGCTTTTCTATAATCATTCCGATAAGCACTACATGTTCTTGCCGGGGAAGTAGCCAATCTCGCCCAACTCTTCCTCGATGCGGATCAGTTGGTTGTATTTCGCCATCCGGTCGGAACGGGAAGCCGAACCGGTTTTGATCTGACCGGTGTTCAGGGCCACAGCCAGGTCGGCGATGGTGCTGTCTTCGGTTTCACCCGAACGGTGTGACATCACGCTCTTATAGCCATTGCGTTTTGCCAGGTTCACGGCGGCAATGGTTTCGGTCAGGGAACCGATCTGGTTCACCTTGATGAGGATGGCGTTGGCGATGCCATCGTCGATGCCCTTCTGGAGGCGTTTCACGTTGGTTACGAAAAGATCGTCGCCCACGAGTTGTACTTTGTCGCCGATGCTTTCGGTGAGGGCTTTCCAACCTGCCCAATCGTCTTCGGCCATGCCGTCTTCCAGGGAAATGATGGGATATTTCTTGGCCCAATTGGTCCAGTATGCTGCCATTTCAGCGGGCTTCAGTTTCTGTCCGGAAGACTTTTTGAAGTGGTATACTTTTGCTTTGGGATCGTAGAATTCAGAGGCTGCGGGATCGAGGGCGATGAACATATCGGAACCGGGCTTGAAGCCGGCTTTCTCGATCGCTTTCAACACCACTTCGATGGCTTCTTCGTTGGACTTGAGGTTCGGTGCGAAACCACCTTCATCACCCACGTTGGTAGAAAGACCTTTATCGTGCAATACTTTTTTCAGGGTGTGGAACACTTCGGCACCCATGCGAAGGGCCTCCGAGAATGACGATGCGCCTACGGGCATTACCATGAACTCCTGGAAGTCGATGGCGTTGTCGGCGTGGCTGCCGCCGTTCAAGATGTTCATCATTGGCACGGGCAGCGTATTCGCGCTCACGCCACCGATGTAACGATAGAGGGGCATGCCGGCTTCCATGGCTGCTGCTTTAGCAATCGCCAGCGACGTACCGAGGATGGCGTTGGCGCCCAGCTTAGCTTTGTTGGGAGTACCGTCCAGGTCGATCATGATCTGGTCGACCAGGTTTTGTTCGAAAACATCAAAGCCCACCACTTCGGCAGCGATCTTGGTGTTCACGTTGTCCACGGCCTTCAACACGCCTTTTCCCATGAATTTCTTTTTATCACCATCACGGAGTTCTACGGCTTCGTGTGATCCGGTAGAAGCACCGGAGGGCACAGCGGCACGTCCAAACGCGCCGGACTCAGTTACTACATCAACTTCAACTGTGGGGTTGCCGCGGCTGTCGAGGATTTGCCGGGCATGGATGCTTTCGATTAAGCTCATAATGATTTTAGATTTATGGATTGGATGATAGTTGTTCGGGTTATGCGGTGACGGGTTCGGCGATCTCCGCCTGTATCATTTCAATGAACTCGTCGAAGAGGTAGCGCGAATCGTGCGGCCCGGGGGAGGCTTCGGGGTGGTATTGCACCGAGAACGCTTTCCGGTCTTTCAGGCGGATGCCCATGATGGTGTTGTCGTTCAGGTGCACGTGGGTGACTTCTACGTTTGCGTTCTTCTCGATGTCCTTTTCGTTCACGGAGAAACCGTGATTCTGGGAAGTCATTTCACCTTTGCCGGTGATCAGGTTTTTCACAGGGTGGTTCAATCCTCTGTGACCGTGGTGCATTTTGTATGTCGAAATTCCAGAGGCCAACGCCAGGAGCTGATGGCCGAGGCAAATACCGAAAAGCGGCTTGCCGGAATCCAACGCTTGTTTCACCGTTTCAATGGCGTAGGCCATCACAGACGGGTCGCCGGGGCCATTGGAGATGAAGTAGCCGTGGGGATTCCAGGCTTTCATTTCTGCGAAGGGTGTTTTGGCGGGGAACACTTTGCAATACACGCCGCGGGTGGCTAGGTTGGTCACAATGCTTTGTTTGATGCCCAGGTCCAGCACAGCCACTTTGATGGGTGCATTGGCATCTCCCACGGTATAGGCTTCCTTGGTCGTTACCCGCGAGGAAAGTTCAAGCCCATTCATGGAGGGGACTTTCTTTATTTCTGCTTTCAGCTGCTCCGGGGTGAGCTCCGATGAAATGATGGCGTTCATAGCGCCTTTGCTGCGAATGTAGCGCACCAACATCCGTGTGTCGATATTGGCAATGCCCACCACGTTGCGGCTTTCCAGGTATTGCTGCAAGCTGCCGGTGGCCGACTTGCGGCTGAATTCGTGGGCGAATTCGTTGACCACCAACCCGGCAATCATCGGCCCACTTGACTCCTGTTCGGGGTCAAAAGCGCCATAGTTTCCAATGTGGGCATTGGTGTTGACGATGATCTGTCCGTAATACGACGGGTCGGTGTAAATTTCTTGATATCCGGTCATCCCGGTATTGAAGCATATTTCACCACCCGAGGTGCCGATTTTACCGATGGCCAAGCCCTCTACGAGGAGGCCGTCTTCAAGAAGGAGATAAGCTTTTTTCTGCATAGCGTTCGCAAAAATACATTAGTAATTCCGGGATTAGCATGCCCGGGCATAGGTTTTTACCAGCGGCCAGGACATAAAAAAAAGGGATCAAACGATTGTTTGATCCCTTTTCATATGAATGGTGTTCTGTCACTATTCTTTTTCTTTCTTAGTTGAAGCTTTCTTCGGCTTCTTTTCGGCCTTTTCAGCTTTGGCTTCGGCTGCAGGAGTGGCTTCAGTTGCGTCTTCGGCACCTTCTGTCTTCTTCGCACCGCGGCTTCTTCTGGTCTTCGCTTTCTTGGCCACGCCTTCCTTGCTGTAGAGCGTGTTGAAGTCCACGAGTTCGATGAGACACATTTCAGCGTTATCGCCTACGCGTACATCACCCAATTTGATGATGCGGGTATATCCACCCGGACGATCAGCAATCTTTGATGCTACTTCGCTAAACAGGGTCTTCACAGACTCCTTGTTTTGGAGGTAGGAGAACACCGTTCTTCTGGAGTGCGTGGTGTCGTCCTTCGACTTGGTCAGCAAAGGCTCAACATATTTTCTCAACGCTTTGGCTTTGGCTACCGTGGTCGTGATTCTTTTGTTCAGAATCAGCGAAGAAGCCATGTTAGAAAGCAACGCTTGTCTGTGCGCTGTTTTTCTACCTAAGTGATTTACCTTCTTACCGTGTCTCATGATTTCCTAGTCTTCATCAAGTTTATACTTGGAGAGATCCATACCGAAGGTGAGGTTCTTCTCCGCTACCAATTGTTCCAATTCTGCCAGCGACTTCTTACCGAAGTTTCTGAATTTCATCATGTCCGAGATCTCCAGTTGAACGAGGTCGCCCAGTGATTTCACATCCGCTGCTTTCAAGCAGTTGTAGGCGCGTACGGACAGATCGAGGTCGTGCAATGCGGTCTTCAACAGTTTGCGCATGTGCAGCATCTCTTCGTCTACTTGCTCTACTTCTGCATCTTTGCCGGTTTCGAGTTCCATCGACTTGTCGGAGAACAGGGCAAAGTGTTTGATGAGGATGTGTGCGGCACCTTCCAACGCCTTTTCAGGGTGGATAGATCCGTCGGTTTCGATGTCTACTACCAACTTTTCGTAGTCGGTCTTTTGCTCTACGCGGGTGTTTTCCACGCTGTATTTCACGTTTTTGATGGGCGTGAAGATGGCGTCGATCGGAATGAATCCGAATACTTGTTCCGTAGGCTTATTTTCTTCAGCGGGGAGGTAGCCTCTTCCTTTTTCGATCGTGAGTTCGATCTCGAAGTGAGCGGTTTCGTCCAGGTTGCAAATGACGTGCTCGGGGTTAAGAATTTCGAAAGCAGAGGTAAACTTGGCGATGTCGCCAGCTTTGAACTGCTTTTGTTTCTTAATGTTTACCGTGATTTTATTATCGAAGTTATCCGATACTTTTCTGAACCGAACCATTTTCAGGTTGAGGATGATTTCGGCAACATCCTCCACAACTCCTTCGATGGTCGAAAACTCATGAAGTACACCGGGAACCTTGATTCCGGTGATCGCATAACCTTCCAGGGAGGACAACAGGATTCTTCTCAGCGCATTGCCGATGGTCACCCCATATCCTTTTTCCAGAGGCTTGAATGTGAAGAGACCGTGAAAATCATCGGACTTTTCCATCGCAACCTTCTCTGGCATTTGAAATGCTAATATTGACATAGTGATGTTGTTAACAGTTAAAATTACTTCGAGTACAATTCAACGATCAGCTGCTCGTTGATGTTTTCGGGAATATCAACACGCGGTGGCAGGTTGATGATTTTTCCTGTCATTTCGCCGTTGTCCCACTCCAACCAGTTGTACTTCTTGGCTCCTTGGAGAGAGAGGCTGTTGGTGATGACTTCTAATGATTTGGAACGTTCGCGTACTTCCACCAAGTCACCAGGCTTCAGTGTGAAAGAACCGATATTTACTACATCGCCGTTGACCAGGATGTGTTTGTGCAGTACCAATTGACGTGCTGCGCGGCGTGTGGGAGCGATGCCCAAGCGGTACACGGTGTTGTCGAGCCGTGATTCCAGCAATTGCAACAGCACTTCACCGGTTACGCCCTTCTTGCGGGAAGCTGTGTCGAACAATTTTGCGAATTGTCTTTCCAGCAAACCGTAGATGTACTTGGCCTTTTGCTTTTCAGCAAGCTGCGTAGCGTATTCCGATTGCTTGCGCTTCTTGCCACGACCGTGTTGACCCGGAGCATAGTTCTTCTTCTGAAGCGCCTTGTTATCACCTAAAATAGGCTCGTTGAAACGTCTTGAGATTCTGACTTTAGGGCCTGTGTATCTTGCCATGGTAAAACCTAAATATAATATTCTTTAATTAAACTCTTCTTTTCTTCGGAGGGCGGCAGCCGTTGTGCGGCAGCGGCGTCACGTCGCGGATGGCCGTTACTTCGATGCCCGATCCTTGGATGGTGCGGATAGCCGATTCACGTCCGGCGCCAGGGCCTTTCACGAATACTTCTACCTTTCTCAATCCTTGTTCGAAAGCTTTAGAAGCGCAATCCTGAGCAGCCACCTGAGCGGCGTAGGGAGTGTTCTTCTTCGAACCCTTGAAGCCCATCTTTCCGGCCGACGCCCAGGAAATTACTTGTCCTGTGGTGTTGGTCATCGAAATGATGATGTTGTTGAACGTGGCACGGATGTGTGCATGCCCTACGGCTTCCACGTTCACTACGCGCTTCTTCGCTTTATCTTTTCTCTTTTCAGCTGTCGCCATTATTGAAAAGTTTATCTATTAACCTTTAGTTGCTTTCTTCTTGTTCGCTACCGTCTTACGCTTACCCTTGCGGGTGCGGGCGTTGTTCTTGGTAGTTTGTCCACGAACGGGCAAGCCCTTTCTGTGGCGGAGTCCGCGGTAGCATCCGATGTCCATGAGGCGCTTAATGCTCAACTGGATCTCAGATTTCAACGCACCTTCGATTCTGAATTTCTCAGCGATGATTGCGCGGACTGCGTTTGACTCTTCGTCGTTCCATTCCTTAACTTTCTTGTCGATGTTTACACCGGCCTCCGTAAGGATCTTTTGGGCTGACCTACGGCCAATACCAAAGATGTACGTGAGACTGATTTCGCCTCGCTTGTTATCGGGAATATCTACACCTGCTATACGTGCCATAGTATGTTAACCTTGTCTTTGTTTAAACCTAGGATTCTTTTTGTTAATCACATACAGTTTGCCCTTGCGTCGGATGATCTTGCAATCAGCGCTGCGTTTCTTTATGGATGCTTTAACTTTCATGTTCGTTGTTACTTGTATCTAAATACAATTCTACCTTTTGTTAAATCGTAAGGCGACATTTCTAATCTTACTCTGTCGCCGGGCAAAATGCGGATGTAGTGCATTCTCATTTTACCTGAAATATGTGCCAGCACTTCATGTCCGTTTTCCAATTGTACGCGAAACATCGCATTGGATAACGCTTCCGAAATTGTACCGTCTTGTTCTATTGACTTTTGCTTCGCCACTTATATGGATAGTTTTCTTCAATATACTCGTGCGTCGTCAATATCACTGTTTCGCTCTCGGTCACGGCCACCGTATGTTCAAAATGTGCGCTGGGCATGTGGTCGGCGGTTCTCACCGTCCAACCGTCGTTATCCTGCACGACATTCTTTGTTCCCCGGTTTATCATCGGCTCGATGGCGAAAACCATTCCGGCAATGATCTTGACTCCTTTGCCCCGCTTACCATAGTTGGGCACTTCCGGATCTTCGTGAAGCTTGCGCCCCACGCCGTGTCCCACCAGTTCGCGAACCACACCGTATCCGAAGCTCTCTACGTAGCTCTGGATCGCATAGCTCACATCCCCGATCCGGTTTCCTGCTTTTGCCTGTGCGATGCCCCGGTAAAGGGACTCGTACGTGCGATTCAGGAGGAGCAGTGTTTCCGGTCCTACACCTTCCAGTGGATAAGTGTATGCCGAATCACTGTGAAAACCTTTATATAAAACACCACAATCTATCGATATGATGTCTGTCTCTTTTACTTCGTAGTTGCCGGGAAATCCGTGCACCACTACGTCGTTTACTGAGATGCAGAGTGATGAAGGAAATCCGTTGTAGTGTTTGAACGACGGTATTCCACCATTATCCCTGATATACTCTTCCGCCAGCTTGTCCAGATCTTTGGTTTTCACACCAGGCTTTACTTTCCTGGCGATCTCTCCGTGGGCCTTTCCCAGAATCTGGGCACCCTCTTTCATGATCTGTAACTCGTCTGCCGTTTTTAAGTTAATCATTCAGCCTTTAAGCCGCAGCAAATTGAGAACGTCCTTTCACTCTGCCCGACTTCATCATCCCTTCGTAGTGTCTCATGAGCAGGTAGCTTTCGATTTGCTGGAGGGTATCCAATACCACCCCAACCAAGATCAGAAGCGACGTGCCACCAAAGAACTGCGCGAAGTTCTGTCCTACTCCAGCCTTTACTGCGAATGCGGGAAGCACGGCAATAGCACACAGGAATAAAGCTCCGGGCAATGTGATTCTTGATAAAACAGTGTCTATAAACTCAGCGGTTTGTTTGCCGGGTTTTACTCCGGGCACAAAGCCACCGTTGCGTTTCAAGTTGTCAGCAATGTCGTTCGAATTGATCGTGATCGCCGTGTAGAAGAACGTGAAGATCAGGATCATAGAAGCGAACAGCAAGCTATACTGCCATGAATACGGATCCGAAAAAGTAGATCCGATGTAGGCGCCGATGTCGCTGTCTCTCCACATGCCCGCGATGAGGGCCGGGAAGAACATCAAAGCTTGCGCGAAGATGATGGGCATTACCCCTGCGGAGTTCAACTTCAAGGGGATGAAGTCGCGCTTGCCGCCGTAGAGTTTGTTGCCGATCACTTGCTTGGCATATTGGATCGGGATGCGGCGTGTCGCTTGCGTGAGGGCAATAACGGCTACCACGATTCCGAACAGTACAAACAATTCAATGATAAAGGCAAATGCTTTTCCAGGGAACTTGTCGTTGATTTCGGCTATCAATGCCAGGGGCAAACGGGACACGATACCGATCATGATCAACATCGAGATGCCGTTACCAATACCTTTGTCGGTGATCCTTTCGCCCAACCACATACAGAACATTGTTCCGGCGATGAGGATGGCTACGGAGGTCACGTAGAAGAACGGTCCGGGGTTCATGATCACCGTAGGATCGATAGCACCTTTGAGGTAGCTATAGCCTTGGAAGATCGTGATGAAGATCGTCAGCACGCGGGTGTATTGATTCAAACGCTTCCGGCCCGAATCGCCTTCTTTCTGCAGCTTCTGGAAATAGGGTACAGCAAACGAAAGGAGCTGTACGATAATCGAAGCCGAGATGTACGGCATGATGCCCAATGCGAAAATCGACGCGTTGTTGAAGGCACCACCCGAGAAGGTGTTGATAAAGCCGAGAATACCACTGGTGTTGCGGTTCGCATCCAATCGGTTAGGGTCGATGCCAGGCAATACAATATAAGATCCGAGCCTGAAAATGACCAGGAATCCCATGGTATTGAGAATCCTGACGCGCAGGTCTTCTATTGAGAAGATATTCTTTATGGTCTGAATGAAACGCTTCATTACTTCACGGTTGTGGCTGTTCCACCTACTTTTTCAATCGCTTGTGCTGCGCTAGCAGAGAAGGCATGTGCCTCGACGCTAACCTTTGCTTTCAATTCGCCTCTTCCTAAAACTTTCACTTTGTCGTTCTTGCCTACTACGCCATTTTCGATCAGCACTTGGAGGCTGAGGGTCGTGGATTTTACTTTTTCAGCAAGTCCTTCCAAAGCATCAAGGTTTACAGCCTTGAAATATTCTTTGTTGTTGTTCTTAAAACCGAACTTCGGTACGCGACGCTGCAAAGGCATCTGACCACCTTCGAAGCCAGACTTCTTGGCGTGACCCGAACGGGACTGCGCCCCTTTGTGACCGCGTCCTGCCGTGCTTCCACCCGAGCCCTGACCGCGGCCAAGTCTCTTGTTAGTTTTTGTTGAACCTTCAGCAGGTTTTAATGTATGCAGCTTCATCTTACAGTTCTTTTACAGTAATCAAATGATTCACTTTTGAAATCATGCCGGCGATTTGAGGCGTCAGCTCCACTTCAACCGTTCTGTTTATTTTACCGAGGCCCAACGCTTGGATCGTGCGGATCTGTGTTTCGGGTCTCTTGATGGTGCTTCTTTTCTGGGTGATCTGTACTTTCGCCATGTCTCTTAGCCGTTAAATACTTTCGACAATGATACTCCTCTGTTCTTTGCTACGGTGAAGGCGTCGCGCATGCTGGTCAATGCCTTGAAGGTAGCTTTCACTACGTTGTGGGGATTTGACGAGCCTTTGGATTTTGCCAACACGTTGTGTACACCGGCACTTTCCAATACGGCGCGCATAGCACCACCGGCGATAACACCCGTACCCGGAGAAGCAGGCTTCAGCAATACGAATCCACCGCCAAATTTCCCAACAGACTCATGCGGCACAGTGCCTTTGATGATCGGCACTTTCACCAGGTGCTTCTTGGCATCGTCGATGCCTTTGGTGATAGCGTCTGTTACTTCATTGGCTTTGCCCAATCCGTAACCTACCACTCCGTTTCCATCGCCTACTACGACAATGGCTGCGAAGCTGAAACGACGACCACCTTTCACCACCTTGGCTACACGCTCGATGGCTACTACTCTTTCCTTAAGATCGATTTCGCTGGCTTTTACTGTGCTTATGTTGCTTACTGACATATTTCAGTTTCTTAGAATTTTAAACCACCTTCTCTGGCACCTTCAGCCAAAGCTTTGATATTTCCATGGTAGAGGTAACCATTGCGATCGAATACGATGCTTTCAATGCCAGAGGCCAAAGCTTTTTCTGCGATCTTCTTGCCTACATTCTTCGAGTTCTCCACGTTCAGCTTTGCTTTTTCACCAAGCTCTGCGGTGGACGCAGAAACTACTGTGGTGCCTTTCAGATCGTCGATGATCTGAACGAACAAGCCTTTGTTGCTTCTGAACACGGACAAACGAGGTCTGTCTGTGGTGCCGGTTACTCTCTTACGGACACCTAACTTGATCCGCTCTCTTCTTTCAATATTCTTGCCTGCCATAGTTTCTTGTTTTCTATGATGCTTGTTCAGTTCTACCTATTACTTAGCAGCAGCCTTACCAGCTTTTCTGCGTACATACTCACCCGTGAAGCGAATACCTTTGCCTTTGTAAGGCTCGATTTTGCGGAGCGACTTCAACTTGGCGGCTACTTGTCCGATGAGTTGTTTGTCGATGCCTTCCAGGATGATGGTCGGGTTCTGACCTTTTTCTTGTACCGCCTGAACTTTGATTTCAGAAGGCACGGCCAGGAACACGTTGTGCGAATAGCCTAAGCTAAGTTCGAGCACGTTGGATTGTGCGTTGGCTTTGTAACCCACACCCACCAGCTCAAGCTGGTGCCTGTAGCCTTTAGAAACGCCTTCCACCATGTTGGCGATCAATGCGCGGTACAGACCGTGCATAGACTTGTGACGTTTTTGATCGGTAGGGCGCTCCAACTCTACGTTGCCGTTTTCAAACTTGACGATGAAGTCAGGGTCGATGGCTTGGTGGAGTTCGCCTTTGGGTCCTTTCACGGTTACTTTGTGGTTCTCTTTCGAGAAGTTGAAAGTTACTCCGGAGGGAATGTTTATCGGTTGCTTACCTATTCGTGACATGTTGTTTCTCTATTAATACACGTAACACAATACTTCACCACCTACGTTGAGGGTGCGTGCTTCTTTGTCAGTGATCACCCCTTTGGATGTCGACAGGATGGCAACGCCCAGGCCGTTCATTACGCGCGGCATGGAACCGGTGTTGGCATACTGGCGCAAACCAGGTGTGCTGATTCTTTCCAAGGTAGTTATAGCTGACTCCTTCGTTTCAGGATTGTACTTCAAGGCGATCTTGATAATGCCTTGGCTATGTTCACCGTCCTGGAACTTGTAGTTCAGGATAAACCCTTTGTCAAAAAGAACCTTCGTAATCTCCTTTTTGAGATTGGAAGCGGGGATTTCAACCACCTTATGGTTGGCCCTAATGGCATTCCGCAACCGGGTTAAGTAATCTGCTATCGGATCAGTCATTTTATTTATCCTTTTCCTAATTCTATTAAATAAGCAAGCCCGCGTTTCTTAAAACCGGGCTGCAAAGATATCGAACAATTTCAATATTCCAAACTGTCATCGGGTTTCTCTTACGCAGAGACCTTGATACTCAGCAACCAATATGTAGTGTGTGGGTGTGTGAGGAAATTACCAGCTCGCCTTGGTGACGCCGGGTATCTTTCCTGCCGATGCCATTTCACGGAATACGTTACGGCAAACGCCGAACTTACCCATATATCCTTTGGGACGGCCCGTGAGCTTGCAGCGGTTCTTTAAACGAACCGGGGAAGCGTTGCGGGGCAATTTGTCCAGGGCCGCATAGTCTCCGGCCTCTTTTAAGGCTTTCCGTTTCGCTGCGTAGGTCGCTACCAGCTTCTCACGTTTTGTCTGCCTTGCTATTACTGATGTTTTAGCCATGCTGTTTCTTAATTTTTATTCGCGAAAGGCATCCCGAATGCTTTCAGGAGCTCGTAGCTTTCTTCGTCTGTTTGGGCAGTGGTCACGAACGTGATATCCATACCGCTGATCTTGTTCACCTTGTCGATGGAGATCTCGGGGAAGATGATCTGTTCTTTCACACCCATGGTATAGTTTCCACGGCCGTCGAATCCTTTGGCGGAAATGCCGCGGAAGTCACGTACCCGGGGGAGGGCGATGCTCATGAGGCGATCCAGGAATTCGTACATCTTGTCGCCGCGCAGGGTTACCCGCACACCGATCGGCATGTTTTCTCTCAACTTGAAGTTGGAGATCGCTTTCTTAGACTTGGTGGATACCGCCTTCTGACCGCTGATGTTGGTGATTTCTTCCAACGCCACGTCGATCAATTTCTTGTCGGATACCGCCACGCCCATACCCTTGTTGATGCAGATCTTTTCGATCTTGGGCACTTGCATCACTGACTTGTATTCAAATTTCTGCTTTAAAGCAGGGACAATCTCAGTCAGATATTTGTCCTTTAATCTTGGAGCTGACATTATTTAATAATTTCTCCGGTTTTCTTAGAATATCTTTGAAGCTTTCCTTTGCTGTCGAGCTTGCGGCCTACGCGGGTGGTCTTGCCGGTGGCAGGATCAACCAGTTGCAGGTTGCTGATGTGCACTCCGGCTTCAGTTTTCTTGATGCCGCCTTCGGGCTTACCGGCAGAAGGTTTCGTGTGTTTGGTCACGATGTTGATGCCTTCTACGATGGCTCTGTTTTTATCGCGTACTACCTCGAGTACTTTTCCCTCCTTGCCACGATCGTCGCCAGCTAACACTTTTACGGTGTCGCCTTTGCGGATGTGCAATTTGGCTTTTGCGTTTATCTTCTCCATGGCTTAGATTACTTCAGGGGCCAGTGATACAATTTTCATGAACTGCTTTTCTCTGAGCTCGCGTGCCACGGGTCCGAAAATGCGGGTTCCACGGGGTTCGTCCTGAGCGTTCAACAGAACGGCAGCGTTATCTTCAAAGCGGATATAGGATCCGTCTTTTCTTCTTACTTCTTTCGTCGTTCTAACCACGACAGCTTTAGACACAGTGCCTTTTTTAACCTGGCTGCTGGGCATCGCGGACTTCACAGTCACCACGATTTTATCGCCTACGGAAGCATAGCGTCTTTTGGTTCCTCCGAGTACGTGCACGCACAGTACTTCTTTGGCGCCGCTATTGTCTGCTACGGTAAGTCTTGATTCGGTGCTTATCATAATTACTTCGCTTTTTCAACTACTTCTACTAATCTCCAACGCTTGTCCTTGCTCAACGGACGGGTTTCCATGATGCGTACGGTATCGCCGATACCTGCAGTGTTGGCCTCGTCGTGCGCCTTGAACTTGGTCGTACGGTTTACAAATTTTCCGTAGATCGGGTGCTTTACCTTTCTGTCTACGGCTACGGTGATGGTCTTTTGCATTTTATTGCTAACCACTTTGCCCACCCGTTCTTTTCTGTCGTTCCTTTCCATAGGAATTATTTTTGAAGTTCTTTAGCTCTCAATTCTGTTTGCAATCTGGCTACCAGCTTACGAGACTCCCGGAGTTTCATGGGATTTTCGATGGCTGTCACTTGATGCGCAAACTGCATCTTGCGGAGCGCTTCTTTCTCGGCGGCGATCTTTTCTTGAAGCTCGGCTGCCGTCAATGCTTTGATATCTGAATTTTTCATGCCTTGGTAGCTTCTACGTAGTCGTGCTTAATCGTAAACCGCGTCTTCATGGGCAACTTGCCTTCTGCCAAACGCATGGCTTCTTTTGCTGTCGCAATGTCCACACCACCTGCTTCGAACAGGATGGTTCCGGGTTTGATCACGGCCACCCAATATTCAGGAGCACCTTTACCTTTACCCATCCGCACTTCAGCAGGTTTGCGGGTAATCGGTTTGTCGGGGAAAATGCGAATCCATACCTGACCTTCACGCTTCATGGCGCGGGTTACTGCAATACGTGCAGCTTCCAATTGGCGGGCAGTGATCCATCCACCTTCCAGGGCTTTCAATCCAAATGAACCAAATGCGATAGAGTGACCTCTGGTGGCCATTCCTTTCACACGGCCCTTCTGCATTTTTCTGAATTTCGTTCGTTTCGGCTGTAACATTGTTACCTATTCTTTATAGTTGCTTCGAAATAATTATCCGTTTCTTCTAGGTCCGCCGCCACGGTTGTCGCCGCCGCGTCGCTGGCCTCCACCTTCACCACCGCGACGATCGCCGCCCGGTCTTCCGCCACCACCTTCTCTTCTGCGTCCGCCTCTTTCGTTGCCGCCGCGCTCATTGCCACCTTTTTGTCCGGGGCCTTGTTGTGCGTTGCTCACTACTCCTACGTTCGGGGAAAGATCACGTTTGCCGTAAATCTCGCCTTTGAAGATCCATACCTTGATACCGATCTTGCCGTATACGGTTTGCGACTCGGAGATCGCATAGTCGATGTCGGCGCGAAGGGTGTGCAGGGGCACCCGTCCTTCTTTGTATTGCTCTGTTCTCGCCATTTCGGCGCCGGCCAAACGGCCCGAGCATTTGATCTTGATGCCTTCTGCTCCTACGCGCATAGCCGAAGCGATAGCTTGCTTCATGGCACGCTTGTAAGAGATACGAGCCTCAATTTGTTGTGCGATCGATTCGCCCACCAGCTTAGAGTCCAGTTCAGGACGTTTGATCTCAAAGATGTTGATTTGAACATCCTT
Organism: Chryseolinea sp.; assembly: GCA_036525235.1. Classification (GTDB taxonomy): domain Bacteria; phylum Bacteroidota; class Bacteroidia; order Cytophagales; family Cyclobacteriaceae; genus Chryseolinea. The sequence goes on along the minus strand of DATDAV010000328.1, from coordinate 68,310 downwards.
GTTGGTGAGTTTCTTCAACTCTTCCTTGATCTTGTCGACCTCGTTTCCACCTTTACCGATCACGACGCCGGGACGGGCGGTGTGAATGGTCAACGTGATGCGCTTCAGGGTTCTTTCGATCACCACTTTTGCGATACCACCTTTGGGGATACGTGCCTCTACGTATTTTCTGATTTTCTGGTCTTCAACCAGTTTATCGGAGAAGGTTTTGCCACCATACCAGTTGGAATCCCAGCCGCGTACGATGCCCAATCTAAAACCTACAGGATTAATTTTTTGTCCCATTATTATTCCTTCGTTTCTTTTTCAGTCGATGTTACTTCAGCGCCTGCTTTTTTCAAGCTGGCCACTACGAGTGTCACGTGGTTTGAACGCTTTCTCACCCGGTGTGCTCTTCCTTGGGGAGCGGGTCTCAGTCTTTTCAGAATGCGGCCACCGTCCACAAAAATATCTTTTACATACAGGTCAGCATCTTCCAGTTTCACATCCGTGTGTTTTGCTTCCCAGCCAGAGATGGCGGAGAGGAGCAATTTTTCCAGTTTAGGAGCGCCAACTTTGGGCTCATACTTCAGGATGTTCAGGGCCTTGTTCACCCGTTCGCCACGGATCAGGTCCGCTACAAGACGCATCTTGCGGGGTGATGTGGGGACGTTTTTCAACTTGGCTACCGAAGGGCCGGTCTTTGCCGCCTCTTTTCTGGCATCACGCTTTGCGCGTTTCAGCACAGATTTCTTTGTCTTTTTCGCTACAGCTTCCATAGATTACTTAGCGTTATCTTTCTTAGTACCAGAGTGTCCACGGAACGTGCGGGTAGGAGCGAACTCGCCGAGTTTGTGACCTACCATGTTTTCCGTAACATATACCGGAATGAATTTATTTCCATTGTGAACAGCAAACGTATGGCCGATCATCTCGGGTATTACGGTTGATCTTCTTGACCAGGTCTTGATAACAGATTTCTTACCTGATTTTTCAGTGGCTTCAACTTTCTTCACGAGACGGAAGTCACTGTATGGTCCTTTTTTAATCGAGCGTCCCATTATTTTTTCCTCTTAGCAATGATTAGGCGATCAGAATATTTTTTCGGGTGACGGGTCTTCTTGCCTTTAGCATAAAGTCCATTGCGTGATCTCGGATGACCTCCGGATGCGCGTCCTTCACCACCACCCATCGGGTGATCGACAGGGTTCATGGCCACGGCACGGGTGCGGGGGCGAATGCCTCTCCAGCGTGAGCGACCAGCCTTACCCACACTTTCGTTCATGTGGTCAGGGTTCGATGTTGCTCCTACGGTTGCCATGCACACGTCGAGGACGCTGCGCATTTCGCCGGAAGGCATTTTCAAAGTTGCCATACCGTTTTCGCGGGCCAGGAGTTGCACAAAGCATCCTGCGCTGCGGGCGATGGCGCCCCCTTTTCCGGGTTTCATTTCCACGTTGTGTACCACGGTACCCACGGGGATCTTCGACAACGGAAGAGCGTTTCCAATTTCAGGCGCTACGTCCGGACCGGAGATCACTTGCTGATCTACTTTCAATCCGTTGGGAGCAATGATATAGGTCTTCGAACCGTCGGCATAGAATAGCAGGGCTATACGGGCCGAACGGGTAGGATCGTATTCAATAGACTTTACCGTCGCGGGGATGCCTGTCTTGTTGCGTTTGAAGTCGATCTCTCTCAACTTCTGCTTGTGACCGCCACCAATGTAGCGCATGGTCATCTTTCCTTGCTTGTTCCGTCCACCGGTTTTCTTGATGGTGGTCAACAGGGATTTCTCCGGGATGTTGGTCGTAATATCGTCGAAGGAAGGGGCGAGTCTATGTCGCGTTCCTGCTGTGATCGGTTTTAATTTCTTCAGCGCCATTGCTCAAAAATTAGACGTTGCTATAAAAGTCAATTACTTCGCCTTCTGCCAGGGTAACGATGGCTTTCTTGTAGCTGGGCTTGCGGCCTGCCAATACACCGGCCTTTGTGTAACGGGTCTTTTTCTTACCCATCACGACCATGGTATTTACGCTTGCTACGTTTACGGCATATTGTTTTTCTACGGCCTTCTTGATCTCCACCTTGTTCGCATCGAATGCGACGATGAAACCGTATTTTCCCTTCTCATTCAGAGCAGAGACCTTTTCCGTTACTAGGGGTTTCTTCAGGGTGCTCATTATGCTTTATTTAATAAGTTTTCAATCTTGCTGATCGAGCTCTCCACGAAGATCACGCTGTCCGCGTTCATCACGTCGTAAGTATTGATTTGATCGGCAGTAGTAATTTTTGCGTTCTGGATGTTTCTTCCGGACAACACAACATTCTTGTTGGCTTCGGGCAGAACGAGAAGCGTTTTCTTTTCGCCCAATGAAAGGGCTTTCAGAAGCGCTGTGAATTGCTTGGTCTTGGGCGATTCGAATGTGAAATCTTCCAAAATAGCAATGGAGTTATCTTTTGCCTTGTAGGTCAGGGCCGACTTACGGGCGAGGTCTTTCACTTTCTTGTTCAACTTGAACGAGTAGTCGCGGGGTTGAGGACCGAATACGCGTCCACCACCTTTGAACTGGGGGTTCTTGATGTTACCCGCACGGGCTCCACCAGTTCCTTTTTGTTTCTTCAGTTTCTTGGAAGAACCTGAGATCTCGTTACGTTGCTTGGCCTTGTGCGTGCCCTGGCGTTGGTTGGCCAGGTAGCTCTTTACGTCCAAGTAGATGGCGTGGTCGTTGGGCTCGATGCCAAACACCAGGTCCGACAGACTCACGGTCTTGCTGGACTTTTCGCCGCTGGATTTGAATACTGTTACTTCCATTATTTCTGAAGGATTACAGTTGAGTTTTTAGCTCCCGGAAGGGAACCGCTAATAACGATGAGGTTTTGCTCGGGCATGATCTTCACAACCTTCAGGTTGGTGATCGTCACACGGTCGGTACCCATGCGGCCGGCAAGACGCTTGCCTTTGGGCACGCGGGATGCGAACGATGCGTTACCCATAGAACCGGGTGCACGGAGACGGTTGTGCTGACCGTGAGTTTGACCACCCACACCAGCAAAGTTGTGACGCTTCACAACGCCCTGGAAACCTTTACCCTTGGAAGTACCAACGGCATCGATAAAATCGCCTTCAACAAAAACGTCCTGGATGCGAATCTCTTTTCCGAGTTCTATCAGGCCATCAAATTCCGCAGGGAAATCGCGGAACTCTATGATGTCTTTCTTGGGAGTGGTGTTAGCTTTCTTGAAGTGTCCAATAGCCGCTTTCGGGGTATGTTTCTCCTTCTTCTCACCAAATGCTAATTGCACAGCACGGTATCCGTCTGTTTCCTCGTTTTTCACTTGCGTCACGACACAAGGACCGGCTTCGATAACCGTGCAAGCGATGTTTACGCCATCGGCGCCAAACACACTCGTCATTCCTATTTTCTTTCCTATAATTCCAGGCATGGCTGAACCTATTTATGCTGTTTTTCAGGACTTCCTGCACTCTTTCTGCAAAAAGGACTGCAAAGATAGGAACTAAAGTGTCGTTAGCAAATCTGGGTTTCAATATTTTTAGGGAAATGGCGCTGTTTACCAAGCTTTTCGGCGTAATCGCCTAAAATCGCGTATCATTGCGCCCATCCGAAACGGCTGATATGCACTGGATTCACCGAAAAAGCTGGATTATCCTACCCCTGCTGCTGGTTTTACTATTTATAGTAAACCTGGGCATGGGCAGCGTTTCTATCCCTCCCGGCACCATTTTGGGCATCCTTTCCGGCAGTGAAACCGCCAATCCGATATGGCGCGACATTGTCTGGGAGTTCCGGATGACCAAAGCCCTGACCTGCATTTTGGCGGGAGGCGCCCTTTCCATTGCCGGCCTGCAAATGCAAACCCTGTTTCGCAACGCCCTGGCCGGACCTGATGTGCTCGGCCTCAGTTCGGGCGCAAGCCTGGCCGTGTCGCTGGTGTTTATGAGCCAGGCAGCCGGTTTGGAAATCCTTTCGACGCCTAGCCCATGGGCCATTGCCGGGGCAGCCAGCCTGGGTTGCTGTGGGGTGTTTCTTATTGTTATCATTATCGCCCAACGGCTCCGTGACAATACCTCCTTATTAATAATAGGTTTGATGATGGGGGCGACCACCTCCAGCCTGGTGAGCGTGCTGCAATTTCTCAGCAAACCCGAACAACAGCAGTCGTATATGCTCTGGACTTTTGGCAGCCTGGGCCGGCTAAATTGGATGGAAATAAAAGTCCTGACGTCCATCCTGGTGGCTAGCGGGCTGGTGGCCCTTTTTTCAACCAAAGCATTAAACGGCTGGCTTTTAGGCGACAACTATGCGCAAAGCATCGGCATTCATTTGAACCGCTCACGACTGGTTATTCTACTCACCACCAGCCTTTTAACTGGAGGGGTGACGGCCTTTTGCGGGCCCATCGCCTTTGTGGGGCTGGCGGTTCCCCACCTGACCAAGATCATAATCAAGACACACAATCATAAAATACTGATCCCGGCCGTGAGCGTTGCCGGCGGGGTGCTGATGCTTTTTTGTGATATCGTGACGCAGCTTCCGGGAAGTGCCTATGTGCTTCCCATCAACGCCATCACCGCCATGGTGGGTGCACCGGTGGTGATCTGGATTATTTTGCGCGCAAAAAGGCTTTCGGTGTGATCTTATAATAATGTGTCATGGCCAATAAAACAGCCCTCGTTTCGCTTCATCAATTATCGGTTGGCTATACGCTGCCCGCGGGCCGGAATATTCTTTTTGAGAATTTGGGACTTACCCTGAACGCCGGGGAGCTTACGTGTTTTATGGGACCTAACGGTGTCGGTAAATCTACGTTGATCCGGACTTTGGCAGGATTGCAGAAAGCTTTGTCGGGTGAAGTTCACTATGGCGCCGGGTCGTCTCAAGCCCCCAGAGGCCCCCTACCCCATCAAGTATCGGTTGTCCTAACCGACCGGATCGCGACCGTGCAGATGGATGTACGGGAGCTGGTTTCGTTTGGGCGGTATCCCTATATGGGTTGGGGCATAACGTTAAGCAAAGACGATCAGCAAAAGGTCAGTGAGGCATTGGAGGAAGTTCACATTCAACACCTGGCCGATAAAAACTTGTATGAGCTCAGCGATGGCCAACAGCAGATGGTCATGATCGCCCGGGCGCTGGCGCAGGACACACCCGTTATTCTTCTTGATGAACCTACCGCCCACCTTGATCTGAACAATCGCGTGGAGGTGATGAACCTGCTGCGCCGGCTTGCGCGGAAATTGAATAAGGCGATCCTGATCGCCACCCACGAGCTGGACCTTGCCCTCCAAACCGCGGACGTCATCTGGCTGGCCGGACGCGGCAAAACGCTGGTGACCGGGATCCCCGAAGACCTGGTTTTATCCGGCGTGTTTGATGAAGTATTTCAATTCAAAGGATACGATCTGAAAACCGGCAAGATCTCCCATGAGGCCTATCGCGATAAAATGATCTCGCTTCAAGGCGATGGCCACGCTTATCTCTGGACCCGGAATGCTTTGGAGCGAAACGGTTTTAGTGTGACCTCCCCGGGGCCCTCCTATCCGCATATCGATGTGGTGGAGAAGGACGGCCATCTCCAATGGGTCATCAATCAAAACGCGTCATTCGATACGCTGCAGTCGTTGTTGACGCATTTCATATAATACCCGTCAAAGTAACGTATGTAAGAATTTCAATGTCACCCGGACCGGCATCAAACGTTTGCAAAAGGCCATGCGCCTTTTCCGTGCCTCTCGGTGCATCGCAAATTCCATTTCGTTTCGCTAGGTTTGAGTTAATACCAACTATCTAGTTCAAAATCACCATGATAAAACCTTCCGAACTTTTCCCCTACACGTTCGATGAGAAATACAGCAAGCCTGTTGCTTATTTTTCGATGGAGTTTGCAATCGATCAACCCTTGAAAATCTACAGCGGCGGCCTCGGTTTCCTGGCCGGCTCGCACCTGCGCAGCGCCTATGAGCTGAAACAAAACCTGGTTGGTATCGGCATTCTTTGGAAAAAGGGCTATTACGATCAGGAACGCAACCAGGACCAGACGCTGAAAGTAAGCTTCCGTGATAAAGACTATTCTTTCCTGACGGATACCAACATTGTATTCCCCATCACCATACACGGCTCAAAAGTTTATGTGAAAGCCTACCTGCTGAAGCCCGGGGTGTTTCAATCCGCGCCGTTGTTCTTGTTGAGCACCGACATTCCGGAGAACGACTATCTCGCACAAACCATCAGCCACCGTTTGTATGACCCGAACGAGACGACGCGTATTGCACAGTCGATCCTGCTCGGCATTGGCGGAGCTACCTTGTTGGATGTGCTGGGTCGCCAGACGGACATTTATCACATGAATGAAGGCCACGCGTTGCCCATGTGTTTTTACTTGCTGCACAAATACAAAAAGATTGAAGAAGTACAGAAGCGTGTTGCTTTTACGACGCACACCCCCGAGAAAGCTGGCAACGAGGAGCACAGCATGCCTTTGTTGCATAGCATGAGTTTCTTCAACGGTCTCACGCAAGACGAGGTGAATGATTATGTCTCTCCCGAAAACGGCGTACTGAATTATACCCTCACCGCGCTGCGTTTGGCCAAGCGCGCCAATGGTGTATCACAACTTCATGGCGAAGTGTCGCGCAACATGTGGGGCGACTATAAAGGCATTTGCGAGATCACGGCCATTACCAATGCGCAAAACAAAACCTACTGGAGCGATCCCGAACTCGACCAGGCGTTGGCACGAAATGATGACCAGGCGCTCATCGCCCGGAAAAAAGAATTGAAGAAGAAATTGTTTCGCGTGGTGGCAAACCAAACCGGAAAGCTCTTCAACGAAAACGTGCTCACCATCGTGTGGGCCCGCCGCTTTGCCGGATACAAGCGCGCCAACTTGTTGCTGGCCGACTACAATCGCTTCCTGAAGATCGCCAGCAACACAGACTACCCCGTGCAGATTATCTGGGCAGGCAAACCCTACCCGGAGGACTATGCCGCTATTAATATTTTTAACGAGATCTATTGGAAGACGAAAGATTTGCCTAACTGTACCGTTGTGACCGGGTATGAGTTGTGGCTCTCGGGCCATTTGAAGAAAGGCTCGGACATCTGGTTGAACAATCCACGTCTATATCACGAGGCCTCCGGAACATCGGGCATGACGGCAGCGATGAACGCATCGGTAAACCTTTCGATTCCCGACGGCTGGGTGCCCGAATTCTCGAAACATGGCAAGAACGCTTTCACTATCGAAACGGCTAACGACTTGCTCACGCCGGAGTCGAAAGATAAAATCGAAGGACAGAACCTGTTGAATGTGCTGGAGAAAGAGATCATCCCGACGTACTACAAAAATCCCGAAGCATGGCAAAGCATCGTGAAGGCGAGCATGACGGATGTGCAGCCGTTCTTTGATGCCGGGCGGATGGCCGACCAGTATTATAAGGAATTATATAATTTCTAGACTGGCTTTCAGAAGAATAGAGAAAGAGGTTATCATGAAAAGACCTTGCTGTAATCGTTACGGCAAGGTCTTTTTATTTAGTTTATCAGATGCGTTACAATCTCACTACCGGGGGAAGGTATTTGGCAATGAGGTCTTCGTAATACGGCTTCAGTTCTTTAACGTTAGGAGGAACGGGATTTTTCGAATACAGATCGTAGGGATTGAATTTATTCACCCATTCAAACATTTCGCGATCGTGATTGTCCATCAAGTGTTCATAGGCATGTTCACGGTGCTGAGCATAGAAGGAGTGATAGCGGATCATATAGAGTGCAGGATCTGGCAGATAATCTTTCGTGATCTGATACAAGTACTCGTCGTGTCCCCATGACATGGTCACATTGCGAAGGCCGCAGCCCTCGCTATAAATGCCAAGCTTTGTGTTGTATTTTTCGTTGGTATAGTCCGGGTTCAGGCTGAAGAATTCGGGATAAACAATCTTGTCGGAAAATTTGCAGCCTACGGGGAACGTATCGCCCACAACAGCCCATTGGGGTTCGCCGAAAAGGCAAAGCACTTTGCCCATGTCGTGGATGAAGCCGGTGAGCACGAACCAGTCAGGGTGACCGTCGCGACGGATAGCTTCGGCGGTTTGCAGCAAATGCTGGAGTTGGTCCAGTTCGATATCGGGATCCGAATCGTCTACGAGCGTGTTGAGGAACTCCATGGCTTTCCACACCGGCATTTCCTTGCGGTCGAATTTGAGAAACTCGGCCCTTTTTTCCTGTACAAAATCATAGCTCTGATAGGTATGGTTGAGGCGATAGAATTCGCGTACTGTATCGCGGACAGGGTCGGCATAGTTGCGGTATTCTTCTTTTGCCTTGGCGGGCACTTCGGGTTCAGGGTAGCGTTTCAAAACATCGTCTTCCCACTGTTCGATGCTGTGCAGGGGATTGATTTCGCTTTCGGAAAAGGCACGTGCGTCTCTCATATTACCTCAGTTTTTTGTGTTACTAAACAAATCTACAAAATCATCACAAGAAAATCTCTACCGTTTGCGGATTACCAAAATCCAATATATAGGGCCGCCAGAATGCCCATAATGAGCACGGACCCCACAACAAAACCCGGTGAACTGCGAAACATGGACGGGTCGATTTGAATGACCCGCGGTTGGTCCTTGCTTTTACGGTCGAGCAGACTTAGGATGATCATTAAAAGGATCAAAAAGACAAATACAATCGTCATGCGGTCCAAAAAGGGATAGTCCGGGAACGATCCCGATGTCCAGACGGGAAGAAATTTGAGAATGGTTGATAGCGGGATCGTCAGTGAAGCGGCTGCCAGCGCAGCCGTGGACGTGGCCCGTTTCCAGAAAAAACCCATCAGAAAAATGGCGAGAACCCCCGGAGAAATGAAGCCGACATATTCCTGGATGAATTGATAAGCTTGATCCAGCGAGCTAAGCAAGGGGGCCACAAAAGCGGCCAGTACCATGGCGACCACGACGGTGACTCTTCCTGAAATTACCAGGTTTCGTTCGCTAATCTTCTTGTCGAAAAATTTCTTGTAGATGTCCATGGAGAAGATCGTCGCAATGCTGTTTGCCTTTCCAGCCAGCGAAGCTACTACGGCCGCCGTCAATGCTGCGAAGGCAAGCCCTTTTAAACCTGCCGGCAAAAGATTCATGAGCGTGGGATAGGCGTGATCGGGCTTCACCACACCGGCCGCATCGACCATTTCTGTTTGAAACATTCCCTGCTGATACAAAACATATGCGGCGATGCCGGGAATAACGGCGATGACGGGCACCAACAATTTCAAAAAGGCAGCGAATAAAATTCCACTTCGCGCCGTTTTCAAATCCGCACCCAGCGCGCGTTGAATGATGTATTGATTACATCCCCAATAGTTGAGGTTATTGATCCACATGCCGCCGATCAACACCGAGAGACCGGGAAGATCTTTGTAATACGGATGCGTGTTGTTGAAGATCATGTGAAAATGAGAAGGCGCTTTTTCGCGCAGTATTTGAAAGCCCCGCCAGATATTTTCCCCGCCGCCATCATGTGCAGAGACCATGTTCAGCGCGAGGTAGGTGGTGACCAATCCGCCGAGGAGCAACACCGCCACCTGGATCACATCCGTATAGCCGATCACCTTCATCCCTCCTAAGGTCACGATCACCGAAAAGAAAGCCAACCCGGCAATGCACCATCCGAAATCAATGCCCGAGATGGAATTGATGGCGAGCGCGCCCAGGTACAGTATGGAGGTTAGGTTCACAAACACATAGACCAGCAACCAGAACACCGCCATGATGGTGCTCACCGTATCGTTGTAGCGTTGTGAGAGGAATTGCGGCATGGTGTAGATCTTGTTCTTCAGATACACCGGAATAAAAAATACGGCCACGATCACGAGCGTTGCCGCAGCCATCCATTCATAAGTGGAAATGGCCAGGCCCAGGGCAAAGCCGGAACCCGACATGCCAATAAAATGCTCTGCAGAAATATTGGAAGCGATCAGTGAGGCACCGATGGCCCACCAAGTGAGTGACCCCTCCGCCAGAAAAAAATCCTTGGCGTCCGTACTCTTTGATTTTTTGCGATAGTAAATCCACAGGCCGTATGTCGACACCGTGATAAAGTAAACCAGGAACACAACGTAGTCGACCAAATGAAGATGGTTCATGGAAGCGGGGCCTGGGGATGGAGCAGGCTCGATTAAAGATACACAGATATTCTAAATCCGCTAACGATTGAAAAACCGCTCATCCTAATTTTTTGTACCTTCAAGACATGTCCCCTCTTTGCACTCTGAAAATGAAAAATGCCGGTGTCATCTCGCTATCTCTATGCGTGTTCCTGCTGGCTTGCGCCGATCGAAGACCGGAGATCGAAAGGGCTATGAAAAGATATGACCGCTTCATCCTCCAGGTGGACGCCGACTCCATCGCATCTTGTTTTGCACCTGATGGAAGACTGGGAAAGCTGGGCGGCCGCGACTCTATTCGCGCGTTCTTAAAAACATTTAACGAAGTGAACGTGCTCGAACAAGCTTCAACGTCGGAGACGGTTGTCATCGATGGAGACGCTGCCCAACAAGAAGGGCACTATCGACAGAAAGTTATCCTGGAGGGTGACACCATCGTTGGCACTGGAAAATACACCGCCACCTGGGTTTGGGATGCACGTGCCGGGTGGCTTTTAAAAAAGATGGAAACTTTTCCCGACAAGGAGTAAGGGTACTCCGCGCTTTTCAACGTCCTAGTTCGCGTGATCTAACAAACCTGGGCCTGTCTTCAGTGCAGCGGGTTGAAAAAGTTTAACCTCAAACTCGGCATTCTGCAGCAACACTACGTCGCTGGTGTCGCCCAACACCTCGTCGATGAGACCGAAAGCTTTTGCCTCGGGGGCGTTCAGGAACCTGTCGCGCAAAAAATATTCTTCGATTTCTTTCCAGGTATGTCCGGAGTGTTTTCCCATGAGGTGGAACAACTGTGTTTGAAGACGCTCCTGCTCGCGTGTGGCAATGCGTACATCTTCAGTATATCCCTGCGCGCCGCCGCCAGTAGGATGCATGTGGATGGTGGCGTGTGGCAAGGCTAACCGCTTCCCTTTGGCACCCGACGCCAACAGCGCCGTGCCCATGCTTGCCGAAACCCCTACCGCCACGGTAGACACCGGCGCCTGAATCATTTGCATGGCGTCGTAGATCGCCAGCCCCGCATATACACTCCCTCCCGGGCTATTGATGTAGAGACTGATCTGGCTTTTCTGATCAATGCTGTTCAGATACAACAGTTGCGCCACGATGACGTTGGCCACGGCATCGTTTATACCCGTTCCCAGGAAGACAATTCTTTCTTTCAACAGGAGACTGTAGATGTCATACACGCGTTCGCCTCTTCCGCTGTTGTCGATCACCATTGGGATCATGTTCATGGGGTCAGGATTTAAAAAGTTGAAAAATCTGTTTTTGAAAATCCGCTTTCGCGGGATGGGTGAACAGTCGCGTGTGGATGGCCTCCATTTCGGTCTTGACGCCCTTGCGTTGTCGCAGTGCCAACACGTCGCATACTTTTCGCAGCAGATAAACATCCCAGCGCAAGACGGGCTCAGTGATCAGCCTTGCCTGGAACACCAGTGACTCGCTTGGTTCCAGTGTTTTCTGGATATGCTTTTCGGCCAGGCGGATGTCATTCAAAGAAGTCCTCATAAGAAATGGATTTATTTTTTACTTCATCCCTGACTTTCTCAAGACATTTGTATTTCTGCACCGTGGCCGAATGAACGGACCCGAATCCCAGCTTTTGTGCCAGCGCCTGAAGCGGCATCTTTTCATAATAGAAGGCCTGCAAAATGTCGAGGCATTTTGTTCCGGTCTTCTCCAGCATCTGGAGCAACGTCGACGTATCGACCGTTGGATAATAGTCTTCCGATATCGCAATGGCCGACTCCATGGCATCCAGCGAAATATACCGCCCCGATGTTTTGAATCGCTTCAGCCAAAGATGTTTGGCGATGCCTAACACGTAGGCTTCGGGCGAAGAATGCATGTTAAAATTCTCCTCCGCATGCTTCTCGTGAAAGATGACCAGGGCATCGTGAAAAATGTCCTTGGCGTCCTCGAACGAGCCGTTCATTTTGCTGACAAACCGGGCCACGCCCGGAAAGCCGCTTTCATAGAGCGCCTCGAAGTCCATCGCTTCCCTACACGTGGTGGCGACGGGAATTGCCAATGCTTCCATAGAACCGTGTTTATTATATGTGCTCTAATAAAGGAATTTATCACCGTTTCCGGATGAATATTTTTTAGAAGCTTGGGAAAGAGCGGATTTTCAACGCTCCACCGGCACCAGCTGAACGCTGGCCCCACGCCTGACGGCACGGCATACGGAATGGATAAAACTCAATTTTTCCACCACGGGTGGTGCGATCACAAAAGGATAAAAGTCGGGATGACCCATGCTTCGGTTTAGGCTGTTGGTGGCTATGGTTAATGGGAACCACATGTTGAGCACTTGTCTAAAGTCGACGATCGCAAACGGGTTGGATGCATATTCGGCCGAGAGCACATCGTCTCCGGGGTTGATGCGCATACCAAAGGCACATGCTGTTTCAACCGCGTCCATGATGTGCAGGTAGTGCGCCCACGTCTCTGCCCAATCTTCCCAGGGGTGGGCGGTGGCATAGGCGCTCACAAAATGGTCAGCCCAATTCAATAGCGGTCCGTTCTGATAATGAAGGTTCAGGGCTTCCGTATAATCCCGGCGCTCGTCGCCAAACATTTCGCGGAAGCGTAGCAATCGTCTCTCGTTTGGCTCGATCAGGCGATCCCAATAGTAGTGGCCCGTTTCGTGGCGGAAATGTCCCAGCAACGTGCGGTAGATCTCTCCCAGCTTCTCACGCGTCCGTATGCGCCGGGCTTCATCGGCTTCGGAAATGTTGATGGTGATAAGGCCATGGTCGTGGCCCGTGATGATCTTTTCCTTCTTGTCCACATCCGCCAGAAAGTCAAACGCGAGGCCGCGGCGATCTTCCTCTTTTTTTGTCAGATCGAAAAGTCCCATTTTAAGCAGCGTGTAGACCAACCGGTGTTTTGCTATTTCGACTTTCTGCCAGCGTTGCCAATATTCGAGAATGTTGAGGTCTGGGATGGTGTGATTCAATTGACAGGCCTCACAAAAGATTTCATCCGACATGGCCGGCAGCAACCAGTTACAGGTTTGATGTTCGGCATTGGCACAGTAGCGGTAAGCGCGCCAGGGGTTCATCACGTCGACGAATGCCCCCAGGCCCGTTGGTCGCAGGGTAACCATATCCATCGCTTCGGAGGAGAACCCCAGCGCGTGTCCGCATTTTTCGCAGCGCGTGTTTTCAAAGTAGAGCAACTGTTGACAAGCGTGGCATCTGAAAAGTTTCATGGCTAAAAAAGGTTATCTGCCTTTATCCATGCAAAATCAATGCAGCGTTCTTACCTCGGAAATACGTCGCTATGAGCCGAAAACGGCCTGCTTATGGGGTAGGCATTCCTCGCGTTGTGACCTTTAGACCCCAGGAATAATTTTACTTTGCCGGGGCTGCTTTCTCGATGCGCAACCCCACGGCCGTGATGCCCTGAAGCGTGTCCATGCGCATAAACTGTTCGAACGTAATGGAATATTTGCCCGGCGACTTGAATTGATAGTCCTTCAACATGAGGAACTGGTGATCATACAGGTCGCCAATGCCGCTTTTACCAAAAGGCTTGCCGCTCTTGGCATCAAACAAAAATTCACCTACCAGGTTCTTTTGTAATTCGCGTCCGGTGGAATCCTGGAGATAATAGGTATAGAACAATCGCGCGTAGGGATACGACACGGTGTTGCGGACGTTGCCGTAGAGATTATACTTCTGTTGAACGTTGGTGATCTCGAATTCGAACTTCGGTTTTTCGTTCACCATCCATATGCGTTCGTTGAAGTCCGTATTTTGCTCGTATACTCGCTGGCTATCGCCACACGCCACCAGCAACACAGCGATGGCGCATGCTGCAAAAACTATTCTCATGATGGATTGCCGGGTTGATTACCATCCGGTTGATTGCCCGGTCGCGGGGGACGATTGCCCCGGTCGCGCTGGCCACCTCTCGGGTTGTCGCCACCGCGCGGATTGTCGCCGCCGCGTTGGCCCTCACCACTGTTGCCACCACGCTGTCCACGGGGATGATTTCTTCCCCGATTGCGACCCCCCTCGGCTCCTCCCTGATTCTTAGGACGCCCTCCTTCTCCTCCACCTTGGTTCTGGCCCCGTTGACCACCTTGTGGGTTTCCTCCACCGGAATCTTGAGGTCGCTGACCACCTTGGGGATTTCCTCCAGCGGGATTTTGAGGACGCTGGCCACCTTGTTGATTACCTCCGCGCGGACTGCCGGCGTTGGCCTGGGGTGCACTGCCCTCGGGAGTCTGGCCACCACCGCCTCTTTTCTTTTTGCGTTTCTTGGACGATGACGACTTGCCTTTGAATTTCTGATCCATCCGCGCCAGGTCGCTGTTCAATGTGGCTAAGGGAATTTTTTCTGCTGCCACATCCTGATCCAGGCTGGCCGGTTTTTTTCCTTCGCGGTTCATGCTCAGGATCTGGTTCACGCGCTCGATGTTGAGCGGGTACCATGTATTTTCTTCCACGAAGCCAAACCACATAATCTTTCTGAAAATGTCTGTCTTTTGCAACGTGGCGTCTCCTTTTTCGGTGAGCAGCGGGCCTTCTATTTTCGGGATGTCTTCCAGGGCATCCATGTAGGTCTCCAGTTCGTAGTTGAGGCAACACTTCAACCTTCCGCATTGGCCCGAAAGCTTGCTGGGGTTGAGGGAAAGATTCTGATAGCGCGCTGCGCTGGTTGCCACGTTCTTGAAATCGCTGAGCCAGGTGGAGCAGCACAATTCCCTTCCGCATACGCCGATGCCGCCCAACCGTCCCGCTTCCTGGCGGAGGCTGATCTGCCGCATTTCCACGCGGATCTTAAATTCGCCGGCCAGCAACTTGATGAGCTCGCGGAAGTCCACGCGATCGTCGGCGGAATAAAAGAAGGTGGCCTTGATGTTGTCGGCCTGGTATTCGATGTCGGACAGCTTCATGTCCAGCTTCAGGTCGCGGATGATCTCCCGGGTGCGGTAGAGCGTGGGGAGCTCGCGTTTTTTTACTTCCTCAAATTTCTCGAGGTCTTTCTGGTGTGCGAGGCGATAGATCTTTTTGATCTCGCCATCGTTTACCACTTTTTTCTTTTGCATTTGCAGACGCACCAATTCACCCTGCATCGACACGTGGCCGATATGGTGACCGTTGGGGACTTCCACTACCACGGCGTCGCCTGTGGTGAGTTGAAGTTTTTCTGTATTGCGATGAAATTCCTTGCGACCGTTTTTAAAGCGTACTTCAACAATGTTAAATCTATCTTCCGTTGGCGTGTCCATGTTCGACAGCCAATCAAATACGTTCATCTTGTTGCATCCACCGGTGCCACAGGCACCATTGTTTTTGCAGCCGGTCACGGTTCCACCTTTTGTTGTTCCACACGAGCATCCCATGACGTTATCCTTTATAGTTCATTAAATCCTGTCCAATGTCCTTTCGGTAATAGAGTCCGTCCCATTCAATATGGGACGCAGTTTGATAGGCCTGGTCGCGCGCTTCGGTGAGCGAGTTTCCTTTGCCCGACACAGCCAGCACACGGCCGCCGTCTGTCAATATACCTTCGCCATGTTTCTTTGTTCCAGCGTGAAACACGAGGGCCTTTCCATCTTTTTCGAGGCCTCTGATCACTTTTCCTTTTTCATAATCCCCAGGGTAGCCGCCCGAAACCAACGCTATGGTTACTGCGTGATGGTCGTCGATCTCGATCTGCTTGCCCTTCATTTCGCCCTTGGCAGATGCTACCAGCAGTTCCACCAGGTCGCTCTTGATCCGTGGCATGACCGCCTGGGTCTCCGGATCGCCCATGCGGGCGTTGTATTCGATCACAAAGGGGTTGCCCCCTACGTTCATGATGCCTACAAAAATAAATCCCTTATAATCGATGCCTTCGTGTATGAGGCCGGCGATGGTGGGCTTCACCACTTCCTCTTCAATTCTTTTCATGAAGGCTGCGTCGGCAAATACTACCGGCGAAACCGCGCCCATCCCCCCGGTGTTGGGGCCCAGGTCGCCTTCACCGATGCGTTTATAGTCTTTTGCTTCCGGCAGGATGACATAGTCCTTGCCGTCGGTGAGCACAAAAACGGAAAGCTCGATGCCGTTGAGGAATTCTTCGATGAGCACCTTGGCGCTGGCCTGGCCGAACCGCTTGTTGATGAGCATTTCCTTTACCACGGCCTTGGCTTCGCCCTGGCTGAGGCTGATGATCACGCCTTTGCCGGCGGCCAGCCCGTCGGCCTTGAGCACGATGGGGGGCTTGCAACTGGAGATATAATCAAAGGCCTGGTCGAGATCGGTGGCCGAAAAGGTTCTTGCTTTGGCGGTGGGGATGTTGTGGCGGAGCATGAATTTCTTGGAGAAGTCCTTGCTGCCCTCCAATTGGGCGCCCTGGGTGTCGGGGCCAACCATCAAGATGGGACGGAGGCTGGGGTCGTTCTGGAAATAGTCACGGATGCCTTTCACGAGGGGGCCTTCGGGACCCACCACTACCAGTTGCACGTTGTTGGCTACGCAAAACTTGCCCAGGGAGTCGAAATCGTCCACATCGATGGCTACATTTTCGGCAATGGAGGCAGTGCCGGCGTTCCCCGGGGCTACGAAAATCTTTTCGCAAAGGGGACTTTGCCGGATTTTCCAAGCTAGCGCGTGTTCGCGACCACCATTACCAATCACCAGAATATTCATGGATTCAATTTCGGTTGAATCCCAAAGATAGCCGCGAAATCTTTGAAATAAAAAATCAATAAAAAACCTTCCGGCGTTGATTCCGGAAGGTCAGTATATGTGGGAAGCGCTTAATTGGCGTACTCCGACATGAACTTGATGCGCATCATCCGCACTTCCTCCTCCGAGTAGTCGGCCATGGAGCCATCGTTGAGGGCTTCCGTGAGACTGTCGGTTTCGGCGTTCATGAAATAGTCGTGGATGTCGTCCTGCTTGTGGGCGTCGATCACCTGGTCTATATAATAGGTCAGGTTGAGCTTGGTGCCCGAGTAGCAAATGTTCTCGATCTCGGTCAGCAACTCCTCAAAAGAGATCCGTGCCTTTTCGGCGATCTCCTCCAGGTCTACCTTGCGGTCGATCTGCTGGATGATGAGGATCTTTGTTTTTGACTTGTTGACCGACGATTTGATGACCACTTCGTTGGCTGTCTCGATCTCGTTTTCGTCTACATACTTCTGGATCACCTCCAGGAATTCGGCTCCGAACTTGTTCACCTTGCCCATGCCCACGCCGTTCACCTGGGCGAGGTCGTCGTTGGTCGTGGGGTAGGTGGTGGCCATTTCTTCGAGCGACGGGTCCTGGAAGATCACGTAGGGCGGAAGGTTCTTTTCCTTCGCCATTTTCTTGCGCAAGGTCTTCAGGATCTCGAACAGCTTCACATCATACGCTTTTGTATTGACGGGCTTGTCGTTCGATTCTTCTTCTTCTTCCACCTCCGTGGTGAAATCGTGGTCGCGGGCCAGTTCGATGGCGTGCGGTTTCTTCAAAAACTTCTCGCCTCTCTCGGAAAGCTTCAGCGCCCCGATGTTGTCGATGTCTTTTTCGAGGTATTGATAGATCAGCGTTTGGCGGATGACCGACTTCCAATAGTCGGCGTCCTCTCCGGCACCCTTGCCATAAGCGGCCAGGTCGAAGTGTCCATAGCTTTTCACGTATTCGTCTTCCACACCGCGGATCACGTTCACGAGGTGGTTCAGGCCGAAGCGTTCGTTGGTTTGCTTCACGGCTTGCAGCACGAGCTTCACGGCTTCGGTGCCATCGAAGCGTTCGCGCGGATGTACGCAGTTGTCGCACATGCCGCAGTTCTCTTGTGTATATTCTTCGCCGAAATAGTGCAGCAATTGTCTTCTGCGGCACACCGGTGATTCGGCGTAGTATTCCATCTCCTGCAACAAGATGCGCGCATTCTCGCGTTCTTGTACGGGCTTATCTTTGTTGAACTTTTCGAGCTTGTTCAGATCGTTATGGCTGTAGAACATTAAACAGAGTCCTTCCAATCCATCGCGACCGCCGCGGCCGGTTTCCTGATAGTAGCCTTCCAACGACTTGGGAACATCGTAGTGCACCACAAAACGAACATCGGGCTTGTCGATGCCCATGCCAAAGGCGATGGTGGCCACGATGATGTCTACTTCTTCGTTCAGGAAGTCGTCCTGGTTCTTCATACGCACGTCGGGATCGAGACCGGCGTGATAGGGAGCGGCTTTGAAGCCGTTCACATTCAACAGCTGGGCGATCTCTTCCACCTTCTTGCGGCTGAGGCAATAGATCACACCAGACTTGCCTTTGTGATCTTTCAGGAATTTGATGAGTTGCTTCTTCGTCTCTTTCTTGGGGCGAACTTCGTAGTACAGGTTCTTGCGATTAAAAGAAGAGATGAACACATCGGCTTCTTCCATCTGCAGGTTCTTCTGAATGTCCAACTGAACCTTTGGCGTGGCCGTCGCGGTGAGCGCGATCACGGGCATGTCGCCGAGGTTTTGGATCATGGTTTTGATCTTCCGGTATTCCGGGCGGAAGTCGTGTCCCCATTCAGAAATACAGTGGGCTTCATCGATGGCGACAAAAGCGACGTTGACCTTCTTGAGAAAGTCGATGGTCTCTTCTTTGTTGAGCGACTCAGGGGCTACATAGAGTAGCTTTACTACGCCGTTCATACAATCCTTCTTCAGTCGGGTGATCTCGCCTTTGCTGAGGGTGGAGTTAAGGAAGCGCGCGTTGACTCCGTACGCATTCATTTGATCGACCTGGTTTTTCATCAACGCGATGAGCGGTGATATAACAATAGCCAATCCTTCTCTGAGCATGGCAGGAAGCTGGTAACACAGTGACTTACCAGCGCCGGTGGGCATAATTACGAATGTATTCTTTCCATCCAGCAAATTCCGTATGATCGTTTCCTGATTTCCGCGGAACTGGCTGTAACCGAATATTTCTTTTAATCTCTCTTTGAGTGCATCTTTCTCTTCGACCAACATCATACTATCTTGATAAGAACCTAAAATTGTATCTTTGTCCATATAGACAAAGCTAACTTTGAAAAGGAATTGAATTTAGTAAAAAATATCAAAAAAATTGCACGAGATGTATTAATAAATGAATCTCTGGCAATCCAACAACTCACCAATTTTATCGATGACAATTTTGAAGCCTGCGTGAAAGAAATTTATTCCGCAAAAGGCCGTGTTGTCATTACAGGCGTTGGCAAAAGTGCCATTGTAGCCAATAAAATTGTTGCTACGCTGAACTCTACGGGAACCCCTGCACTCTTCATGCATGCTGCCGATGCGATCCATGGTGATCTTGGAATGATACAATCGGAAGATATTGTGATCTGTATCTCTAAAAGCGGTAACACGCCGGAGATCAAAGTGCTGGTCCCGTTACTCAAACGTAGAGGATCAAAGCTTGTTGCCCTTGTGAGCAATGTAAATTCATATCTTGGTCAGCAAGCCGATTTCATTTTGAATGCAACGATTGCAGAAGAAGCTTGCCCCAACAATCTCGCTCCGACGACGAGCACGACAGCCCACATGGCGTTGGGTGATGCGCTTGCGATTTGTCTACTTGATCTTCGTAATTTTACGAGCCGCGATTTTGCCGAATACCATCCCGGTGGTTCGCTGGGCAAACAATTGTATTTGAAAGTATCCGATATCTATCTTCACAACGCGCTACCGCTCGTAGGTCCCGACGCACCGCTGAAGGACGTAATCATCGAAATTTCGTCCAAAAGGCTCGGTTGCACGGCTGTTGTGGACAACGACAAAAATTTGCTGGGCATCATCACGGACGGCGATTTGCGTCGGATGCTGGAGAAAAGCACGAGTCTGCAAGATGTCAAGGCCCGTGACATTATGACACGCTCACCTAAAAAAATTGAAAAAGATGAATTTGCGGCCAAAGCCTTACATGACATGCAGGAAGGCGGCATTACACAACTGGTGGTTGTGGACGGCGAGAAAATAGCCGGATTTGTTCATTTACATGATCTTTTGAAAGAAGGAATTGTTTAAAATACATGAAAAGACTTTCAAAAGATTCTGCGACTAACGTTTTTTGCAAAACCTATTACATCTCATTAACTAAATGAACCATAACTTATTCGTAGTGCTGATGGCCGGCGGTGTAGGCGTTCGCTTCTGGCCTTACAGCCGAAATTCCAAACCAAAGCAATTTCTGGATGTACTGGGCACGGGCAAGACCCTTTTGCAATCTACTTTCGACCGCTTTGTTCCACTCTGTCCAATAGAGAATATATACGTAGTCACCCACGAAGAACATGCTGCACTGGTGCGGGAGCAACTCCCGCAATTAAGCGACGACCAAATCCTGGCTGAGCCCATGCGCAAGAACACCGCGCCGTGCATCGCCTACGCCAGCTATAAGATCGCGTTAAAGAACGAGAATGCCGTGATCGTGGTCACGCCATCCGATCACCTGATCATGATGGAGGAAGTTTTCCAGGATGTCATCAAGAAAGCTGCCGACCAGGCCCTGGGCCAGGACAAGCTCATGACGCTGGGCATCACCCCTACGCGTCCGGAGACCGGCTATGGCTATATTCAATATCACACCGAGAAGAATTTCGCCAAAAAAGTAAAGACCTTCACGGAGAAGCCGGAATTGTCGCTGGCGAAAAAATTCCTGGAGAGCGGCGACTTCGTATGGAATTCGGGCGTGTTCATCTGGGGCGCCAAGGCCATCACCACCGCCTTCCACCAATACCTCCCCGAAATGGCCGAAGTGTTTGACGAGATACGTCCAAAGTTGGGAACACCGGAAGAAAAGGAAGCCATCCTGGGCGCCTATTCCCAATGCAAAAACGTGTCTATCGACTACGGCATCATGGAGAAGGCCAAGAATGTATACGTATGCCTGGGCAACTTCACGTGGTCCGACCTGGGCTCGTGGGCTTCTATCCACGAGATCTCGCCAAAGGACGAAAACAACAACGTGATCAACGCCAACGCTCATACCTACGACACACGCAATTGTATCATCAAGGGCTCGCCCGACAAGCTCATCGTCGTGCAGGGCCTCAACGGCTACCTGATCGGCGAATTCGGGAACGTGATCATTGTGGTGGAGAAAGATAAGGAAGAGCAGTTCCGGAAGTTCGTCAACGACATCAAGGCTAAGCCAAACGCACAAGACTACATTTAAGATCCGGTTGAGTCCATAGGCTAGCCCTTCATTGACCGGCTAGCCCATGGATGACCGGCTTCGGTCAACCGTCCACTCCATCTTTGTTTTGACAGGCCTCTATTTTTTATCAGGCTTGATGCGCGCGTCGCGATTCACAATTTCCCATGCCGTGTAGAAAATACATTGCACACGCTTCGTGAGGAGATCGAATTCGATCTTGTCCACGTCATCGCTGGGCTGATGATAGTCTTCGTGGATGCCGTCGAAATAGAAGATGACGGGGATGTTATTCTTGGCGAAGTTCCAATGATCGGAGCGATAGTAAAGCCGGTCAGGGTGGTTCACGTCGTTGTAGGTATAGTCGAACACCAGGTTGAGGTAAGCTTTGTTGGTCGCTTCGCTCAGGGTGTTGAGTTCGGTGGAGAGTTTGTCGGCACCGATCACATAGAGGTAGGGCGGGCTATTTTTATGTTGGGGATCTTTGCGGCCGATCATGTCGATGTTCAGATCGACTACCGTATTGGCGAGGGGGAATACCGGGTGTTGCGTGTAGTAGTCTGATCCGAATAGTCCTTTCTCTTCTCCCGTCACGGTCATGAACAAAATGCTGCGGCGTGGGCCGTGACCCTCTTTCTTTGCTTCTGAAAAAATTCTGGCCAGTTCCATCACGGCTACGGTTCCCGAACCATCGTCGTCGGCGCCGTTGTTGATGCGGTCGCCGGTGCCTGTCGTCTTCACACCCACGTGGTCGAAGTGGGCGGTGATCACCACGACTTCTTCTTTTTTGTCGGTGCCTTCCAGATATCCGAGCACATTTTCTGTTTTCACGGTTTCGATGTCGGTGGACACTTTAAAGGTGAACTCGGAGGGCTTGATTTTCTTCAAGGCGTTCTTCTCCGGTGCAGCCGCAGCGGCCTTTTTCAGCTTCTCTATGCTCATGCCAAAGAACTTGTCGACGATTTGGGGTGATACAATGAACAGCCCAACCTTGCGGTTTTCTTCCGAAGCCGGCTTGGAAAGCGTGAGGCTTCCTTTACTGAAATTTTTGAACTGGTTCGACAGGGTCGCGAAGTCCTCTTTTGTTTTTGTGTTGCTGACGAGGATCACCTTAGCGCCTTTGGCCCGCGCCAGGGATACACCCCGATTACCGGTGAGCCATTCGTTCTCGGTGAGCAAGAGCACGGCCTTGTCCTTGACATCTACCTGGCTGAAGTCGGCTTCGGTGGCATTGCCCACAAACACGAGTGGCAACGTCACTTCGCCCCCGGTGTTGCCCAGCCCATAGTGAGCGATCTCTTTAAAATTGTCGTACCGGTCTTTGCCGATCTTGATATAGGTCTCCCCGGGGGTGGTGGCGTAGAGGCTGATGGGTTGCAGGTAGTTGCCATTTACCGGGCCGGCCAGGCCAATGTCTTCAAAGTGCGCCTGGATAAAGGCGGCTGCCATCTTTTGACCCCGCTTTCCGGTTTCCCGGCCTTCCATGAAATCGGAGGCCAGGATGGTCAGGTTTTCTTTGAGGATTGCCGTGCTAACGGTGTTGCCAAACTTCTGAGCAACCGAATCCTGCCCGGACACCCGGAATGTGCCGGCAATCAGTGCAAATCCCAACAGGACCTTGAATTTCCTATTCATCACTATTAATCTTTAGTAAACAAGGGGTCAAGATGCCTCCGTTTAGGGAAACCGGCAAATGGCATTATGGGAATGGCGCGACAACAAACCTTTGCTATGGCCGGGGGAGGAATCTTTTTTCAAGGATGGCAAAGCCGCTGTTAATTGTGTAATTACTGAATTACCTTTGTGCTCAAATTGTTATTGGTATTCCTGTATAAAAACTCATTAACCTATTGAAAATCATAGTTCCATGAAAATAGACTCACTGTATACGGAAAAATTTGAAAGCCGGCACATCGGCCCCGACGCCCACCAGGTGGAAGAGATGTTAAAGGTGATCAAGGCGCCTTCCATCGATGCCCTGATCGACCAAACCATTCCTGCGGGCATCCGATTGAAAAAACCGTTATCGCTGACGCCGGCCAAGTCTGAATACCATTTTTTGCAGGAGTTCAAAGCCATTGCTTCCAAGAACAAAGTCTATAAATCCTTTATCGGCATGGGGTATTATAACACCATCACGCCGGGCGTTATCCTGCGCAACATTCTTGAAAATCCAGGATGGTATACCGCCTACACCCCCTACCAGGCGGAGATCGCTCAAGGCCGGTTGGAAGCGCTGATCAACTATCAAACCATGATCATCGACCTGACGGGCATGCAGATCGCCAATGCCTCGCTGCTCGACGAGGGCACCGCCGCCGCCGAAGCCATGCACCTCATGCTGGCGTCGCGTAAAGCGTCGCGTAAAAATGCTAACCGCTTCTTTGTTGATCAGCACACGTTCCCCCAAACCATCGATGTATTGAGAACGCGCGCTACACCCATCGGGGTAGAATTGGTTGTGGGTGATGTGAGCACGCTGGACATTGCGGATCCTACCCTCTTTGCTGTATATATTCAAAACCCCGCCGATAGCGGTGCGGTAAAAGACTATACCTCCTTTATTCAATCGGCTCACGAAAAAGATGTCTTTGTCGTGGTCGGTTCCGATCTCATGAGCTTGCTGCTGATGAAATCGCCAGGCGAAATGGGAGCCGACGTTGTGGTGGGCTCCAGCCAGCGGTTTGGCGTCCCCATGGGATTTGGTGGCCCCCATGCTGCCTTCTTTGCTACCAAAGACGAATTCAAACGCCAGATGCCCGGTCGCATCATCGGCGCTTCCATCGACGCATCGGGCAATCCCGGCTATCGCATGGCCCTGCAGACCCGCGAGCAACACATCCGCCGCGAAAAGGCAACCTCTAATATTTGTACTGCACAAGTACTCTTGTCGGTAATGGCCGGCATGTATGCCGTGTATCACGGACCGGACGGCTTGCGCAAGATCGCTTCCCGCATTCATGGTCTGACCAAATCCCTTGACACCGGCCTGAAAGCCTTGGGCGTCAAACAAGAAAATGAACATTTCTTCGACACGTTGAAGGTGACCGTTGCCGACACCAAGGCTGTGAAACAGGAAGCCGAGAAGCGCGGGGTCAACTTCCGCTACTTCGCCGACAACCATGTGGGCATTTCCTTTGACGAAACTTCGGTGGCCGCCGATGTCCATACGATTTTGGAGATCTTCGCCTCAGCCCAATCCAAGAAGGCCACGGTGGTCTCTGTGAATGGCCAGGAAATCAGCTGGCCCGCATCGCTGGTGCGGAAGTCGGCTTACCTCACGCACCCGGTGTTTAACATGCACCACTCCGAACACGAAATGCTGCGCTACATCAAGCGCCTTGAAAATAAAGATCTCTCTATGGTGCACTCCATGATCTCCTTGGGATCGTGCACGATGAAGCTGAACGCCACCGCAGAGATGATCCCCGTAACATGGCCCGAACTGGGCAACATCCATCCGTTCGCCCCGGCCGACCAAACCCTGGGCTACCAGGAAATGATCGGCAGCCTCGAAAATTCATTGAAAGAAATCACAGGCTTTACCGGTGTTTCGCTCCAACCCAACAGCGGCGCGCAAGGCGAATATGCTGGGTTGATGGTGATCCGCGCCTATCACGTAGACCGCGGTGAAGGACATCGCAACATTTCACTGATTCCCGCATCCGCACACGGCACCAACCCTGCCAGCGCGGTGATGGCGGGTATGGAGGTCGTTGTGGTGAAGTCGGATGAAGAAGGAAAAATTGACGTAGCCGATCTGAAAGCAAAGGCCGCTCAATATAAAGACAAGTTGTCGTGCCTCATGGTGACCTATCCGTCAACACACGGTGTGTTTGAAGAGGCCATCACGGAGATCTGTGAAACCATTCACCAACATGGTGGACTGGTCTACATGGACGGCGCCAACATGAACGCCCAGGTAGGCCTCACGTCGCCGGCCAATATCGGCGCCGACGTTTGTCACTTGAACCTGCACAAAACATTCTGTATCCCGCACGGCGGCGGCGGCCCTGGCATGGGCCCCATCTGCTGCAATGATAAACTGAAGCCTTACCTGCCCGGCCACGCTGTGGTGAAGACCGGAGGCGAAAAAGCAATCCACGCGGTGTCCGCAGCTCCCTGGGGCAGCGCCAGCATTCTCACCATTTCGTATGCCTACATCGCGATGATGGGCGCGGACGGACTGACGAATGCCACGAAATACGCCATCCTCAACGCCAACTATATCAAGGCCCGCCTGGAAAGCGAATACAAGATCTTGTACACGGGCACCAACGGCCGCTGCGCCCACGAGATGATCGTTGACTGCCGCGACTTCAAAAAAGCCGGTGTCGAGGTAGAAGACATTGCCAAACGCTTGATGGACTATGGCTTCCACGCCCCCACCGTTTCCTTCCCGGTAGCCGGCACGTTGATGATCGAGCCCACGGAAAGCGAACCCAAAGAAGAGTTGGACCGCTTTGTTGATGCACTCATCCAGATCCGCAAAGAGATTCGCGAAGTGGAAGAAGGCAAAGCCGACAAAGACAACAACGTGTTGAAGCATGCACCGCATACCGCAGCCGTTATCACCGCCGACGAGTGGACCCGTCCCTACAGCCGTCAAAAGGCTGCTTACCCGCTGCCGTTTGTAAAAGACGCTAAGTTCTGGCCCAGCGTTAGCCGCGTAGACAATGCCTATGGCGACCGCAACCTCGTTTGCAGCTGTCTGCCGATGGAGGAATATGAAAAGAAAGAAGAAATCGTGGGTGCTTAAGCATCGAACGGATTAAAATAAAAAAGCCGGTTGACGATCAACCGGCTTTTTTTATTTCTCATCTGTCAGATCATTTCGACGAAATTTCTCCAGCCATCCGTTTCTGCATTTCGCGTTCCTTTCTTACCAACTCCTCCTGTGTGGCCTGCAGCTCTTCCATGTTCTGCCGCATCTCCTCTTCACGCTGGCGCATCTGTTCTTCGTTGATGTGGGCCTGCTCCAACAGATTTTTCATCTTAAAGGTGGTTTGCGAATTCAGGATGGCAGACGCCAGGAACTCTCCGGCCTTTTTCAAAAACAAAATGTGATGTTCTTCAAAATCACTGAACGCTGCCATTTCCAGAATGGCCACCGTCGTGATATCATATTTCAATGGCACGATGACGAGGTGACGCGGTGTTGCATCACCCAGGCCCGATGTGATCGTGGTATAGCCCAGCGGAATATCTTTCAGTTGGATGGTGTCACCTTCCAGGAAAGCCTGACCGACGAGACCGTTGCCAATGTCAACTCTTTTCTCCATCCATTTCTTTTTGTCAAACGCAAAACAGGCTTTCAACTCCAGGTAGGTGTCGCCTTCTTCGCCTTCCAGCACGAACAGGCTTCCCTGTTGGGCGTTGAGGTATTTCACTAAGTAGGAGACGCATTTGTCGGCCAGCAAGTTATTGTCGTGCTGATTGTTGCGCACCAGTTCAGAGAAGCTGGCAAGACCTTCGTTCATCCAGTTGCGCTTGTCGTCTTCCTGCTTTAGTTTTTTCAACTGTTCGCGCATCTGCAATAGGTTCCCGGCCAGCGTATCGGCATTCAGGGCACTGTTTTTGTCATTCAGACCATCCCAATTCACATCATAGTTTCCGTCGGTCATGCTTTTGATAAACTCGGAGGCCATACGCACATTGCGGATAGAGGCATCGTTGATGGCTTGGGCGGAGGAGTCGTCTTTTTCGCCGGAATTGAAAACATAGTTCCGGTTGTTTTCTTCGACCTCCAACAACAAGGCATGCCGCGCCTCGCGTTCTTTCCTGACGCGTTTTACAAAAAGAACAAGTATCGGCAGGGCCAAGATGACAATAGAAAGCTGCAGACCCAGGTTACTGCGCATGGCGGCATTATAGTCGGAGATGGCCTTTTGATTAAGGTCATTTTCAAAGGCGAGCAGGGGCTTGGATACCTCGTCGTATTTTTTCCATACGCCATATCCCCGGTCTTCGCTCAGCATTCCCACAAAGGTGCGCATGCTGTCCATCCGAGCGGTCTCCACCATTTGCTTGCTGAAGGCAATGTAGTCGTCAACCTCCTTTTTCACTTCAGCCAATTTACCGACGTCGTTGTACTCCTGTTTTTTCAATAGCGAATCCAGCTGGCGGAATATGCCCGGACTGGTAGTGACCGCCTCATTGAAGGGACGCAGCATGTTCTCATCCTTCGTCAGGCCAAAACCGCGCACGCCGAGGTCGAGGCCGTGCATGACGCTGCTGAGGATCTGCTGTGTGCGCTGGGTCACCAACACGGTTTCCTTTTGCTGGGCGATGTTTTGTTGAATGATGTAGTTGTTGCGGAAGGCGAGGATCGTGCTGGCTGCAAGGGCCACTCCGATGATGAGAACAATCCAGTTATCGGTAAAAAATCTTTTCATGGTTTAGGGTGCAACGGCAATTGCGAAGAAAAAATATAAAAACCTGCGCAGGTGAACAACGAATCGGCTAAATAAATGTTTATCGCACACTTCAAATCGCGCTCCAGGTTGTTGCCGAAAAAGTTTAACCACCTGAATGCAATTGCATTGGGCTGGAATTTAGTTGCGGGGTAAACTAAAAATGCCGGACACCGGGGGACGAACGACGACCGGCCAAAGCGTATCTTTAAATCTTCACTAACTCGTTCGCCCTATGCGCTATACCCTTCTTGGATTTCTCTTGCTCGGAACATTTTTGAGCCCCGCTCAATTCAGCAATCCCAACCTGCAAGGCATGGTGGATGCCGAACGGGCCTTTATCGCCATGGCCAAAGACCAAAATACCCGGGATGCCTTCCTGTTCTTTCTCAGCGATGATGCGGTGACCGTCGGACCCGAAGGCCTGCGCACAGGAAAAGAGAGCATCCGAAGCCAACCAGCTTCCTCAGGATGGCTGAATTGGGAGGTGGCCTATTGCGACATCGCGGCTTCCGGGGATATGGGGTATAACATGGGTCCCTGGGAATTTCGTGCACAGAAAACTGACGAGAAGCCGGTGGCCTATGGTGAGTTTCACTCGATATGGAAAAAACAAGCAGATGGCTCCTGGAAAAATATTCTTGACATTGGCATTCAGCATGGCCCGCCGAGGGAAAAGCAAAGCTTGGCTACTTCTCAAATGCCGTTGTCGGCTAGCAAACATTCACCTGCTTCGTCTTCTACGATTCTTGATTTGGATAAAAAATTTATAGCGCTCCATGAGAAAAAAGGTGATGCGGCCTACAATACGTTTGCATCAAAAGAGATTCGCTTTGCACGTGAAGGTGAATTGCCGATGGTTTCAAAAGAAAATTGGGATGCCTATTTAAAGAGAAGCGCATTCAAAATGAGCGATGTAAAGGTGGTGGGTGGTGGTGTGGCTGGGTCGAATGATTTGGGGTATGCGTATGGTAGCGGCGACGTTGGGGTTGTGGTGGAGGGTAAGGAGGTGGTTAGGAAAGGTACTTATCTGCGGGTTTGGAAGAAGGAAGGTAATAAGGTGTGGAGGATTGTGGTGGATGTGGTGGCGTGGCGTTGAGGAAATGAGGGTTTTAAATTGTGTCGGGAATCTGGTGATGGGCGTTGATGAGGGGGTGGGTGACCGGAAAGTGTTGTTGGTGAGATGACACTTATGAGCGGTGGGGGAACTCGCGTAGTGGGACAGGTAGCTGAAAATTTTGGGGATGAATAACACCAACAACGGCGGGGGTTGGCCATAAACAACTGGATGGGTACCTGAAAATGACGATGGATGAATGGACAATGATGTAGGGGGGCGGGTGACGGAAAAATGTTGTTGGTGAAATGATACTAATGAGCGGTGGGGGAACTCGCATGATGAGACAGGCGGCTGAAAAATTTTGGGGATGAATAACACCAACAACGGCGGGGACTGGCTATAAACAACGGGATGGGTACCTGAAAATGGTGGTGGATAACACGGGCTATGATGCAATACAAACGACGTGGCAACACATCGGCAACGGGGTATGAAATAAAAAATGGATAACCTTTTAGTTGGGTTATCCATTTTTTTATTTGACTGGATTTAGGATGTGTGAGTCGTTTTTATTTCAATCCATATTTGTCCATTAAGTACACCAGGGCGGTCATGGAGGCGGCGCCAAGTTCGAGTTCGCGGCGGCTCACTTTGTCGATGGTGTCTTCTTGGGTGTGGTGGTAGTCGAAGTAGCGTTGGGAGTCGGGGAGGAATTCGAGGACGGGGACGCCCATGGGTTCGAGGGGACTGATGTCGGCGCCGCCGCCTTCCTGGGAGAAGTCGGTGAGGCCGTAGGGTTCGAAAAGGGGCTTCCAGCTTCTGATTTTAGTTTTTACGGGGTCTGTCGCTGTCATGGTGAAGCCTCGGGGGCTGAAGCCACCGCGGTCCGATTCGATGGCGGCGATGTGTTTTTCTTTTTTGAGCCCTGCTTGTTTAGCGTACTCCAGGCCGCCGCGCAAACCGTTCTCTTCGTTCATGAACATCACCGCGCGAATGGTGCGTTTGGGTTTGATGCCGAGAATTTTGAAGAGGCGGATCACCTCCATGGCCTGCACACAGCCTGCTCCATCGTCGTGAGCGCCTTGGGCGAGGTCCCACGAATCAAGGTGGCCGCCTACTACGATGATCTCTTCGGGGTATTCGGAGCCTTTGATCTCGCCGATCACATTAAAAGAGGGCGCATCCGGAAGGGTTTCGCAATGGGTCTCGAAATAAAATTGTACGTCCTTCTCTTCCTTTATCAACTTGCTGAGGCGGTCGGCGTGGTTGGTGCTGATGGCAACGGCGGGAAGCTTGGGGATGTTCGGCGCATAACGCAGGCCGCCCGTGTGGGGATAGTCTTCCGGATTCAGTCCCATGGACCGGACAATGACCCCGATCGCTCCATATTTTGCCGCTTCCGAAGGTCCGTAGCCACGCTGCTCAACGGCACCGCCATACGCTGCAAAAGCATCGACCGACTTCACGTCCATGGGACGGTTGAAGAATATGATCTTTCCTTTTAAGTACCGTTCGCCCAGTTGTTTTAGTTCATCAAAGCTTTTCACTTCTACTACCGTTCCGGAAACGCCGGCGGGGCCCGTGCCTACCGAACTGCCTAAGGCGCACACGTTCACCTCGATGGGGCCGGATTTTTTGGTGTTCAGTATTCGGCCGATCTCTTTTTGGCCACGAATCCAATGGGGCACCATCACGGGCTGGAGCCACACGGAATCGGCTATATTTTCCAGTTCATGACGGCTCCACTCCACCCCGGCCGCCGCACCGGGTGAACCGCTCAGGCGTGCACCCACTTCGGTGGTGAGATAGTGTAGCCAGGCGTAACTCTTGCCGTCTACCAAAGCCTTGTCGAAAATTTGTTTGATGGCGGATTCATCGGGGGTTTGTCCCTGGGCCATCAGCGTGATGAGCGTAAAAATGAACAGTAGATTTTTTTTCATGCGGATGTGTCTTGTGGAGCGAAGATATTATAATTTATCAGTTGATGATTTTTGCGGCCTTGAGAATATACATGTGATGGTCGGGGTCTTTGTCGTTTAGCATCAACGTGCCTTCCATAACGATGGGTTTCGTGGAGAATTTTATTTTTTCCGCCGACTCCACCTCCATCACTGTTTCGGGGCCTGCGGCGCCACAAAAATAACAGAGATTGAAAGGCAATGCCGACAGCATGAACTTGGATTGGCTGCCCACTTCAGCCAATGGAATGATATAGCCCTTTACGTGGATCTTCTTTCCCTGGAAGGTCTTCAAATGCTTGCTGAAAAGCGGCACCTCCACATCGAAGCCATTCGCGTCCTTTTTGGTTTGAAAGCCAACCTCGGCCAACGTGTTCCAAAAATTGTCCTGGGCGGTGGCCACGCTGGTGATGGCCATAAAAAGAAGAGCAAGGATTTTCATGCCGCTCAAAGTAAGGTCAACGTCGTGATTTATAAAAACCAGCCACCCCTTGAGAACGAATTAGTTTTCACAATCGTTTGAAATTAAAGCTGAATAGGAGAATTTTGACCCGGACCCTCCGCCGCTTTGTACCAAAACCCGTATAGTATGCCATTTCTTTTTGATTCTTTTGAAGGCTGGAAAACGTATAGCGACACCCAAAAAATGTCTCTGGTGGACGTAGTCCTGGAATACGAGGCAACCCAAAAAAGCCACTCGCCCGACGAAACGAAGAAAGGCTTGCTCAGGGCCTGGGAAGTGATGAAAGATGCCGTGCATACCGGCCTGGAGGAAGACATGACCTCGCGGTCGGGCATGATCAACAACGGCGCAAAGAAAGTGTACCGCTATCCCAAAGCCGTGCTCTCCAAAGAATTTCAACAGCTTATCGCGCGGGCACTGGCCGCGAAAGAAGTGAACTCGTGCATGGGCCGCGTCGTGGCCGCCCCCACGGCCGGCGCCAGTGGCATCATGCCGGGTGTTCTCTACACCTTGCAGGAGATCCATCAAATTCCCGACGAAAAAATTATTGAGGCCATGCTCATCGCTGCAGGCATCGCCCTGATCATGGAGCAAAAAGCTTCTATTGCCGGGGCCGTTGGAGGATGTCAGGCCGAAACAGGCACCGCCGCCGCGATGGGTGCAGGTGCCATTGTGTATTGTTTGGACGGAAATACCGACCAGATCTTTACAGGTGTGGCCATCACCGTGCAGTGCATGTTAGGACTGGTGTGCGACCCAGTGGCGGGACTTGTAGAGATCCCTTGCGTGGTGCGCAACGCCAGCGCTGCTGCTATTGCCAACAGCTCGGCACAGATCGCGCTGGCCGATGTGAGCAGCGTTATCCCCGTCGATGAAGTGATCGAAGCGATGGGTGAAATTGGTGCGAGCATGGAAACGCGTTACAAAGAAACTGCCTTGGGTGGATTGGCCGCCACAAAGACCGGACAAGCTATTGCGCGGAGAGTGCTGATACGAGACATCGAAATCCTTCCCGACGAACAGATTCCATCATAAGGGATCCAATAGGGTCTTTAATGGACTCAATCAGATCGTGTACCTTGTCGCCAAAGAAATAGATGGCGATGCTGAAGATCACCGCCCACAGTGCGGCGCTCACAAACATGTAGACAATGATCTTTTCTTTTGGGCTCCCCGAACTCACGGCCAGCAACGTACCGCCGATGGGTGTCAGGAGAACTGGTGTCAGTGCGGCCACGCCAAACAATCCATACTTTTTCCAGATGCCGGCAAACTTGCGGTTGCTGGTGGAGAACTTCTTCCGGTTGGCGAAAAGCTTCTTGAATACTTTTTCCCGCAGCCAATTACCAAAATAGGTGATCAGCACCACGATGGTCATCATGCCGGCTACGGTCGATAAAATGGTGGTGACAATGTGGAGATGCACTCCATATCCACCAAGCGGGCCGAGGATAAATTTTAGCATGCTGGCAAAGTAGACCGGTATGGCCTTCAGTATCTCCTCCCACATATCGCGCGTTGCTGTAAATTTCTGATGTCCTTTCGATTATAATTTCTCGCCAAAGCTCAGGTCACCGGCATCACCCAAACCCGGCACAATAAAGAACCGGTCGTTCAGGTTGTCGTCGACAGCACAGGTCCAGAGGGAATGGGGGATGTCAACATTTTCGTTAACATACTGTATTCCTTCCGGTACACTCACCAGCGAGGCCACGTAAAGATGAGAAGGTTTTCCGTTCTTCGCCAAAGCATTTACCGATTGCACGATCGATTTTCCCGTGGCCAGCATGGGGTCCACCAGGATCACCTCGCGTTGGGCCAGGGATGGGGTGGCCAGGTATTCCAGGTTGATCACGATCTCGGTGTGCCCTTCCTGGCGGTAGGCGCCAATGAAGCCCGCGTCGGATTGATCGAAGAAATCGAGAAAGCCCTGAAAGTAAGGCAAACCCGCCCGCATGATGGCAACAATCACCGGCGGCTCGGGCATCAGGTTCACGACCGAGGTGCCCAACGGCGTTTCTATGGGTGTGTTGCGATAGTGCATGTGGCGCGAGATCTCATAAGCCATGATCTGACCCAAGCGGTGGGCATTCTTGCGAAAGCGGAGCCGGTCTTTCTGAACCCGGCGATCGCGCAGCTCGGCCACGAAATGATTGGCGATAGAATTGTGTTCACTTAAATTAAAAAGCATAAGGCTTCTTTTTTCTAACCAAAATTTAGAATAAAGTTGTGTCAGTAACTAATTACCCCTCCGAAGCCTCCCCTATGTCTATGAAGCTCCTAAAACAACTTTGCGAAATACACGCGCCTTCCGGAAATGAAGTCGGCATGACGAAGTTTTTATTGTCTTACATCGCAAAAGAAAAAAAGAAGTGGAAGGTAACGCCTGAAGTTTTCTCGGGCGATGAATTTCAGGATTGCATCCTGCTCAAGTTCGGCAAACCCCGCACAGCCATCTTCGCACACATCGACAGCATTGGCTTCACAGTGCGCTATTTCAACCAACTCTTGCCCATTGGCAGCCCCGATGCGGAGATGGGCACGCGGTTAGTGGGCGAAGATTCGCACGGGCCCATTGAATGTGAATTGGAATTTGATAAAGACAATCATGCCTTTTATAAATTCGGAAGACAAATCGACCGGGGTACGGACCTCACCTATAAAATCAACTTCCGCGACACGAAAGACTTTATTCAATCGCCTTACCTCGACAACCGGCTCGGCGTGTACAACGCGCTAAAGGTTGCCGAAACGTTGAAAGATGGTGTGATCGTCTTCAGCTGTTGGGAGGAACACGGTGGAGGCTCGGTGCCCTACCTGGCAAAATTCATGTACGAGAATTGGAACGTGCGCCAGGCCCTGGTGAGCGACATCACCTGGGTTTCCGATGGCGTCGATCACGGCAAGGGAGTGGCCATCTCCATGCGCGATCGCAACCTGCCCCGTCGCAGTTTTGTGGACCGCATCATCGCCATCGCCAGGAAAAGAAAAATAGATCACCAACTGGAAGTAGAAGGCATGGGCTCCAGCGACGGACGCGAACTTCAAACTTCAGCGTACCCCATCGATTGGTGTTTTGTTGGTGCACCCGAGAAGGATGCCCACTCGCCCCATGAAAAAGTGCACAAACACGACATCGATACGATGATCAAATTGTATACGGTACTGATGAAAGATTTGTAATTTTATTTCGTCAGAGTTAGGCCCGCTCGTGACGTTGTCTAAAATAAAGTCATACGCTATGATGTTGCGAATAAGCCTATTTGTATTTATCCTCCTCGGGGCCGACGAATCTTTCCAACTGAAATTATCACGCGCCGCCATCGCCATCACGCGCGATCCGGTGGAATACGATCCTACCTATTTCAGCATACCCTACCCCAACGGTGACGTGCCTGCGAACAAAGGCGTTTGCACCGACGTGGTGATCCGCGCCTATCGCAAGCTGGGCATCGATCTGCAAAAAGAAGTTCACCTCGACATGAAGGACAACTTCAAACTTTACCCCCAACGCTGGGGTCTGAAACACACCGACACCAACATCGACCACCGCCGTGTGCCAAACCTCATGACATTTTTTAAGCGTCACGGTGTGGAGCTAAAAAAATCCAAAGACCCAAAAGACTATGAAGCGGGCGACATCGTGACATGGGACCTCGGCGGCGGACAGGGCCACATCGGCATCGTCACCACGCAGCGGTCCGAGGATCGCTTGCGCCCCCTGGTTGCGCACAACATCGGGGGAGGACAAGAGCTTTCGGATTGTCTTTTCGATTATGCCATCACCGGGCACTACCGCTACCGGCCTGGCGAAGTCGTTCACTAAAGAAATATTTTCTGATGACCACCGTGCTAGCATTCGCTTGTGTGACCGGTGTGCGTTCGGTCGCCACATCGTATCGATTTGCGCCTATCGGCAAACACATTGCTACGCACATGCGGCACGGTGATGTTTATGCTTTGTCCAGCACCCAAAATCAGCCATTCAAAAATGTATTCTCTTCAAATTCTAAGATTCTGTTATTTTTGCAGTCCCTTAGCGGGGAAGTATTATGCAGATCAAGGATTTAGAGTTCAAGCCGTTCATCAGCAAAGCAAAAATTCAGTACCAGGTGAAAGCCCTGGCGGAGACCATCAATGCGGATTATGAGGGAAAAACACCCGTATTCCTGCCCATTCTCAACGGTTCGTTCATTTTTGCATCGGACCTCATCAAACAGATCGAAGTGCCCTGCAAGGTTTCTTTTGTGAAGATCTCTTCGTATGTGGGCACCGCCAGCTCGGGGCAAATGAAGACCTTGATCGGCCTGGAAGAAAGTTTATTTAACCAGGACATTCTTATTGTAGAAGATATCGTAGACACTGGCCTCACCTTGCAAAAGATCATAGAGGAGCTGAAAAGCCTGGGGACAAAATCTGTGGAAGTGGTGGCCCTCTTGCGCAAGCAAACGGCCCGCGAAAAAATGATCGACGTAAAATATGTAGGCTTCGAGATCGAGAACGAGTTTGTGCTGGGCTATGGGTTGGACTATGACGGCCTCGGCCGCAACCTCAAAGACGTATACAAGGCCGGTTAAATTTCATATTCGCCCATGCGTAAATCGAACTTTCATTCCTTATCTTCGTCAGCTTGATACAACCCAAGCGGCCCATTTTACAACGTAAACCGACAACGCTCACATGATCAACCTTATTCTCTTTGGCCCCCCCGGCGCAGGTAAAGGCACACAAAGCGCTAAAATCATTGAAAAATATTCGCTCATGCACATCTCCACGGGCGACCTTTTCCGCAAACACCTCAAAGAAGGAACACCCCTCGGCAAACTTGCCCAGGATTATATGTCAAAAGGAAATCTCGTGCCCGATCAACTGGTGATCGACATGGTGGACGATAAAATAAAGAGCAGTGGCCCGATCGCCGGCATCATCTTCGACGGCTTTCCCCGCACCACACCCCAGGCTGAAGCACTCGACAAACTGCTGGCCTCTAAAAACGCGCCCATCAAAGTACTCATCGAACTGGTCGTTACCGAAGAAGAATTAAAGAAGCGACTGGCCGAACGCGCCGTGAAAGAAAACCGTCCCGACGATGCCAAGCCCGAAGTGATCGAGAACCGGATCAACGTCTACAAAGCAGAGACCGTTTCGGTTGCCGACTACTATAAAAAGCTCGGCAAGTATTCGTCCATCGTAGGCGTTGGGGAAATTGAAAACATTTTTTCAAACCTCTGCCGCGAGATCGATAAAAGCCTGTTGCTCTAGGGCAAAGGTCTTGTATAAAAAACTCATTAACCGCCTATCTCCGTGTCCTCACCTAACTTTATTGACTACGTAAAATTCTGTTCCCGCTCGGGTCACGGAGGTGCGGGGTATTTGCATTTTCACCGCGAGAAATTTATTCAACACGGAGGCCCCGATGGCGGCAACGGGGGTCGTGGGGGTCACGTGATCCTGCGCGGCAACGCCCAGCACTGGACCCTGCTCCACTTGAAATATCGCAAGCACGTGATCGCCACCAACGGCAACCGCGGCGAAGAACAGGACCGGACCGGCCACGACGGCGCAGACGAGATCCTGGACGTGCCCCTGGGCACCGTGGCCAAACGCGCCGACAGCGACGAAATCCTTTTCGAGATCACCGAAGACGGCAAAGAATACATCCTCACTCCCGGTGGTCGCGGCGGCAAAGGCAACGCCTTTTTTGCTACCTCCACCAACCAGGCCCCTCAGCACGCCCAACCCGGTGAGCCCGGCAAAGAGGAGTGGATTGTTTTAGAATTGAAACTGCTGGCCGACGTCGGCTTAGTCGGGTTCCCCAATGCGGGGAAATCCACCCTGCTCTCGGTAGTATCGGCGGCCAAACCGAAGATCGGCGACTATCCCTTCACAACCCTCACCCCAAACCTGGGCGTAGTGTCCTATCGCGACGAGCGGTCTTTTGTCATGGCCGACATTCCCGGCATCATTGAAGGCGCGGCCGAAGGAAAAGGACTGGGTATCCGCTTTCTCCGCCACATCGAACGAAATTCTTTACTGCTGTTCATGATCCCCGCCGATGCCAAAGACATTGGGGCGGAATACGATATTTTATTGAACGAACTGCGCAAATACAATCCCGAGCTTCTGGACAAAAAGCGGCTCCTGGCCATCTCCAAGGCCGATATGCTGGACGACGAATTGAAGGAAGCCATCAAAAAAGAACTCCCCACTGAACTGCCTTCTGTGTTTATCTCCTCCATTACATCGCAGGGGCTCACCGAATTGAAAGATCTGATCTGGAAAAACCTGCATTAACTGCCATTCCGGGGTCAAGGCTAAAAATGTCAGATTGGCATAAAATGCCTTTGGCAAAATTGTTGACATTTGCCCCTTGTTAATTTTCCAATCGATATGTCTCTGGAAAACCACGCAAATGAAAACGAAATGAGCAAAAACGAAGAAATGATCTCTGAAAATAACGAGGCAGCAGAAAATGTGTCAGCCCAGCAGGAAGGCGCTGCGCCGGAAAACGGCACCAAGGAAGGTGCTTCCGCAGAAAATGCGGTGGTAGACCCCGCCATCAAGCTGCAGCAGGAATTGGATGAGCAAAAAGATAAATACATCCGCCTCTATTCCGAATTCGACAACTTCCGCCGCCGCACGGCCAAAGAAAAACTCGAACTCATCCAATCGGCCAACGAGCAATTGCTGCAAAAGCTTCTCCCCGTGGCCGACGATTTCGATCGCGCCGAAAAAGCGTTCAAGGACAAGACCGACAAAGAGCTGGAAGGCTTTTTCCTCATCGCCAACAAATTCAGAAAGACCCTGGAGCAATCCGGTGTGAAGGTGATGGAGATCAACGCCCAGACCGAGTTCAACCCCGACCTTCACGAAGCCATCACCCAGATCCCGGTGCCCGACGCATCGCTGAAAGGGAAGATCGTGGACGTGGTCGAGAGAGGTTATTTATTAAATGACAAAGTAATACGGTTTGCCAAAGTGGTTGTCGGGAGCTAATTCCCCAACCGGCGATCCACTTCAATATTTAACTGCATGTCAACGAAAAGAGACTACTACGAAATTCTGGGGGTAAGCAAAACTGCCACTGCCGACGAGATCAAGAAGGCCTATCGCAAAGTGGCCATCCAATTCCACCCGGATAAAAATCCGGACAACAAGGAGGCGGAGGAACAATTCAAGGAAGCAGCCGAGGCCTACGAGGTGTTGAGCGATGCCGACAAGCGCGCGAAATACGATCGCTTTGGTCACGCCCGCCCGGGCAACGGCGGCTTTGGTGGCCATGAGATGAACATGGAAGACATCTTCAGCCAGTTTGGCGACATCTTTGGTGGCGGAGCCGGAGGGGGAAGTCCCTTTGAAAGTTTCTTTGGCGGTTCCAGCCGCGGCGGACGACGCCAGCGCAAGGGCTCGAACCTGCGCATCAAACTGAAGCTCACGTTGGAGGAAGTGGCCCACGGCGTTGAGAAAAAGATCAAAGTGAACCGCCTGATGCGTGCGGAAGGCGTAACCTTCAAGACCTGTACCACCTGCCAGGGCTCCGGCCAGGTGCGCAAGGTGGTGAACACCATGCTGGGCCAGATGGTATCGGCCAGCACCTGCCCCACCTGCGATGGCTCGGGA
Source organism: Chryseolinea sp. (assembly GCA_036525235.1). Taxonomy (GTDB): domain Bacteria; phylum Bacteroidota; class Bacteroidia; order Cytophagales; family Cyclobacteriaceae; genus Chryseolinea. The sequence goes on along the minus strand of DATDAV010000328.1, from coordinate 29,527 downwards.
CAAGTGATCGAAAAAAGACCTGCCGGCGTGGACAGCTCCGGGCTGGTTTCCAAAGAAGAAATCCTCAGCGTAAAAATACCCGCCGGCGTGGCCGACGGCATGCAACTCTCCATGTCGGGCAAAGGCAACGAAGCCCCTGGGGGCGGCATTGCAGGCGACTTGCTCATTCTGATCGAAGAACAGGAAGACAAGGCCCTGAAACGCGATGGCAACAACCTGGTGTACGACCTCTATATCAGTTTTATCGACGCGGCTATCGGCACAAGCATCGAAGTGCCGTCGGTCAGTGGTAAGGTAAAGATCAAGATCGACCCCGGCACCCAGAGCGGAAAGATCCTCCGCCTGCGCGGAAAAGGCCTAAAAGACGTGAACGGCTATGAAACCGGCGATCAACTGATCTATGTGAATGTATGGACGCCCAAAAAGCTGACATCAGAAGAAAGGGCCAAATTGGAGAGTTTCAGAACCTCACCCAACTTCGAACCACATCCCGACGCGAACGAAAAAGGCTTTTTTGAGCGAATGAAGGAGTTTTTCAATTAACATAATCACAACCTCCTCTTAACAGACCTCGTTTAACTAGTGTTAGACGAGGTTTTTTTATACTATTTCAACTATAAACTTACACGCCGTAACCCGCATAGGGGGTTAGGCCGTAAATACAGTTCATGCACAGAAAGATTTGGTTAACATGTTGCGGAATTGCACTTGTGGGGGTGACAGTGGGTCAGATTAAGAAGCAGTTCACGGTGGAAGACTCCCAATCGTGCGAAAATATCAGGCTTTCCTTGAAGGCCAATAGTGGCAATTGCTATATCAAGCCCTCCCATAACCCCGAAATTCTCAACGTTTTCAGCAATCAGACCGAACAGACCTATGCTCACAACTTCCGCAAGGAAATAAAGGGCAAAACCTGCGAAGTCCTCCTCAATCTCGAAGAAGTACAAACCGAAGGCCTCAGCCAGACCATTTCAGCCCGTTTTTTTGGCGCCTCCGAAGCTCCCGTCAACGACAAGATCTGGAAGATGTACCTCACCGACGCCAAGCCCTATTTCCTGGAACTGAACTATGGTGTGGGCAATGCCAACGTGGACCTTTCCGGCCTGGCTATCAAAAAGCTGAAAATCAATACCGGTAGCGCCGACGTTAACGTGAACTATAATTCGGCCCTCGAAAACCAGATCGACATGGATACCTTCTTTGTGAAGGTGGACCTGGGTTCGATCAACGTAAAGAACATCAACCTGTCGCGTACACGCTTTGTGATGGCCGACGTAGGATTCGGCAACATGACCCTGGATTTCAGCAACAAGCCGCTCGTCAGCAACCGCGTGAAGGGCAGTGTGGGTGCCGGAAACTTGCTCATCGTTCTTCCCAGCGACCACCTCACACCCGTGATGGTGAAGATCAAAGACTCCTGGCTCTGCAGCGTGAAGCTCCCGGGCGATTTGAAAAAGATCAGCGAAAACATGTATGCCAACGCCGCCTACACGAAGGACGCCAAGAACTCACTCACATTCGATCTGGATGTTTCCATGGGAAACATCACTTTTCAAGAAGCGCCTGCCTCACACTAACTGATCCGCGCGCTCTCCATCTAACATTTCATTCTGTTTTTTAAGCATGCGCACAGGCTGTTACGTAGGGCATGTTGCTCACGATCTTCCAATCCTCGCCTTCTTGTATGAGCTGAAGAAACACATGCATGATCGTTTTACGGCCGTGTAGTGTATACTGGGCCATAGCGGTTGGGCCCATCACGTGTATGGACAAGTCTTCGATCTGGTAATTATCCCCTCCCGCTTTGCCGCTGCGGATCATGTCGAGGTAGTTTGCCTTGGAAAGAAAGGTGGACATGTGAGGGACTACGCTTTTGTTTACGATCACTTTGAACTCCGGGTGGAGGAGCGAATCGATCGTTTCAGTTGATCGTTGTGCGAGGGCTGAGACATAGCCTTCAACAAGGGTGCAGATCGTGGTTTCCATATTTTTTTATACAAAGGACGCCGATGGAGTCCTGTTGTCATTTGACGATCGTCACAAAAGTAAACGCGCTATCGTTCAGCCTGAAATACGGCCCCTGATCCTGCTCAACGTTTCCCGCGCCACGCCAAGATAAGTCGCCAGATATTGCAAGGGCACCCGGCGCACCAATTCGGGATGATGCTCTACTACAAATTGATAACGCTCAGTAGGCGAGTATAAAGTGAACAACACCGCATACGCATTTTGGCGGATCATCATTTGCTCGACAATAGCCCTTCCGATAGATTCAAAAACGGGCGCGTGTTGATACAACGCCAGCATCTTTTCACGGTCGCAGTACACGATGCGTGTCTCTTCCAATGCTTCCAAGGTATGCTTTGACGGTTGCTGCAGCGTGAGACTTTCGAAATCGCTGGCAAACTCATTCTCGAAGTAGAAGTGGTTGCAGATCTCCTGGCCATCCTTTAACGCATAGGAACGGACGGCACCCTGTTCAATAAAATACAATCCGCGACAGATCTGCCCCGCAGACAGGCACACCGTTTTGGCAGGGAAGTTTTTTTCCGCAAGACACGATGTGAAGGTGAGCCACTCATCCGGGGTGATCGGGCGGATGGCTGAAAGCATTTTATGTAACGTATGAAACATGTGTTTTCTATTCTGTTTTAAGATGGAAAAACCGGCAAAGCCAAATCCTTTGTTAAAGAGAATACTTTAATTCTGTAATTTCCAGTGTCAATTGGATACTAATTCCAAAAACCTAACAACGACAGTGGAGGCCGCATTAATCGCTCAACACGTTACCAAGCGCTACACCAACCACGTAGCCCTGGACCAGGTAAGCCTGACCATCCCACAACAAACCATCTTCGGTTTGCTGGGGCCCAATGGCGCCGGGAAGACCACCCTTATCCGCATCATCAACCAGATCATCAACGCCGACAGTGGCGAGATCTCCATTTTCGGAGAGCCGCTGCAACCCAAACACATCGGAACCATCGGCTACTTGCCGGAGGAGCGCGGGTTGTACAAGAAACTAAAAGTAGGCGAACAACTGGTATACCTCGCGCAACTAAAAGGACTGTCGCGCAAGGATGCCTCCGAAAAAAGTAAAGCCTGGATGCGGAAGTTCGAGATCACCGATTGGTGGAACAAGAAGGTGGAAGATCTCAGCAAGGGCATGGCGCAAAAGGTGCAGTTCATCAGCACCGTGATGCACGAACCCAAGCTCATCATTTTGGACGAACCCTTCTCCGGCTTCGATCCCGTGAACGCGCAGCTGATCACGCAAGAGATCCTGGAGCTGAAAGCAAAAGGGTGTACCATCATTTTCTCCACACACCGCATGGAGACCGTGGAGGACCTTTGCGATCATATCGCACTCATCAACAAATCCAAAAAAATCCTGGAGGGCTCCAAGAAGGAAGTAAAGGATGCCTATCGCACCAACACGTTTGTAGTAGAACATAAGGGCACCTTCCAGCTGACCAGCGACGGGTATGAATTGGTGGAGCAAAAAAGTATAGAAGACTCGTTCTTCCGATCGATCGTGCGATCAAAACATGTCGCTTCTCCCAATCAACTGATCCGCGATCTGACCAATGTTACCGAAGTGCACAGCTTTATTGAAAAAATACCGACCATGAGCGAGATCTTCATTACCCTGGTGAAAGGAGGCAGCGATGAATAAGATATTTTTAATTATCCAGCGCGAGTTTCTGAACCGTGTTCAGAAAAAATCCTTTCTCATCGCTACCATTGTGTTGCCGTTGATCTTCCCGGCCATCATGGCGGTGCTGGTGTATTTCTCCATCCAGCAAAAGAAAAATGCAACGAGACAGACCATCCAATACGTGGATGAAAGCGGCTTCTTCGTACCTGACACTTCGAAATTTGTTTTCAAAAAATTGGTGACGGATGTAAAATCCGCCAAGGAAGCTTTTCAAACATCAGACGATTATGGACTGCTGTATATTCCCCATTTTGAATTGTCGCATCCCGACGGCGTGACGCTCTACACGAAGGTCAATCCCAGCCCCAATGATATCGGCAACCTGGAAGGCATGCTCGAAAACCAGATCCGGGAATTGAAGATGCAGAAGTTTAACGTCGATCAAAAAATTCTGGATAGCCTGAAGACCGATGTGCCGATTGAAAATTTGAATGTGGCCGATGCGGGGCAAGAGAAAAAATCCAACTCTAATGTATTACTCGGCGTGGGTGTGGCCTGCGGCATTCTCATGTACATGTTCATTTTCATCTACGGCGCGCAAATCATGCAGGGTATTATCGAAGAAAAAACAAGCAAGGTAGTGGAGGTGATCGTATCGTCGGTGCGGCCGTTTCAATTGATGATGGGCAAGATCATCGGGCTGGCGTCGGTGGGGCTGTTGCAGTTCCTCATCTGGATCGTGCTCATCACTACGCTTTCGTCGGTGGTGTTGGCCTACTTTGGTGTGCAGATGCCGCAGCAGCAAATGATGCAGGAGATGGCACAAAACAATCCGAACATGCAAGGTCCCCAATCCGTGGAGATTTTGAAGATGATGAGCCAGATTCCTTTTGGATATGTGATTTTCAACTTCCTGTTTTATTTCCTGGGTGGATATTTATTGTACGGCGCCTTGTTTGCCGCGGTGGGTTCTGCCGTCGATAGTCCCGCAGAAGCACAGCAATTCATGTTCCCGATCACCATTCCCCTGCTGATCTCTTATTTTGGTTTGTTCACGTTCATTATGGACGACCCGCACAGCACGGTGAGCGTCTGGCTTTCCATCATCCCCTTCACTTCGCCCATTGCCATGATGGGGCGCATCGCCTTTGGCGTGCCCACCTGGCAACTCGCGCTTTCCATGGTTTCCCTGATCTTAGGATTTATGCTCACCACCTGGGTGGCGGGCCGGATCTACCGCGTGGGCATCCTTATGCACGGCACCAAGATCAACTACAAAGTGATGGCGAAGTGGTTTATGATGAAAGGATAGACTCCAGCCAAAGCCAACCACATAAATAAAAAACCGGGTGAAGCGTCATCCGGTTTTTTATTTATCTTTCAAATCGCAATGGGTAAAAAAAGTACGATTCCGTCGCTGGACTTCTACCAGAACAACTCCAATATCAAGTGGGTGGTGCTGGTGGCCTCTGTGCTGATCAGCATCGGTTCGATCTACTACACAAACATCCTGGTGGACCAGTTGAAAGATCGCGAGCGCCAGCAGGTGCAACTCTACGCGAAAGCCATCGAATACACCGCCAACGACGAAGGCACCGGCGATGTGAACTTCATCGCCCAGGAGATCCTGTTCCAAAACAACTCCATTCCCATCATCCAGGTGAGCGACAGCAACAAAGTGCTTTCCTCGCGCAACGTGGACGTGGACGACACCTGGTCGGAGAAAAAAAGGAATGCCTTTTTAAAAGGGGAAATGCAGATCATGCGCGAAACCTACGAGCCCATCAAGGTGACGTTGCGCGATCCGCAAACCGGCGAGGTGTTCGGCACACAATTCATTTATTATAAAAATTCGTTTTTGCTAAAACAGCTTATCGCCTACCCCTATATACAGCTTTCGGTCATCGCCATTTTCGGGTTTATCGCCTACCTGGCCTTTAACTATTCTAAAGCGGCAGAGCAGAACCGCGTGTGGGTGGGGCTGGCCAAGGAAACGGCCCACCAATTGGGCACGCCCCTGTCGTCGTTGATGGCCTGGGTGGAGGTGTTGCGCGACGACCCGGACATGAAACACAAGGGCACGGTGGAGGAACTGGAGAAGGACATTCAGAAGCTCCGGATCGTGACCGAGCGTTTCTCCAGCATTGGCTCCATCCCAACCCTGAAAAAAGAAAACATCGTGTCCCTGATCAACAACGTGGTCAACTACCTCCGGCCGCGGGTGTCGTCGCGGGTGCGGATGGAGGTGTTCACGCTTTCGGAGAATATTTTTGCCAATGTTCACGCCCCGCTTTTCGAGTGGGTGATCGAAAACCTGTCCAAGAACGCGGTCGACGCCATGGGCAACAGCGGCCTCATCGCCATCAAGGTGCTGCGGGGCAACGAGGGCAAGATCTTTATCGACATTTCGGACACCGGCAAGGGCATTCCCCGGTCCAAGATCGACCAGGTTTTCCGGCCGGGCTTCACCACCAAAAAAAGGGGCTGGGGGCTGGGGTTAACGCTGGCCAAACGGATCATTGAAACTTATCACGATGGCAAAATTTTCGTGAAGTCATCGGAGGAAAACCTGGGTACAACTTTCAGGATTGTGCTGAACGCGGCTTGAGGGCCAAACCATCGTTTTTAGGTGTGTGTGCGCGGATATACGCACATTTAAACAACTATCAATAATTCGTATTTGAGCCTTTGTTCTTCATCCATAAACGGCTACTTTTGCGGTCAATTTCAGACCTTAATTTTCAAAAACCAGATAAAGCATGGCAAATATTGGTAAGATCACCCAGGTAATCGGTCCTGTAGTCGATGTGGCCTTCGATGGCGAAGGGGCTAAACTTCCGAATATCCTTGATTCTCTTGTTGTTACAAAAGCAGACGGCACCGTGGTGGTGTTGGAATGCCAACAACACCTTGGCGAAGACCGCGTCCGCACCATTTCGATGGAAGGTACCGAAGGTCTTGTGCGGGGAATGAAGGTGACCGATAACGGTACTCCCATCCAAATGCCCATTGGCGATGATATTAAAGGCCGCCTTTTCAATGTGATTGGCCAGGCCATCGACGGTATTAAGCAACCCAAAGGCGAGAAATCGCTGCCAATCCACCGCTCAGCGCCCGCTTTTGAAGACCTTTCTACGGCAACTGAAGTTCTCTTTACCGGTATTAAAGTTATTGACCTTATCGAGCCCTACGCCAAGGGTGGTAAGATCGGGTTGTTCGGTGGTGCCGGCGTAGGCAAGACCGTATTGATCCAGGAGCTTATCAACAACATCGCGAAGGCCTATTCCGGTCTCTCCGTGTTTGCAGGTGTGGGCGAAAGAACCCGCGAAGGAAATGACCTTCTCCGCGAAATGATCGAAGCCGGCATCGTGGATTATGGTGAAGAATTTATGAAATCGTTGCACGCCGGCGGATGGGATCTGTCGAAAGTGAACGAAGAAAAACTGAAAGACTCCAAGGCAACCTTCGTGTTTGGACAGATGAACGAACCTCCCGGAGCCCGTGCCCGCGTGGCGCTTTCCGGTCTGACGGTAGCTGAATATTTCCGCGACGGCGATGGTCAAGGCAAAGGCCGCGACATCCTCTTCTTCGTAGACAACATCTTCCGTTTCACACAAGCAGGTTCTGAAGTATCGGCCCTCCTCGGCCGGATGCCTTCTGCCGTAGGCTACCAGCCCACACTGGCCACCGAAATGGGTGCCATGCAGGAACGGATCACCTCCACGAAAAACGGTTCCATCACTTCGGTACAGGCCGTATACGTACCTGCCGATGACTTGACCGACCCTGCTCCCGCTACGACATTCGCTCACTTGGATGCCACCACCGTATTGTCGCGTAAGATCTCCGAGTTGGGTATCTACCCTGCCGTGGATCCTTTGGATTCTACATCGCGCATTCTCCGTCCCGAGATCGTGGGCGAGGAGCACTACAACTGTGCCCAGCGTGTGAAGAGCATCCTCCAGCGCTACAAAGAATTGCAAGACATCATCGCCATCCTCGGTATGGACGAATTGTCGGACGAAGACAAGCTGGTCGTAACCCGTGCCCGTCGCGTGCAACGCTTCCTGTCGCAGCCTTTCCACGTGGCCGAAGCCTTCACCGGTTTGAAGGGCGTGTTGGTAGACATCAAGGATACCATCAAAGGATTCAACGCCATCATGGACGGCGAATACGATCACTTGCCTGAAATGGCCTTCAACCTGGTTGGAAGCATCGAGCAAGCCGAAGAGAAAGGCCAGAAGATGATGGCCGAAGCAAAAGGATAATTCATTACGAACAACGGTGGAGGTTTAGCGCCTCCACCCTGTTTTCATATTTTATATCGACACATGCATCTCGAAATATTAACCCCCGAAAAAAAGGTTTTTGAAGGCGACGTAACTTCGGCCACCTTCCCCGGCGCCGACGGATCGTTCCAGGTGCTGGATCATCACGCACCCCTCATCAGCTTGCTGAAAGAAGGCGTGGTGGAATACAAAGGCAAGGAAGGCGCCAAGCATGTTACCATCTCCGGTGGCGTGGTGGAAGTGCTGAAAAACAAAGTGATCCTTTTGGCAACCGGCGTGATCGGTTGATCTCAGATAAATTTTTCTTATAAAAAAGCCCTGGGTAACCGGGGCTTTTTGCTTTTATAAAATCTTTGATCAGGAAGGCTTGTTCTTTTTCCAATTGAAAATGCGATTGAACGACCGCTTCTCAAACTCCCAAAAGAAGTTGAATTGTCCGAATAAAAATCCATACGCCAGTAGCACTACGTTATACAATGGCAAGATGAAGATGTAGTACAGCACCGACGCCAGGGTGGATTTGCCCTCCTCGCCGGCCAGGAAATTCAGAATAGGTTTCTTGATGAACAGGACCGTGAACCCGGTGCAGGCAAAAACCACGAGGACCATCACCACTTGCAAAGCGCTGCCGAGCTTCCAGCGCTGCTTTAACCGTTCCATCCACGAGGCTTGTTCCATAGGGCTACGTTTCATCAAATTTTACAAAATATTTCCATATACCCATAACGGGGACAGGCGCTTCCAGGGTTATCGGTTCTTTCTTCACCGGATGAATAAAAGACAGGCGCCGCGCATGGAGATAGATACTGCCGTCTTCGTTGGCGGTATCGTCACCATATTTCACATCGCCTTTGATGGGACAACCCATGCTGGCCAGCTGGGCACGGATCTGGTGCGAGCGCCCGGTCACGGGGTTGACTTGCAGCAGCCAATGCCCTTCGGCCGAACCGAGAACTTTGTAGCTAAGCTCAGAACGCAAGGCGCTGCCGGTTTCTTTTTTGTATACCGTGGTTTTGTTTTTCTTTTCGTCTTTTTGAAGCCAATGGATGAGTGTGCCTTCCGGTTGGGGAGGCTTTGACCGGACGACGGCCCAATAGGTCTTCGTGGTTTCTTTTTCGCGGAAGAGCGCGTTCATGCGTTCCAACGCCTTGGATGTACGCGCCAGCACGACCACACCGCTTACGGGGCGGTCCAGGCGGTGCACGACGCCGAGGAAGACTTCACCCGGCTTGTGATATTTTTCTTTGATGTATTGCTTCCCCAACTCTACCAACGGCACATCACCCGTGGCATCGCCTTGCACGAGGATGCCGGGCGATTTGTTGACGACCAGTAAATGGTTGTCTTCGAAGATGACGGTGAAGGGAACTGAGGGTTTCGTCATAGCAAATTCAGAAAATCAAACTTGCAAAATGTTGCGGGATTTAAAAAGGCGGCTTGCCACAAACGATCAGCACATGGTCTTTTGAAATTTCGTATATTCGGATGTCATCAGATATGAAAACACTGCACTCAAATCCCTCCAAAATCTTGACCCTCGAAGAATTTCTTCAATTAGAAGAAACGACCCACCCTTGTGAGCTAATTAATGGAGAGTTGATTATGAGTCCTGTACCGTCACCCAATCACCAGGAGGTATCGGGCCTCCTTTATGTCCTGTTTTTCAACGCCGCCGCTGCTTCCGGTGGCAAAGTTTACTACTCACCGATAGGTTTGTTTGTTAATCAACATAACTACTTTGAGCCTGACATTTTGTACATATCACCCGAAAAACGCTCATTTATAACCCCTCGAGGCATCGAGGGTCCACCTGATTTGGTTGTTGAAATTCTTTCGCCTTTCAATAGCCGTACAGATAAGGTGACCAAGAAAAACACTTATCTGGAATTTGGCGTGACTGAATATTGGATCGTCGATCCCTTTCAAAAAAACATTACTGTCTACACTCAATTGTCTGGAAAAAATATACCCTCACATGTCTTCGCAGGAAAAGACAGGGTTAGTTCACCAAATCTTTCCACACTGGCGTTCGACCTCGATAAGATATTTCCAGTTTAGCATTCTTGATCAATATCTCGCGGAATTTTCACGAGATAAATCAATCCTTGAACTCCGACGTGAAGTGAAACTGAATGTCCGGAAAATTATCCTGCACCATCTGCAACCACGCGCGCGACTCGGCCATAAATACAAGCTTGTCGTCTTTGTCGCGGGCGATGTGACGCTGTTTTGAGTCGATGAATTCTGCCAGTTTTTTTGGATCGTGACTGCTGATCCAGCAGGCTTTGTAAATATTTTGAGGAACAAATTGTGCCGTGGCATTGTATTCGTTCTTCAAACGGAACTGGATCACTTCAAATTGGAGTGCACCTACAACGCCCACTACTTTTTTCTTGCCTAACTCGTAGGTGAACAACTGCGCCACGCCTTCCTCCATCAATTGCAACAACCCTTTTTCGAGCTGCTTGGTTTTCATGGCGTCCATGTTCACCACTTCCTTGAAAATTTCTGGTGAGAAACTGGGGATGCCGGTGTATAGCGTTTTTTCGCCTTCGGTAAGCGTGTCACCAATCTTGAGATTTCCCGTATCAAAAATACCGACAATGTCGCCGGGCCATGCTTCGTCTACGGTTTCGCGATCCTGGGCCATGAACGCGGTGGCGTTGGAGAAGCGCAGGTTCTTTTCCTGGCGCACGTGATAATAGTTGCTGCCGCGTTCGAACTTTCCAGAGCAGATGCGCAGGAAGGCGATCCGGTTACGGTGCTTGGGGTCCATGTTGGCGTGGATCTTGAAAATAAAACCGCTGAATTTGTTTTCATCCGGTTCTATGACACGCAAAGTTGTTTCGCGCGGTATCGGCGGCGGCGCGATGCGAATGAACGTGTCCAACAATTCCTTTACACCAAAATTATTTACAGCGCTACCAAAGAAAACCGGGGCTACTTTTCCGGCAAGGTATTCCGTGGGATCAAAATCCGGGTAAACGCCTTCGATCAACTCTACGTCTGCACGCAGCTGGCGGGCATTGGTCTCACCTACGTAACCATCCAACTTCGGATCCGAAATGTCGCTCGCTTCAATGCGATCCTCCTCTACCTTCGTTTTACTGGGTGTGAAAAGCGTCAGGCTTTTATCGTATAGATTATATACCCCTTTGAAGGTTTTTCCCATGCTGATGGGCCAACTCAGCGGCCGCACTTTGATGTTGAGCTTCTCCTCCACTTCGTCAAGCAACTCGAAAGGGTCGCGGCCTTCGCGATCGAGCTTGTTGATGAAGCAGATCACGGGCGTGTTGCGCATGCGGCACACTTCCATGAGTTTTTCGGTTTGGATCTCCACGCCTTTCACGCAGTCGATCACGAGGATCACACTGTCCACTGCGGTGAGGGTGCGGTATGTATCTTCGGCAAAGTCCTGGTGACCCGGTGTATCCAGCAGGTTGATCTTGACGTCTTTGTAGTTAAAGCCCATCACCGAGGTGGCCACGGAGATACCCCGTTGCTTTTCAATTTCCATCCAGTCGGAACGGGCGTGGTCTTTGATTTTGCTGGACTTCACGGCCCCGGCTTTCTGTATGGCGCCGCCAAAGAGAAGGAGTTTCTCGGTGAGGGTGGTTTTTCCGGCATCGGGGTGACTGATAATTCCGAAGGTTCTGCGTTTTTCTATCTCTTGTTCCAGGCTCATAATCAATACGAAGCCGCAAAAGTAATCAAAAGTTCGTATCCCGGAGACCTGGTCCGAGCTAAAGCCCGGCAGGCTACGCATCAGCCCTTAGCGAGACAGGTCCCCTAACCCCGGCCTAAAGGCCGGGGTTATAATTATCTGCTTTGAACTCTTTTTTCGAATCGCATCAGAATAACCCTGGCCTTCAGGCCAGGGTCCAAAACGATTTATTCCAAGGGCTTTAGCCCTGACCTTTCGGGCGAGCATCCCTCAGCGTCCTCTGGATTTCAATCCCAACCTTATTTATTGGAATGGCTTTTAATCCTGAAAAACGATAACCAACTTAGCCTCCCTTCTGCAAAAAGCAGAAGGATCACTCAACCAACCCTGAATAGTAATGCAATACAGAAGATTCGGTAGAACCAATTGGAACGTCAGCGAGATCGGCTACGGCATGTGGGGCCTGGCCGGCTGGACGGGTTCCGAGCAGGCAGAGGTGGAGCGGGCTCTGGACCGTTCCGTGGAACTGGGCTGCAATTTTTTTGACACCGCCTGGGGCTATGGCGCCGGCAAGAGCGAGCAGATCCTCGGAAGCCTCATCAAGCGTCACGGATCGAAGCGGATCTATTTCGCCACCAAAATTCCCCCGAAAAACTTCAAATGGCCATCCCAACCCGGCTTCACGCTGGAAGAATGCTTCCCGGCCTCGCACATCATTGCCTACACCGAGAAAAGCCTCAAGAATCTGAATGTCGAGTGCATCGACCTCCAGCAATTCCACGTGTGGGAGGACAGTTGGGCCGACCACGACGAATGGAAAAAAGCCGTCGACACCCTGAAGCGTCAGGGCAAGATCTTGCACATGGGCGTCAGCGTGAACCGCTGGGAACCCAACAATGTGTTGAATACCCTGAAGACCAACCTCATCGACGCCGTGCAGGTGATCTATAACATCTTCGATCAGGCCCCGGAGGATCTCCTTTTCCCCCTTTGCCGCAAGCTCGACGTCGGTGTCATCGCCCGCGTTCCTTTTGACGAAGGCACGCTAACGGGCACGCTCACCAAAGAAACCGTGTTCCCCAAAGACGACTGGCGTTCGACCTATTTTGTACCCGAAAACCTAAACTCCAGCGTAGACCACGCCGAGGCCTTGAAACCCATCATTCCACCCGGAATGACCATGCCCGAACTGGCCCTCCGGTTCATCCTGGAAAACGACGACGTGCACACCATCATCCCCGGCATGCGAAAGCTTCGGAATGTGGAAGCCAACCTCGCTTCCAGCGATGGCAAAAAACTGGAGGCGTCGCTGCGTGTAGCCCTGAAGGATCATCGTTGGGACCGCACGCCGACGGAATGGTCGCAGTAGCTGAAAGGAGCCGTGTCAGGTCGCGGATAGAAATCCCTCATTTATGGCCTGGGCGGGGTAAAATGGGGGGAATTTTCCTGTCATTGTGTCACGGAAACCCCCTTTAATTCCCCTTGGCACAACGCTTGAAGAGAGGGATTCTACAAACTTTTAGCAAACTTAAAACACTGAACATATCATGGGAAAAATTATCGGTATAGACTTAGGAACTACCAACTCGTGCGTGGCCGTCATGGAAGGCAACGAGCCGGTAGTGATTGCCAATAGCGAGGGCCGCAGAACGACGCCTTCCATTGTGGCATTTTTAGATAATGGAAAGGGCGAGCGTAAAGTGGGCGACCCGGCAAAACGCCAGGCCATTACCAACCCCAAAAACACGGTCTCTTCCATCAAGCGCTTCATGGGTAAAAAATTCGATGAAGTAAGCGAAGAAAAGAAAATGGTTTCCTACCAGATCGAATCCGGCAACAACAACACCGTGCGCGTGCGCATTGGCGACCGCCTCTTCACGCCTCAAGAAATCTCTGCGATGATCCTTCAAAAAATGAAGAGCACGGCAGAAGACTACCTGGGTACTACGGTAACAGAAGCTGTCATCACCGTACCGGCATACTTTAACGATGCCGAACGTCAGGCTACGAAAGAAGCCGGACAGATCGCCGGTCTCGATGTGAAACGCATCATCAACGAACCCACCGCCGCTGCCCTCGCCTATGGCCTGGACAAGAAGCACAGCGACATGAAGATCGCCGTATACGACTTAGGAGGTGGTACATTCGATATCTCTGTTCTTGAATTGGGTGACGGCGTGTTTGAAGTAAAGTCCACCAACGGTGACGTACACCTCGGTGGTGACGACTTCGACATGCGCATCATGAACTGGCTGGCCGACGAATTCCAAAGAGAAGAGAACGTCGACCTGCGCAAAGATCCCATGGCGTTGCAACGTCTGAAAGAAGCTGCTGAAAAAGCTAAGATCGAGTTGTCGAGCTCCATGGAAACCGAAGTGAACTTGCCGTACGTAACATCCGTAGATGGTGTGCCCAAGCACTTGGTGAAGAAATTGAGCCGTGCAAAATTCGAACAACTGGTGGATGACCTGGTGCGCAGAACACTTGAACCTTGCCGCAAGGCCGTTCAGGATGCCGGCATCAACGTAGGCCAGATCGACGAAGTTATTCTCGTGGGTGGTTCTACCCGCATACCCCGCATCGTGGAAGAAGTGGAAAAATTCTTCGGCAAGAAACCTTCCAAGGGTGTGAACCCGGATGAAGTCGTTGCTGTAGGTGCCGCTATCCAAGGTGGTGTGTTAACCGGTGAAGTGAAGGATGTGTTGCTCCTGGACGTTACCCCGCTTTCGTTGGGTATCGAAACCATGGGTGGCGTGTTCACCAAGCTGATCGAATCCAATACGACGATCCCTTCCAAAAAATCGGAAGTGTTCTCGACGGCATCCGACAGCCAGCCTTCCGTGGAGATCCACGTGTTGCAGGGAGAGCGCCCCATGGCGAAAGACAACCGCACCATCGGCCGCTTCCACCTCGACGGTATTCCGCCCGCACCCCGTGGCATCCCTCAAATCGAAGTAACGTTCGACATTGATGCCAACGGTATCCTCCACGTGTCGGCAAAAGATAAAGGAACCGGTAAGGAACAAAAGATCAGGATCGAAGCTTCTTCCGGATTGACGGACGCCGAAATCCAAAAGATGAAGCAGGAAGCTCAGGCCAACGCCGACGCCGACAAGAAGGTGAAGGAAACGGTAGAGAAAATCAACCAGGCCGATACGCTGATCTTCCAAACCGAAAAACAATTGAAGGAATTTGGCGACAAGCTTTCCGAAGCCAACAAGAGCGCCATCAACAGCGCTCTCGAAAAACTGAGAGAAGCACACAAGAGCCAGGACGGTGCTCAGATCGACACCGCAGTGGCCAACCTGAACAACGCATGGTCGGCAGCCTCCACGGAGATGTACAATGCTACGAACAGTGGCGGTGCTGAAGGCGGCGCCAATGCAGGTGCTAACGCAAACGCCGGTTCATCTTCCGATGCCAACAACGTGTCGGATGTTGAATACGAAGAAGTGAACGACAATAAGAAATAAGTTTTTTCAATTGATAGTTTAATGGTTCAAGTTGGAGCCCTCCGGAAACGGAGGGCTCTTTTTTTGTTCCTATTTCAAGTAGGTCTCAAACCATTTCCAATAGCGATCGTAGCGATCCTTTAAATAACTAGGCACCCTCAACCCGTGGTGTTGCTTGGGATAGATGATCAGTTGGGTAGGCACATTCAACGAACGCAGCGCCTGGTACATCTGCTCGCTACCGGCAGCGGGCACATTGAAATCGCTTTCGCCTACCATGTAGAGCGTAGGCGTCTTGATCTTTTCGGCATTCCAAAACGGATACGACACCTTCGTCCATTTCTCCATATTTTTCCAGGGCACCCCTAGTTCCATTTCATATTGTTGCACGTATTGATCCGTACCATACATCGAGGTTTGCAACGCACTTCCCGCACCACTGGCCGCTGCCTTGAAGCGAGAGTCAGTAGCGGTAGTGTAGTCGGTGAGAATGCCGCCATAGCTCCAACCGCCGATGGCGAGTTTGTCGGGATCCGCATCGCCCGATTTTACAAGATAGTCCACACCGGCTAATAGATCGGCTACTTCTTTGTTTCCCCAGTCACCAAAAATAGCCCGCGAGAATGCATAGCCTTTGCCGTTGCTTCCCCGGTAGTTGATGTTGGCCACGGCATAGCCTTTTGCAGCCAGCACCTGGTTGGTCATGTCGAACTCATATTCATCTTGTGCCACGGGGCCGCCGTGTATCCACAACAACAAGGGCAGCTTCTGTCCTTTGGGTTTTCCATAGGGACGGAATAAAATTCCACCCACCTCAATGCCATCTTTGTTCTTGAATGTGAAGCCTTCGGCGGTGGCGAAATGATGGGTCTTCACAAAGGTCTCATTGTGATTGCTCAATGCTTTGAACGCGCCGTTCTCCAGCAGATAAAGTTCCGGAGGACTAGCGGGCTCACTCATCAAGACCACCGACTTTGTGTCGGTGAAGGGAAGCACATCCGTGATGCTCCGTTGTCCGGAGGTGCGCTTTGTATATTTTTTTGTAGCGACATCAAACTCCATTACATAACGTTCGCGGTCGTCTTCGATCAATGCAAAAATAGAATGACCGCTCTTAGACCACTGGGGATTGTTGACCGGGCGGTCCAAGGTCTTCGATAACAATACGGGCTCACCTCCGGCAACCGGTACGATCGCTAAGTGAGCTTCATCATAGGTGTCCCATTCGGGTGAGATCGATCGCAGGTAAGCAATGTATTTTCCATCGGGACTCCACACGGGTTTCTTATCATAGTCCACCCAGGTAGTGAGTTGTCGCGGTTTTGCCTTGGCTTTGGCTTCTACAATCCAGAGGTCTGAGTTGAGGTTGCGATCCGGATCTTCCGTCCGGTTGCTGGCGTAGGCGATGTACTTGCTGTCGGGCGACCATACGGCATCCGACTGATCGAACTTGCCGGACGTTAACGAATCGAGTTTCTTTGTAGCGACATCATACACGTAGAGGTGCGTGTGAAGATGTCCCAGATATCCTCCCGGATCTTCTTTGAAATGATAGCGGTCGATCACGATAGGCTTGGCCGGTTTATCTTTGACGGTGTCGGCCTTTTCTTCGTCCTGGATCAGAAAGAGAATTTTTTTTCCATCCGGGCTCCACTCATAATCCGAAATGCTGGCTTTGAATTTGGTTTGTTGATGCGCTTCGCCTCCCCGGCGGTCCATCAACCAAAGCTGGCTTTTGTCTTTTGCTTTTTCGCGACCGGAAAGGAAGCTGATCCACCGGCCATCGGGACTAAACCGGGGACTGCTTTCACCATCTTCGGTGTAGGTGAGTTGTATGGCACCACTGCCATCGGTGGCCGCCATCCAAATATTATTGTCGTTGGTGTCGCGTGCTGAATCGGGTGTCGATACCGTATAGGCCACCCACTTGCCATCGGGGGAGAGATGCGGGTCCTTGACCGCTTTGACGTGGTAGACATCCGACGGGCGCAAGACCCGTTGTGCCGAAACCATAATCGATGTGGAGAGAAGCAGAAAGAGGGATAAAGACTTCATAGGTACAGGGGAGGTTTAGGATGCTGAAAGATAATTTTTTTTCATCATCCCAGGCCAACCCCTCAACATCTTCTCATAAAAAAATCCCTTCGGACGTCTTCCAAAGGGATCTTCATGCATAGAAAATTTAGTATAGAAAAAATGGTTTCACATTATTACTCCGACCGCAGTGATTTTACGGGGTTCACGACGGCCGCCTTGAACGACCGGTATCCCACAGTGGCCATAGCGATGACCAGTGTCGTGACCAGGCCAATCAAAAATATTCCAGGACCAATCGTGATCTTGTAGGCGAACTCATCTAAAAACATGTTCATGACCCACCACGCCATCGGCGCCGCCACTAAAAAGCCGAGACTGATGAGCTTCAGGAACTCGCGCGAAAACATAAACACGATGCTTTCCACGGAAGCGCCCATCACTTTGCGGACACCGATCTCTTTGGTCTTCTGATTGGCCATGAACGTTACCAGTCCGAACAATCCGAGGCATCCGATGAAAATAGCGATGGATGAGAACACGCTCAGCAACACCGATGTTCTTCGCTCGCCTTCATAAAACTCTTCGATTTGTTGATCCAGAAATTCATAGCTGAAAATATAGTCGGGATAGGCCCGTTCCCACACCGGTCTCAGCCGCGCTAAAACATCTTGCACTGCACCGCCCTTCACTTGTAACGCCAAATATCTGTATTCCGAAACCTGGTTCATCAGGACCAACGGTTCGATGGCACTGCGCAGCGATACCGTGTGGAAATCTTTCACCACGCCCACCACGGGGAGTGTTTTACCCCGAAGCTTCAATATCTTTCCTTCGATGTCGGCGGCATTGGCGAAGCCCACGGTGTGCGCAAGCTTTTCATTCACAACAAACCCTGTGGCCGTGTCGAGGTCTTGCAAATTTTTTCCTACGATGAATTGCAAGTCGAATAGTGCTGCATAGTTGCCGTCGATCTGTTTCACTTGTGTCGCAAAATTTTCATCGCCGCCTTCTACTTTCAAATTGGTGCCGGACACATGGCCGGAAGACGGTGGATCGCTGTTCAAGCTCACCGCTTGCACACCGGCCATCACCGCCACTTCCTCGCGTAGTGTACGGAGCTTGCTCACACCTTCCATGGCGCGAACCGAAACCCGCTCGGGGACGGGTACGATGAGGATGGCATCTTTTCTAAAGCCGAGATCTTTTTTCTGAAAATAATTCATCTGGTCGATCACCACGATGGTGCCGATGATAAAAAATTGGGAGATCATGAATTGCGCTACCACCAATCCCCTGCGCAAATTATAGCCGGAAGAATTTTTATTGCTGATCAGATTCTTTAACGCCAGCGCCGGTTGAAAACCCGATACTACAAAGGCCGGGTACAGTCCCGCCATAAGGGCCACGAGGGAGGAGACCACAATGATGAAACCCCAAAGTTGGAGATCGGAACTAAAATTCAACGATAGGTGAAGATCGAGGAAAGGGTTGAGAAACGTGAGCGCCAATTGTGACAATGCAATAGCAATGAGCAATGAGATCAGCGTAATTAAACCGGTCTCACCCAGGAACTGCCGGATCAGCTGTCCCTTGGTGCTGCCCAACGATTTGCGTATGCCTACTTCCTTCGAACGCTTGATCGCCTCGGCCGTAGCGAGGTTCACAAAGTTGATGCAGGCGGTGAAGATGAGAATGAATCCGATCACGCCAAAGGCCATCAACATACCTCGTTCCACGGTGTTGTAGCTGAAAGTCTCATACCGCACATCGAAGTGAAGATCGGTCAACGGTTCCAAGGCGAATTGGGTGTTATCGGGGTCGTCCTTGCCAATGTATTTTTCAGCAAACGCCGGCAGACGGCTTTCTATTTTCGAGGGTGATTCACCTTCCTTCAATAAAATATAACATTGCTGGTCGCTCCAGATACTGTTCCATCCTGATTCCTCACGATCCTTTTTTACGGTGATGTAGGAGAGCATCACATCAAAAGGAAAATCGGTATTGCTGGGATAGTCTTCGGCCACCGCGGCGATCTTATATTCGATGTTTTCAAATTTCAACACCTCACCAATGGCATCTTCCTTACCGAAATATTTTAATGCCGAACGCTTCGAGATCACGGCGCTGTTCGGTTCGGCCAGTCCTTTTTGGGCGTCGCCGATCAACACGGGCCGGTCGAACATCTGGAAGAATCCCGGTTCGATAATCACCACGCCGCTTCGCTCTTCGTATTTCTTTGGTTCACCTTTCAGTTGGGGTATGGTAATCAGCGCCCCGGCGCGATACTCCCCGAACATGACATTCTCGACTTCCGTAAAATCGGTGCGGAACGCGTCGGGTAAAACCGTGGGTACGCCGGACGTATATTGCTTGCCATCGTTGCCATCTGACTGGCTCACGACGCGATAAATGCGATCGCGCTTGGCGTGAAAGTTATCATAACTGGACAAGTGCCTCACCAGAAGAAAAAGCACCAAACTACACGTGATCCCCATGGCCAATCCCGAAATGTTGATGAGGGTGCTGCCTTTGCCCCTGAGCAGGTTTCGGATGGCCGTTTTGAAATAGTTTTTCAGCATAAGGTTGTCTAAAAATATATTCACTAAAATATTTCACTAAAAAGGTTGGAACAACTCAAGAGGGATGCCAGGGTGAAAAAGGCTTTGGATGGCCTGTATTTCGGGCGTCAACCGTTTAAATTGTACGCAAATGACTCATTTTGTCCGCCATCGAACAGTCTTCTGGAAATTATTCCAAGACCCCCTGCGTTAATGTCATTGAATCCTTATTTTTGAGCTATGCTTCAGCAGGTATTGGTCGGTTCGATTTTCTTAGGCGCCGTGGTTTACGTGGGAAGGCTGATCTATAAAAGCTTCCAGGTAAAATCGGGATGTGCTACAGGTTGTGGGAAATGTGGTGCCGTTGATTTTGAGAAGATCGAAGCACAAATCAAAAAAGAAGGCCTGTAAAATTGGCTGGGGCGAGCCGTTAAGCAAAAATCTTTGTTCCCTCCGTACAGTTCTTACAAATTTCAATTTCACTTCTTGAATGCAGCAGCGACGACCGGAAGGCGTTGTATTTTTCGCTATTCCAAATTTCGTGGAACGAGTCTTTATTCAAGTCTCCCAGCACAAAGTGGGCATCCTTATCGAAACAGCAGGGCACTACCTTACCGTCCCAAGTGATGACGCAACTGTGCCACATTTTCCAGCACTCATTGAGCAGCTTATTCTTTAGCGCGTACGAGCCGTCGCTCATCTTGCGATAGCGCGAGTATTGGTCTTGCTCGGGAATTAGCGGTGAGCCTTGTTTATAGTTATAGATCTGCGCCGTCTTCAACACCACCTGGTCGACGCCAAGCTTTTCCGCCAGCGCATATACTTCCGGGATCTGGTGTTCATTGGGTTTTACCACCAGGAACTGGAAGATGACATGCGGCGTCCGGGATTTCAATTCCTTTTTCCAGCGCAAAATGTTTAGCGCGCCCTCCAGCACTTTGTCCAACGAGCCGCCTACGCGATAATTTTGATAAGTGTCCTGGGAGGTTCCGTCGATGGAGATGATGAGCCGGTCAAGGGAAGATTGCACCGTGGCCTTGGCCATGTCATCTTTTAAATAATGCGCATTGGTCGAGGTGGCGGTATAAATCCCTTTGCGGGAGGCGTATTTCACCATGTCGAGGAACTGCGGATGCAAAAACGGCTCGCCCTGAAAATAGAAGGTGAGGTAGCTCAGGGTAGGCGCCAGTTGATCGATCACGTTGCGGAACAGTTCTTCCTGCAGCATGCCCGTGGGGCGCGTGAACGAACGCAAACCACTGGGGCACTCTGGGCAACGCAGGTTGCACGACGTGGTGGGTTCGAACGAGAGGCTGATCGGCAGGCCTTGGATGGCCGGCTTCCCGGTGAAGGTAGAGGTGTGAAAGCTGGTATAGATGCGCGCCGCATTCAACGCCCGGCTGAACGAGCTTTTCGCCACCATATTCACGCTATCGCGGAAATTAACCTTCATGCACCACGCGTTGATTGGGCAGCAAGGTAAGGATAAATTGCCGGCCCCGCCCATTCCCCACCCGGTGTAACAGCGCCTTTTTCTTTACGATCTCTTCCTTCCCGACCTATCAAAAAGTTAGGGCAGGTTTATATCTTGCAAACGTTTATTTCAAAGCTCATGAAAAAATTTATTGGGGCCTGCATCCTGCTTTTCGCTTTCGCCAGCGTTTACGCCCAAAAATTGTCCGATCGCGCCACAATCTCCGTCATCACCTGCGGACCTTTTCAGGGAGAGCTCTACTCGGCCTTTGGACACAGCGCCTTTCGCGTGTATGACCCCGACCAGAACATCGACGCCGTCTTCAACTACGGCGTATTCGACTTCGACCAACCCAACTTCTACCTCAACTTCGCCCGCGGCTATCTTTATTATAAGCTGGCCGCCTATGACTACCAGAATTTTCAGTCGTCTTACATTTACTACAACCGCTCTATCCACGACCAGGAACTAAACCTCACTCCCGAACAGAAACAGAAGTTGTTCGACTACCTGATGTGGAACCGGAAACCCGAAAACGAAAACTACCGCTACGACTACTTCTATAACAACTGTGCGACGAAGATCCGCGATGTCGTAGCCACCGCCCTCGGCAAGGACGTTACGTTCGATGGCTCCTACGTCAAAACCGATTACACCATTCGCGAGCTCACGGACATCTACCTGAAACACCAGCCCTGGGGTGATCTCGGCATCGACATCTGCCTGGGTCTTCCCATGGACAAAAAGGCGTCGCCTTACGAATACATGTTCCTGCCTGACTACATCGAATCAGGATTTGACCACGCCACCATACAACAAAACGGCACCACCGTTCCCCTGGTAAAGGCAAAGGTCAACGTATACGATGCGCGCCCGGAGGAATTACCTGGCGGCTTGCCGCATCCCATGTATGTGTTTGGAGCGTTTGCCTTGCTTTGCATCGCGATCACCGCGTGGGATTTTAAAAGAGGAAAGCCGTCTAACTGGCTGGACAGCGTGCTCTTCACCGTGACGGGTCTTTTGGGATTCCTTCTTTTCTTTTTATGGTTCTTTACCGACCATCAGGCCGCGGCGAAAAATTTCAACTTGCTTTGGGCACTGCCAACAAATCTGGTCGCCGCCATTGCACTTTTCCGCCGGCCGGAGTGGTTGAAAAAATATTTTCTCGGCGTGACCATTCTCAGCGTACTGCTGTTGCTTACCTGGCCAATATTACCACAACAACTTCACACGTCGCTGATCCCGATCGTCATCGCTATTCTGATCCGGGCGTTCACGCAGTACAAGCTTTGGAAAAAATAAACCCCGGGTTTCGCCCAGGGTTTATGATATAGAATCTCGTTGGCGTGGTCCAATTCAGAACCACCCTCCTTAAAGATGGATCGGGCGATTCGCCGTGGCGGCAAGACACGCTTCTCTCACGGCTTCCATATAGGTCGGGTGAGCGTGCGACATTCTTGAAACGTCTTCTGCAGATGCGCGGAACTCCATCGCGGTTACGCCAGCGGCGATCATATCGGCAGCACGCGCGCCAATGATGTGAACGCCAAGTATTTCGTCAGTTTGTTTGTCGGCGAGGATCTTTACAAAACCATCGGTGTCCATGCTGGCGCGTGCTCTTCCCAATGCTTTGTAAGGGAAGTTGCCCACCTTATAGGCTTTGCCATCGGCTTTCAATTGCTCTTCGGTGTAGCCTACACTGGCCACTTCCGGCCAGGTGTATACCACGCCGGGTATGAGCAGGTAATGCACGTGAGGTTTTTGCCCTGCAAATTGTTCTGCCACAAACGTACCTTCCTCCTCGGCTTTGTGTGCGAGCATTGCGCCACGCACTACATCGCCAATCGCATAGATGTTATCTACTTTCGTCTTCAAATGTTCGTCCACGGGAATCTGGCCTTTCACGGTTTCGATGCCAACCTTATCCAACCCGAGTCCATCGGTGTAGGGGCGTCTGCCAATGCTCACCAGGCAATAGTCGCCTTTCAGTTCGATGGTCTTGCCGTCTTTTGCTTCGGCTTTTACCACCACTTCGTTGCCTGTATTTTGGACCGACGTCACTTTGTGGCCAAGGAAGAAATCCATTCCCAGTTTCTTGGTCACTTTCAAAAGCTCTTTGCCCAGCGAGCCGTCCATCGTGGGGATCAGGCTATCGAGGAACTCGACTACCGTTACCTTGGATCCCAAGCGTGCGTACACTGATCCAAGCTCCATGCCGATCACGCCGCCACCAATGACGATGAAATGTTTGGGTACTTCTTTCAACTCCAACGCTTCGGTGCTGGAGATGATTCTTTTTTTATCGAACGGTGCAAAGGGAAGCGGTGTGGGCTTAGAGCCGGTGGCGATGATCACACGCTCGGTCGTGATGGTGGTTTCTTTACCATCCTTCGCGGTCACCTTAATGGTATTTTTATCGACAAACGATCCCACGCCGGTGAGCACGTCGATCTTGTTTTTCTTCATCAGAAATGCGATGCCATCTACGTTGGCCTTCACCACGCCGGTTTTCCGTTTGATCATCTGGGTGATGTTCACCTTCGGAGCGGGGATGTCGATGCCATGTTCGGCAAAATGTTCCTTGGCGGTGATGAAATGCTCGGAAGAATCCAGCAGTGCTTTCGAGGGAATGCAGCCCACGTTGAGACAAGTACCCCCCAGTGTATCATATTTTTCAATGATAGCGGTTTTGAAACCGAGTTGTGCACAACGAATGGCTGCTACGTAACCTCCAGGCCCAGAGCCAATAACTACGACGTTGTATTGCATAGATCTTTAATTATTAATTGCTAAAAGTTTATAAACGATACGAATCGACGCGCCCGCTGAGATATCACTGCTATCCACGTTGTCCTTTCCCGTTGCCACATAGCCCACGCCGGGCACCAAATACACAGGGAATTTTTCCTGGCTGTATTCCGTAATGACCCAACTGAACCGTCCCTGGAAATTAACGGAAAATCTCGAGTTCATTAAAGGAAGCCGATAACCGGGCTGAATCTCAAGGGAAACCAGACGATTGGATTGTTCGAGCGTCGTGAACGCGTCACTATAATAATGATATCCGTCGTAAAAACGGGCATTGACCCGTTCGGTAAAGTCCGAGTAAACGAGGCCCGCCATGATATAATACTGTTTGAAGCGCCCGGGATCTTTAAGCACCATACCCCCGGCGTCGAGACGAAGGTAATACCCCTTGTTAAAATACGTGGCGTTATTATACACCGTATCTTTCTTCACATTGGTAAAGCCTGCCGCCAGATCGATGATGATGTTGCTGCGTGAAGTATAGATCAGCGAAGGCTCGAGCATATAACCGCTGTTGAAAAAAACCGGTATCACTTTCATCACATCAAATCCCACAGACAGTCCGGCGGGCGATTGCCCAAAAACCGTGTAGCCCATGATCATTAACCAGGCCGTGACCTGTAGGCGTCTAATCATGGATGTAAACGTTTATTTGGCTCGGAGATGGGTAATTACCCAATTCAACACTCGAAAACGAAGTAGGCTCAACGATCTTGTATTGGTCAGCATCCATGTAAAAGCCACACTTCGTCGACTGCAGCTTCGGAGTGAGTACGTATTGAATGCTCAGTGTATCTTTTCGTGTATCCGACTGAAATATCAAAACGGTTTTATCCTGGTTTCTGGCAAGCGGCATCTCCACCTGATACGAACTATATATCTGGATTTCTTTCCCGGGCCGTGTCCCATCCAATCCATACACCGATGTATATAGACTGCCCTCGGCGAGGTGAATGTAGGCCGTGAAGGGGGCTTCGGAATTACAGCCCGGGTCACACGCAGAAAAAGCAAGCAGGTATGATAACAAAACAACACTCAGCAAGACACTGGCGATCCTCATTTTCATACCTGCTTTTTTTATGATAGGCAACTTTGAAATCAATTAAACGCCCAGGATCAATCTTCCCGGATCTTCCATCATCTCCTTCACCCGAACCAGGAAGCTCACCGACTCACGACCATCCACAATGCGATGATCATAAGACAAGGCCACATACATGATCGGACGAATCACGATCTCACCATTCTTCACCACCGGACGTTCCACGATATTGTGCATACCCAAAATCGCCGACTGCGGCGGGTTCAGGATGGGCGTTGAAAGCATAGAACCAAACACGCCCCCGTTGGTGATCGAGAACGTTCCTCCGGTCATTTCCTCGATGGAAAGTTTTCCGTCGCGGCCTTTCGTAGCCAAACGCACTACTTCGCTTTCGATCTGGTTGAAGCTAAGGGCTTCCGCATTGCGAATCACCGGCACCACCAAACCTCTGGGCGTCGACACCGCGATGGATACATCGCAGTAGTCGTGATAAATGATCTCATCACCGTTGATGGACGCGTTCACGGCAGGGAACTCCTTCAAGGCGGCACACACGGCCTTGGTGAAGAAGGACATGAAGCCCAACCCAACACCATATTTTTCCTTGAATTGATCTTTATACTTCGAACGCAAGTCCATGACCGGCTTCATGTCCACCTCGTTGAACGTGGTGAGCATGGCGGTTTCATTTTTCACCGCCACCAATCGCTTGGCGATGGTCTTGCGCAGCGACGTCATTTTTTCGTTGCGCACATTGCGTCCCACACCGGAAGCGATCACCGGCGGAGCCAGCGGGGCTTTGGTTTCGGCCGGCTTGCCTGCCGTGGCCGCAGGGGCCTGGGCTTTCTGAGCATTTTGTGCGTCCGTCTGTGTGATTCTTCCACCTACACCCGTTCCGGAAACCTGGTTGGCAGGAATGCCTTTTTCATCCAGGATCTTTGCTGCTGTGGGAGAAGGATGACCTGCGGCATACGTTTTGTCGCCCGCTACTGCGGCGGTGGCCGCTGCAGGTTGCGGTACCGCTGCACCATTCGAAGCGGCCGCACCGTCTGTGATCTCAATTTTACAAATCAAACCGCCTATGGGTAGCGTTGTTTTTTCCTTGGCAACAATGCGCAGGATGCCCGTAGCTTCGGCCGGCAACTCAAAGGTGGCCTTGTCGGATTCTACTTCGGCAATGACTTCGTCCAGCTTCACCAAGTCGCCATCTTTTTTCAACCAGGTTGAAATGGTCACCTCAGTGATGGACTCTCCCACGGTGGGCACTTTCATTTCCTTCACACCGCCGGCCTTCTTGGGTTCGGCTGGTGCCTGGGCTGCAGGAGCCGCTGCGGGTTGAGTCGCAGGCTGTGCAGGCGCAGGAGCCGCTGCTGCTGCCGTGGCGCCCGAAGGTTCCACTTCGCAGATGAGGCCGCCGATGGGAACCGTCTCGCCTTGTTGTTTGATGATCTTCAACACCCCAGCGCTGGGCGCCGTGAGCTCGAAGGTTGCTTTGTCCGATTCCAGTTCGGCAATCACTTCATCCAACTTCACCACATCGCCGTCTTTCTTAAGCCAGTTCGCGATGGTCACTTCCGTGATGGACTCGCCGACCGCGGGCACTTTTATTTGAATAGCCATTCCCTTTTAATTTTTTTATTTGAACGATATGTTTTTTTTGACGGCCGGGGCCGTGACATGTTTCTGGTTTAGATCTCGAATGCTTTGTTCGCCAATTTCTCTTGTTCTACTTTATGAACTTTAGAGAACCCTGTCGCCGGCGATGCACTGGCCTTGCGCGATACCACTTCAAACTCTTGCTTCGGCATCATCCGGAGAATGAACGAATAGGCACCCATGTTGGCCGGTTCTTCCTGTGCCCACACCACCTTGGCATCCTTGTATTTCTTCAGGATCGCTTTCAGTTGTTTTTCGGGGAAAGGATACAATTGCTCGATGCGGACAACCGCCGTATCTTTTGCTTTGCGCTTCTGCTGCACTTCAACGAGGTCATAATAGATCTTGCCCGAGCAAAGAATGACGCGCTTCACATCTTTTGCTACAACGCCGGTAGGATCGTCCAGCACTTCATTGAAAGTACCCGATGTGAATTCCTTTATCGGAGAAATTACCGCAGGGTGTCTCAACAAGGATTTGGGTGAGAACACGATGCAGGGTTTGCGGAACTGCCACGTCACTTGTCGTCTCAGCAAGTGGAAGAAGTTCGACGGCGTCGTGGGATTCGACACGATCATGTTGTACTCCGCAGCCAACTGCAGGAATCGCTCCGGACGGCAGCTGGAGTGTTCAGGGCCCTGACCTTCGTAGCCATGCGGCAGCAACATCACCAGACCGTTCATCCGTTGCCACTTCGATTCGGCAGAAGAAAGGAACTGGTCGATGATCACTTGCGCACCATTCACGAAGTCGCCAAACTGCGCTTCCCACAATACCAAGGCGCTGGGGGAAGACATGGCATAGCCATATTCAAATCCCAACACACCAAATTCAGACAACAAAGAGTTGTAGATCTTGAATTTCGTCTGGGTCTTATCAATGTTGTCGAGACCGCAATACGGTTCGTTTGTATTCGCGTCAAAGAAATAGGCATGACGGTGCGAGAACGTGCCACGGCGAACATCCTGGCCCGACATACGCACCGGCGTCTTCTCGGTCAACAACGAGCCATAGGCTAACAATTCCGCCTCAGCCCAACCTAGCACTTTCGTTTCGAAGAAAGCCGCCTGACGGTCCTTCAACAGTTTTTCAATTTGTTTCAAGGGCTTGAATCCTTCGGGGATCGTCGTCAGCGCCTTGCCAACTTTCTCGATCACGCTTTCCTTGATACCGGTCTCCGGAGACTTATCAAAATCTTCCGGTGTAGCCCAACGCATTTGTTCCCATTCGGCTTCGATCTTCTGAGGCTTGTAGGGAAGTGGCTTCTGCTTCACTTCATTCAACCGGTCTTGCAACTGGTTTCTGAAATTCTTGTCCATCTCATCGGCCAACGCTGCATCCACATCGCCACGCTCCACCAATTTCTTTACGTAGATCTCGCGGGGATTCTCGTGCTTGGCGATGATGTTGTACAATTTCGGTTGGGTGAACTTGGGCTCATCGCTCTCGTTGTGACCGTGACGACGGTAGCACAGCAAGTCGATAAAAATATCCTGTCCGAATTTCTGACGGTATTCTACGGCCAGTTTCGACGCAAAGCTTACGGCTTCGGCGTCGTCGCCGTTCACGTGCAGCACGGGAGCGTCTACGATCTTGGCCAGGTCTGTACAGTAAATGCTGGTACGGGCATCGTCATAGTCGGTGGTGAAACCTACCTGGTTGTTGATCACGAAGTGGATCGTTCCACCCGTGGTGTAGCCGGGCAAGCCCGACATTTGCAACAGTTCATACACAATGCCTTGTCCTGCCACCGCGGCGTCGCCGTGGATGAGGATGGCCATACCTTTAGTAAGGTCTCCTTTATATTCGTCGTCGATCTGGCCGCGGGTGTAGCCGATCACCAACGGATCCACCGCTTCCAGGTGGGAAGGGTTGGGCGAAAGCTTCAGATATATTTTCTTGCCGGAAGGCGTGTTGATGTGGCTCGAATAGCCCAGGTGATATTTCACATCGCCGTCGCCCATAGTTTGCTCGGGGCTGACGTTGCCTTCAAACTCGGTGAAGATCTGTTCGTAGGTTTTGCCGAGGATGTTTGACAACACGTTCAGACGACCGCGGTGGGCCATGCCGATCACTACTTCCTTTACGTCCAGCTCTGCCGCTTTGTTGATGATGGTCTGCAGGGCAGGGATGGTGTTTTCGCCGCCTTCCAGGGAAAAGCGTTTTTGGCCCAGGAATTTCGTGTGCAGGAAGTTCTCGAACACCACGGCTTCATTCAGCTTGGTGAGGATGCTTTTCTTCTCGTCGATGCTGGGATTATAGGTGAAGTATTGTTGTTCGCATTTTTGGAAGAACCACGAGCGCACTTCGTCATTGCGGATGAAGTTGTATTCGAAACCGATGGGACCGAGGTATACGGCCTTCAGTTTTTCGATGATCTTGCGCAGGGTGGCGCGGCCCATGCCGATTTCGGCGCCCACGTCAAATTCGGTGTCCAGGTCGGCATCGGTGAGGCCCACGTTGGTGTGGTCGAAGTTCACCTGGTGGTTCCGGCGTTCGCGAACAGGGTTGGTTTTGGATTTCAGGTGACCGAATGAGCGGTACACGAAGATCAGGTTTCGCACCTGCGTTTCCTTTAAGGAAAGGGAATCATCGCCTCCTTTGGGACCGTGGCCGTTTTCGCCATAGCGCTGAGCGGAGAAGTCGTATCCCTCAAAAAACTTCTGCCAGGTTAAATCGACGCTATTAGGGTCCTTTTTGTAGTTTTGGTAGAGTTGGTCCAGATAACCAACGTCTGCATTGCTGATGTATGAATAATTATCCATGATTATTTTTGAAAGCCAACAAATGTAGAGAAGTGCTATAAGATTAAAAAATTGAGTAATCGCGTAAACGAATACTTAACAATTTTTCTTCCTTTCAACCCCTTTAGGCGCCGATCATTGCCAA
>DATDAV010000327.1:0-1423 GCA_036525235.1 Chryseolinea sp. | reverse complement strand
AAGTTTTCTAATGTAAACGGAACGGTCTCGCCGGGAAAGCCAGTGCGAAGACTCATGAGAATGACCATCAACACTGGCAGTCCGATGAGCAGCAACAAAAATCCCGAAAGCCCCGTGGCAAACACCGTCATTCCCTGGGGTAGGAACCGGCTCCAACCGTCCCATGGATCCACGGTCGATTCATCGCGGGATTCGACTTTCATACCTCTTCCTCCGGCGGGCCAGCGTGGCAGCGTGCTCAATCAAAGCCGAGGATTTTGCCGATTTGGCGGGATATTTTGTCAACCTTGTCGGCTTGGTCTTGTTTCATGTAAATCACCTGCTTGCCCTGGGCGAATTTGTGAGCCGCGGTGCCAGGTACATAAGCAGAGGTATGACCGGTATACTTTAACCACGCTGGTTGAACTTCCGCGGACGCCATAAAAGCCGACATCAGATGGCCCACGTTGGGATGCGGTGCATTTTTTATCACGCCAACGTGATATTCGGGCGAGATCACCGGTGATACCTTCTCAGCGAAAGCTAACGGCGCGCCGGATTCCTTCGCTTCGTGCAGCTGGCTGTCCTGCAAGGTCGCCGTCACCAGCACTTCACCCAAGATCAATCGTTGGGCCATTTCTCCCGCGCGGGTCAAAAGCGGCTTTTGCGCGACGAGTTTTTTTATGAAATCGAGGGTTTTTTCGTCGCCCCAGGCGCCCGCGGCTAAACGCCCAAAATGGTGCGTCGAATTGATAACACCCAGCTTACCCTTCCATTTCGGATCGAGCAGGTCTTCCCATTTTTGCGGCACATCCTTAGCCGCAACCAGCTTTGTATTATAGGTCGGAAGGGCAAACTGGTTCGCGACGGATATAGTGCCACTGTCATATTCGATTCGCTGCTTGTCGACGCCCACGCTGGTGTAGTCGAAGGTCTTGTGCAACTTTCGTAGCCACAGCGAGCCATGATGCGCATCCGTGACGACCATGATGTCCCATTCCGGCGGTTGTCCCGACGCCGACAAGCCGACGACCTTCGCGGTATCCCGAGTCATGTTACCGGAAGGTGTAAAATTTACTTTGGTGTTCAATCCATACTTTTTATTGAAGGCGGAAACGATCGCTTGGGCACCCTCAGGACCGAGGGTGGAAGGACCGTAAAACTCGATGGTGCCTTCCTTTTTGGCGCCTGCAACCAAGTCTTCCAGTGGGCCAGCCTGGGTGAGATATCCCCACGGAAGAAGCGTCATAAAGACGATTAGCCCAACTCTCAAATTTAGAAATTTCTTCATCTCCTGAACCTCCCTTGAAAATTTTCCCCGAATTCGAGTCGCCGCCGCCAAACTGACGGCGTCACTTTGTCAAAGTAAAATTCTAAGTCAATGGCATTTGGATAATTTGTGATTGTCGCGTGGGCGACTTAAATTCGTTAGCTCATTTGCTCA
>DATDAV010000326.1:0-1114 GCA_036525235.1 Chryseolinea sp. | reverse complement strand
TGGAGGTCGAACAGGGGCCGTGTCCCCCCATCTGTACCGCTCTTGCCCGTTCGTCGTATCGGTATGATATAAGGTATCTCGTGCCACGCCGCCTGCAACTCATAGGTCCAAAACTGCCGATCCAACAAGTAGACTTCCACGGGAATGTCCAACGCGGCCACGCGTTGTCGGAGACGATCTGCTACGTCGAGCATGCTCTCATGCGCTCGCACGCGGGTCAGAGCCAGGGTGAAGCGGCGATGTCGTCGACTCACATAAGCGGTGGCAAACGTATGAAAGTAGGTGGTGCCCGCCTTGGCCTGACCCCGGCGAATCACGTCCGGATCATCCTCGGGCGCTTGCCCATAAAAGGGCACCTCATGGAGGTCAATGACCACTGGAAAATGCCCCCGCCAAGTGCACTGTCGAACGCTTTGGGCCAAGATGTCGTTGCATGCAGTTTCGATGAGGCGGTCGTCCCAGCCCTGCTCGTCGAGCTTTTCGCGCAAGGTGTTGTCCGACGGTGCCTCTCGTCCCTCCCGGCACACGGCGGCAATGGAGGTGCTCATACCGGCGGCGCCTATGAGTGCCATCCATGCGTCCATAGCGTGGTACCAGTTGCCCTCCCAGTCGATCGGTAAGTACATTTGCAATCGTCTTTGTGCTTCCTTGACGACGACTTCATCATTGAGATAAGCTACTGCCATCACAGACCTCCTCTTAAGTGTGATTTCTTGGAGGTCTGTACCTCTTTTTTGTCGATTTGTCCAGTCGTTCGACTATCGACCTCACCGTTCGTTTGTCGTGAAAGCTCATTCGAACAGGTGGGAGTTGAGTGTTCAGAGCATTGATGAGTTCAAAACGAATCCGTGTCTCCTTGGTCGTTTTGAGCTTTGGTGACCCCGTGGCGATCTGCTTTCCCCCAACATGGACAGCTCCCATAAGCTCCAAAAACTCAATAGGTTAAATTTTAAAACTTAGAAATGACAGGACTTTGTTCCCTTGTTTCAAGCATTTGCAGCCAAATCGTGAACTACTGAGGCTATCCATCCCGGACGCAACTCCTTACACTCGATGATCAAGTTTTTTCTGATTGCAATTTAGCATCATTGATTTTCAAGGTGTTACACAGCAG
>DATDAV010000325.1:0-88511 GCA_036525235.1 Chryseolinea sp. | reverse complement strand
TGTGGGAGTAGCACGAATAGAGGATGTGGGGGAGCGATTTGGAATTTTTTTGAGCCATGGGTCTTCAATCGTTTTGAACCGCAAAGGCGCTGAGGGCACAAAGTCAGCGCAACGTTCATTGCGTTTTTCCTTGCGATCTTGGCGCCTCTGCGGGTTTTAAAGTCTCTAACGTTTATCGATAGCCTTTAAGTTCATCAACGTTCGGCCAGCTTCTGTTTCCAGGAAGTTCACCGCGTCGTCGGCATCGGTGGAAACGGTTACGGGAAGCCATTTTTCGAATTCGGCCTTACGCACATCGTCGCCATGTTTCACAATGCCGGCCGCTTCACTTCCCAGCACCAGGTGCACGGGAGGTTCGGGATGGTCAACGAGGTCGATCATGGCCTGGGCGGCTTTGTCGGGGTCACCCATAGGCACGTAGCTGCCGCTCGTCAAAAAGTCGCGCGCCCGGTCGACGGTGTTTTCATAGCCTTCTATGGACGGGGCAAAGGTCATGGAAGCTCCACCCCAATCCGTCCGGAAGCCACCGGGTTCCACGCTGGTCACCCGTATACCCAGCGGCAACACTTCCTTGGCCAGCGCTTCGCTAAATCCTCCCAAACCAAACTTGGCGGCCTGGTACATGCTCAGTCCCGGACCGGCCACGCGTCCGCCAACCGAACTGATCTGCAAAATCCTTCCCGAGCGTTGTTTGCGCATGTGGGGCAACACGGCGCGCGACACTTCGATGGGTGCGTATAAATTTATGTCCAACTGGCTGTGCATTTGTTCGTCGGTAAACGCTTCGGCAGCGCCGACGATGCCCACGCCGGCATTGTTCACGAGCACATCGATCCTTCCGAAGCGGGCGATCGTTTCGGATACTGCACCACGAATCTCTTCGCTCCGGGTCACGTCGAGCTTTAGGGCGAGGATCTTCCCGGGATATTTCTCCACCAGGTCGTTCAATTGCTTCGGGTCTCTGGCGGTGGCGGCCACTTTGTCGCCGTGGGCCAATACAGCTTCTGTCAGGCTGCGTCCCAATCCGCGGGAGCTGCCGGTGATAAACCAAACTTTTGTCATGATTTTGTTTTTTTGTTGAGACAAAGGTATGGCAGGCCCTAGGCCTCTTGTTTTGTTGATTAGCTCAAGTTGCTTTGTTAAAAAGATCATGTCTGGCCATCAAAGGCCACTCGTGCCCTGCGGCATTTATCTGGCAAGTATTATTTTAGCGACATGAAAATCGGTCTGCTGTCGGACACACACAATTATCTCGACCCCAAGGTCTTTTCGTATTTCAAGGATTGTGACGAGGTCTGGCACGCCGGCGACATCGGCGATCGCTCCGTGATCGAGCAACTTGAAGCGTTCAAACCCGTGCGCGCGGTTTTTGGGAACGTCGACGACAAAGTTCTGCAAACCGACTATCCCGAAGACATGCGCACCACCATCGAGGGGGTTAGAGTATGGATGACGCACATTGGAGGTTCGCCGCCGAACTATAATCCACGCATCAAGAAATTTCTGAGTATCGATCCGCCCGATGTTTTTATTTGTGGTCACTCCCACATCCTGCGCATCAAGCGCGATCCCAAATACAACAACATGCTCTACGTCAACCCGGGGGCTGCGGGCCAACACGGATTTCATTTGGTGAAAACTATTGTTCGGTTTGAGATCACTGCCGGGAAAGTTCAGAATATGGAAGTGATCGAGTTGGGCAAACGTGGAGCTATTGTCGCCTGAATAAATTCCTCCCGGCCAGGTGTAACACGAAAGCGACCTAAAAAGCAGGCGTACAAAAATAACCGGACCGCTAAGCGCGATCATTAAAATCAATAATCAAATGAGGGTCTATGAGACGTATTAGAATCGATACGTCAATCCCGCTCCGTTCCTTGTAAATTTAAACGCAGTCTGCGTTTCCAGGTAGCGGTTGAATTTTTTCGTGCCTTTCGTCCAGAGAATAACACCAGGCACGGCGAGGCCTATTCCCGCTCCGACACAGAGCAGGCCCAACTCTTGCTGCAATTGACCGTCGGTGTACATCGTACCATTGGAGTTCATATGGACTGCCCCTGCATTCGGATCGGCATTGGAATAGATAATCGCCCCGGCGAGGATCATGCCGCCCCCGCACATGGCCATGATCCTACCTACCTTTCGCATGCGCAATCCCGGAGGCGTCGTCACTTCATAGGCAATGCGCTGGGCTTTCTTTTGAACAATGGGGCTTACTACGGCAGTGTTTTCCTCTGCCGCGCCAAGCGCGCGATAATACTGAGCATGTCCCGTGGCACAAATGCTGAGCAGGACAATCAGGGCCATGCAACACTTCATTACTGTAGCAAGCAGGTTAAGGGCTTATACGTACTGGTTCAGCATCACCGGCATCACCAGCATGAGGATGTCTTCGGCATCGTCTTTTTCGGCCGGAAGGATCACACCTGCTTTGTTCGGGGCCGACATGGTCAGTTTGATCTTGTCGGAATCCATATTGGTGAGCATTTCGATGAGGAACTTGGCGTTGAAGCCGATCTCGATGTCTTCGCCTTCATGCTCGCAGCTGAGGCGCTCGTTGGCTTCGTTGGAGAAATCCAGATCTTCTGCGGAGATCTGCAATTCGCTGCCGGTTATTTTCAAACGCACCTGGTGCGTGGTCTTGTTGGCATAAATAGAAATACGTTTCAGGGCACCCAACAGATCGCTGCGCTCGATCGTCATCTTGATGTTGTTCACCGTAGGGATCACGTTGTCGTAGTCCGGGAAACGCTCGTCGATGAGACGGCAGATCATTTTGATGTTGCCAAACTTGAAGTAGGCATTCGACATGTTGAAGTTGAGGCTCACTTCCGTGTTCTCCGAAGGCAGTGTAGCTTTCAACAAGTTCAATGCCTTGCGGGGAATGATGATGGAGTTGCCGTTCTCGGATTTCACGTCCGATCTTCTGTAGCGCACCAGGCGGTGGCCGTCGGTGGCAACGAACGTTGTATTCTTATCTCCGAGGTTCACATACACGCCGGTCATGGCGGGGCGAAGCTCGTCGTTGCTGGTGGCAAAGATGGTGTTGTTCACAGCGCGCGCCAACACTTCGGTGCTGATCTCGGCCGTAAAGTCGTTCGATACCGACGGCACTTTGGGGAAGTCGGTGGCGTTTTCGCCGGAAAGTTTATAGCGGCCGTTGTCGGAGATGATCTCTACGCTGTAGGTAGACTCATCGATCGAGAACGTCACGGGCTGTTCGGGGAGGTTTTTGAGGGTATCCAGCAAGATGCGGGCGGGCACGGCAATGCTGCCTTTTTCTTTGGATTCAACCTGAAGTTCGGTGATCATAGACGTCTGCAGGTCCGAAGCCGTCACCGTCAGGCCGCCTTTCTCCAGCTCGAAAAGGAAATTTTCAAGGATCGGCACTACGGGGTTGGTGGTGATCACGCCGTTAATATTGGAGAGTTGCTTAAGCAGGTAAGCAGAGTTTACAATAAACTTCATTCGAGTGGTTGGTTTTTAAAGCGGGGTAAAGTTAGAAAGAAAACCGAAAAATAAAACCGCCCTTTTTGGTCAAAAAGGGTGCATCGGATCCGGCACTATTTCCCAAAGAAATGGCGGGGCCGCAGAATGGGAATCACCTTATCCTCAGCGATTAACGCCCACTGCTCGCCATCGATCAACCCCCGGAACGGCCCACGCACAGCACGTGGCGCATAGAGGCTCAAAACGTATTCTTTCCGACCAATGTCCTTCACCCGCACGGTCATCACGGCAGGCGTTTGCGAAAGACTGTCCAGAACGTCGCTGGTGGGCACAAACTCGTCGACGGTCAAAAGCGAAACGTCGTCCAGGTAGTTGTTCAGTTTCGTGGTGTCGGCCTGCGAAAGGCCCTGGACCGTAAAAAAGCGGTCTTGCAAGGCCACAGCAAAATTATCGGAAGGCTTCGAAGGAAACTCCGTCTCCAGGCGTTGGAAATTGCGCCAGTTAAAGCCAAACACAAACTTGTTGCGCCAGCCGCTTTCGGGCAATTCAAAAATTCCCGCCACATAAACGCGATAGCCCGGAATGGTCACCAGGTAAGGTTCTCCGTTCTCTTTGCTGAAATAGGTTTGATTTTTGGCTTGTATGCCTCCCGAATAAAACGTCTCCACCGGTTTCCCCCCAGCCTGCAACGCGATCTTTACGCCTTGCTCTTTCACCAAAGCGCGCACCGAATCTCGCAAAGCCGTCGCCACAGGTCGTTTGGGTTCTGCTTGCAGCAGGGTGGCCAGCAGCACTTCGATCATGTTGCGGTCGGCGTCGTAGCGGTCGTTCACTTTCCAGCGGTTGCCATTGTATTTCAATTGCACCGTGCCGGTTTTGGACGTGAGTGTCACCTCATCGATCGTTTTCAGGTCATAGCCTTTGAAAAGATTCTTGTCCACCTCGAACGTGCGCTCTTCGCGGGTCAGCCATGCGGCGGCGGCGGTGGCCACCACGAGCACCACCAACAGGATCAACAGCCGTTTATTTCTTTTTTCCTGCATCGCTAGAACTTGGCAAATTTTTTCTTCCTCCAATACGCACGGAAAACGCCATAGGCGATCAAAAGCAAGATGGGAACCACCAGGTTGATCACTTGCCACTTCGCGCGCTCCGAAGTCACTTTCGTTTTATCCAGCGGCCGGATCGTCACCCGCTTGTTGCGGGCCTGGATCAAGCCATCGTCCTCCGCCAGGTAGGTCACGGCGTTCATCAGGAAATCGCGGTTGGCGAAGGTTTGGTTTGTGAACGGATCAAATCCCAACGCCTGGATCTGGCGCGTGCGTGGGTTGATGTCGTTGCGCGCCAGGTCGCCGTCGCCAATCACCACAAGTTTCGTGGTCACGCCATCGGCTTTGAATCCTTGTTCGGGAGCACCCTCGGGCAACAAGCGGTTTTTGTATAGGGATGTGAATTTTCCTTCCAGCAAATAGCCGACGGCGATATCGCCTTCGGAAAAATCTTCGGGTCTCACATTCTTCCGCAGTTCGTTCACGCTCACTTTCACCGGCGTAGTAAATTTTTTCGAATACGGTGAGGTAGTCATCAAAGAAGTCTTCCGGATGCCGGCTGCCTTCACGGTGTCGACGCTGCTCACAAACCTGGTCACCACCGCATCGAGGTTGCGTGTCACCGGATGTGCCGCATAGCGGTTCAACAATGGAAAGAAAGGCCATTCCATCAACTGCACCTGCGGCTTCCCTCCTACTTGTCCGGTAATGATCGGGTACAAGCCGCACGTACGGTCCAGCACAAGATCCGGATTGATGCGAACGCCGTACTTGAACAACTGATCATCCAGGCCCAGATCATAGGGCAAAGCAAAATAATTTTCACTCGAAGCACTGTCCATACTGACGTTCAGCCGGTCGATGAGAAACATCACCTTGCCGCCTTGCATGATGTATTGGTCCAACGCAAATTTGTCCAACGCCGAAAAGGTTGACGTCGGTTTTGCGATCACCAGCACGTCCACATTTTGTAACGACTGCTGCTGATCGAGTCGCACGCGTCCCACATCATACGCTTCACGCAGCGCCCCTTTCAGGCTGGCCACGTGCACAGAGTCCAACTCGCCGTGACCCGTCACAAAACCAATTCGCTTTCTGTCCTCATTGGTGAGTTCGTGGATGGCGCTGGCCACTTCATATTCGATGCCTTCAATGGACTGGTTGATCTCCTCCTCCGGTGTGGCCGCCTTGTTTCCCTTCAACAACATCACACCCTTCTCGCGTCCGCCATAAGAGATCACTACGCCGGGGAAAATGATCTTCTCCAGGCGCTGGCCATTCTTGTTGTCAATCACATTCGTAGGCTGTATGCCCCGTGCGGCCAGATCGGCCATAAACTCTTGCCGGGCTTTGTCGCTCAACGCCACACCGGGGTCGGTCACGCGAAATTTTATTTTATTATGCGAGTAGATCCGGAACTCCTCCAATGTTTCTTGTATCGCTTTCTGAAAACGCGTAAAGCCCGCATTCAAATCCCCCGACAAAAAGATCTCGACATACACCTCGTCCTCCAATGTATTCAGGATCTCCTTGGTCTGTGGTTTTATGCTATAGCGTTTCTCCTCCGTCAGGTCCAACCGGAAAAAATAGTGCGACACCAGGAGGTTGATCAGCACCAATGCCACCACGCCGTTGGCAAACCACAGCACATCGCCCAGCTTTCTGCTTTTCCAGTTCACCATTGTCTGCTGCCCAGGATTAGTTTGGTGATGGACAGCATGAGAAAGATCACGCTGACAAAATAAACGACATCGCGCGCGTCGATCAACCCGCGGCTCATGGACTCATAATGAAACAGCAACCCGAGTTGCTTCACCTGCAAAGCATTGGCCGACCAAAACTCCAACGTCGACAACGAGTCAAAACCCGAAAACACGAGGAAACTGAGAAACGCCGCCACGATAAACGCAACGATCTGGTTAGGCGTAATGCACGAAGCAAAAATACCCACCGCACAAAACACGGCCGCCAGCAAGGCCAGCCCGATATAGGAACCCATCACACCCGCCGTGTCGATATTGCCCACAGGGTTGCCCAGGCGATAGATAGAATAGTAATACACCAGCGTCGGGATCAACGCGAACCATACCAGCAGCAGGCTGGCAAAATATTTTCCCAACAGGATATCCCAATCGGTCAGCGGCTTGGTGAACAACAGCTCCATCGTGCCTGCTTTCTTTTCCTCTGCAAAGCTGCGCATGGTAATGGCTGGCACCAGGAACACAAACACATAGGGGCCCACGCTAAACAGCGTCTCCATGTCGGCGTAGCCATAGTCCAGCACCGACGTTTCGGGGAACACCCACACCAGCAACCCCATGCTCAGCAAAAACACGCCGATCACCACGTAGGCGATGAGAGAGTTGAGAAAGCTGTTAAATTCTTTTGAGAGTACCTGGAGCATACCGCGGGGGTCGTGGCGCAAAAATAGATTTTATTTCCTTATGGCATAGTAGGATCCTGGGCCGTCAGCTCCCGGAAAATGTTTTCCAGCGAACTTTCCTCCTGCTTCAACCCGATGAGCGATAAATTATTGTCTGCCGCAAAACGGAATATTTCCGGGCGAAGGTCGCCCTCGCCGTCGGTCGCGATCCTGAATTTGAAACCCTCGACCACCGTCACCTGGCGCACGCCCTTGAGCGCGCTCAGTTGTTGGGCCGTCACATTCCCTTCAAATTCGGCCAGCAGGGTGACGCCCTTGCCGTCGCGGCGCAGCAGGTTGGTCAGCGTGTCGTCGGCCACCAGTTCGCCTTTGTTGATCACCACTACGCGGTCGCAGAGGGCCTGCACTTCCTGCATGATGTGGGTGGAGAAGATCACGGTCTTGTCGCGGCTAATGTCCTTGATCAGCTTGCGGATCTCCACCAATTGGTTGGGGTCCAGTCCCGACGTGGGCTCATCCAGGATCAGCACCTTCGGGTCGTGCAACAACGCCTGGGCCAGTCCCACGCGTTGGCGGTAGCCTTTCGACAGGGTCTCTATTCTTTTGTTCTGCTCGTTGGTGAGCCCGCAAAGTTCGATCATCTCCCTCGTGCGGTCCTTTAGTCGCGCGCCGCGCAGTCCGTAGAGTCCGCCGATGAAGGCCAGGTATTCATGCACATACAGATCCAGGTACAGCGGGTTGTGCTCCGGCAAATAACCGGTGATCTGCTTCACCAGCATGGGCTGCTCCACTACGTCGAATCCGCCCACCAGCACGCGTCCCGAGGTGGGGGGCAGGTAGCAGGTGGCGATTTTCATGGTCGACGACTTTCCCGCGCCGTTTGGTCCCAAAAAACCCACGATCTCGCCCGTTTGCACCGTAAACGAGATGTTGTTGATGGCTTTCTGTTCGCCATAAATTTTCGTAAGGTTTTGTATGACAAGCGACATGGAGATCGTTTAAACTGAAGCCTTGGGTTCCGGGTTCAAGTTTAGAGGATTGCGCCCGGAAACGCGAGCGATAACGGCCGAAACTTTGAATTTTACCACCAAAAGCGATCCGGTCCGACCGAAAAGCGATGCCCTAAAAAGGTTTGGCGGCCCCCTCGTTCCTCAGGTCGGGCTATCCGTTCCAAGTCCGTCCGCGCTCATGCCCCCGCGCTTCGGGCTTTCCACTCCTATCCCTGGCCGGGCCCGCCCGTACCGAACGGGTGACTTGCTCTCTATTGATGAGTGTCCACGGTACGTTCGGGCGGGCCCGCCCGTACCGAACGTGTGACCGGCTTTCTATTGAGTGTACCCATGGTACGTTCGGGCGGGGGCTGGTCCTGTTAAAAAGTTGTTAATGGGGATTACTTGCGGCGGTCATTGGGCATGAATGCATTGAATGGTATCTATAAATTATTGAAATTTGCCACCGAAATACACGATTATGCGCTTCACCGTTTTCATTACCTGTCTTTTCCTCACCACAGTGGCCCTAGGCCAGGGTGGCTACCAGATCAAATTCCAGGTCACCGGCCTCAAGGACACCACCGTGTACCTGGGCAACTATTTTGGTGAAAGCACCTACATCAAGGACACCGCCAAAGTGAACAGCAAGGGCGAGTTCGTGTTCGAAGGCAAAAAGAAACTTGAGCGCGGCGCCTACTTCCTGGTGCTCAACAAAATGAAGGTCATGGAGATGGTCGTCGGCCACGATCAGCATTTCAGCATGGTCACCAGCACGGAAGACTATGTGAAGAACATGAAAGTGACGGGCGACGTCGACAATAAATTGTATGTCGAAAACATGGTCTTCAACTACGAACGCCATCATGAAGCCGAACCCTTCATCAAAGTCCTCCAGGACAGCACCCTGGCCGCCGACAAAAAGACCTCTGCGCGTGAGGCTTACAACAAATTAAATGAACAGGTGATGGCCTATCAAATGGACATCATCAAAAAATATCCCCGCACCATCACCGCCACCGCCCTCAAGACCATCCAAATCCTCAAAGTGCCCGACGCCCCCAAGAAGCCCGACGGCTCCATTGATTCTACTTTCCAACTGCGCTGGTACCGCCAACACTTCTTCGACAACTTCGACCTGGCCGACAGCGCCCTGCTTCGCATGTCGCGACCGTTGTATCGCGACAAAGTGTACGAATATCTCGAAAAGCTCTACGCCCCCAACCCCGACACCATCACCAAGGCCATCGGCCCCATGGTAGACAAAGCCAAGAGCAACAAGGAAACCTACAAATACATCACCTTCATCCTCCTCATGAAATATCAGCAACCCGAGATCATGGGCCTCGATGAAGTGTATGTGAACGTGTTTGACAAATATTTCGGCTCGGGCGAAATGGACTTCTGGATCAACGCCAAGACCAAGAAAGACCTGAAAGACCATGCTGACCGCCTGCGCAAAAGCCTGGTGGGCCGCAAAGCGCCCAACCTCATCATGCAGGACAGCAACTTCAAACCGAAGTCGATGTATGACATCAAGAACAAATACACCATCCTCTTCATCTTCGACCCCGACTGTGGCCACTGCCGCGAAGAAACGCCCAAGCTGGTGGACTTCTATAAGCTGAAAAAATATAACCTCGAAGTATACGCCGTCAGCGCCGACACATCGATGGCAAAGATGCGCGACTACATCAAAGAAATGAAAATGCCGTGGATCACCGTCAACGGACCGCGTACCTACGTAGGGCCTTACGGCGACCTCTACGACGCCATCACCACACCCTCGTTGTATGTGATCGATGAAAAGAAAATGATCATTGGCAAAAAGATCCCGGTCGAAAAACTGGACGAATTCCTCACGCAATACGAGAAATTCCACAAGACCAAACCGGCCGAAAAGGGGAAACCCACAACGAAGTCATAACCGGTCACCGCTGCGTACAGAATCGTACAGTGTGCCTGATTTTGGAAAGCGTGAGGGCCCAAATTGGCCCAAAAAACGCATTTTGTAACATTTTATAAGAATTATCAGTCTAATATGCAACTATTCACCCCTGGGTGAGTATCTATTGGAAAGAAACGTGAACCGAAACTAAACGAATATAAGTTATGGCATTCCTGGATAAACTTCTCGGCAAAAAGAAAAAGACGACACTAAAGGCGAAGTGTCCCATCACCAAAGAACCCATCGAAGAAGGCTTTGGCTTCATGCTCACAACGGCCCAGGTAGTGACCTCAAAGAAATACTGGGATATGGTAATGACCGAACCCGAAACCATGTCGTACACTGTGTCGCACTTCAAGAACCAATCCAGCGGCACCCAAATGCGCAACATGATCTTCGAAAAATATAGCAGCATCGAAAAACCCTGGATGATCTCCGATTCCTGCATCAACCTTTTCGAACAGGTAGACAAAAGCTCGGCCCGCGAAAACGCCAAAAAATGGTGGGCCAACGAAGGCAACTTCAACCCCGAAAATTCCGGTCCTGCCACGGCAGCGCTAGACCCCAAGACATATCAGGATCTCAAAGACTACGCCGTGCTCGAAGCCGGCCGGTCAAGAATAGTTTTACAGTAGTTTTAGGTTTAGGTTAGGTAAAGAAGCCGCTCCACAAGAGCGGCTTCTTTTATTTGCAGTGACCTCTGACAGCCCAGAGTTGAATAACCCTGGCCTTTAGGCCAGGGTTAAAAGTAACTCCTCGCCCCGGGCTTTAGCCCTGACCAAACACAAGACTATCCAGTAAAAAATACTTCACCGGCCCCAACGCTGCGTCGAACATCCACCTGGATCCTTTGAACAGGCTAATAAGAAACTTAATTAGTGGAGTGACGAAAAGAACGCCGCTATGGTCAGGGCTAAAGCCCGGATGAGTGAGGTGTCTTTGTCCCTGGCCTAAAGGCCAGGGTTATTCAGTTCCGGACCGTCCTGCCAACACACGCCTTGAACTCGACTTTTTCCAAGAAAAGTTAAATCACAATAAATGCTTGCGTGGACCAGGACAAAAGCCTGAGGTTATTAAAATCCAAAGTGAGTAGGTCATTTCTGATTGTTATCGCTAACACTAGAATGGTAAAATCAATCAAAAAAAAGAGTCGGCATTTTTTTTCACAGCGTCATTTTTATATACACCCCATTCCTTTCGCACTGCCTTCTAAAATCCCTATCTTTATTTCACTTTATTTCACCAAAATAAAAAAGACCATGGCAGCTGTCGATTGGCAAAAAGAAATCCAACCCCTGTTAAAAAAATACAAAGGAAAGAAACATCCCCTGGAGTATCGCAACACGTATGAGCTACTGGTCATGGTGGTGCTTTCCGCGCAAGACTCTGATGCGCACATCAATAAAATAGCGCCCGATTTTTTCAAGGCCTTTCCCGATATGAAAGCGCTGTCCAAAGCAGAGGACAGTTCACTGTTTCCTCTGATTGGAAAAGTGCGCAACTTCGGAAACAAGACAAAGTGGTTGTTGGGAATAGCAGCCCAGATCAAAGAGGATAAAAACATCCCCCAAACGTTGGAAGAACTAACGGCCCTCCCGGGCATTGGAAGAAAGTCTGCCAACGTGATCATGCGCGAATCGGGTTTGAAAGCCGAAGGAATCATTGTTGACCTTCACGTGGTCCGAGTGGCGCCGCGCCTGGGTATTGCCACCGGCACCGATCCGAAGAAAATAGAAAAACAAATGATGGACGTGTTGGACCCAAAAGTCTGGGGCGAAGTTGGGATGGCCATTTCCTTCCTGGGGAGAGAAACCTGCCGGCCCACGAATCCCAAACATGCAGATTGTGTAATGAAGACGGTATGTGCTTATTACAAGGAATTGAAATAGTTAAGTAGGCCAACGGGTAGCGCAGACATCCTTACCCCACTTGCGGAAAACGGCAAGAGCGCAATTTCCCTTTTCACTTTCTAAACTCGCTGAACACGTGATCATTTTGCTTCAGGTGGCACTGATAGCATTTTGTTGTCGTCTCATCCGTCAGTATTCGTGGCTCGCCGTTTCCTTCAAACTGGGCGTAACCCCAGCCTCCGGTGGCCGCAAATTTTGCAGCATCTCTCACCATGACATCCATATGGTCTCGCTTTCCTTCGGCGGTGTAGTTATTGTTTGTAGAGGCTTCGATCACGTCAAAAACAATAACCGATCCGTCCGGAAAAATTCCCGATTCATACCCTTGAAAGGCTTTGTCGTTGGCATACACGTGATTGAAACCGCGGTATTTCACATTGGGATGTTCCGGGCCAATGATACCGGATTTGATATGTGTCCACCTCCTATACCCTTCCGGATAAAGTATCGAATTGTCTACTGGCTCTTTAAACGTAAAACTGGTAGCACTAATACAGGCCACAACAGTCAAGCTGATGATGTACAAACATTTCATTTCAGTAGAATTTAATATTTAAAAATTGTCTCACCTTTTTTACAACATCACGCGATGGTTCTGACGAGCAGATCCAAATGCGATCAATCGAAAAGTAAAGTACAGTTTAAAACGAGAATAACAGACGACAAGATGCAGAGGATGTCTGCATTTGAGAAGTTTGCCGCAAATTGGGTCACGCTGAAGATTCGAAAATCTTGCAGCGTGACCTAAAACATTTCCGCCATCAGATCGCGGAGTAAAAAAATTGGAATCAATTTTTCAACATCACTTATCATCACGGTTCGGTCCGAGTTGCGACCGTACCGTCCGCACTTCTTCCGCTGAAACCGGCGACCCCCCGTGTGTCATTCTTACTCTAACATAGGAGAGGATTTCCGCCACCTGCTCATCGCTCAGGAAGGCATGCGAGGGCATCACACCATCGTAGGATTTACCCCGTATCGTTATCGGCCCCGACATCCCTTTCAGCACCACTTCAATCAGTCGTGGGTTTGGACCACTCACCCAGGGTGAACCAAACAACGGCGGATACCGGTTCCCATCCCC
Organism: Chryseolinea sp.; assembly: GCA_036525235.1. GTDB lineage: Bacteria > Bacteroidota > Bacteroidia > Cytophagales > Cyclobacteriaceae > Chryseolinea. Next base: position 75,698 of record DATDAV010000325.1, on the reverse strand, counting down.
TTGCCCACCCGGGAGGTGGCAGGAGGCACAATAGCGCGTATAGGCTACCGATCCTGTCGATTCCTTGCCTTCAAAAAGGTTGTCCTTCACCTGGTCGGGATCTTTGACGTTGGTGCGCATCTTTCGCTGTTCCATTCCGGCAAGCTGTTGGGCGCCGAACGTCGCCTTATCACCCTTAAACATGATCCTCCAGATCTTTCCCTTCACACTTTCCGTGACGTACAACGAACCATCGGGTCCCTCCGAAAGCCCCATGGGGCGCGCCTTCGCGTCGGAGGTGTTGACGATGGTATCTTGTTGTGCGAATCCGTCTGCAAACACTTCCCAGGGGCCGGAGGGTTTTCCTTCCTTGAAGGGTACAAAGGCTACGAAATAGCCTGCCTGCGGGTAGGGCGCCCGTATGGTGGATCCGTGAAAGGCTATGAAAGCACCGTTCTTATAGCGGGCGGGAAATTGATCGCCTTTGTAGAAAAGGAGATCGTTGGGCGAGAAGTGTCCTGGGAAACCGATGAGCGGCAGGGCTACCGTGTCGGCGCCGTGGTTCTTTTTTCCATCGCCGCCATATTCCGGGTTCAGGACTTTCTTATTCTGCATCTGGTCGTAGTAGAAATAGGGCCAGCCACCGTTGGTGCCTTCTGTGATCCGGAAGAATTCCTCCGAGGGCAGCAACGCACTTTGGTAGGCGGTGTAGAGGTCAGGCCACGTACGGAAAAAGTCGTCGCGTCCGTGTTGAATGGCGAACAGGTTGCCGTCTTCGAAATTCCACGCCATCGCCACCAGGCTGCGTATACCTGTAGCGTATCGCTTTCCGTCCGACTGGATCTGGCCGGGCTTGTTGGCATCGAACTGCCATACGCCCCCGTGGATATCGAGCTGTGGACAAGGAAGCATACCGGGAGATCCGGGCGTTCTGTTTTCAACCTGGCACACATCGCCGGGGGCACCAAAGGGCACGTAGATATGTCCCTTGTCGTCGAAGGTGATCGGCTTGGTGATGTGTTCTGTTCCGCGGGGATTTTGCCGGTAGGCATCATCGATCACGATGGCTTCGGCTGTCGTATCGGGCAAGAGCTGTCCCGGAATGAGTTTGCTCCGGTAGACCACACCCGTCGTGCTGTAATAGATGTAGCCGTTGTAGATGCGCATCGCGGTGCTGTACGATCCGCGGTCCTGGTAGTTGCCAAAGTATTTTATAATATCGGCTTTGCCGTCGCCGGTGGTATCGCGAAGGGCTACCGCACCACCCTGGCTCGACGTACCGCGGAGTTTCACGTAGACATCGCCATTCTCGTTAACGGCCAAGTGCCTGGACCTTCCCACGCTGTCCACTACGACAACCGCTTCGAAGCCGTCCGCCAGGGTGAGTTTCCCATTGTCGGGATCGCCTTTGGGGAGCGTGGCGGTAGCATCATTTTGTTTACACTGGGTGCAGAGCAGCATGGTCATGCCTGCAACGGCGTAGGCTATACGCCGGATGTTTAAAAAAAAGAATCGCTTCATAAATAGGTTTGGAAGTATCTGGATTTCATTTGTACTAAAAAATGTCCTTATGCTTTACTCGCTTTTTCGAGTTCTTCTCTAAGTCGCTTCGCCACAATTTCAGGCTCTCCTGTTTTCAACATAAACACCGTCACCTTCACGCTGTCTTTTTCTTCCCACGAGACGATCTCTATTGACGGAGATCCGGTGCGCAGCTGTTTGCCCAGCGCTTCGCTGGTAAGCGTGGTGACATTGGGATCCCAGGTGATCTTCAACGCGGGCGTGTGGTTGGCCACGGGGGGCACAATCACTTCGGTCTTTACCCCCTTCACTTTCTTTACAGCGGCGTCGACGACGCCGATCTTTTGCTCCCACTCCCTCCACTCTTTGGTGTGGTCCAGCTTCACGTAGCGGTCGAGGGCGGCATACATGCCAATGATCTCTTCTTTATTCACTTTGTGGCCCCTGGCGATGCCCGAACGCGGTGGGGCGCTCAATCGGGCGGCGGCAATCAATTGTTTCTTTCCCATCAGGATGCCTGCGCTTTGGGGTCCCTGCATGGCCTTCCCGCCGGAAATGCATACGAGGTCAAATCCCATTTCATTGAATCGCCACAAATTTTCAACCGGTGGCACATCTGCGGCAATATCGATCATGGTAGGAATTCCAAATTCCTTGGCCAAACTTAACCACTCTTCATGCTTGATGGCGCCCACCGGTGCCTCGCGATTGAGAAACCAGAGGCACGCCGTTTTTTCATTCACGGCCTTGCGCAGTTCATCAACCGTTTCCACGGTCACGATCTTCACACCCGTGTGTGTTAAGGCCATGTGATATCCGTTGGCGTGCGATTTCTGGACGATCACCTCTGATTTCATGCCCGAGCCTTCGAGGAAGGGCAGCATGGCCACTTTCTTGTCGTCCAAGCCTGTGAGAATACCCGCCATGCCGAGAACAAGAGCCGACCAGCATCCGGCAGTAACCATGGCCGCTTCGGCTTTGCAAATCTTTGCGATCTGTTCTCCCACCTTGTCCTGAACATCATCGAGAATGGCGAATTGTTTTGCGCTTACGCGGATGGCTTCGACCACTTCCGGTGGCATAAGCGAGGCGGTCATAAAGGTGTAAGTACCCGCTGCGTTTATAAATACCCGAATGCCAAGCTCTTTAAAAAAATCGCGCTCCGGTGGCGGCAGGGCTACTGCATTGCCGAGCGATACCGTTGATCCGCCAACGAGGGGGAACAAGGTAATGCCTTTAATTAAATCTCTTCTGTTCATAGGGTTGGTTGGATTGTTTCATGATCATGGATGTCGTCGACAGGGTACCGGATGCGATCGTTGGTTTAGCAAATGATTTCAGTTAAAAGTGAGTGTTCCAAAGTAGGCCGGTAAATGAAAATTCGGTTTCGGATTCGATACGGGCGACCACGTGTAATAATGTGGGTTGCTGGTATTGCTCCCGGTCTTGTAGAAGTTGGCTCGCCAGGTCACGCCCGGTTTTGGGATCGTGACGTTGGTGAACTGCTGTAGTATACCCAGGGGAATGCGATACTCGATCGTCCACGTAACCGCTTTGGCAATTTCGGGATCAACCACCGCAGGAAGCGAGTGTGCGATTTCGATCTTATCGATCACCGCGGCAGACAGCTCCGTGAATTCCGTCCAGGGATGGGTGATAAAAAAAATCAGGGGAGTTCCCCCGGCGTTAACTTCAAGATTAAAGTAGTGCCCCGGCTGGGCACTGTTGGGTGAAAAGAAAAATTCAACACACGAGTCGCCGGATACTTCTCCATTGTAGGCCGTCACCGTGCTTTTGACAAACTTGTCGTGCACACGGAAGATGACGTAAACGTTTGCCGTGTCATAGAGCATCTTCGCCTCCGTTACCGGGCGGAACCGAGGTTCTTCGCCCATCCTGTTCTCGATCGTTATCGCCTTGACTTTTTTCCAGACGGGCTTATCCCATTTCCCATCGATTGTGATCGCTTCACGGATGGGCATGACCTGATAGGTTAGTTGAGCGCACACTGTGTCGCACACACACACCATTAGCAAGAAGAAGTAAAGTCTAAGCATCGAAAGCTAATATCACGAATATAATCTATCCGAAAAATATAAGCACCTGATGCCGAAATTCATTGCAATTTTGTTCTGCATGGTTATAAGTAAGGATTGAGTGGCAAATGGCAGACGGGCTGTACACAGGTTCGCTCGAAAGCACATCGCACACAAGACGCTGCCTGCTCTCATTATTTATTATGATAGCTTTTTCATGTACATCGATAAATCCGTGGCATTGGTCTATTATTCCCGGCGCTTAGAACAACGGATCAGACCAGTCGTTAAATTGAACAAGATCAGGCAGCAGCAGGGGAACTTCAGAAAGGAAATTACATCTTGTAGTCCAACCGCATGCTGATACGATCATCATTCAAGACGAGAATTGTAAATCATGATAAAATCTCAAACAAACTGGTCACGACGGGATTTCTTTGCAGCCATGGCAGGAACAAGTGCTGCGATGATGTTGAGCCCATTGACATCGTGGGCCATTGACGAAGTCGACCCGCAAGTAGCCAAGATCGTTGCAGCAACGATGGGCATCGACACGCATAATCATATCGACGTACCCTTCGCCGCAGCCGAGGTGCCCGGTCCAAACATCGACCTGGCCGGCGAGATGAAACGGTCGGGGCTATCGTCGATCTGCATGACCTTTGCCGTCGACCGTCCGGAGCTGCGCAATCCCGGAGAGGCTTACGAGCGGTTCAAGAAAGCGATGGCTTCCCTGGACAAGCAACTCGCCAATAATAATATGAAGCGCTCCTTGAACATGGCAGACCTTCGCGCTGCGCATAAGAACCATCAACCGACCGTCATCCAATCCATAGAGGGAGGTCACTTTCTTGAAGGGCATGTGGAGCGGCTCGCAGAGGCTTATGAGCGGGGCTTGCGACACCTCACACTGCTTCACGACAATGATGCCTCCGTGCCCCTGGGCGACGTGTTCACCAACCCTCCGCGTTGGGGTGGACTTACCGCGTTTGGAGCAGAGGTGATCAAAGAATGCAACCGGCTGGGCATTCTGGTTGACTTAGGACACGCCAACGCTGAGACGGTATCGGCCGCGCTCAAATTGGCAAGCCATCCCGTGATCATCTCTCACACCGGCCTGGACACGCAATTGGGTCAGAACGCTTCCATGGCCAACATGATGCGGCCCAGGCTCATCAGCAAACAGCAAGCTAAGGTAGTTGCCGACACGGGTGGAGTGATTGGCGTGTGGACACACCTATCCGACACTCCGCTGGAGTATGCCCAGAATATCCGGGCTTTGGTTGACGTCGTCGGAATTGATCATGTCTGCATCGGCACCGATACTAAGTTAACTCCAACCTATAGACCGGGTGGAAAAAGTGACCCGGGCGGCGGGCAAAATCGTGAAAGAATCGGCGAGCGCACAAATCAAGCCTGGCAGGATCAGAAGTCAGGATTCTACTACGCCATTGTCGAGGCGATGTTAAAGACTGGTTTCACGGCAGATGAAATCGGCAAGGTTGGTGGCGACAATTTTTGCCGCGTGTTCGATGCTGCCACCGCCCCTGGCCAGAAGCATTAGATTTGGCCCTTAACGCATTAAATGGACCCACCCTTTTTCTTCCCTAACTGATGCACTGCACGCCCGGTACGTCACGCGCCAATAGTATATTCCTGTGGCCAGATCGCCTCCTGTCCATTTGGACGTAGGATCAGCGGATTGGTGCACGAGCTCGCCGTAGCGATTAAAGATTTTAAGGACGAAGTCGCTCAGGCCCGTGCCGGTTACTTCAAAATAGTCATTGTACGAATCACTGTTGGGTGTAAAGATATTGGGTACAAACAAGCTATCGGCCTCCATTTCAAGCGTGGCCATAGAACTTTCCAGCGAGCAGCTGTGCTTTGTTACTTTTGCATAATAGGCGCCGGGCTCGTTAACGGTCAGGCTCGGCGTGGTTTGGCTCAACGGCGCGCTGCCCGAAGCATTAATCCATTGCACGGAGGTGGAGGCATCGACATTGTCCAACGAAAGCAGCACAGCTCCTCCCGCACAAATCTTAGCCGTTTCCGGAAGAAGCACAGGCTGTCGCAGCTTTTCGATCTTGACCTGTTGTGTGTCATCGTACGGACAGTTTTTTTCAGACATCACCGTATACCGAACCACGTATTCTCCGTCGGGGACGCCGTGCGGATCTATCGTGTTTTGCTGCATCGCGATGTCGCCCGACCACACACCTCCCGCAGGTGAAGCGGTGAGCACCAGTGGATCGTCGTTGCAAATAACCGGGGCTTCCTCCACGTCTACAACCAGGGGTGTATCGAACGCCAGCGTGAAATACTCGCGAAGCGGGCAATAGCGATGATCGATCGCCGCCAGGTACAGACCGGCTTTGTCGACACTAATGGTTTTCTTTCCTGCGTCGAGCGGGGCAAAGTCCGTGGCGCCGGGCGCCTGGTATAGCCAGGCATAGGCTTGCGCGTCGGCAGTCGTGTTTAGGGTAATGTTTGTTGATGCAATGGTACAATAAAACTGGTCGACCGCCGATTTGTCGAGCACGGTGGGATTGAAGTCGACCACCTCCAGGTTGCGTGAAACGGTACAGCCATTTACCGTGTAGTCAATTTGATGTGTACCGAGACCAGCAAGGTAAGGATTGAACATGCCCGTGGTCGCGTTAACCGCCGTCCCACTCCACTGCCCGCCGGCAGGATAGCCATAGAGTTGCACCGCGGCGCCACGGAGGCAAACCGGATCGTTAGCGGCAATGGTAGTCACGCCCTTAATGGTTTGCACGCTGCCCGATGCGAAACCCATGCTTGTGTCGTCGAGCAAAGCGCTGGTGTATATTTGTTTGTCGTAGTTGAGCAGGAGATAGCCGAATCCATCCAACCATTCGGGCCCGCTGGAGAGGATCTGTGCATCTTCCTGCGCGGTCGTTTGCCAGCCCGTGCTGGGTCGCGAATACTGGTAAATTTTTCCGGGCTTGATCCTATTGTCGTCGTTGTTATTATTGTTGACCACGGTATACTGCAAGAGTGTGTGTGGCGATCCCACAAAAATATCGTCATCGTCCATGGCTACGCTGAGGCCAAAATAAGCACCGTCCGAAGCATCGGAGGGCTGTAAACGCGCCTCTTCGCTTACGATGCCACGCCATCCGCTACTGGGCATTTTGAAAATATAAGCCGCACCGCGATCGGTGGGTGGTGCGGTCGCACTCATTCCCGGATAGCGCGGGGCACCCACCACGATGTGGTCGCCGTCGGTGGCGATGCTGTAGCCAAAAAAGTCCAGATAGTTTTTCGTAGTAGGCAGCAGGTAAGCGTCTTCGGTGGTGCTTTTCCATTCGCCTTTTTTTATGAACACATACACCTTCATCTTGTAGTTGATGTCATACTCTGTGTTTCCGGTGGCGACCACAATCATGGAGTCGTTCATAATGAGCGATCGCCCAAAGAAGTCGCCGCGGATCGTTTCGGAGGGTCGAAGTGTGGCCAGGTAGTTAAAATTCCCGGCACCGTTTTTCTTGTACAGATACACCTTGCCGTTGTTATCGCTGTCGCCGGTATGAAATTCAGAGACTGCGAGGTAGCCTTTCCAGTATGCGATCGCCTGCCCAAATTGCCTGGCTTTTTCGGGATGGGGCGCGAGTATCTGACGCTTATACTCCCAACCATTTTTTGTGAGGTTGTATTGATACACCTTGCCCATCTGTACCATAGCAATCTCTTCGGCTCCAGCTGTCAGCGAATCTTCCGTCATGGCGCCCACGAAAAGCAGGCTGTCGTTCGCCGCCAATGCGTTGCCAAAATTGGCACCCGTGGCGAGCGATGGCGAATATAGTTTTAGAGGTGCGGCATGTTCGTTCGAGCGGTCATGAACATAGACAGCGCCTCTTTGATATCCCAAAGCATCGTCGCTCGTGGCGCCCACGAAAAGGTGGGTGTGGTTGGCGGCTATCGATATGCCGTAGAAATCCTCGCTGGCGTTGATGGTGTACTCCTTCATCACCTGTGTCAGGCGAGCGTTCTCCCAGTCGTCGAGTGGCAACCGAAAATCGACTACGGCATCGAAGGCGTTTTTGTGGTCATAGGCAAAGATCGGCGCGCCCGCCACCAAGTGGTGGCGAGTGATGGACAAGCATGAGGCAAACATATTCCCTGGCAACGGCGAGGGAATAATAAAAGATTGAACACCCGCCTGCCAGCGGGCAGCGGTCTTTTTAAAACCTTGAATGGCGTAGGTGGGATAAAATCGACGGGTGTTGTCGACGGTGCCTAGGAGCAAATAGTTGTCTTGAGCCACGAATCCCTGGTACAACGATGGGAAATCTCCTATGATCGCCGGCGAAAGCTTCATGTCGGTCCAACCGGCGGCCGGCTTCTCAAAAATATAAACGGCTTGTTCAAGAATGCCGTACGTGGCTTGGTATTGATTAGCGGCTACAAATATCGTGTTGTTGTGGATGCGCAAGTTGTCGGCAAACATGATACTGCTTACCGGTAGGTTGTCCCATTGCAAGCGCGCACTGGATGTAGTGTTATAGGCGCTGCCGGCTTTTTCATATACGAGAACGACTCCATACTGGTCGTCGTTGTTCATGAAATCGGGCGCCCCGACAACGATCATCATGCCGTCGGCAGCTAGGTGAACCCTGCCGCCATTGCCAAGGTTGCGGCCATTTTTGTCTTGCGGAAGCTCAATGAATTGTGCAGTGGCAAACACGCCGGCCGTTCGTCTCAAAATGCGGATTCCCGCTTTTCCACTTTGTTGGTCAAAGGTGATGAGTTCGTCATCTTGCAACACGAACATGTCCAACACGCTAACATCCGACAACTGATAAGCCTCGGTGCGCGACGTCCAGACTTCGCCGGGATTTTTCTCAAACACGTAGAGTTTAACGATTTCATTGCCGTCCACGGCCCAGTAGCGGCGTGACACTACCACCGTGTTTTCTCCGACGGTCACACGGGTTGCAAACGATCCATTGCTTTGGGGATCGGACGGCGCCAGTGTGGCGATCTTTTCCCACGCGTCGGCCGCGTTGAGTTGATACACATATGCAACACCCGCGTTTACCTCCAACGAATCGTTATAAGGCGCACCCACCACAAGGATATCGTCAAAGACAGCGAAGTTTGCTCCATAGTTGCTCAACTTCGCCTGATCGGCCTGTGGCAAAAATATTTTGTCAGGCACAACACACTGCGCCGCCGCACACCAGGCAAGGCCCGTGCACAGCAATACGGGCAGAATTGAACGAATCATCTAACGGTTAGATTAAACTGTTGTAAACATTTGATTTGGGCTTGCCCATGGAACAACTACAAACGGACATATAGCCAAACCCGGCAAAGGTAGGTCTTATCCGATAACTTTAAGACGGAAATACGGAGCTAAACTTACATGTTACACAACCCTGGGACGCTACTCTTCCGTGCCTTCCAGGTCCTTCAAGATCTTATTCACGTTCTCCTCCGTGGTGGTGAGCTTGGTCTTGCAAATACGGATCAATTCCGTGGCGCGCTTCACTTTGTCCGATAGTTCGTCGACAGAGATCTCGCCGCTTTCAATTTCGGTGACGATGACTTGCAGTTCGTCAAAGGCGTCGGTATAGCTGGTGTTGTTGCTCATGGGTTCGCGTGGGGTTGGGTTGAGCTGGTGGTGGTGCTGGTAATTTGGCCTTCCGCCAGTTGCGTAGTGATGACGTCGCCGGGTTTTACGTCGGCCGCGTTCTTCACGGCTTTGCCCTCTTTCAAGGTAATGGTGAAGCCGCGGCGCAAGATATGAATCGGGTCCAATATCCGCACTTGCGCTTCGAGGTGTTGAAGGGTCACTTTGTTCTTGTTCAGGCTGACCTGGGCTTGGCGTTGCAGGTTGGCGGCTGCCCGCTCCAGGGCGTCACCGCTCTCGCGCAGGGTGTTCAGGGCGTCGCCTTGCATTCTGCTCGCGGTCGCGTTGAGTGTGCGGGCTTCTTGTTTCATGAGAAACCGCGATTGCTGTACCAGTGATTTCGTTTGGCCTTCAATGTCATGGCGGCTGCGAAGCAACCGGTTGTGCGTTACCGACTGAAAGTATCGCACGGCATGATGCAGCCGCTGGTTTTCGTCTTTCAGGATCCGGATGGCCCGTTCGCTGATCAACTTCTCTGCTTCGCGCACCGGCACCGAAAAATTGTGAAAGGCCTGGATCAAAAAATCCGCGAGCTCCGTCGGGGTGATGGCATTCCGGTGCGACACCATCTCCGCCACCGTCTCGTTGGTGGAGTGGCCAATGCCGGTGATCACGGGAATGGGAAACAAAGCGATCTCACGCGCCAGGATGTAGTTGTTAAACGATGACAACCCCACATCGCCTCCACCCCCCCGAATGATGGCTACCACATCGAAATGGTGGAGCACTTTTTTTATCCTCCTCAATTGATAGATGATGGACGAAACCGATTTATCACCCTGTAGCAACGAAGGGAAAAGCAGATTAAAAAACGCATAGCCCCACGGGTTGTGATCGATGATCTTGAGATAGTCGGAATAACCCTTGCTGGTCTCCACCGAGATCACGGCAATGCGCTGCGGAAGACGCGGGAAATTGAGCCGCTTGTTTTGGTGGAAGATGCCTTCACGGGTCAGCTTCTCGATGGTCTCCTGTTTCTCCCGTTCCAACTCGCCCAGGGAGAACACGGGGTCGATGTCGAGGATGTTCAGGCTTAGTCCATGTGAAGGATCAAAGATGATGGAGGCGCAAAACAAGATCTTGATGCCGTCTTTGATGGGTTCTTTCAGGGTCTCTAAAAAAGCGGCATTCACCCGCAGGTAGTCCGTTCGCCACAAGATGGATTTCATTTGGGCGATCACTTTGCCGTCTTTCTTTTCCACCAACTCCGGGTAGCAATGGCCGGAATGCGAATAGAGGTTGAGCTTGTTCATTTCGGCCTTCACCCAGAACGTGCTTTTGTAGCGCTCAGCCAACGTCTTCTGGATGCTTTGAGCAACTTCCAGGAGGGAGAACACTTGTTTTTGGCTGATGATTTCCGGCATGGGTTCGAGGATCTAGAAGCTTGCGGCGGAGGTAAAGTTATCGAGATATTCGAAATATCCGAGGGGGTTGCCATGAGGGAGGCTGGGTTGGTGGGTGTTGTGTTGAGGATATTCGAAATACCCGGGCTTGTTTGAGGGTGGTTGTGGCTGAGAGAGTTTGTTGGTGGGACACCAACAAACGTGGGGAGGTGTTATTGGGTGTGTTGTATAGAAATTTGTGATGAGCCACCGACGAGCAGGTGCCGTTTTGGGGTATTGTATCCGAAGCTTGTTGGTGAAGAACACCAACAAGGGCGTCAAGGGCGTCAGTTACTTCGGTCGATTGTGAATTGGACGAGTTGGATGAGGGACGTTTTGTAGGGGGACTCGGGGAAGTCTTTCAGGATGTTGAGAGCGTCCTTGTGGTAGCGGTCCATGACCTCGTGGGCGTATTCGATGCCGCCGGATTTTTTTACAAAGGCGATGACGTCTTTTACTTTTTTTGGATTGTCGCCATCGTTTCTTACGATGCCGATGATGCGGCGCTTGGTGAGCCAGTCGGCTTTGCTCAGGGCATGGATGAGGGGCAAAGTCATCTTCTTTTCCTTGATGTCGATGCCCAGCGGTTTGCCGATCTCGTCTTCGCCATAGTCAAACAAATCGTCTTTGATCTGGAAGGCCATGCCGATATTTTCTCCAAAGCGGTGCATCCTTTTCACCACATCGTCGGGGGCGCCGCTGGAACTGGCACCCACGGCACAGCAGGAGGCAATGAGGGAGGCTGTCTTCTGGCGGATGATGTCGTAATAAATGGCTTCGTTGATGTCGAGGCGGCGCGACTTTTCCATCTGGAGGAGCTCGCCCTCGCTCATCTCGCGCACGGCTTCCGTGACGATGCTCAGCAGGTTGAAATCTTTGTTTTCCAGGGAAAGGATCATCCCCCGGGAGAGCAGGAAATCGCCTACCAGCACGGCGATCTTGTTTTTCCAAAGGGCGTTTACGGAAAAGAAACCCCGGCGGTAGTTGGCCTCATCCACCACATCGTCGTGCACCAGGGTGGCCGTGTGCAGGAGTTCGATGAGGGAGGCGCCGCGATAGGTGGAGTCGTTTATGGTGCCGCTCACGCCGGCGCTGAGAAACACGAACATGGGGCGCATTTGCTTGCCCTTGCGCTTCACAATATAGCCCATGATCTTGTCCAGCAGCAGGACACGGGTTTTCATGGAGGCCCGGAATTTTTGTTCGAATTCTTCCATCTCACGGGCGATGGGAATCTTAATATCATCCAGGCGTAAAGGCATCGCCGCAATAATACGCATTGATTTCAAAGCGTTGAAGCATTTTAGTGTATTAAGTATCGCCCAACCTAACCCGGGGGGAAACCCAAAAGAACAAGAAAACAAAGAATACCACCCCGTGCCTATATTTACTATTTTAGAAGAACTTTACCCCCCAGGCCCCCCTTAGAACAACCCCATAGAATACCTGTTTTAAAGAATAAGACCCATGGTGACCAAAGCAACCGACATGTCTCCCGCAACCAAGCCCGGAGTGATCCTCGAACTGATCTCCTACAATCGCGAAAAATATAACAAGATCGACAGCACCGATCCCGACGAGCTGCTCACCCACCTCCAGCCCGACCAGGTGAACTGGGTCAACCTCGACGGCCTCGGCAACATCGAAATCATCGAAAAGCTTCAGGCCTACTTTTGTCTTCACCCCCTTTTGGTGGACGACGTGCTGGCCGACCAGCGCCCTAAAGCCGAGGAATACGACGACTACCTGTTCTTTACCCTGAAAATGCTCTACCGAATCGAGGGTACCTCCATCGACTACGAGCAGATCAGTTTTGTGCTGGGCAGCAATTTCCTCGTTTCCTTCCAGGAAAAAGAAGGCGATCTTTTCGAAGGCTTCCGCGATCGGATCCGGCTGGACCTGGGCAAAGTGAGAAAGAAACACGCCGACTACCTGCTCTACCGCCTCATCGACATCATCGTCGATAACTACTACAACGTGCTCGACCGCGTGGGCGACATCATCGACGAGATCGAAGAGACTGTTTATGAAAATCCCACCAACGAAACATTCTACAAGATCCAGTCCCTCAAAAAGGAATTGATCTACCTCCGCAAGGCGCTCTACCCGCTGCGCGATGCGTTGAGTAAGATCGTGAAGGGCGAATCGGAATATGTGAAGGAAGAGAACATCCGCTACTTCAGCGATGTGTATGATCACGTTTCGCACATCATCGATTCCATGGACACCTTCAAGGACCTTACCTCCAGCCTCATGGACATTCACATCAACGCCATGAACACCAAGATGAACGAGGTCATGAAAGTGCTCACGGTGATCTCCACCATCTTCATGCCGTTGACGTTCATCGTGGGCGTGTATGGGATGAACTTTAAATTTATGCCGGAGCTGGATTGGAAGTATGGCTACTATGTTGTGTGGGGCATCATGGGACTTATCTTCATTTCCATGATGATCTACTTCCGCAAAAAGAAGTGGTTCTAATCCACGGGGCTTTCACCTTCCCAGGTGGCTTCCACCAATTCGGGCAGGGTCTTGTTCAGTTTCAGGATCTTAAATTTATAACCGAAAAGAACAAACGTGTCGCCCTCTTTCAACGACGGCTTGTGAAAGGTTAACAAGCCCGACAGGGTCTCGTATTCTTCGGATTCAGGGAACGGGTCCTCTACAAACTTATTGATGTCGTGCAGCGACGACTGGGCTACGATCTGGTACACGCCTTTGTCCTGGGGTGTCACGACCAGTGTTTCGTGGTCGTGTTCGTCCTGGATCTCGCCTACCAGTTCTTCAATGATATCTTCCAACGTCACAATGCCGATGGTGCCGCCAAACTCACTCACCACAATGGCCATCTGTGTTTTGCGCCGCTGGAATTCGCGCAGCAGCACATCGATGGGTTTGGCTTCGGGAATGAAGTGAGCAGGACGCATCACATCTTTCAACCCTTTGCTACCTTTTTGCACATACACAGCAATGATATCTTTGGCGTGCACGATGCCGATGATCTCGTCCAATGAGCTTTCGTAGACGGGATACCGCGAATAGCCTTCTTTCAACACGTGGTCCATCGCTTCATGAATGGACAGGCTGGCATGCATGCCGGTGATCTTCACGCGGGGCACCATCACCTGGCGCACCACACGATCGTCGAAGTCGAACACGTTTTGGATCAATTCGCGTTCGTTGGGTTCGATGGCGCCGCCTTCTTCGCTTTCGGCAATGATCAGTTTCAACTCATCTTCAGAGTGGATCTCCTGTTCCGTGATCGGCTTCACACCAAACACTTTCAGGATGATGTTGGCCATTCCGTTCAACAACCAAATGAAGGGGCGGAACACATAATAGAAAATACGCAAAGGAACCGATACCCTCAGCGTGGTGGACGTGGAGTAGCGGATGGCCAGCGACTTGGGTGCCAGCTCTCCAAACACGATGTGCAGGATCGTCAGCATGGCAAACGCAATGGGCAACGCAATGCGATGGGCCAATGCTTCGCTAAACGAAAATCCCAACCGTGACATGGCATCCAAAATGATGCGCGACATCACGTCCTCTCCCACCCAGCCTAAACCAAGACTGGCCAGGGTAATGCCCAGCTGCGTGGCCGCCAGGTAGCCGTCGAGGTTGTTGATGATGTTTTGAGCGGCCCGCTTGGACAAATTTCCTTTCTCCAGCGCGATCTGCGAGGAGCGCACCTTCACGATGGCGAATTCGGCCGCCACGAAGAAACCATTCAGTAAAACGAGGAGTAAGGTTACAATAACATCCAAGGCCATACGGGGATTGAGAATTGCAAAGGTAGTAAGAAACTGAGGGTTGTATTGTGATATTTTTTATGGAGGGGCCAGAAAATAGAAAAGACCCCTGCGATAACCGCAGGGGTCTTTTTCTATTTTTCTGGGGCGGGTTATAACTTAGCCTCCAGCGTGGTAATCTTTTCCTGGGCCTCAGCTTTGCCAAGCGACAAGGCTTTCTTATAAAGCTCGATCGCTTCTCTGTAGGTGTCTTTTTTCTTGCGGGGAGCCAGTTTGGTACGGGCGGCAGCTTCTTCCACAGCCTGTCCACGGGCGTAGTAGGCGTCGGCTTCCGTCATTTTGCTCTGGATCATGATCTCTTGCACGCGGGCTTCGATGAGGGCAAGCTCTTGTGTTTTGGTTTCGATCTGGGTCTGCTTGTCGGTAAGCTCAGCTTCCTGCATCCCTACCGTGGTGATCAGGTTTTGGTTCTCGTTGCGATATTTGTCTACCTGCTCTTGCAGGCCGGCTATTTCCTGTGTTTTTGATTCCAGGTCGGCCTTCAGCTTCTTGATGGTCTTGGAGAAGGCGTTGGCGTTAGACCTGGAGGTCTTCAATGACTTTTCGAGGTCGTCGATCTTCTTTTGGGTGTCGCGCACATAACCGTTGATGTCCTTCATGCGGGTCTTGTAGTCATCGTAGGTGGTTCCTTCGACCATGTTCACCCGTAGCAGTTGACGGCTAGCGTCGATAGAATCCATCATGACGCCGACTTCGGTCAACGTTTGCGCCATCTTCTGACTGGTTTCCAGTTCAATTTTCAGGGAATCTACCTGCGATTGCAGTTGTTCCTTTTCTTTGGCTCCACAGCCAGCAAGAAGGGCAGCTACAGGTATAATAAAAGCAAGCTTTCTAGTCATAAAGGATTGGTTTTGGGGTTATTGAACAAAAATACCATTGATTTCGATGCTAAAAGAGGCGGTCTGTCAAATTATTTTTTTTAACGGTTAAGGTGCGTATTGAGCCGTTAACCCACCCCGGCGGGCGAGAACAAGGCCAACATTATCTTGTTTTACTTTTGGTATTATTTAAAGGAAGTTAAATTTGCGACGTTAAGAACGATACTTAGAGCCATTCATGCCCCCACTAAATAACCACGCGTATGCGTATTGCTGACCCGGGCAAACCCCATATGCTTACCGGGGAAAGTTCCTCAAGCCTGGCGCTGGCTCCCGGCTCTTCCCTCATCGTGTTTCTAGTCCGGACCCTTCTCGCACTGCTCCCTATACCTCACGCTTCAACGCAATTCGAAAAGCGATTAAGCCCCGCTTTCCATTTTAAGCAACGCAACTCTTTCTACATGACAACCCCCTCGGAAGGCGGGGTATAAAAGGATGGCCATATCAAACGAAAAATATCAGACCCCGCTGTCGTTCGGGGGTGTCCTCGTTTCCCTGGGAATCATTTACGGTGACATCGGCACTTCGCCGCTATACGTTTTCAAAGCCATCGTCGGCACACAGGTGATCAACGAGGAGCTGATCCTCGGCGGCCTCTCCTGCGTGGTGTGGACGCTGACGTTGATCACCACCCTCAAATACGTCTACCTCGCCCTCAACGCCGATAACAAAGGTGAAGGTGGAATTTTCGCACTCTATGCTTTGGTGCGCCGCTACAAAGCGCAGTGGGTGATCTTTCCCGCCGTGATCGGCTGCTGCACGCTGATCGCCGACGGATTTATCACACCGGCCATCAGCGTGTCGTCCGCCATTGAAGGGTTGCGCATTTTGAATCCATCCATTCCCACCGTAACGATTGTGATCACCATCATGGTGGCCTTGTTCATCTTTCAACAGTTCGGCACCAGTGTGGTGGGCAAGACGTTCGGACCGATCATGCTGGTGTGGTTCGTGGTCATTGCCGCCGTGGGCATTCATGAATTCTACGATCATCCCTATATCTTCAAAGCGTTCAATCCGATCTACGCCTTCAACCTCATCACCCAATATCCCGGCGGCTTCTGGTTACTGGGCGCCGTCTTTCTGTGTACCACGGGAGCAGAAGCCTTGTACTCCGACCTGGGTCACTGCGGCAAAGAGAACATCCGCTTTGGATGGGGCTTTATCAAAGTGTCTTTGCTTTGTAATTATTTCGGACAAGGCGCATGGTTGCTGGAACACCAGGGCCTTCCGCTGGGTGACCAGATCCCTTTCTATGCTATCATCCCCGAGCCCTTCCTCATCTTTGGGATCATCATCGCCACCATGGCGGCCATCATTGCCAGCCAGGCATTGATCTCCGGCACGTTCACGTTGGTGAACGAAGCCATGAAATTGAAACTGTGGCCCAGCACGCGCGTGCGCTACCCCAGCAAGCTGAAGGGACAAATTTATGTGCCGGCCATCAACTGGATCCTGCTGTTGGGTTGCATTGCCGTGGTGCTCATCTTCCAGGAGTCGTCGGCCATGGAAGGCGCCTATGGTTTGGCCATCACCGTCAACATGTTGATGACCACATCGCTGCTGGTGTTCTATTTTATGACCGCCAAAAAGTCGACGATCCGTTCTGCGGGGCTGGCGTTCCTGTTCTTCTCGCTGGAGGGCATGTTCCTCATCTCCAACCTCAACAAGTTCCAGCACGGCGGTTGGTTCACCTTCTCCATTGCGTTCCTGTTCTTCATCATGATGTACATCCTCCTCCACGCCCGCGGCTTGCGCGACCGGCATACGGAGTTTGTGGATTTGAAACACTATGTGGGCATGATCCAGGATCTGCAAGCCGATGTCTCGGTGCCAAAGGAATCGACTAACCTGGTGTACCTCGCCATGGCTGACAGCAAGCGCTATATCGATTCGAACATTATCTATTCCATCTTCAAGAAAAGACCCAAGCGAGCGGATGTGTTTTGGTTCCTGCATGTTGAAACCGTCGACAGTCCGTTCAGCAGCAAATATGTGGTGGATACCATCATTCCCAAGAAGTGTTTCTTTGTGCGCATCAAGCTGGGATTCAAGACCGATCATCGCGTAAATCTTTTGTTTAACAAGATCATTCATGAGATGGCGGATTCGGGGGAGATCGATCTCACCAGTCCGTATCCGTCGCTGCATAAGTACAGCATGATGTCGGACTTTAAGTTTATCATCTTGCATTCGTGGGCGTCGTCGGATAGTGAGATATCGAGTTTTGACCGGGTGATCATCCAGGGGTACCGTTTGTTGAAGGAGCATAGTCTTTCGACGGAGGAGCTTTATGGTATAGAGGCCGCCAACCTGGAAGTGGAGAAGGTGCCTATTCAGGTGGGGCCTATGGCGAAGGTGAAGATCAAGCGGGAGAGGACAGACGTTTAAGATCCATAAAGACATTTTAACCGCAGAGGCGCAAAGATTCGACGCAAGGGCTTTGCCTGCCGAACGAAGGCGCTTTTTGGTTTCCCGGGGTTTTACTTCGATCTTCATTGGCTACAACCTCTCACGCCATGAAAACTCCCGACTACTATCTTCCGATCATGCCCTATCTTATCATCGACAACGCCACGGCATTCATCGACTACATCAAGAAAGTGTTCAACGCCAAGGAAGAGTACGTCTACAAGCACGAAGACGGCAGTGTGATGCATGCTGAGTTTAGCATTGGCAAGGCCGTGATCCTGTTCACGGATTCGAAAAAAGAGTACAAGGCGTTCCCCGGCGGCATGTTCCTGGTGACGTCGCAGGTGGACGACCTCTATGCCAAAGGCCTGGCGCATGGCGGAACATCTTCGCAGGAACCGGGTGATCGCGACTATGGCCGCAGCGCCGGTTTCAAGGACCCTTTCGGCAATCAATGGTGGCTCTGCAAGACGGAATAATTTATCCGATAGCGGACACCTTCGTTCGGTTATGGCCGGATATTCAATCAAAATCGCATTTTAGGCCCTAAAAGCCGCTCTTTCCGTGCTGGCATTGATATTGGGTACAACGTTCCAATCTATCTAATTGCTATGCTCAAAAATTATATCACGATCGCCCTCCGCAACATCAGCCGGAACAAAGCCTACTCGGCCATCAACATTTTTGGATTGTCGCTGGGTGTGGCTTGTTGTTTATTGCTGGCGTTCTATATCCAGGACGAATATAGTGTCGACAAGCACCTGGCCAATAGCGAGGATGTCTATCGCATTGTCACCCACTTCCAAAGCGAAGTAGGCATCGATGAAAGCGGCACGGCCTCACCGCCCATCGCCATGACGGCGAAGGACGAAATTCCGGAGGTGGTGTCGGCCGCACGATTGGTCAGCCCTCCCGGTGGGGGCGAGTGCCTCATCAAATACGAAGACAACATCTTTTACGAAGCCGGTGGTTTCGTCGCCGACTCGACCTTGTTCGATGTGTTGACCTATACACTCACAGAAGGCAATCCGAAAAAAGCGTTGGTGGATGCCAACAGCGTGGTGATCTCGCAAACCGTGGCCACAAAACTATTCGGCCACAGTGAAGCCTTGAACAAGATCATCAGCATCAGCCAGGGAGGTCCGGCCGCCGATTTCAGGATCACCGGCATATTCAAAGACAACATCAAAAGTCATGTGATGCCACATTTCTTCATGTCCATGACCAGCAGCGGTTGGGCCGAATACCTGCGCTCGGAAGATGCGCAAGGCGAATGGGCAGGACAGAATTTTGTGCCCTCGTATTTCAAGCTCACCCCCGGCCACAATCTGAAGGAGGTCGAAAAGAAATTGAACGAAGTGTTGAAGCGACATGGCGCCGAAGATATGAAAGCGCTGGGCATCGCGAAGACCTTGTCGCTCGAGCCTGTGAAAGACATTTACCTGTATTCGAGCGTGGGTCAAAGCCCGCGCATCGTTTATATCTACATCATTGCCTCGATCGCGGTGTTCATCCTGTTGATCGCCTGTATCAATTTCATGAATCTCTCCACGGCCAAGGCCACCAAGCGCGCCGGCGAAATCGGGCTGCGCAAAGCGATGGGCGCCGTTCGCAGTTCGCTGATCGGACAGATCCTCGGTGAGGCCATGGTCATCGTGGTCATCTCCATTTTGATCAGCCTGGTGATGGTGCAGCTTTCGCTTCCGCTCTTCAATGCCCTTACGGAAAAAAATATTTCGTTCAACTCCAGCAACGCCACCTACGTAATCAGCGCTTTGGCGGTGCTTACGGTCGTTACCGGTCTGCTGGCGGGTAGTTACCCTGCGTTTTACCTCTCTTCGTTTCAGCCGGCACAGGTGTTGAAAGGAAAATCGGTCGTAAGCGGAGGTTCCGGGCTCTTGCGCCAATCGCTGGTCGTATTCCAGTTCATGATCGCCATTGCGTTGGTTTGTGGCATGCTCATTATTGGAAGTCAGCTCCGGTATATCGAAAACAAAAATCTTGGCTTCGACTCCGACGCGCTCATTGTGCTGCCGATGCGCAGTGGCAACGCGCTGAAGAATGTCAGAGCCTTGCAACTCGAACTGCAGCGCGTGGCGCATGTGAAAAAAGTTTCTTCGGCCGACTACGTGCCGGGCTCGCAGATCTGGAGCGATTTTTCATTGTATAGCCAGGGGAGCAACATGGACAATGCCGTCGATCACCTGAACAATCACGTAAGTCCCGGCTTCACGGAAATCCTCGACCTGAAAATTCTCGCCGGCCGCACCTTCGTAGAAGATACGGCAATGGAAAAAGAAGGCAATCTCGTACTGAACCGCGCCGGAGCAAAGGCATTGGGCTTCGAACCCGAAAAGGCAGTAGGCCAGGAGTTGTTCACCGAGTGGCAAGGCGTTAAATACACCTTCCATGTGATTGGCGTGATAGAAGATTATCACCAGTCTACGCTAAAGGAAAAAATCAGACCCTTGCTTTTCCAACTACACGAGAGTGGAAATCCCGATTACGTGTTGCTGAAAACCGATGCCCGGTACTTCAAAGAAACCATCGCCGACGTGGAAAAAATCTGGAAGACCATGATCGACGACACCCCGTTTGAATACACGTTCCTGGACGAAAACATCCGGAAGAACTACGAAGAAGATCGCAAAGTGTCGGCCATCATCACCACCTTCACGCTATTAGCCATGCTCATTTCTTGCCTGGGATTGTATGGCCTGTCCACCTTCATGGCCGAACGCCGCTTCAAAGAGATCGGCGTACGCAAAGTGTTGGGTGCCGACGTGCGCCAGATCGTCGCCTTGATGTCGAAAGAGTTTGTGAAGTTGGTGCTCATCGCCTTTGTCATTGCCGTGCCGCTGGCGTGGTATGCGATGTCGCGGTGGCTGGAAGGTTTTGAATACAAGACCACCATCAACGTACTCATCTTTGTGTATAGCGGCCTGGCCGCGCTCGTCATTGCGTTGGCGACCGTGAGCTTTGAGTCGATCAAAGCGGCCATCGCCAACCCGGTCAAGGCCTTGCGAAACGAATAATCCCGACTGACTTCACCCTAAATCTACCGATCTCATGCTGCGCAATTATTTTGTCATCGCCTGGAGAAGCCTGCAGAAAAGCAGGGTCTATTCCTTCATCAACATCGCAGGCCTCTCCATTGGGTTGGCGTGCAGCATTTTTATTTTTCTGTGGGTGGCCGACGAGCAGTCGTGGGATAATTTTCATGAAAAGAAAAACGAGCTGAACCGCGTCTACATCAACGCCCTCGGCGACCGCGGTGTGCAAACACAGATGGCCGTGAGCCTGCCGCTATGGGAAGAGCTCAAGCATGAACGCGACATCGTCCACGTGGCCCCTACCGACTGGGGTCGCGAGTTTCTGCTGACCTATGGCGAAAAGCGATTGTACAAGGCCGGGTACTACGCCGGCGACGATTTCCTGAAGATGTTTTCATTCCCCGTGGTGCAAGGATCAGTCGAAAACCAATTGAAGGATCCGTCCACCATGGTCATCACCGAAAGCACAGCAAAAGCGTTGTTCGGCAACGAAGACCCGATGGGCAAAGTGATCCGAGTAGACGACCAGGTAGACCTCACCGTGACCGGCGTAACCAAAGATGTCCCCTCCAACTCCACATTCCAGTTTCAATGCCTGTTGCCCTTCAGCACCTACATCATCCGCGAGCCCTGGACAAAAGGAGCATTGACGGACTGGCGCAACAACTCGTTTAACCTTTATGTAGAATTTGCGAGGGGCGCCGATCCGCAAGCCATCGAAAGCCGCGCAAAGACCATCATCAAAAAACACCGGGAGAATACAACCCAGGAAGTAACGTTCCTGCCGATGGGACGTTGGCGCCTCTTTGGCGAATTTGAAAACGGCAAGAGCACCACGGGCGCCATCGTGTATGTGCGCATGTTCACCATCATCGCCCTCTTCATCCTGGCAATTGCCTGCATAAACTTTATGAACCTGGCCACGGCGCGCTCCGAACGACGTGCCCGTGAGGTGGGCATCCGGAAGAGCATCGGCTCCAAACGAAAAGACCTTGTGGTGCAATTCCTTGGGGAAACTTTCTTTATAACGGTCCTCGCGTTCATTCTCGCGCTGGGGTTGGTGGAATGTCTGTTGCCGCTATACAACGACCTGGTGGATAAAAAACTGTTCATCGACTACACTAACCCCTTGCTGTGGCTGGTTTCGGTTGGCGTCATAACGGTGACGGGCTTTATTTCGGGCAGCTATCCCGCGCTCTACCTCTCTTCATTCCAACCCGCCGCTGTGCTGAAAGGAAAAATGCAGACGGGCAAGAACGGCACCACGCCCCGCAGGATGATGGTGACCCTCCAGTTTTTCTTTTCCATCGTGCTGATCTTTTCCACAATGGTGATCTACAAACAACTCAACCACCTGCGAAACCGACCCACCGGCTACGACGGCGCGCGTCTGGTCACCGTCGGTTCAACGGGTGACATTCCTAAAAACTATAACGCTATCAAACAAGAATTGCTGACTTCCGGTCTGGCCGAAAACGTCATGCGGTCGTCGAGTCCCGTCACGGCCATCTATGGTTTCACGGAAGTGATCTGGGCCGGTAAGCGCGAAGATCAACGATCGTCGTTTGCCATCATCGGAACGGACTATGACTATACGAAGACCCTCGGTGTGAAAATGCTCCAGGGCCGCGACTATGCCAATGCCTACAACGATTCTTCCTCGATCATCCTAAACCAGGCGGCCGTGGAGTATATCGGTCTCAAAAATCCCATCGGGGAAACCGTGACCGTGAACGACCATACGTACAACATCATCGGCGTAACCGAAAATGTGATCATGAATTCACCGCAACGGCAGATCGATCCAACGATCCTTGTCTTTGATCCCAACTGGATGAGCGACGTAACGCTCCGGCTGCCGGAAAATAAAAACACACAGGAGGCATTGGCCGGTGTGGAAGCGATCTTCAAGAAATACAACCCCTCGTATCCGTTCACATTCCACTTCACGGAAGACGAATTCAACCGAAAATTCACCAACATTCAACGCATCGGCCGCCTGGCCAATCTGTTTGCCGGCCTGGCCATCCTCATTTCCTGTCTCGGGCTTTTTGGACTTGCCGCCTTCACGGCCGAACAGCGCACGAAAGAGATCGGCATTCGCAAGGTGCTGGGAGCAACGGTGTCGAGCGTGGTGGTGTTGCTGTCGAAAGAATTTACGCGGCTCATTATTCTGGCTTTTGTGCTGGCGGCACCGTTAGCCTGGTGGGCTATGAACAAATGGCTGCAGGAATATGATTACCGGATATCCATTCCCTGGTGGATCGTGGTGAGTGCCGGTGGTCTTGCGTTTGTGCTGGCGGTTGCCACGGTAAGTTTTCAGGCCGTCAAGGCTGCCGTGGCCAATCCCGTGGAATCGCTGCGCAACGAATAAGCGCAGCGACCGGTGTGATGCGTAACACTCCGTTTCTATTTCACTTCGTAATATAATTTATTCAGGTTCTGCAATTGACCGGGAAAGATTTCCACGGTTTCTGCACAACGTACGATCATCCGTTTTATTTCCGCTTCATCCTTTCCTTTTTCCACAGGGGCATTAAAAGTAAGCATCTGGTCGAAGCAGATGGCGAAAATGTAAAATTGCTTGCTGATCGTCTCATTGTCCTTGGGCATGGTCAGCGTCCAGAGCAACATGGGTTTGTTGTTGATGTTCAGGTATTCCGCTTTTCCTTTCAAGGGGCCGGCGTTCAATTCTTTTTCGATGTAGGTTTGTTCATACTTCCGGTAGGCTTCGAGGAGGCGCTTTTGTTCGGCTTCGTTGGGGGAGTTCGGGTTTTGGAGGAAAGGGACGATGGTCGCCTGGAGAAGTTTGCCGTCGACCCAGAGAAAGTCGGGATTCTCGGTATTTCGAACAGAGTCGGCTTCGATGCGGAAGGCAAAGGAGTTGGTTTGGCCATTGTAGACCACCATCACGCCGTAGCGGGCTTTGAGCTTGGCCGTTTGGAATTCTTCGGCCTGGTATTGGGCTTGGGTGCTTAACGATACGAGGAGAAAGATGATGGAAAGGATGTTTCTCATAGCGTAATTTTAACCGCTAAGACGCAAAGACGCAAAGAAAAGGCGCAAGGGGGGTGCAAAAACTTTGCGTTCTTTCCCCCCGCCCTTGTTGGAGTTCTTCACCAACAAGAATTAGGGTGAAAAATCATTGACGTATCGGAATACTTGATGCAAGGGAACGGCCATCGCTCTCTTAAATGCAGGTCACATCAAGTGTATGTAATCTGATTGACTATCACCCGACGCTTGTTGGTGAAGAACACCAACAAGGGCGGGGCCGTCTTCAGTTGATCACCCGCTCTTTCACCTGGTCTTCCACCGGCACAAACGTATAGCCTTGTTGCTTCAGGGCATCGGCTTCGTTGTAGTACGATGAGGCATAGGTGATCTTTCCATCGATGACCTTATACACCACGTGGATCTTGATCGACACCGGCGGGCGGCCATTTTTATAGGTTACACCGAGTGAGCCCCACTCCAGCACCCAGTCGCCTTTAAGCGGGCCCTCCTGCTCGGTGTGCGACAGCGCGGTGATGCGGCTGTACTTCATGGAGCCGTAGACAGTTTCCCAGTTCTTGCGCGTTCTTTCCAGGTAGTTGGCACGGCTGGTGGTGTCGCCCTTCACAGGTCCGTGGTCTTTGAAATTGGGGGCCATGAACATTTCCATGGTGGCAACGTCGCCGACCAGGCTGGCCTGGATGTATTGATTCACGATGGCTTTGTTCCGTTCTCCCACGTCTGCCGCATTAACCGTTTCGTCTTCTTGGGGGGCAGCGGTGGGTTTGTCGCACGAGGTCACGCCCATCACTATGATGATCGTGGCCATTAAAGCTAAACCTTTCATATTCTGAGTTGGTCAGTATTCAAAGCAATACAAACACTCCTCATCATGGTTCGCCGACGATGAATAACATGGCAGGAAAAATATGTGTTTTTATTACCGGCTAACGCGGTCTGGTGTCTATCTAAATTTACGCAGAACGCGCCGAAAAGTAACGGCTTCGGCACTGAATTTTAGCGAAGTCTTTAACCCCTTGTCGCCCGGTGGCGGACGATTCTGCACGTCTTCGTCCAACCTAATTTTGCGCCAACCTCTTAAATCACCTCCATTCAACGTTTTACGCGTGGCATTGGAATTGACTTGGCGTGACCGACTAATCTGCTATCCCATGTTCAAAAGTTACTTCATCACCGGCCTGCGCAATCTGACGAAACAGAAAGCCTACTCCTTCATCAAGATCATCGGACTCGCCTTCGGACTCGCCGCCAGCATGATGATCTATCTCTATATCGAAGAAGACCTAAGTTACGACACGTTTCACCATAACTACGACCGCATCGTCCGCCTCCTCACCATCGATAGCGCCGAAGGGGTGAGCAGCAAGCACGTGGGCGTGACCCAACCCATGCTAGCCCCCACCGCCGAGGCGGAACTGCCCGAAGTGACGGAAAGCGTGCGCTTCACGGGCGGCGGCCGCTACGACCTCCGCTATGGCGACAACATCCTGAAATGCGAAGCCGCATTTCGCGTGGATCCTTCCGTGTTCGACGTATTCGACTTCCCCATCCTGGAAGGCGAGAAAAAAGGCGCGCTCGACAAACCGGGCTCGATCGTGATCACAAAGACCCTGGCAAAGAAAATATTCGGCGACGAAGAGCCCGTGGGCAAGACCGTGAAGCTCAATCAAACCACCGACCTGTTTGTGACAGCCGTCATAGCCGACGTTCCCAAAACATCGCACCTGCAATTCGACCTGCTCCACTCGCTGGTGCCCGGACAAAATGAAGATGGGCTGCGTCAGGCACTGGAAACCTGGCAAGGCATTTTTACTTTTTCTTACCTGCTGCTGGACAAACCCGCCAATATTTCCGATCTGAACGCAAAACTCCAGGCCATCACCAAAAAGAACAACGCCTACCAGTTTTTCACCCCCGATGTGCAGCCGCTGCGCGATGTTCATTTGAAATCAAAGGAGATCTTGTTCGAAACAAACGCTAACAAATCGGATCTACTCAATGTGTATGTGCTCTCCACCATTGCCGCCCTCATCCTGATTTTGGCTGCGGTGAATTTCATGAACCTCGTCACCGCAAAATCGGCCGGACGGGCTAAAGAAGTGGGCATGCGCAAAGTGATTGGCGCGGTGAAATATCAACTTGTCGGACAACACCTGATCGAATCGATTGTCGTGACCGCCGTGGCCGCAGTCTTGGCCGTGGTGATTGTATTTGCGGCGGTGCCCGTGCTGAACAGCACCTATCAGCGGTTTGCCGACGTTATGATCCTGTTGCGCCCTTCCAGCCTGCTCATGCTGGGCGGATTGGTGCTGGTCGTTGGCGTATTGGCCGGAATTTATCCGGCGTTTGTGTTATCGGCTTTCAAACCCATCCTGGTGCTGAAGGGATCGTTCAAAAATTCGACGCGCGGCATTCAATTGCGCAAAGCGCTGGTGGTATTGCAGTTCACCATCTCCATCGCGCTCATGGTGGGCACGGGCAT
The DNA here is from genome assembly GCA_036525235.1 of Chryseolinea sp. GTDB lineage: Bacteria > Bacteroidota > Bacteroidia > Cytophagales > Cyclobacteriaceae > Chryseolinea. Next base: position 49,469 of record DATDAV010000325.1, on the reverse strand, counting down.
TGTCTACCAGCAAATGCGCTTCATCTACAACGCCGACCTGGGCTATAGCCGCGACCAGGTGATCACCATCCAACAAAACGGCGACGCCGTGAACCGCGCCACCGCCCTGAAGACCGAGTTGATGCGCAACGAAAACATCATCTCAGCAGGCACCTCCTCGGCGCGTCTCGGACAACAACTGGGACGCACCAATATTTTCCCCGAAGGCTCCACCAGCGAAACCAACATCATCACCAGCATCATGGTGGCCGACGAAAATTTCATTCCCACCATGGACATGAAGATGTCCGCCGGCCGAAATTTTTCCGTCGACTTCGCCGACTCCCTGTCGATCATCGTGAACGAAGAAATGCTCCGGCTCTTGAAGTGGGATGATGCCCTTGGTAAGAAGATCGGTTTGCAATCCGGCGCCACAGTCGCCGATCAGACCCAATACACCGTCGTTGGTGTAGTGAAAGATTTTCATTTTGCTACGATCCGGCATAAGTTGGAACCTATGTTCATGCTTTACAACAAAGACAACAACGCTTTGTCGATTAAGATAAAAGCCGGCGACATTCAGAACACGCTTGCGTATGTGGAAGCCACCTGGAAAAAAGTAAATCCGGGCACCACCTACGAATATGCATTCCTTGACGAACAATTCGCCAACCTTTATCGCAACGAGCAAGCTTTTGCTAACATGTTCACGCACTTCACTGTGTTGGCGCTGGTCATTGCCGGTTTGGGTTTGTTCGCGCTGTCGGCCTTTACGGCAGAGCAACGCAAGAAAGAGATTGGTATCCGCAAAGTGTTGGGAGCAAGTAATGCGACGATATTTTATAAGCTTTCAGCGGAGTTCATTGTGCTGATTCTCGTAGCGTTTGTGCTCGCCAGCGGCACGGCATATTTTGTGATGACGCAATGGTTGAAGGATTTTCAATACAGCATTCAAATCGGTGTCGGTATTTTTGCTTTGGCGGGAGCTGCTTCGGTGGCGATTGCTTTGCTGACGATCAGCTTCCAGGCGTTGAAGGCGGCGTTTAGTAATCCTGCAGATGCGCTGCGGACGGAGTGACCGCCAACACATACCGCTCGCCCCCTCGCCCTTGTTGGTGTTCTTCACCGACAAGCATTGGGTGAAAATCATTCAGATTACATGCACTTGATGTGACCTGCATTAAGAGGGCGATGATTGTCCTTTGCATCATGTATTCCGACACGTCAATGGATTTAGGTGCCCTAATTCTTGTTGGTGAAAAACACCAACAAGGGCGGTAGAAACCACAAATTCAGGGATGGGGCTTTTCGAATTGACCACTGCTCCAAGTTCATAAGACTAACCATTCATAGATTGTAATAGTCGGATCTATTATTGAAAATCAGCTTTAAATCAATGCTTTTTTGAACTACTTGTTTTTGGCTAGGCTGGATGCGCCTCGAGTCAATTTTATCCCGTGTGTTACTCCGTAGAGACTGTCTTTTTTTCCTGTATAGTATGGGACAAATAAGTTGTCGTATGTACTAATGGTGAGCTCAATCCATTCGTCATCAAAGTCGGGATTTACATGCTGCCGAATATCATAATAGTTCATGCTATCCTTTCGGTGGTGAAGCATGAAATCCAATATTTGAGATTTTACAAAAGGAACATGATTTTTGTTGTAGGTATCAATGGCCGAGACAGCAGGTCCATCAATTATGCGGAGCCCCCGTTCGCCATCATCGGTCTCAACACTTACAAATTCATACGGATATGAATCGACGATTTGTGTCAGATTCTCATCTTTAACAACAGCGTCTTGGCAGCGGCAATTGAAGTCCTTTTTTATTGTTTCCCGACTTGCAACTTTGTATCCATTGACGATGAATGCACTTTTTACACAATTGGCTAATTTTAAAACACCAAGTCGTTCTTTTGCCTCTATTCTTAGCATATAAAAACCAACGCCAATCAGAACCAGAATCACAATCACTGCTATGAGGAGGTGTTTTAACGTCTCAAGCTTGAGCTTCTCTTTTCCAAGTAGAACTAAAAACAGTGTAGCTAAACAAACAATAAACCATGCGGCTATGGCACCATAGACGCCACTAATGGCAAGAAATTCATAGATTTTAATTACTTCTTCAATTTTCATAACGCGTTTTTAACCACAAACTTCAGAACATAGACGGCTGCGAGTTAACAACTTTATTGCGCCACGAATCAATCTTTAGACAAAACAAAACCCATCCACGGCATCACTTCGTTTGCGATGCCATTGGATGGGCTCCAATACTAAGATAATACAATGTGCTTAATTCATCGACACGAGATAGAGATTTTAATTGATCAAGACGTTTAACCATGAATTTCAACATTCGCGAACATCAGATCCAGTTTGCGCGACCGACTCCTCTCATTTCAACAACCCCTCCAAACGTTTCAACTCCGCCTTATTATCATCAGAATTGATGGACGAGATAATTCCATACTTCTCCCGCGTAGTCAATCGCCAGCTCAACGAAGCACGCGAGTTATTTTGACGGATGCTATCCATCTTTTGCAGTATCGGTGTGTAAGACTCAGACTGGTACTGAATGTCGACCCGGTCGATCTTATTATGAAACCAGTACTTTGCCTGGTTAATGAACATATCACTGTTGATGTCCTGAAAATTCTCAAAGTTATTATACACGCTGCTGATAGGCTGCGTCATATCGTCGATGATGGTTTGTCCGACTTTAGGGGCAATAGCGCCGAGCTTAGGTGAATCGCGGATGGACACGAAGACTATGCCGGATGTGTTTTCGGCGATCCAGTCTTTGTAAGCATAGACAAAACGCACCGCGTCGGTCAGTCCGAAGTTGTCGGAGATGCCGGCGTCCATGATCTTGATGGCAGGGTCCGTGGGCAGGGTTGTGTTGGGCGTTATGTAGGGGAACGTGGCGCTCATGCGGAGAGCGGAAAGAAAACGAAGATCACCCGCATTCTGATCCTTGAACAACGTGAAAAAATCGATGCCCGCATACTTGGAGAGGTCATAGTTGGGGTAGCTCATGATGTCGTAGTTCATGAACGACACGGGGCGAGCGGCGATGTAGAGTTTACGGCCGTCGTTCACGATGGTGGGTGCGAGGATCAACATGGGGATGATGCCTTGTTGTTCTACGCTGTCGTAGGCTTTGATGGGCTTGTCCATCGTGCGCTCGGTGATCTGGTTCAGTTGTTCTTCGAAAGTGTAGCCGCGGTCGCGATAATAATAGTTGCCGTTGTATTCAAACTTGGTGAAGCCCACAAACAGGTCGTTGGCCATGAGGCTAAAGATGAGTGGGTTTAGGTTGTCGGTCGAGATGCGCTGGCGATGAACTTCGGAATAAGGATGTGGGTTCTCGCCTTGTTTCTCGCGGAGTTTCAGCTCGCGAAAATAACTGGCGCCGATGAGGCCGCCGGACGCGCCCGTAATGAGGATGCTTCGCTCCATAAGCGCACCGTGACTAAGACTGTCGGCCGTTTGCAGGGCGGTGAGGGTCCAGAGTGCCGCGCGTTTGCCGCCGCCGCTGGCGCAGAGGAACACCATTTTTGGTTTTTTGTCGGCTGGAAACTTATTGCGCCAGTTTTCCAGCATGGGAAAGGTCGCGCGCCAATCGCGTTGCAGGTGCGTGGTGTCGTTGAGCGCTTTGAGGGAGGCGACGGAGTACTCGGAAGCGGGTTTGAGATAGTCCAGCCCAAACGCTTCATAACGCCGGGTGAGATACTCCTCTCCCACCAGGTGATTGAGCACCAGGAAAAGAATGAGCGCTGTCGTGGCCGACCATCCACCAAACCAATATGAAAAGGCGCCGGACATCATCACGAAGATGGTAAGAAAGATGATGAAGCTGGCGGCGGCAGGGAGCTGGAATGCCGGGTAATCCTTGAACAAGCCCAGCAGCAACACGAGGCCGAAGATGAACAACTCGATGATGACGAGGTTGAAATGGTTTTGGTCGAACACTTGCAAAATGGTGGCCTTATCGTAGAAGGCTGAATCTTCCACGGGTCTCACTTTCAAATTGAAATCCACATAGTTATCGACACGGATCTGTTTCTTGCGGGCGATGTCCAGCTTCTTCATGGCGCTGGCGCGCGTCACTTTCACGTTTTGTTTGATCTTCTCGTCGATGCGGCAAACGACATAGCGGAAAATGTCTTTGTTGGTAAGCCAGAAATAGACAAAGAAAATGCCCGACATAAACAAATAGCCTGTAGCGAGTCCACCCAGGTTCCACGCCAGGTCGCCGGCACGGCTGTATTCGTTGTTGATTTGAAACTGGACGATCTCCGTCACATAGACCACCATGAAGATAACGGGAATGGTGCTGTTGTTGATCACAAACTTTGAAAAGGGCCGGCTCAGCGCGCCTACAAACGAAAAACGATGGCCGTCGGTGATGTAGCACGTGATGTGAAAAGCCGTAATGAATCCGGCCGACACCATGCCGATGATGAAAAAGCTGCGGAAGTTTACTTGATTGAGGTATTCAGGGTCCAGGAAAAGGTAAGGGATGCCCAGGTATTTGCCAAAGCTGCCGGTGACCATTGCAAACAGTATGATCCAGCACAAGATCAGCACCTGATTGCGCTTGATGTTATTCAAGAGCAACTGGACCGGAAAAGAGTAAACAAGCCTTGGAACTAAAAAATACAGTTTTCTCATAGACCGCTTCAAGGTATGGAATTTTGCTATCATTTAATACGGCATCACAGTCCCAGGTAATATGCATCCTGCGGGCGGCGTTACGATGAGAAAAAAACCGCTTTCGCGGAATATCCATCCCCGTTCGTTGCGTTTGTCACGGATTGTTCCGTAAGTTTCAGGTTCATTTTTTAGCCGTTCGTCACCTTTAACATTTCGCATTTTCTGGATAAGCTTTTCTCGATATATCGTTCATCTGCTGGCTCCGGCAAAACCCGTACGCTAGCCAAAGCGTATCTGCTGTTGGCCTTGCGCTACCGGGCCGACTACTTCAAGCACATCCTGGCCGTGACCTTCACCAACAAGGCCACGCAGGAAATGAAAGACCGCATCCTGGCCTACCTCGACGACTTCGCCAACGGCCGTACCAACGAGTTGGCCGAAGAACTAAAAAAAGAACTCGAACTCGACGACAATACGTTTCAACAATACGCCCAGGAAGCACAGGCCGCCATCCTTCACAAATACGCCCAGTTTTCCATTAGCACCATTGACGCCTTTTTTCAGAAAGTGATTCGCTCCTTCACCCGCGAGGCTGGGTTGGTCGGCGACTATCGCCTGGAGATCGAGCAGGATGCCGTGCTGGAGGAGGTGATCGACAACCTCATCGACGAACTGGGCGCCAACAAAGAACTAACGGACTGGGTAGTCGAGTTTGCCAAGGAGAATTTGGAAAACGAGCGGGCCTGGGATGTGCGGCAAAGTCTCCTGGAATTCAGCAACGAGATCTTCCGCGAGGAATTCAAAGACATCGAGGACCAGGTGATCAAAAGCACCGGCGACCGGAAGTTCTTCAACACCTTGCGCGCCACCCTGTGGCAACAGCGAAACTTCTTCACCAACAAAGTAACAGGCCCTGCGCGGGAAGCCGTGGCCATCCTCTCCGCGTGGGACCCTTCCGACATTCACTATGGAAAAGGCTCCGGCATCTATGGCTTCCTGGAGCAATTTGCTTCGGAGAAAAAATTAAAAGAGATCAACCCTCCCGGCGGCCGCCTGCCCACTTACTTAACGGCCGAAAACTGGCCCAGCAAAAAATGCCGTGACCGCCGTGGGCTTATCGCAGTGGCCGATCAAAAGCTCATCCCCATCCTGCGCCAGCTCATGGAGGATTATGAACTGCACTACAAAAAAAGTCTCAGCGCCGAAGTGGCGTTGCAAAATCTATATGTCTTCGGGCTCCTCTCCGACATTTCACGCAAGCTGCGCGAATACAAGGACGAGAACAACCTGATGCTGCTGGCCGACGCACCCAAATTTCTCAACGGCGTTATCCAGGACAGCGACACGCCTTTTATTTACGAGAAGGTTGGCTCGTTTTACCGGAACTATCTCATCGACGAATTCCAGGACACGTCGGCCATGCAGTGGAAAAATTTTCTTCCCCTCCTGGTAAACAGTCTCGACCAAGGCTACACCAGCCTGGTGGTGGGCGATGTGAAGCAAGCGATCTACCGTTGGCGCGGTGGCGATCTCAAACTGCTGCAACAGGAGATCGAACAACACATCGGCACAGCACGTGTTTCGGTGAAAGAGTTGAGTAGCAACTTTAGAAGTGCGCTGGTGGTGGTGGACTTCAACAACCGAGTGTTTGAAAAAGCATCGGCCATCGTGGCACTGGAAACCGGGCAGTCCATTCCGAAGGAAGCCTATCACGACATCACCCAAAAAATTTCGCGCACGGAAGAAGGGTTTGTGCAGGTAAAATTTCTGCAGGAAGAAGCCGACGTGAACTGGAAAGAGCAGGCCTTGGAGGAGGTGCCACGCTATCTGGAGAAGCTCCAGGAAATGGGCGTGCCGTTAAAAGACATTGCCTTCCTGGTGCGCAAGAACGAAGAAGGCCAGGAGATCGTGTCGCACCTGCTGACATACAAGAATTCCGGCCACGCCAAGCCAGGATGTTCCTATGATGTGGTATCCAACGAGTCGTTGCGTCTGGATGGTGCGGCGTCGGTGAACTTGTTGCTGGGCGCCATGCGATACCTGCTTAACCCCGACGATGCCATCGCGCGTGCGCAATTGGGCTATGAGTTTGCAAAATTGCACGAACCGGAGCGTTCGCTCACCGAAGTGTTTGCCGTAACCAACCAGGTGTTCTTCGAAGGCAATCTTCCTGATGCTTTCAAAAAAGAAAAAGCTGCCTTGAAAAAACTCCCGCTCTTCGAATTGACGGAAACGCTGGTGGACATTTTTAAGATCGGCGACATCACCGGGGAGATCGCCTACCTGCTGGCGTTTCAAAATCTGGTGTTGGAATTTTATACCCGTGAAAAGAACGACCTCGGCGCATTCCTGGATTGGTGGGAAGCCAACAAACAAAAAAAATCGGTGCAGGTTTCGGGTGACGTGGACGCCGCGCAGATCCTCACCGTCCACAAGTCGAAGGGGTTGCAATTCAAATACGTGATCATCCCGTTTTGTTCCTGGAATCTCGACCACGACAGCTTGCGCGCACCGCATCTCTGGGTGACGGCCCCCGAGCACCCTTTTGCCGACGCGGGTTTTATGCCCGTGAAATATTCCAGCACGCTGCAACAAACCTACTTCGCCGGCTACTACGAAACCGAGCGCACCCGCAGCTACCTCGACAACCTCAATCTTTTGTACGTGGCCCTCACCCGCGCGGAAGCAGGTCTCATGGTCATGGCCCCGCACCCCGACGTGCGCAAGAAAAATGTAGCGCAGCTTTTGTACAATAGCCTGCCCAAAGAAGACGAAAAGCAATGGAACGAAGCACACCAGGAATTTAACGCCGGCACCTGGACCGCCACTGCCACTCCGGCCAAACACGACGACACTGCGCTGAGTCTGCCGGCCTACACGTCGTTTCGCTGGCGCGATAAATTGGTGATGCGCCAGTCGGCGAAAACGTTTTTTGAAGACACACCCACGGAGCAACAGGAGAAGATCTCGTACGGCATTTACCTGCATGCCGTCCTTTCACGTATCGCCTATGCGCAAGACATTCCCGATACACTCGACCGCATTGTGCTCGAAGGCCTGATCACCCACGAACAAAAAGAAGTGCTCTACGAGCAGTTGCAAGAACTGATGCGCAACGACCAGATCGCGTCGTGGTTTAGCGAAGCATGGGATGCGCGCACGGAAATTCCCATCCTCATGCCCGGCGGCGCAGAGAACCGTATCGACCGTTTGCTCATCAAGGACAAGAAAGCCGTGGTCATCGATTTCAAAACGGGCGAGCCGGCCAAGGCCGATCAGCAACAAGTTTCGGAATACATGGAAATTCTCCGGCAAATGAATTTCACCGACATCTCCGGGCATTTGCTCTACATCAGAAAAGGCGAAGTCATCTCCGTGCCCCGGGGCAAACCAAAGGCCGTACGCAAAATGGACGAGAAGCAGTTAGGTTTCGGGTTTTAACAAAGGCCCATCCTCATCTAAAAAAAATAGCCCTTGCCGCATGCGCAGCAAAGGCTACTCTCCTCACGATAATGGATCGTTAATTCAGCTTGTTGATTTCGGCGTGGCCAAAGATCAGGCCTCTGTTTACGCTCGCATCGCCCAGATAGGAAACTTGCGACTCGCCAAAGGCATTCACCTTCAGTTGGTCTTGGGTGTTCACTTTGATGTTGCTTTCGCCGAAAATATTGGCCGTGGTCGAGTAGCTCTTCAGTTCCTGGGTATCGATCTTATTCTCCCCAAAGAGTTTATATTTCTGGTATTCGGCTTTGCCGCCTTTGATCCGGAGTTTGTTCTCGCCATACAGGCTGGTCTTCATATAGTCGGCTTTTACCGAGGCGAGGGTGATTTCGTTTTCGCCATAGGCCTTCAAAACAAATTTTTCAGCGCGCAGTGGCGTGGAGCAAGTCAGCTCCTGGTTGCCGCGGATTTCGAGGTGTTCCAATTCTCTATAGGTCACATAAGCCGTGATGCTCACATTGTGATAGATGCCACGTCTGCTGTGGGGGTTCGCGTATTCGTTCCGCTCGGTCACCTTGGCGTCGTCTAGGTAGACGCGCAGAGTGTGGTGTTGTACTTTGATGTTGATTTTGTCGGCGGTCACGTTGTTGTAGACCAGGCGGATGCCTTCGTGGTCGCCTTGTTCCAGGATGAGGTTGATCCGGGGAGAAACCACCACTTTGCGGAAGGCCTTCAGGTCTTGGGTGATTTCATTTGATTGTTGCGCGCAGGCGGCCTGCACGGCGGCAGCGAACAACACGAGGGAGAGGAGGTTTTTCGGGAATTTCATAAAGCTTGCTTAAATGCGTTTTGTTTTCGAAGGGATTTGCTGTTAGACACCCCACCTTCGGTTTACCCCTATTGCCCATCCGGATTTTTTTTCCGACCGGCCTGGATACTATCAAGACTAAAAAAGAAAAAGAAAGGTTGCACCAACCTATTCATTTCTCAGGGAATTTACCGGATTTCCCGAAGCTGCCTTCACAGCCTGGAAGCTCACCGACACAAAGGCAATGACCAGTGTGATCCCTCCGGCAATGAGGAAGGCCGACCAGGGAAAGGCGATTCGGAAGGCAAACTGGTCCAACCACCGGTGCATGGCCCACCCGGCCACCGGCCAAGCCAGCAGGTTAGCGGTGACGACCAGCTTTAAAAAGTCCTTGTTGATCATCAACACCATGTCGCCCACCGTGGCACCCATCACCTTGCGGATGCCAATTTCCTTGGTGGCCTGTTCGGCCTTGAAGGTGGCCAGCCCCAGCAAGCCCAGGCAGGCAATAAAAATCGCCAGCGAGGTGAATACCGTGAAGATCATGCCGAGGCGTTTCTCGGCTTGTTGCTTGGCCTCGAAGTTCCAGTCGAGGAACTCGTATTCAAACGGGGCGTCCGGCGCATATTTTTTCCAGAACGACCGGATGAGGGCCAGCTTTTCTTCCGTGTTTCCCCTGGTGATGCGGATGGCCATTTCCCAGTTGGGCTCCGGTCCCAGCACCACCGCCAGCGGCTGCAGCGGTTCCTTGAGCGACTGAAAATTAAAATCCTGTATGATGCCGATCACTTCGCGCTGCCGCCCGTCGTGATCGTAGTTTGTAACGAGTTTTTTGCCTTTAAATTCTTCCCATCCCAGTTTTTTTGCCGCTGTCTGGTTTAGGATGATCGCATTGCTGTCGCTGGGGATCTGAGCGGAAAAGAACCGGCCCTTGACCATCCTGTAGCGCATGGTTTCCAGGTGGTCGGCATCCATTTCGTAAAGGGCCAGCAAATATTCGTTGTCAGACTCCACCGGCTTGAACACCGACTGCCAGTCCACCTGCGGCGGCAGGCGATTGGCATAGCTGGCCGAACTGATCTCGGGGTATTCCATCAGCGCCCGTTTAAAGGCCACCCCATTGGTCCGAAGGTTCTTGGTGTGCAGGAGATTAATGACATTAGCCTTGTCGAACCCGAGGTTAGCACTTTGTATGAAACGCAGTTGCTGGTACACCACGATGGTGGAAACGATGAGCACGGTCGAAATAAAAAACTGGAAGATCACCAGGAGGTTGCGCAGGCTGAAATTCTTGCGCGGCAGCCGCATCTTCCCTGTGAGCACTTCCACCGGGTTGAACCGCGCCAGGTAGTAGGCCGGGTAACTTCCCGCCAGCAACCCCACCATCACCACAAAAATGGCCAGTCCCCCAAAGAACGCCGGCGTAAAAAGAGTATCCAGGGTCAGCCCCTTGCCGGTAAAATAATTGAACACCGGTAAAGAGACCATCACCATAAAAAGGGAAATGAAGACCGCCACGGTCACATAACTATACGATTCCACCAGGAACTGCGCGACCAGGTTTCGGTAGGGCGCCCCGATCACTTTGCGCACGCCCACCTCGCGGGCACGTGTGGCAGAGCGGGCCGTGGACAGGTTCATAAAATTGATACACGCCAGCACCGTCACCAGCAAGGCCACCGAACCGAAAATAAAAATATATTGAATGTCGCTGTTGGCCTCAATCTCGTCGCCGAGTTGCGAATGGAGGTGAATGTCCAGCAGGGGTTGGGCAAAGAAATGCAGGCGGTTGCCCCGCGATGTGAACGCAACCCAATCCGAATGACTCTGGTGGCCCAGTTCGTGGCCCACTTTCTTTTCCGTCAAGGCGTTCAGGCGGCTCATGGCCTCGCCGGCCGGAGCGCCGGGCTTGAGTTTGAAATAGGTTACGAGCCGGCGGGTCAGCCAGTCGCGGGATTTGGCTTCGTCCCACGACGAAAGGGAGAGCAGCATGGTGAAGCGGAAATGCGAATTGAGCGGCGGGTCTTCGGCAATACCGCTCACGCGCGCGTTGTAGCCCTGGGCCAGCGCGAGCGTCTTCCCCAGTGGTGTTTTATCGCCCCGGCCCTTGTAGTCAAAATAACGCCGGGCCGCCGATTCGGTGATAACGATCTTGCGCTCGCCCCGCAACACGGAGTCGGGGTGGCCCTCGATCAAATTAAAATGAAAGAAGCGGAAAAAATTCTCGTCCACCAGCAGCAGCTTTGGCTCGGTAAATGCCCGGTCCTTGTAGCGGACCGGAAACGTAGCCCAACACGCGATGCGCAATGTGCCGTCCACGCCCGGGATCTCCTTGTGCAACACGTCCGCCACCGGGCTGCCGGTTTGGGTTGAGCTGAACGAGCGTCCTTCCAACGCCCCCGAAAATCCCAGCCGGTAGGTATCGGCCGCATCGGGATGGAACATATCGTAACGCAGTTCGTCGCGGATGTAAAGGATGATGAGCAGCGTGCTGGTGATCCCGATGGTAAGGCCTGCGATGTTGATAAGGGAAAAACCCTTATGCCGCAGCATGAAGCGGATCACTATTTTCAGATAATTCTTTACCATGGGCTATTGCAATATAGCAGTTTCAACGGCGCTCGCCGCCAGAGTTTACACGACGGTGTAAGAAATACGGAGACGTTCACGTCATCTCTCCGATTGCATCGCTCAGAGGCCTCGTCGCTTACACCGGAAACCGTGATACGGTCATCGGTCGCTTTCAGTGAACGCGTGCCAAGAGAGGGAAGTGGAATGATCGGAGCGATGATCAATCCGTATCAATTGTTTATCGCGCCATCACAAAGCCTGGCCCATGCAGCACCACACCGCTTCGTGTTCCCGTATGTTTTCCCTCTTCCACCACCAGTTGACCGTTTACGATCACATATCGAAAACCGGTTGAATAAACATGGGGCTTGCTGAATGTGCTTTCATCGCCCACCGTCTTTTCATCGAACACCACGAGGTCGGCGGCCATGCCTTCGCGCACGAGACCGCGGTCGCGAAGTTGAAATTTTTGAGCGGGCAGGGAGGTCATACGGCGTACCGCTTCTTCAAGCGGGATCACTTTCTGGTCACGCACATAACGTCCCAACACGCGGGCGTTTGTGCCATACCCACGCGGGTGGGGAGCGCCCGAACCAAAACGGATAATGCCGGCGTCGGACGCAAACATGTTGAAGGGGTACTTCATGATGTTTTTCAGATCGTCTTCGTTCATGCTGAAGAACACCATTTGTGCGCCTCCTTTGTCCACCATCTCCAGGATGGTCTCCGCTTCTTCCGCGGCTTTAGCTTTGCGTCCTTTTGCGAGATTTACTTCTGAAATGTTTTTGCCATTCATCAAGGTGTCGGCGCTGTATCGTGCCACCACGGCATAGCTATAACTTTTCAGTTGCTTGCCTTTCAAGGTGGCCAGCATTTCTGTTTTTATTTTCTGATGGATCGCCGCATTGTTCAATCGATAATGAAGCGAGTCGGTGCCCCCGGAAAAAGCCCATGTGGGCAAAACGGTGTTCAACGAAGTGCTGCTGGCTACATACGGATATTGATCCACCGTAACATCAACGCCTTCGCGCCGTGCTTGCTCCACTTGTGCCAGCGTGTTTGCCGAACGGCCCCAGTTGGGTTTGTAGGTAACTTTGAAGTGCGAGATCTCCACGGGCATATGCGCTTGTCGTCCGATATTGATCGCTTCTTCGATGGCCTGCGTCACATGGTCGCCTTCATCGCGGATGTGCGACGCATATACGCCGTTGTATATTGACGCAGCCTTCGCCAAGCCGATCACTTCGGGTGTCTTGGAATAGGTGCCAGGCACATAGATGAGACCCGTGGAAAATCCTACGGCGCCGTCTTTCATAGCTTGCTCCACCAAAGCTTCCATTTTCTTTTGTTCTTCGGGTGAAGGGTCGCGTTGGGTATCGCCCATCACCGCGCGACGCACGCTGTTGTGACCGATGAGGGTGGCTACGTTCACAGACGTTTTCACGCTATCGAGTTGCCCGAAGTAGCGGGCCAGTTCGGTGTTGGATGAACCGCAGTTGCCGGTCACCACCGAAGTGACGCCGTCATAAATGAAGTTGCCCGCGGTGGGCACCGTGAGGTCGTTGCCTTCGATGTGGGTGTGCACGTCGATGAAGCCCGGCGCAACGACCAGCCCCTTCACGTCCAGCACCTTGCGGGCCTCGCCGCTGTTGAGCTTGCCCACGGCCACGATCTTCCCGTCGCGAATGGCCACGTCGCCATAGAACCAGGAGTTGCCGGAACCGTCGATGATCTTGCCACCCGTGAGCAACAGATCATACGTTTGCGCCGCCAACGGGGCAACGGAAAGAACAAAAGCAGAAAGAAACAGGAAGAGCGATCGCATGATGTTTAGGTTTTATACGCATTGAAAATAAGGGATGACCGGCAGTTATGCCAACATAAATGACTCTATCTTTGCCCGCTCATGACGTCATCGCGCGAACAACTGCAGAAAACCCTGGAGCTCATCAAGCTCGAACGCCAGGCCGACCTGGAATACTACCGGCAGAAAGTGTTGCTCCGGTCCCTCCACCAACGCACCCAGGATGGCACCACCTGGTACCCCCTGCGTTTGAAGCGCGACTACATCGGCACGGGCGAACGCCTTATCATCGAAGTGGAACGCACCAGCCACCGCGAACAACCCCACGCCTTTCAAAGCGGCAAGTCGGTGAATGTTTTCTCCAACGGCTCCGGCAAACCGGACCGCGACCACGTCAGCGGCGTGATCAACTATGTGCGCGACGACAACATGGTCATCACCCTCAACGCCGAGGAATTACCCGATTGGATCGGCGATACGTTGCTGGGCGTGGACGTGATGTTTGAAGAAATGACCTATCGCGAAATGGAGTTCGCGTTGAAAGAAGTGATGAAGGCCGAAGAAGATCGCGTGGCCGAACTGCGCGAGATCCTTTTGGGCTCCGCCACTGCCCAACGCCAACAAGATCGCCCCGAAAAACCGGCCCCCATACCCGGGCTGAATACTAGCCAGCAACAAGCCCTCGACAGCATCGACGGCATGGACGTCGGCTTCATTCATGGACCACCCGGAACCGGCAAAACAACGACCCTGGTGCAGGCCATCGCGCGCACGGTCAAGGAAGAGCAACAAGTGCTCGTCTGTGCACCGAGCAACGCCGCGGTAGATCTGCTCACCGATAAATTGAGCGATCAACAACTGAGCGTACTCCGCATCGGCCACCCGGCCCGCGTGACCGAACAAACCCTAAGCAAAACGCTCGACGTGCGCATCTCCGAGCATGCCCACTACCAGGAGCTTCGCGCCCTGCGAAAAAAGATGGAACAACTCAGAAGTTCGGCCTTAAAATATAAACGCGACTTCGGCTACCAGGAACGCCAGCAACGCAAGATGCTGCTCCAGGAATCCAAAGCGCTGAAAGCCGACGCCGACTTACTGGAATTCTATATTGTGAACGATCTGCTTCAAAACACGCAAGTGATCTGCTGCACGCTGGTGGGCTCGTCGCACCCCGTGCTGCGCGGCAAGAAGTTCAAGACCGTCTTCATCGACGAAGCCGCCCAGGCATTGGAGCCGGCGTGCTGGATCCCCATCCTGCGAAGCCGTCGCGTGATCTTTGCGGGCGACCATCAACAGCTTCCACCCACCATCAAATCCAACGAGGCGGCTAAGCAAGGTCTGGCCAAAACGCTTTTTGAAAAAGGCATGGGCCGCCAGCCGCAGACGTCGACCATGCTCACCGTGCAGTATCGCATGCACGAGGCTATCATGAAATTTTCGTCTGCCTATTTCTACCAGGACGAGTTGATTGCCGACGAAAGCGTGAAGCACGAATTGCTACGGCCCAATGAGCCCCCCATCGATTTCATCGACACCGCAGGCTGTGGCTTCGCGGAAGAACAGGATAAAGAAACGTTGAGCCGCTTCAACGAAGAAGAAGGACGCTTGCTGATGAGCCAGGTGGAAGCCCTGGTGGAAGCGATTGGGCAAGAAGAATGGATGGAACGCCGTCTTACACTGGGGATCATCACGCCCTATCGCGCACAAGTTGACTACTTACATAAACTAGCCGAAAGCTCTGCGATCCTGGAACCCTTGCATGGCCTCATCACGATCAACACGGTGGATGCCTTCCAGGGACAGGAACGCGACATCATTGCCATCAGCTTTGTGCGCAGCAACGACAAAAGTGAGGTGGGATTTCTGGGAGACATCCGCCGCACAAACGTGGCGATGACCCGCGCGCGGAAGAAACTGATTATGATTGGCGATAGCGCTACGTTGGGATCGCATCCGTTTTATTTGGATTTGATCGAGTATGTCCAGGAGGGTGGGTTTTATAAGAGTGCGTTCGAGATTGTGGGGTGAGGGGTTCAGGAGCCAGAAGCCAGGAGCCAGGAGCCAGAAGCCAGAAGCCAGTAGCCAGTAGTCAGTAGCCAGTAGCTATAGAAGCCAGTGGTCAGGGTCAGAAGTTAGGTGGGATTAATTGGGTGGGGTTTGGGTGGACGATGGGGAAAATATTATTTTAACGTTCAAATCTGTTTGCATGAAAAATACATTTCGATGGATGGCGCTGCTGGCTTTGGTGGTTGTTGGCGCTTGTAAGAATAACGGTTATGATAGTGATGATGGGGTGGCCACCATCACGGCGGATGGTATTTCGCAATACATCAAGTCGCTGGCTTCGGATGAGCTGGAGGGGCGGCGACCTTTTACCAGTGGGGAGAAGAAAACGTTGGGCTATCTGGAGGAACAGTTCAAGGCCCTTGGGTTGGAGCCCGGGAATGGTACCAGCTATCTGCAGGAAGTACCCATGGTGGAGATCGTGCCGGACGCCGACACGGTGATGACCGTGAAGGGCGCGAAGAAAAATATGAAGCTTTCGGGGTTCAAGGATTATGTACTGTGGTCGCAGCGCACCGATACATTGCTGAACTGGAAAGATGAGGAGCTCGTGTTTGCCGGATTTGGTGTGGTGGCTCCTGAATACGGTTGGAACGACTACAAAGACCTGGACGTGAAGGGTAAAATTGTGTTGGTGCTGGTGAACGATCCCGGCTTTGGCGGCAACGACACGACGTTCTTCAAAGGCAACACGATGACCTACTACGGGCGTTGGACCTACAAATTTGAGGAGGCTGCGCGGCAGGGTGCGAAAGGTTGTCTCGTCATTCACAACACTGTGCCGGCCGGGTATGGGTTTTGGGTGGTGCAGAACAGTTGGAATGCGCCGCACTTGTATCTGGATCCGCGTGGCAAAAATGATTACTTCTGCGAAGGTGTTGGATGGACGTCTATGCCGGCCACGGAGAAACTTTTCGAGGCTTCTGGATATGATTTTAACGAATGGCAATCCAAAGCCCGGCAACCGGGTTTTAAGGGTTTTAGCCTGAAGTCGAAGATCAGCACGAAGATCAAATTCAAATCTACCTACAACAAGTCATACAACGCCGTGGCCAAGATCACGGGCAGCGAGAAGCCCGATGAGTTCATCATCTATTCTG
Organism: Chryseolinea sp.; assembly: GCA_036525235.1. GTDB lineage: Bacteria > Bacteroidota > Bacteroidia > Cytophagales > Cyclobacteriaceae > Chryseolinea. The sequence goes on along the minus strand of DATDAV010000325.1, from coordinate 33,041 downwards.
CGCATTGGGACCACTTTGGCATTGCCAAACCCAACACGGATGGCGATTCCATCTACAACGGCGCTGTAGACAATGCTGGTGGTGTGGCCACGATGCTGGAGATCGCCAAAGGTTTTAAGAGCCTGAAGCAGAAACCCAAGCGCTCCATCCTGTTCCTGGCCGTCACCGCCGAAGAGCAAGGACTTTGGGGTTCGGCTTATTATGCGCGCAATCCCATTTATTCCGCAGACAAAACGGTAGCCAACATCAACATCGATTTCACCAACGTGATCGGCAGGATGAAAGACGTTACCGTGATCGGCCTGGGCCAATCGGAACTCGACGACTACCTCAAGACCGAAGCCACCAAACAAGGCCGGTATTTAGCACCCGACCCAAATCCAGTGGCCGGCATGTATTTCCGTTCCGATCACTTCAACTTTGCCAAGGTCGGCATCCCGGCATTGTTTGTCGGCAACGGCGTGGATCATATCGAGAAAGGAAAAGAATTTGGCAACGCCCAGGAGGCCGAGTATACAAAGAACCGCTATCACCAACCCACGGATGAATTCAATCCCAACTGGGACTTGGGTGGGGCGACAGAAAATGCCCAACTCCTGTTCCAGGTCGGAAAGCGTCTTTCCTTTGAAGATGCCTGGCCTCAATGGAAAGCCTCATCCGAATTCAAGTCTCTTCGTCAGCCAAAAAAATAAACCAGCGACAAGCGCCCGTGATTTTGCGGGCGCATTCGTTTTATCCTCATGACGTTCGCCGATAACATCCTCCGCTTCTACGCCACCTTAAAAATAAAAAGCACCTTACCCCAGGGCGTCGAGATCCTGGATCCCTATCGCAACAAAGAGACCATGGCGTTGTGCCACCTGTTCTATCACAAATATTACGGCGACGAAAAGGAAAGAACGGTCATCATCGGCATCAATCCCGGGCGAAATGGCGCCGGGCTCACGGGCATTCCTTTCACCGATCCGATCAAGTTGGAAACTCAATGCGGCATCCCGAACGCATTTCCCAAAAAAGCCGAACTGTCGGCGGATTTTATTTACACCATGATCCGGGCCTACGGAGGCCCCGCTACCTTTTATAAAAAGTTTTTCTTCAGCGCCGTAAGCCCTTTGGGATTTATCAAGGACGGAAAGAATCTGAACTACTACGACATCCGCGAACTCCAGGAAAGCCTGCGCGAGTACATCATCGCATCGCTCAAAAAACAACTCCAATTCGGAATCAACACAAGGATAGCGTTCTGTCTCGGCGAAGGTGAAAATTTCAAATACATAAGTCGATTGAACGACGAACTTAAGATCTTCAACGAGATTGTACCGTTGGCCCATCCGCGTTTCATTATGCAGTACAAACGCAAACTCGTAAACGAGTATGTGGAGAAATACCTGCAAGCCCTAAGCCGCTAAAAAGAATAGAACATCCCTGCACTCAACTGCCGGAATGCCTCCGCTTCGCGCCTCTCACAGCCTCCGCGGTCCATGGATCTTCCGGCCAATGATGACGCGGGTAGCGCATGCGCATTTCCTTTCGCACCTCATGATAAGTGGTCTGCCAAAAACTTTTCAGGTCTTGCGTTACCTGCACCGGTTTATAACCTGGTGAGAGCAAGTGAAGAATAATTTTGTTCCTTCCTTCATTCACGGCGGGCGTCTCCGTCAAACCAAATACTTCCTGGAGACGCACTTCGATGTAGGGCGGTCTTCCATCCGCGCCGTAGTGTAACTTGATCATCGACCCACTGGGCACTAAAAGTTTTGCAGGGGCAAGAACGTCGAGACGACTGCTCAGGTTCCAGGGGATAAGTCCCGCGAGGATGGCCTCGAGGTCGAGCTTGTTAAAATCTTGCTGTCGGGTCACCGCCGTTAAATAAGGCGATAGCCATTCGTGTGTGGTCTGTAGCAAATGCGCCTCACTCACGTCGGGCCATTCTTCATCGGGGCGCCAGGTGCGCAAACTCATCACGCGGGCTTGCCAGGCGTCGTGCACGTCGGTCCAGGGTAGCATCTTTATGCCCTCCTGTTGCACGGCGTCGCAGAGAATTTCGATACGCAGGTCGTCGGGCACTTTGGACAGAGGTTTGGTGGACAGCATCACGTTGCCCACGCGTCTTTCCAACGCGGCGGTGATCATTCCCTTTTCACGGTTCCAGGTCACCACTTCTTTTTCTTCTGCGCGGTGCACGAGGTCTTCTTCGTCCAAGGGTGCGGCGAGAAATATTTTGCCTTCACCACTGCCACTGTCGAGCTGGGCCACGGCAAGCCAGGTTTCGCGCATCAGGGGATCGTGATCCGGCAGCCGCACCACGCGGCCATTGGCCAGTTTGAAACGTACGCTGTGTTTCTCCATTTGCCGTGCAATCCGCTCCGGGTAGGCTTCTGCCAAAAGTTTGCCTACATCCGAGTCGATCGGCCCCGCATTGTCCACCCCAATCTTAAAGATCTTCCGCCACGATGCGGCCACACGCTCAATGCGCTCCAACGCAGATCGTTCGGCATTCACTCTTTCTCCAGCCCTCCATTTGCGCAGGACCTCCACACGAAGTGAAAGGTCAGCGCCCGCGGTCTTTGCCAAGGGGTCGCGTTCTTCCAATAGTGCGGCGATGTCAGTGGCCAATGCCGTTAAATTTCTTCCTTCCAACAACATGTGGGCAATCCGTGGATGCGTTGGTAACCGGAGCATTTCCTTTCCCCGCGGGGTTATGGCATTCCCCTCGATGGCCCCCAGCTGTTCCAACAATTCTTTTGCCTGATTGATCGCCCCCACCGGCGGCGGGGTGATCCAGGTGAGGTCATAAATATTTTGCACACCCCAGTTCATCAGCTCCAGCAGCAAAGGTGCCAGGTCGGCTTCCAGGATCTCCGGTTGGCGGTGGGGTTGCAATTGATGGTGTACGTTCTCCCCCCACATGCGATAAGCAACGCCCGGCCCAAGCCTGCCCGCGCGGCCTGAACGCTGATCGGCAGCATCGCGTGTGACACGAATAGTTTCCAACCGGGTGAGACCACTCCGCGGATCGAATTTCGGAACACGTGCGTAGCCGCTGTCCACCACGGTGGTGATGCCCTCGATCGTCAGCGAGGTCTCGGCGATAGACGTCGCCAACACCACTTTTCGTTTTCCGTGAGGATGAGGAAGGATGGCTTCCTGTTGTTTCTTGAAAGGAAGCTCGCCATACAAGGGATGAATGCTGGCCTCCATGTACTCGGTCTCCAACAATTCTGCGACACGATGGATATCCGCCGTACCCGGCAGAAAAGTGAGTATGTCCCCCTGCTGTTCTACCAGCGCTTTGCGAATGACGCGCGCCGTCGAAGGTGCGAGATACATATCTTTATCCGGCGCAGCATAATTCAACGACACCGGATACTGACGGCCCAAGCTCGTGATGATGGGCGCATTGTTCAATATTCCTGAGATCTTTTCTCCGTCCAACGTAGCCGACATAATGAGGATGCGCAAATCCTCCCGCAGCACCTGTTGTGCCTGGAGGCATAACGCCAACGCCAGATCAGCATGAAGACTGCGTTCGTGAAATTCGTCGAAGATGACAAGGTTCACGCCTTCGAGTGCATTGTCGTTCTGCAGCATGCGCGTAAGAATTCCCTCGGTCACCACTTCACACCGGGTGCGGTTGCTCACCACCGCTTCAAAGCGCACGCGATACCCGATGGTGTTACCTGGCTCTTCGTCGCGCAGGAAAGCCATACGTTGGGCTACCGAGCGGGCGGCCAATCTTCGCGGCTCCAGCATGATCATTTTGCTGCCCTGCAACCACGGTTCATCCAATAGCATCAACGGCAGGACTGTACTTTTTCCCGCACCGGGAGGCGCTTGCAAAATCACCACTGGGTGCTTCAGCAAATCTGCTTTGAGTTGCGGAACAATTTCCTCGACAGGATACGACATGGGCGCAAAATACGCATTCTGCATCACCGGATCATAACCCATCCGGCATGGTAAGGGCGTAAGAAAAATTTCAGCTTAGAGATCGATGTGATAGACGTCCTGTTGGTTGCGCGGAATGTCTTGCACATGAAATCCACCGGGCTGGGGAATTTCTTCGATCAGATCGAACAGTGTGCACGATTTGGGTAGTCCGGCGAAGATCAACAGGAAAGCGTGGATGTGATTATCGGGAATGGCCGTCCACAGGGGCGCGATGGAAATATTTTCGACGTGAAGTAATCCGGCTTTGGCGCCGGTTGAATGATCTACCAGGAATGTGGTCTTCCAGATCCTGACCAACGCATCACTCCACTGGTTTTGAAAATAGCAGTGAACATAGACACAGGAGTCGTCGAGCGTTTCCGGCGCAATCGACAACATCACTTCCGGGTCGACGGTCGGCCGGGCAATCGCCGGGGCGGGTTTGCTAATGGTCTTCGACCGGTTTAACGGGGCAAGATGGAATCGGAATGCTGTCATAGCATAAGTTGACCTCCACAAAGTTCGGTTACTTCCCGAAGTATTTCAACAGGGAATATGCGGTTTGGATCGCTGACCTGGGATGATCCCATTCCAGACCACCCCAATTCAGCGCGAAAGGCCGGTTTTCGAGGCAAACTTCGCGGTTTGGGAGGGACCCGGAAAATTCAACAAACGGAGAAAAATATTTTCGTGCGGTAGGCGCTTTACGAATAGAAATCCTCCAGGGCAGCAAAATATACATTGTCCCAGCCGTCCACGATGTCCTCGTAATCGTTGTCGGGAATATGGGTGTGCCGCAGTTCCACCGAGGTACCCTGTGCATGGGGATGGAGCTTTATGGTAACGATAGACGGCTCTTCCTGTTCGCCGAAATACCACTGCTGGACGATCTTCTTCCCGGGCTCAAATTCCAGGTTCTTGCCCACAATGCTCCCATCCCACAGCGAAAATTCGGCACCCACTTCCTCCGACATTTCCGCCGGCTCGCCCGACCAAAGGTGGATCGTCGAGGGGGTGGTCAGGGCCAGGTATACTTCCTCCGGCGCGGCCGTGAGGGTATAGTACTTTTTATAGTCTTTCATTTTCTGCGGGCAGATAAAATTTCCTGTATACTTGTGTTTTGTTCCAGTGCCCTGCAAAGGTATGAAGCACTGATATGATTATTAAAAATCTTTTATGCGGCCTATCGAACCTTATATCACCTATGCCATCATCGGCTTCACTTCATTGCTGAGCTACTATGCGTTCAGCCGGCCCCAAGTATTGGCCGACTTGATGATGACCCCCTATCTCATCCGGCAACGGCAACAATATTTCCGGTTCATATCCTCCGGCTTTATTCACAATGACTTTTCCCATTTGTTATGGAACATGTTCTCTTTCTACTTTTTCGGTCGCAGCATAGAGATCATATTCAAATCTACCTTTATCGGTCGTGGCGCACTCTATTTTGTTTTGCTCTACCTGTTGGGTATCATCGTTTCAGATCTTCCCACCTACTTCAAGCAAAAAAATAATCCCTCCTATCACGCGCTCGGTGCTTCCGGCGGGGTGGCCGCTGTGATTTTTGCTTCCATTCTCTTACGTCCAACCGCCTATATTTATGTCTATTTTATTCCCATACCCGGATTTATTGCCGGCACATTATATATCCTGTATTCCTATTACAAGGGCCGTCAGTCCAACGATGGCGTCAACCACGATGCCCATTTGTATGGCGGTCTTTTCGGACTTGTATTCCTGGCCGCCATTTATCCACAGGCCCTCCCGGAGTTTGTCGAGCAAATAAAGCATTGGGATTTCTTTCAGCGCTAAACAATCGGCATCTTCTCCATTCATTTTTTCTTCAGCTCTATGAGCCAGTCCCATGGATAGGGCGCCTTCATCCATGACGGAGGCGATGTAAACTCCGTATCCCACGCATACTCTAACTTCTCCAACGCGGTGATGTCGAGACCGGTTTGCTGGAAGATCATCTCCAGTTCGGGTGCCGTGTAGTGCTTTGTGGCAACCTTGTCGATATACACGATGCCTTGAATGAACTCGCGTTTATTATTTTTGAAATAGTCGATGTCGGAAGCCGGGATGTCCTCCACACTGACCCCTTCTGTTTTGTACCAGTCGATCAGCCGCAAAGAAGAAAACAGCGCCGAGTCCAGCGAAGGCACCACGATGAGTGCTGTGCCGCCCGGCTTCAACGCCCGCTCGATGTTCTGGAACATCTTCACATTCTTCTCCCGCTCGGGAAGCATGATCACATTGCAACAAAAAACAAAATCTACTTCGGGGAATTTTACACTGCGCTGGGAGAGATCGGCACGCTTGAATGCAATATTGGTGTAGGGTCGCTGTCGCGCGGTGACCAGGCATTCGCCTGAAATATCCATGGCCAGCACTTCTTTGAAAATGGGTGACAAATACGGGAAAGCCTTGCCCGTGCCACAGCCAAAATCCATAGCGCGATGGTTTAGGTTGGCGTGTTTCGCAAAATAGCGGGGGAGTTTTTTGTCTTTGTCACTTTTAAACACATCAAAGATCTCATCGTTGTACTTGCTGGCGATCGTATTCCAGTGCGCTTCTTCATTCATGGGCGAGTTTTTTTTGTGAGCATTAAAAAATAAGCGATCCTAAAATAGCAATTTATCGGCCATATCAATAATGGCCGCCCGTCGCCCAGGCCCAAAAAAGTATCAGCTGTGGAATGTCTCGACGTAAAACGTCTCCACCTTTTGCCTCGCCCACGGTGTCTTGCGCAAAAAGGTGAGACTCGACTTGATGCTGGGATTGTTCAGAAAGCAGTTCACCGGAATGACCTCACCCAAGGTCTGCCATCCGTAGTGCGCCACCAATTCGTTCAGGATCATCTCCAGGGTTTTGCCGTGAAGGGGATTATTTTTTTGCGCTTCCGCCATATTTCCGTAAGGGTTCGATCTCGTGTTCGTAATCGTATTGCAGGTCTTCCGGAAGTTTGCCGAGGACGGCATCGATCTTCTTTAGCTGCCCCACAAACAAATTCACCAGCACCTGACTGTTCTGCAGTTTGATGCCGGACTGCTTCACGCTGGCACAAAAATAAATGCGCAGCTCGAGCTCGGTTTGTGCGATCCCGGAATATTTAATGTGTTTGTTGGCCATGCGCAGGATCTTGCGCAGCACCTTCTTGGACAGGTAGAGATTGGTTTTCGGCAACGCCTCGAACTGGTCGTCCATCTCCGTTTTTGCCTGCGACACGTAGGCCGCTTCGTCGTGCGCTTCAAACAAGAGGTAGGAAAGAAGCTCTTTGTTCTCCTTCTTGTATTTTGCCAGGCGCAGACAAATATCCTGCAGTTGTTTGGGTTCCAGGTGGGCCAGTTCTTTTTTTATGTCGCTGAGCGAAGCGGTTATCATGGTTGCTTCCGATACGCCGTTCTATGGGTATGGTGATCCAAAGAAAGCACAAAAGTCCGGAAGTTTAAATGCTTCCGGACTTTATTGCTTTTCAGCTCCTAGAGTTTGAAGGTGAGGTCAACCATGAGGCGTCGACCGTTGATGCGGTAATCATAGGGAGACGCATACGTCTTGAACAACGATCCTTTTGCATCGAAAAGGTTGTTGCCTTGCAGACCGATGTCAACGTGGCCCGACAGGGCGTAAGAAATCTTGAGGTCTGCGGAGGTCCACGGTTTAATATTCGCGCCGCGCAATTGATCAAGCTCGGGCGTGCGGTCGGATTCCCGACGTTTCACCATTCCCTGGTAGTGCGCTTGCGCTGAGAACAGCAGTTTGTCGGTTACCGAGTAGCGCAGGCCGGCGTTGGCAATGTGTTGCGGGTACCAGGCCAGGTCTTTTTTACTCACACTGATGGACGGGTCCGTACTTGCTTCATCTATCCGCTTTGTATAGGAATAATTCATAAAGCCATCGAGCTTCGAACATGAAAGCAGGAGTTCATTCTCGACACCTGCCGATTTTACCGACAAAAGATTGACCAGTACGGTTGCACTATTGTAGGCCGTCGCGTTTCTAAAATCGGTATAGAATATATTCGACCGCCAGGTAATGTTCTTACAAAGCTTCGCATCGCCTGCAAACTCGTAGGTTCTAATGGATTCGGGTTTCAACTGTACAGGGTTCGCGACAGCGACGTAGGTGCTGCCCATAAAGAGTTCGATGGCTGAAGGCGACCGGAAAGCTGTTCCACCCATAAGCTTGAACGTAACCCAGTCGTTAAGCGCATACACGAGGCTGATCCTCGGGTTGAATTTGGTGAACCGCTTTCCGACCACCGGCGTTCCTTCGGCAGAGAGGTCGTTGTATTGATATGCCGTATGATCGAGACGTGCTCCCAACGTAGCGGTAAATCCATTGACGGTAGGCGTATTGTATTGTGTATAGATACCAAAGGAACCAAATCCTTTGCCATGGAGCCACGGCAGCGACGTACCGACATCCACCATCTCGTTATTGGCCGTCGGCGCAAAGTCAGTATTCAGGTTGACATTGGAAAAGTGGAAGTTGTCTCCGCCATAATGAAAGCGGGATACCTCCACGCCGCCCAGCAGGTTCGAATTGCCATGCAGGTTGTAGCTATACTGCGCACGGCCGAAATAGTCGGCAAAATTAGTCTTCAGTATTTCGGTCAGACCGTTGGGATACGCGGCATCGTTGGTCCGGAGGAAGCGAATGTCATAATCCATGGCATGGTTTTGATACTTCAGCACATATTCCTGGTGGAATCGCTTTTCCTGGTCGGGCGTTTTATACTTCAATACAAATATGCGTCTACGTTCGCTCATGCGTTCGGGCTTGTCGGGAACGTTGATGTACCAGCCATGTCCCGTGTCGAAACTCCATTGCTGCTCATGATGCTGCAACGACCATCCCGCGAATTTTCCCTGGCCTTCGATCTTGTTGAAGAGATAGAAGTTGTTCTGTCCTTGCTTGATGTCGAAGGGTTGCGTGTTGCTTCCATCCAGGCCCTTGTAGGAAAAACCCTTGGTGTTGTACATGCTGACGGACGAAACCAAAGAAACATCTTTTACCGACCACCCCGTGGTGATGTCGGCGATGTTCGTGTTCCAGCTGGCTCTCCGGTATCTTACTTCTACGGGGGATGTGAGCTCTTTGGCAGCAGTAGAATTGAAGCTGATCACGCCGTTCGTGGCGTTGGAACCATACAACGCCGAACCCGGGCCCCGGATGATCTCGAGCGATTTGGCAAAAGCCAGCGGCGTCGCTTCATAGGTCATGGCCGATCCGGTGAACGTCACGTTCATGGGCACACCATCCACCAACATCAGCATGTGATTGCTGTTCCAGGATTCAAATACACCACGGGAACTCACCGTCGGACGATCGTAATCTTGCGACGGCGCAAACCCGGGTTGCCGATTCAGAACATCCTGGGCACTCACCCAACCGTAGTTCTGGATTTGTTTCCGGGTAATGACCGAGATGGTGCTGGGGGCCTCGCTAATACTTTGACTGAATTTTGATGCACTCACAATTTTGATGTCCATCAACTCCTCCAGCGACATGGTAAACAAGCTATCGCTATTCACATCGACAACCTTCTCTGGTGTTTGCTCCTGTGCATCCGATCGAAAGCAAGGCAGGAGCACGGCGCTGCTGATCGTGAAAATTAAAAATATGATCTTCATTTTTCGTTTTGGTTTCACTCAATGTTGGGCGCAAACCTATCGGCGTGTACTGCAAATGATTTTCAGCTGTAAGATTTTTGTGATGATTGTTTCTTTGTCAAGTCGTGTCATGATCAGGCGTGCGAAAAATACGGCTCTCGAATTTTCTCACCGTGCGCCATGTAAGGTGCCGGCACGAGACCGATGGACGCAAAAAAATGTCGGGAGCGGAGGAAACGGAGGAGGCTTTTTTTCGTGAAGGCTGTTGGTGCGGCCAAAAAAATCAACTCCAATTATGGTAGCCGGCACAGGGGAACAACATAAAAGCATAGGCGCTTGCGCACCCCGAAGTCGATTGCATTGCCCTTCAAAACTAAAGATGACCTGTAATAAGATTTGTTTACGATGCTGTGCTTAATTTACGTTCGCTAAAAACGTACTCAGAAGCTTCTGATCGATCATCTTTGTATATGCAAAAATTCTCAGCCCGCGACATTTTTATAGGATTGCTGTTCTCGATGCTGTGGTCATCGGCCTCGGTAGCCGGGAAATTCGGCTTGCGTGTGGCTGAACCGCTGGTGTTGTTCACGGTCCGCTTCCTGCTGGCAGGCGTGCTGCTGCTGGCGTATGTTTATGGCTTCCAGAAAAATCCTTTGCCGCGCGCACGCGAATGGAAACAGATCACCATTTTCGGTACATTCAACACGGCGCTATACCTGGGCTTGTTCATCATCGCCCTCCAATATATCACCCCGGGTATTACCACCCTGGCCATCGCCCTCAATCCACTTTTCATCAGCGTGATGACGGCCGTGTGGATGAAGCGCCGAATTCCGGCGAACGAATGGGTCAGCATTGGGTTGGGTATTATGGGGGTTTTCGTGGCGGCCTATCCCCTGTTGCAAACCAGCTATGCCACGCCCGGCGGTTTGGTGTTGTTGGCGTTGAGTATGCTCACGTATTCTTTTGGGGCAGTATACTATGCGGCGGTCCGGTGGGAATTGTCGCGCATCACCATCAATGCCTGGCAGGTCTTTATTGGCGGGTTGCTCATCCTGCCCCTGGCCTTGTTCATGCACAAAGCTGAAAACTCTTTTAATCTCACGTTCTGGCTATCACTCACCTGGCTGATCATCCCGGTGTCGGTGGTGGCGGTTAACTTATGGTTGAGGTTGCTCAAGTCCGATGCGGTGCGGGCCTCCCTGTGGCTGTACCTATGCCCCATCTTTGGTTTTTTATATTCGTCTATTTTCCTGGGAGAGCCGCTCACGCTCTATACGTTGGGAGGAACGGTGCTGGTGATGACGGCCCTTTATATCGGGCAGCGCAAAAAGAAAACCGATGCCTAGCGAACTTGCTATTTACTGAGCTTCAGGATCAACTGCTCCATGCATTGCGTCATGTATTCGCCGTTGCCCTTTCCATACCAGTTCATCAACTGGGTTTCATAGTGATCGGTATCGTAATATTTTCCCGGCGTAACATAGCCGATATAGCCGCCGTTGAAGCTGGTCACCATCGTGCGCATGCCCTGGTGGTGAGCAACCGAATCCAGTGTGGCATCGAACTGTCCTGAAAAATCACAAGGCGTTCCCAGCATCACCATGTCGCCGATCCGGAGGGCGGTGAGGTACTCAGGATATTCTCCAAAGGCCGACTCGAACACCCGGGGGCGAAGACACCAGTTCTTCAAAACTTTTACCTGCGGATCACTCAGCAACAGCGGCACACGATACATGACTAACGCTCCACCCCTTAGTGGCGTGAGCGCCGCCGAATGATCGGAAAAATTTTGCGCGATCTCGTCGGCCATCCATTTCACACAACCCTGCCCCGACTCTGGCGAGTTGCCGGAATGGCTCCCGACGGCGCCGGCCATGAACATGGCAAACGTGTATTTATTCTTCTCCAGAGCATCGACCAATTGTCCAGGATAGTCGCGTGACAAGTGAAGGTCCTCGTCGGGCAGACACGTGGCATGGGCCGTGTAGCTCAACAATACCAGTTTGCTGCTGTCGCTGCGCTGCACTTCCAGGACGCGAAGGAGGGAATCCACCGGGCCGTTGTCGATCAACCGGTTGGCTACCGCCGGCACCGGAATGACACCGGCTTTTATTTTGGCGGGAAGCATGTTTTCGGATGCTTCTTGAATGCTGGCTTTGATCTTGTCGGCCAGGAAGTGCACGATCGAATCGTTGTAGGGTCCGTACAACAATGCTGTGGCGCCCTTGGCCCAGTTGCCGATGCTGTTGTGCGAATGGATGGCGCCCAGGTAGGTGTTGTTCAGGGTGAAGCCTATTTCCGGAAGCTCTTTTTCCAGCAAGCTGGTAACCGTGGGGGGCACGATCAAAAGGTCGGCGCTCACAATGGCTACACGCCGTTTGCCGTTGCTCACCACGAGGGTGCGCACGTAGATGGAGTCGTGCACCGATTCGAACAATTTTCCGCGCCGTGTGCCATAGCCGGCAGTGGCCGTGCGATGTCGCGGCGTGATGTTCGCTTTGCCATAGCCTACAAAAAAGGTAAGAGTATCTTCATTGCCGGTAGCGCGCAAGGTATCGATGCGGGCTACCATGGCTTTATATATCGAACTACGGTCGATCGTACGATCTACGGGGGCAATGCTGATGGCCAGGAAAACAACGATCACCCCGATAAAAACAAGAACGGAGATGAGAACAAAACGGAAGACTTTTTTAAGTCGCATAGAGACGCAAGATAAGGGCCTGGGTGTCCGAAAGCGATACCGGCTATCAATAAATGGACACCCTAAACCGAATCCTAATAAGTGTTAGCTAAATCCTGCCCTTCTCCGTATTTTTGGGCTTTAAAACGAATGAATTCATGAGCACGGAAACGATGCAGGCAGCTCCCTCGGATAAGAAACAGACGTTGGCCGGACACCAGGCCCCAGCCCCTTATAAGCCAAAAAACAAAGTCAGGATCGTAACCGCTGCCAGCCTTTTCGACGGTCACGATGCGGCCATCAACATCATGCGCCGCATCATTCAAGCCACCGGTGTGGAAGTAATCCACCTCGGTCACGATCGCAGTGTAGAAGAAGTGGTGAACACCGCCATACAGGAAGATGCCCAGGCCATTGCCCTTACCAGCTACCAGGGCGGGCACACGGAATATTTCAAGTTCATGTACGACCTGCTTCAACAAAAAGGCGCGAGCCACATCAAGATCTTTGGCGGCGGCGGCGGCGTTATCCTCCCGGAAGAAATAAAGGAACTGACGGACCATGGCATCACTCGCATTTATTCCCCCGACGACGGTCGGGCCATGGGTCTGCAAGGCATGATCAACGACCTGGTGGAACAAAGTGATTTCCCCACCGGCGAAACCCTCACCGATGAGGCCAGTCAACTGAGTTCTAAAAATCCAGTAGCCATCGCGCGGCTCATTTCAGCTGCGGAGAATTTCCATGACCGCCATAAAGATGTATTGGACACCATAAAAGCGATGGCCGAAAAATCGCAGGCGCCTGTGCTCGGCATTACCGGCACCGGCGGTGCGGGGAAGTCTTCCATGGTGGATGAAATTGTGCGTCGCTTCCTCATCGATTTCAAGGACAAGACCATCGGCCTCATTTCGGTCGATCCGTCAAAGCGCAAGACCGGCGGTGCGTTGCTGGGCGACCGCATCCGCATGAACGCCATCAACAACCCGCGCGTGTTTATGCGTTCGCTCGCCACACGTCAGAGCAACCTGGCGCTTTCTGTTTATGTGAAGGAGGCTATTCAAATCCTGAAGGCGGCAAACTATGACCTCATCATCCTGGAAACATCGGGCATCGGCCAAAGCGATACGGAGATATTGGATCACAGCAACGTGTCGCTCTATGTGATGACGCCCGAATATGGCGCCGCCACACAGCTCGAAAAGATCGATATGCTGGACTTCGCCGACATCATCGCCCTCAACAAGTTCGACAAGCGCGGTGCACTGGACGCCCTGCGCGACGTGAAGAAACAATATCAACGCAACCACCAGCTTTGGGACAAGAAAGCCGACGACATGCCCGTGTTCGGCACCATCGCCTCCCAGTTCAACGACCCCGGCACCAACCAGCTCTACAAAAAGGTGATGGATACCATCACCGAAAAAACAGGCGCCCATCTCAAATCTTCCTTCCACATCACACCGGAGATGTCGGAAAAGATCTTTGTGATCCCTCCCCACCGCACACGCTATCTGAGCGAGATCTCCGAGAGCAATCGCGCCTATGACGCTTGGGTGACGCAACAAGCCGACGTGGCCGAAAAACTTTATGCGCTTCAAAAAACGCGCGACACGCTGGGGAAAGAACACGAAGACATAAAAAAAATACTGCTCGCCGAATCCGACCGGATCAAGCTGAACCTCGATCCACGCAACTGGAAAGTGTTGGAGACCTGGACGGAGAAAGTGCAACAATACAAAGCGCCGCTTTTCAAATTCCAGGTACGCGACAAAGAGATCGCCATTCAAACGCATACAGAATCCCTGTCGCACACCCAAGTTCCCAAAGTATCGCTGCCCCGCTACACGGCCTGGGGTGATTTGCTGCGCTGGAATTTACAAGAAAATGTCCCCGGCGAATTTCCCTACACGGCCGGTATCTATCCCTTCAAACGCGAAGGCGAAGATCCCACGCGCATGTTCGCCGGCGAAGGCGGACCGGAACGCACCAACCGCCGCTTCCATTATGTGAGCCAGACCATGCCCGCCAAACGCCTGTCGACCGCATTTGATTCGGTGACGTTGTACGGCAACGACCCCGACTATCGCCCGGATATTTATGGCAAGATCGGCAACTCGGGCGTGAGCATCTGTTGCCTGGACGACGCCAAGAAATTATACAGTGGCTTCAACCTGGCCGATCCCAAAACATCGGTCTCCATGACCATCAACGGACCCGCCCCGATGTTGCTGGCCTATTTCATGAATGCGGCCATCGACCAGCAATGTGAACTTTACATCCACAAAAACAACCTGGACGAAGAGATCAAGCTAAAGATCGCCGCCCTCTACAAAGGACGCGAGTCGCAACGGCCGGCCTACCAGGGGCCGCTGCCAAAAGGAAACGATGGTTTAGGATTGATGCTCTTGGGTGTCACGGGCGATCAGGTGCTCCCGGCAGATGTCTATCAAAAAATAAAAGACTACACGCTCAACCAGGTACGCGGCACCGTGCAAGCCGATATTCTGAAAGAGGACCAGGCGCAAAACACCTGCATCTTCTCCACCGAGTTTGCGTTGCGCCTGATGGGTGACGTTCAACAATATTTCATCGACCACCAGGTCCGTAATTTTTATTCCGTGTCTATTTCCGGGTATCACATCGCGGAAGCTGGAGCGAATCCCATCACGCAACTTGCTTTCACGCTGGCCAATGGTTTCACCTACGTGGAATACTATCTGAGCCGTGGCATGGACATCAACGAATTTGCGCCCAACCTTTCCTTCTTTTTCAGCAATGGCATCGACCCGGAATATGCCGTCATCGGCCGCGTGGCCCGGCGCATCTGGGCCAAGGCTATGAAGAACAAGTATGGCGCCAATGCCCGTGCCCAAATGTTGAAGTACCATATCCAAACCTCGGGCCGCTCTCTCCACGCACAAGAGATCGACTTCAATGACATCCGCACCACGCTGCAGGCCCTGTATGCGATCTACGACAATTGCAATTCCCTTCACACGAACGCCTATGATGAAGCCATCACCACGCCTACCGAAGAATCGGTGCGACGCGCCATGGCCATCCAATTGATCATCAACAAAGAACTGGGCCTCGCCAAAAACGAGAACCCGATCCAAGGATCCTTCGTCATCGAGGAGCTAACGGATTTAGTGGAAGAAGCTGTGCTCACCGAATTTGACCGCATCACCGAACGCGGCGGCGTGCTGGGCGCCATGGAAACCATGTACCAACGCGGCAAGATCCAGGAAGAAAGTTTATACTACGAAACCTTGAAGCACACCGGAGAATATCCCATCATCGGCGTAAACACATTCCTGAGCTCAAAAGGATCACCCACCATCATCCCCCGCGAAGTGATCCGCGCCACCCCGGAAGAAAAAGAATACCAAATCAACATGCTCCGCAGCTTGCACGCCCTGCAAAAAGAAGGATCCCAAGCCTTGCAATACGTACAAGACGCCGCCGTCCAAAACAAAAACATCTTTGAAGCCCTCATGGAAGCCGGCAAAACCTGCTCCCTCGGCCAAATCACCAAAGCCCTCTTCGAAGTAGGAGGCCAGTATAGAAGAAACATGTAACGAAATCAACGCACTGGATTCTGAATACTGGCTCCCAACTCCTGGCTCCTGGATTCTGGCTCCCGGCTCCTGACTACTTCCGCTTGATGGTATACGTCCAGATCGGACAATCCACATGATTCACCACATCCTCCGCCACGCTGCCACTCAGCATGTGTTGGAGTCCATGCCGTCCGTGCGTACCCATGGCGATCATACTTGCCCGGATGCTATGCGTAAAGTTGATCACGCCCGAAGCTTCGTCCTTGTCGTTATAGATGTGAAGCGAGAAATTCTTCAGCATGTGGTGGCGGGCAAAATCCTGTAGCTGGGCCTGCGTCACATCGTCGCTGATAAAGCGTTCCGGGGTGTTGATCCAAACCACGTGAAGGGTGGCGTCGAGAAAATGTTGGAGGGCTTTCACGTGCATCAGGAGATCTTCCTGGCCATCCTCCAGGGCGTTGGGAAAAACAATGTCGCGAAGCGATGTTAGTGTTTCATTTTTCTTTACGGCAATAACGGGGCACGAAGCATTGCGCACGATCTTCTCGGCATTCGATCCAATAAAAAATTCTTTCAAACCGCTCGCTCCCTTTGTGCCGGCGACCACCAGGTCAATGTCGTTCGTTGTGATGTAGCTCATCATCACCCCCACCCGTGGTCCGAAGTCGGTTTGCGTTATGAGTTTGTCCTCACCGTACCGGGCTGTCAATTGAGCAAATCGCTCCTGGGTTTGTTCGCCCAGGTCGTTCAGCAACGTGCTCTCGAAAGTTAGCGAGGAGGCGATCAGGCTGTCGTGTACCACGGGCGGTTCCACGACGTGCAGGAGGTGTATCCGCCCGCCCGAGCGGTGAGCAATATCAAGCGCCAGGGTCAATGCCTGGTAAGTTTGATCGGAAAAATCGCAAGGCACAAGAATTTTTTGCATACACTGATCCCTTTTTGTTGCGAACGCGCGTGTTGCTGACTTCTGTGAACTTCCTTCTCCGAAGTTAAGTCATCCCTGGCAAATACAAAAAAGGAACTTGTTCAAAAAAACATGGAAAGGCGCCGTTTGCGGTCAGTCGTCGCCGTAGCAATATTGCTTCAGGTAGGCCGCCGCATCATCTTCCCCGGCCTCAAACGCTTTGGTGAGCCAGCGGCAGCCTTCGGTGGTGTTGTTTTTTTCCACGAAGGCGATGCCTTTGTAAAAAATCAACGTGCGGTTGGTGGGCTCTTGTTTCAAGCCCTTGTCGATGTAGAACAGTGCGGCGTCGTATTGGTCTTCGTCCAAACACAGCGAGCCGGCATACAAATAGGTTTGTATAAACGATGGGTCGGACGCGATCACCTCATCGAAGATTACCAACGCGCTGTCGAGGTCGTCTTCATAAAAATAACAGAGGCCCAGGTAGGATTTCACTTCCGGACCGGGTTCATATACCAACAATTGGCGGATGTCCTTCTTGGCATCCGCATAGCGATCGGCTTGCATCAAAACGGATGCGCGCCACCGCAGCAGTTGGGTGCTGGCCGGGTTGGCGGCCATGAAGGTGTTGAGATCTTCTAACTGGGCAGCGGTATCTCCCATTTCCTGGTTGATATAGAGCCTCAAAAGCCGCGCTTGTTCGTCGGGGACTTTTTCGAGGTATTGATTCACGTCTTTCAGTGCCTCTGCATATTGCGACAGTCCATACCGGCAATAGGCGCGGTTGTAAAACACCGCGTAGTCTTCGGGCGCTTTGAATTTGGTGGTTTCAATAATCTTGTCATACAACACCAGGGCCCCGGCATAATCTTCCCGGGCCATCAATGTGTCGGCCTGCGCTTTGAGCGATGGATCTTTGTCTGCCTTGGACTGGGCGGGAGCAAAAAAAGAACTCATCGCCAAAATGACGATGAGTCCTATAGAATATGCGCGAAAATGCTTTGGCATTGCGCCGCGATTTATTTGCTGTTTCTCTTCCGGTCGGTTTCGTTGAGGTAGATCTTCCGCAAGCGGATGGATTTGGGGGTAACCTCTACGTATTCGTCGGACTGGATGTACTCCAATGCTTCTTCCAACGAGAAGATGATGGGGGGTGCAATCCTCATTTTTTCATCAGAACCGGAAGCCCGCATGTTGGTGAGCTTTTTGGTTTTGGTGACGTTGATCACGAGGTCGCCGCTGCGGCTGTGTTCGCCGATCACTTGTCCTTCGTATACAGCCTCGCCTTCGTTGATGAAGAACTTGCCGCGATCCTGCAGGTTGTGCAAGCTATAGGCAATGGCCTCGCCTTGTTCCATCACGATCAACGAACCGTTGATACGTCCGGGGATCTCGCCGCGGAAGGCTTGATATTCTTTGAAGCGGTGAGTCACGATAGCTTCACCGGCAGTTACGTTCAACAGGTAATTTCTCAAACCGATAATACCGCGTGAAGGGATCATGAACTTCAGGATCATGCGATCGCCTTTCGGTTCCATGTTCAACATTTCGCCTTTGCGTTGCGATACGGTCTCGATGGCCTTGCCGGCATCCGTTTCCGGAAGGTCGATGGTGAGTTCTTCCATAGGCTCGGATTTCACTCCGTCCATCTCCTTGAAGATCACCTGGGGTTGTCCGATCTGGAGTTCATAGCCTTCGCGACGCATGGTCTCGATGAGAACCGACAAGTGGAGTACACCGCGGCCAAACACCATGAAGCTATCGGCCGAGCCGGTTTCTCCCAGGCGCAGGGCGAGGTTCTTTTCAAGTTCTTTTTCCAAACGGTCTTTGATGTGGCGCGAAGTCACAAACTTGCCTTCCTTACCATAGAAAGGTGAGTTGTTGATGGTGAAGAGCATGCTCATGGTCGGCTCGTCGATGGAGATCGCCTTCATGCCTTCGGGCTTTTCGATGTCGGCAACGGTGTCGCCAATGTCGAAGCCTTCCAATCCTACCAATGCACAGATCTCGCCGGCCTTTACTTCCTCTACTTTCAGTTTGTCGAAACCTTCGAATACGTAAAGGTCTTTGATGCGGGCCTTCACAATGGCGCGCGACTCGCGTTTCACCAGCGCTATGGGCTGGCCGGTTTTAATTGAGCCTCTGTGTACGCGGCCAATGGCCACACGGCCGATGTAGGCTGAGTATTCAAGGGAGGTGATCAGCATTTGGGTTGATCCTACCTCTACCGCAGGGGCGGGTATGTATTGGATGATGCCGTCCAGCAGCGGGGTGATGCTGTCGGTCGGGTTTTTCCAGTCGGTGCTCATCCAGCCTTGTTTGGCGGAGCCATAGAAGGTGGGGAAGTCCAACTGGTCTTCCGTGCCGTCGAGTTGGAACATGAGGTC
The DNA here is from genome assembly GCA_036525235.1 of Chryseolinea sp. Lineage (GTDB taxonomy): Bacteria > Bacteroidota > Bacteroidia > Cytophagales > Cyclobacteriaceae > Chryseolinea. Next base: position 13,953 of record DATDAV010000325.1, on the reverse strand, counting down.
GAAGACCTGTTCATGTACTTCGTCGGGGGTACAGTTCTTTTTGTCAACTTTATTGATCACCACGATGGGCTTCAGTCCCAGTTGAAGCGCTTTTTGAAGCACGAAACGGGTTTGGGGCATGGGGCCTTCAAAAGCATCCACCAGCAACAAACAGCCGTCGGCCATGTTCAATACACGCTCTACTTCACCTCCAAAGTCGCTGTGACCCGGGGTGTCGATGACGTTGATCTTATAGTCTTTGTATCGTACCGATACGTTTTTTGCCAAAATGGTGATGCCGCGCTCACGTTCCAGGTCATTGCTGTCCATGATGAGATCACCAGGGGTTTCGTGGTCCTTGAAAAGCTTACCGGCCATGAGTAATTTGTCTACCAGGGTAGTTTTACCGTGATCGACGTGGGCAATGATAGCGATGTTCCTGATCTTGTTAACCTCCATAAATCCTCAAAATCCTCTGTTTTTTTCTGAATTGAGCCGCAAAGATACGACTTTTCGCCGGGTATTGGTTATCTCATTGTAAAGGTTTCTGTGGTCGGGGATGAATCTTAGAATTCAAACGTGTGCTGGCCCAGGAAGGCAGAATGAAGTTTGCCCTGGGCGCGCGATGACACGGTATATTTCCCGTCTTTTAGGATAAAACTTACGATTTCTTTGGTTTGGGGTGAGACCATGTGGTACTCCGGAATCTGAAACCGTTGGTAAAGGACCCGTTTTCGGGCTTCGTGAAAAGCATCGCGGGGCGAAAATATTTCGATAATTAAATCCGGCCGGCCGTGGATCGCGTCCTCCTTGATAATGCTCCGGTTGGATTCGGCGATCACCATAATATCGGGAAGCAACACGTTGGCTTGTTCATCCAGAAATAGATCCAATGGAAGGATAAAGAGCGCATCGCTGCGGTTGTGCTCCTTTATAAACCCCCGCAACGTCACCAAGAGGCGGCCTAGCACGTGTTGATGATCCGGGGTTCGCGACGCAAACGGAAAAAGTTTTCCTTCCATAAGCTCTACCAACGTCCCTTCCATCAGGTTTTTAAAAACCTTCATACCAGGCGATAAGGATACCTTTCCGGGATGCATGCCTGAATATACAACGAAATGCCTAGAGCAAAATCAGGTCACGAGCGAAATCTCAAAAACGTGCCCATCGGCAAATCCTTTCCCTGTGCGGATTTCAGAAAAAATTCTCCGTATTCGGGCTCTCTCATCTCGGGAAAATGCGACTTCGCCACATTCAATCCCACAATCGGTGAAAGCCCGGCAGCGTACATGCTCAGAATGTGAAAATGATTTTTCTTTTCCAACAGCGCACTGCTAAGCGCCAGGAGCTCGTCCAGTTGTTCCTGTAACGTCCACTTCTCTCCTTCCGGTCCGCGACCATACGGTGGCGGATCCATGATCACACCGTTGTACTTGTTGCCTCGTTTCACCTCACGCTTCACAAATTTAAAGGCATCCTCATACACCCAACGGATGTCCTGGAGGCCGTTCATCTGCATGTTCTGACTGGCCCAATTCAAACCCGGACGCGACGCATCGCAGTGGGTGACGTCGGCGCCGGCAGAACGCGCCACCACGGAAGCTGCACCGGTGTAGGCAAACAAATTCAACACGCGGGGCCGTTGCAGTTGCCATTGTGTGATGGTATCGTAAATAAAATTCCAATTGCTGCCTTGTTCCGGAAAAACGCCCACGTGACCAAAGCCCGTCAACGCCAGGCGCAGCGTAAGGCGAAGGCCGTTGTAGTTGTATTGCACGTTCCAACTTTCCGGCATGGAGGGGTCTTTGGACCAACCCCCTTTCACATCGTCGGTGAACCTGAACTTGTCGGTTTGCTCGCGCACAAATTTGGCGTGGGCCGTTTTCTTCCACACCTCGTCCTGCAGCGAGCGGCTCCAGAGTGCCTGGGGCTCGGGACGGATGAGCACGTACTTTCCAAAACGCTCCAGCTTTTCGAAGTTACCGGAATCGAGGAGTTCATAGTCGTGCCAGGAGGCGGGGTGGAGCAGTTTCATGGGATGGGCTTTTTTATGCGATGCACAGCCTTTATGCAGCCCCAAAACTATTAAAATAATTGGTGAGATCTTTCAGGAGCCAGAATCCAGGAGCCAGGAGCCAGTAGTAGCCCAGTAGTTTTAATAGGGCAGTAGTTATGTTTAGAGCCGATGCGCTGCAACAAGCCAGGGCTGCGAGGTTTGCATTTCTCCTGGCTCCTGGATTCTGGCTCCTGATTGCCGCGCCCGGGATATTTTCTTTCCCGGCGGAAAGGGTTAACATTACGGTTTCTTTTTTTCGTATGCATCCCCTCATTACGAGTCCTCAGAATCCGAAAATAAAAAATGTCCTGGCCTTGGAGAAGGCTCGCGAACGGCGGGAGCAGAACGTTTTTATTATCGAGGGTCTGAAAGAGCTTTCCCTGGCCATAACCGGCGGATACGTGTTGAATAGCGTTTTCTTTTGTCCGGATATTATTGAAACGGAAAAGATCTTGTCATGGGTTGGCGACGAGCACCTTCTCATTCCTGTTCAAAAAGCCGTATTCGAAAAAATTGCCTACCGCGAAAGCACCGGGGGGGTGCTGGCCATTGCCCGGCAAAAGACCCATTTTCTGGGAGATCTCCAGCTTCGTCCAACGCCGTTGGTGCTGATCCTGGAAGGCGTTGAAAAACCCGGTAACCTTGGGGCTGTATTGCGCACGGCCGATGCTGCCGGGGTGGACGCGGTGATCATTTGCGATCCGCAAACCGATTTCTATAACGCCAATGTTATCCGCTCCAGCGTAGGCTGTGTGTTTACCACCCCCGTGGCGTCGGCCACGTCTGCCGAAACGATCGCATGGCTTAAAAAAAATAGCATCGCCATCCTGGCTACCTATCTTCAGGCATCCCGCCCCTATTACGAAGTCGATTTTCGGAAGCCTTCCGCCATCGTTATGGGCACAGAATCTACCGGATTGTCAGACCTTTGGGTGAAGCAGGCTGACCAAAACATTATTATTCCCATGCAGGGGGCCATTGATTCCATGAACGTTTCCACGGCGGCAGCAGTTGTGGTGTTCGAAGCATTGCGGCAGCGTGGTTTCCGGCGGTGAGGAACACAATTTTTTACAAACGTCCAACCTAACCTAAAGGCAAATCCCGTAACTTAGCCGCAGAGCCTAAGAGTGCAAATGGAAAAAATTCCATTGAAAAAGAAACCTGCGTCCGACGACACCTTCCTAAACGCGTTAGCCGATGCCTATCGGCTCCAGGAGTCTATTATTAGCACTACCGAACTGGCCGTCATTTCCACCACCCCCGAAGGCCTGATCACCAGCTTCAACAAAGCCGCAGAAACACTTTCCGGCTACTCGGCCGACGAGATGATCGGCAAAGCAACGCCGGTGTTGTTGCACGACAACATCCAGCTCATTGAACGCGCCGACGAATTGTCGAACGAACTCAACCAGGAGATCGAACCCAACTTCGAAGTGCTGTCGGCCAAAACGCGGTTGAAAAAAATTGCCGACCGCAAAGAATGGACCTATATCCGCAAAGACGGCACCCGCTTCCCCGTGCTCGTTTCCTTCACGGGACTTTGGGACGATAAGGGTACCCTCACCGGTTTTGCCAGCATCGCCACCGACATCACCGAAAGCAAGCTGGCCGAAAAAAAACTCCGCGACTCCGAAGCCCACCTGCAGGCCCTCCTCAACTCCATCGATGATGTCGCTTTCGAGATCAGCCGCGATGGCGAGTATACCAACATCTGGACACGAAAAGATTATATGCTGTTCGTTAGCCCGCGCGAACAATACGTGGGCAAAAAAATAACGGACGTGCTAAGCGGCGAACTGCTCAAGCAATACCAGGACGCCATCGAAAAAGTGCTGCGCACGCAAAACTCCGAATCGCTGGAATATCCCGTGACCCATCAAAAACGGTGGAGCTCGTGCAAGATCTCTTATATCAACGACAACAAGGTGCTCATCCTCGTGCGCGATATCACCGCCAAGAAAAAAGCGGAGTTGTTGCTGGCACAGAGTGAACAAAAATTCAGGGCCCTCACGGAAAATATCCCCGGCGCCGTCTATCTCTGCAAAAAAGATGCGCGTCACGAGATGCTTTACATCAACCCCCAGGTGAAAGAGATCGTGGGCTACGAGCCCGCCGATTTTATTTCGGGTAAGGTGAGCATGACAGATCTCTATCATGCCGAAGACCGCGAGCGCATTTTTGCCGTGGTGGAAAAGGCCCTGCAAACACACGAAAAGTTTCACCTGCGCTATCGCCTGCAGCACCGCAACACCGAGTGGCGATGGGTGGAAGAAATCGGCAGCGTGATCCTGCAACCGGGCGAACCCGCGATGATTGAAGGGTTCATCAGCGACATCACTTTCCAAAAGCAGGCGGAAGAAGCACTCGAAAAGATCGCGGAAGAAAACCATCGCATCTTTACCAATGCACTCAACCTGATTGCCATCGCGACCTTTGATGGTTATTTTCTGAAACTGAATCCCTACTGGACCCAACTGTTGGGCTGGACCGAAGAGGAATTGATGAATCACCGCTTTCTCGAATTCGTTCACCCCGACGACATAGCCGCCACCAAAAATGCAGTGGGACACCTGCAAGTCGGTCGCCACATTTCAACCTTCGAAAACCGCTACCGCCACAAAGACGGAACCTACCGCTGGCTGTTGTGGACATCGGCCAGCGATGTGAAGAACCAGTTGATCTACGCCAGCGCGGTGGACATCTCCGAACGAAAAAAATCCGAAGACGAATTGCTTCGCTCTAAGCAAAGCATGGAGTCCTTTGCCATCAAATTGCAGGAACAAAACCGGCAACTCGACGAATTTGCCCACATCATCTCCCACAACCTGCGCTCGCCCATTGGCAACATCAAGGCGCTCATCGGCCTGTTGAGTCCCTCCAGCAGTGTGACGGAGTATCAGCAGATCTTCGAAAAGCTTAAGAACGTAGCCCACAACTTGGGGGAGACCATGAACGAGTTGATGGAGACGTTGAAGGCGAAAAAAGAAACCGACATCGAACGGGTGGATATCCGTTTTCATGAGATCTTCGACAAAGTGGTGCAGTCCCTGCAAGGGGAACTCATCCAGTCCGGTGCGTCCATTACCTACGACTTTGAAGCTGCGCCCGTCATTCATTACTCGCGCACCTACCTGGAAAGTATTTTTCAAAACCTGCTCAGCAACGCCGTCAAATACCGTTCGCCCGACCGGCCGCCGGAAATAAAAGTGCTCACCCGCATGCGCAATCATTCGGTAGAATTGATCGTGCGCGATAACGGACTGGGTATTGAAATGGATAAATTCGGCGATAAGCTATTCGGTCTTCACAAGACTTTTCACGATCACAAAGATGCGCGGGGCGTTGGGTTATTTCTTATCAAAACCCAAATCGAAGCATTGGGCGGATCCATCCATGCGGAAAGCAAGGTGGGCGAGGGCACGACATTCAACGTCGTGTTTGGAATTTCTCAGGACTAAAAATTCAATCGATTTTGCAAACGACCCGAAAGGGCATAAAAAAGGGTTCAACCGAAACCTTAACCTAAACCTATGAGTTAAAAAGCTGGCTGAACCCCAAGGATCGGAAACAAAGAACCGTCTGTTCAGCATTTCCGGGTATAAAAATGAGTTCAAACATCAGGTTTATTAAGTCCTTTTACACGAATGGTGCCAAACCGTGATATGCTAACGTGTGTTGGCGCATCCCCTTGAGCGCCTGTTCGCTGCTATGGAAAATCTGTTCGGCTTTCTCTTTCCTCCATCAAAAACATATTCACACCGCTCGACCTCATCCGTGTGAAAACAACGGATACCTACACGCTCACCCATTTTCGCTGGTGTCGCAAACACATTTGTGCCTCGCAAATTCTCGCTGCCGGTTATGAATGGTAAAGCGGATCGCCAGCCTAACGGTTGATATTTTTTTCTTGCGAGCTTTTGCGATGAACGTTGCGGACGTTCTCTAGAAGCCGTCGTCTATGGGTTCCCAGAGTTCGATCTTGTTTCCTTCGGGGTCGAGTATCCACCCAAATTTGCCATAGGGATGCTCCTCCACCTCGCCCACGATGGTTACGCCTTCTTCGCGAAGCACCGCCAGCAAGGCGTGCAGGTCGTGCACACGGTAGTTGAACATGAACGGCTTTTCGCTGGGCGCAAAATAGGTGGTGTCCTTTTTAAAGGGACTCCAGACGGTTTGGGCTGGTGTTTTTGCATCGGGTTGGTTTAGGTCGGTCCATTGGAAGATCTCCCCCACCTCCAGGTGCTTTTGATACCATGCTTTCAGTTGCTTCGGATCTTCTGACTTGAAGAACACGCCGCCAATACCGGTGACTCGTTTCATTCGATCTTTTTTTATTTATAGTGACAAAAAATAACTTGGTTCCTCCCGGAGAACCCCTGAGTTCCGATTTTTCAATCGACCGTTGTCCGTTTGGCTGTGGCATCGCGTCAGGCGTTTTGGGGAAGGATCTCCTTCTTGCGCAGCAGCGCGGCACAGATCAACGTGATGAGGATGCCCACCGGGAAGATTTCCAGGAGCGTCATGCCAAACCGGATCACGGGATTCTCGTATTGCTCGCTAAAAGCGGCCATTTCTTTTTGGGCTGCGGCGATTGCTTCCTCCGTCTCACCGCTCTCGCGCATTTTCTTTATGTGGTAACTGGTGTAGTGCTCCATAAAATCGGAGCCCACGGTATTATAATAGATCTCCCAACTCACGGCATACATCAGCGAAGCAATAAGCGTGATGAGGATACCAATTTTGAAAGCCGTTCCAAACGAAATTTTTCCTTTGCCCTCCTGATCGCGAAAGGTCTTTATACCAAAGAACACCACCGATAAGGCGATGACCATGGACGTGTACCCGACAATCATGCCGTTGTCGTAGTTGATAATACCCTGGCTCAACATGGGCTGGGTGATCACCAGCATGCCCGAAACAATGGCGCCGGCGATGAGACCGTAGATGATGATGATTCTTTGCATACTGTTTGATTTTTTTCGAAATGACGGTCTGAAACGGCAAAATGCTTTCACCCAAAAGTATGATTCTGATGGAAAATAGGAAAATCACCCGAAAGAAGTACAAAGAATTGCACAGCCATTGACGATTGGCCTTCTGTTGCTAAGGAATCAGCCCCAGGGCTTTTGCTTTTTGGATCGCCTGGGTGCGGCGGCGGGCGTCAAGCTTAGTAAAAAGATTGGAGGTGTGGGTCTTTACCGTGTTGATGGACAGGAAAAGTTTATCTGCAATTTCTTGGTTGGAGAATCCCTGGGCCATGCCTTCGAGCACTTCATATTCGCGGGGACTAATGCCGATTTGTTGCAGGGCGGATTCATTTGGGACGAAACTTCCAACAGCCGGTGGTGGCATGGGATTCCTTTTTCTGGTGAGCTTTAATCCAACCCAGATGCCGAGGCCTGTGAAAAGCAGGGCGACGACACCGATGTAAAACTCCAGGGAAAGGTCGCGGACGAAGAATTTGTACTCCAGCACCTTTAGCAGAAAGATTAGGAGTGCGAGGAGCAAAGCATATAGGAGGATGGTTTTACGCACAGTCAAATCTAACCGCTAAGGCGCTAAGGCGCAAAGGAAAACGCCGGGGTTCTTGGAATTCATCCGGTCCACCCTTCGCGATCAAGGCTCCTATACTGAATGGCTTCGGCGAGGTGTTCTGTTTTTATGGTGTCGGAAGCGGCGAGGTCGGCGATGGTGCGCGACACTTTGAGGATGCGGTCGTAGGCGCGGGCGGAGAGGCCGATGCGTTCCATGGCTGCCTTGAGCAAGGTTTTGCCGGCGTCGTCGATGGCGCAGATTGTTTTCACCAGGTTGGAGGGCATCATGGCGTTGCAGTATATCGACGGGTGATCGGTGAACCGGTGGGCCTGGCGCTCACGGGCTTTCACCACGCGTTCGCGTATGGTTTCGCTGGTTTCGGAACGGCGGTTGGCCGTCATCTCGTCGAAGCTCACGGGCACCACTTCCACGTGCAGGTCGATGCGGTCCAACAGCGGGCCGCTGATCTTGCTGAGATAGCGCTGCACAACGCCCGGGCCACACACACATTCTTTTTCGGGGTGATTGAAATAACCACAGGGGCAAGGATTCATGCTGGCGATGAGCATAAAGTTGGCGGGATACTCCATCGAAACTTTCGCGCGCGATATGGTGACGCGACGCTCTTCCATGGGTTGGCGCATCACCTCCAGCACCGAGCGTTTGAACTCGGGCAATTCATCGAGGAACAAGACGCCGTTGTTGGCCAGCGATATTTCGCCGGGCTGGGGAATGCCGCCTCCGCCAACAAGCGCGATGTCGGAAATGGTGTGGTGTGGTGCGCGAAACGGGCGCGTGGTCAGCAGCGAGGATTGCCGGGTCAACCTCCCGGCTACGGAATGAATCTTGGTGGTCTCCAGGGCTTCGTGTAGCGTGAGCGGTGGCAGAATGGTGGGCAGGCGCTTCGCCAACATTGTTTTTCCCGCGCCGGGTGGGCCGATCATGATCACGTTGTGGCCTCCGGCAGCGGCAATCTCCAGGGCGCGTTTGATATTCTCCTGTCCTTGCACATCGCGGAAGTCGGTATCGTATCGATCCAACTGTGCGGCAAACGCTTCGCGGGCGTCGATGTGGACGGACGGGATTTGTATTTTTTCTTCGAGGAAGTCGACGGCCTCGCGCAGGTTGGCGACGGGATACACTTCTAGGTTGTTCACGATGGCCGCTTCGCCGGCATTGTCGGTGGGCAGGATGAATCCTTTGAACCCTTCCTTGCGGGCCTGGATGGCAATGGGCAGCACCCCGCGGATGGGGCGCAACGTTCCGTCCAGGGCGAGTTCGCCCATGATCACGTACTGGTCAAGCTTGTCGGTGGTCAATTGGCCCGATGCCTTCATCACGCAGAGGGCGATGGACAGGTCATAGGCGGCGCCTTCCTTGCGGAGGTCGGCCGGGGCGAGGTTCACAACGGTTTTGTTGCGGGGCATGAAGAAGCGCGCGTGCTTCAACGCCGATTCAACACGGTGTTGGCTTTCTTTCACGGCGTTGTCGGGCAAACCGCTCATGAAAAATTTTGTACCCTGTCCCACGTTCACTTCGATCATGATCGTGCGGGCATCCACACCGTGTACGGCACCGCCAAAAGTTTTAGCGACCATACAGGTAACGGGTTAACGACTTCTAAACTCTTGTCTAGTTCTTGGGGGTGGTCTTTGCCGCGTTCGAATCTTTGGCGGTTTCCTGGAGATCAAAAAGCTTTGCCTTCAACATGTTCAGCTCGTGGGTGAGCGCGTCTTTTTCCTTTTGACTTTCCCGGCTAACGATCCATGACCAAATAACGTCAGTTGCAATGAGCACGATTCCAAAGAACGTAATATATCGAAACAAACCGATGTAGTTGAACATCTTCATCAGAAAGTTAAGATCCTGCATGAGGAGGGTGAAAACGAAAGCGCCGATATGGAACACGGCAAAAACACAATAAAAAATAAACCTCATCTTGTTCATGCGGGGTCAGGTTAAAACGAACCGGTTACAACGGCTTCGTTATTTAAAGGTAAATGAAAAAAATTGAAATGGACAATCCATGCATGGTTATTCAGCAAAACGCACTATCTCACCAGCTTTTCCTGGGAGGCAAGGTCAGTTCACTTTCTGTATCTCGATTAGCTTCTTATAAAGTCCGTTACCCTGAATGAGCACGTCGTGCCGGCCCCGCTCCAGGATCTGTCCTTGCTGTATGACCACGATCTCGTCCGCATGCTGGATGGTGCTGAGGCGGTGGGCAATGACGATGGAGGTACGGTTCTTCATCAGGTTGGTGAGCGCATCCTGCACCAGGCGTTCCGACTCCGAGTCGAGCGCGGAGGTGGCTTCGTCCAGGATCAGGATGGGCGGATTTTTGAGCACGGCCCGGGCAATGCTCAGGCGCTGCCGCTGTCCGCCGGAAAGTTTGGAGCCGCGTTCGCCGATCAAGGTGTTGTAGCCGTGTTCGGTCTGTGTAATAAATTCGTGCGCATTGGCCACCTTGGCCGCATTGATCACATCTTCCTCCCGCGCGTCGTCCATGCCAAACGCGATGTTGTTGAAGATGGTATCATTAAAAAGAATGGACTCCTGTGTCACCACCCCGATCTGTTTACGAAGTGACTCCAACTCGTAGTCTCTTAATGAAATCCCATCCAGCAAAATGTCCCCCCCGGTTGGATCATAAAAGCGCGGCACCAGGTCGGCCAGGGTAGACTTCCCACCTCCCGATGAACCCACCAAAGCAATGGTCTTCCCTTTTTCAATGGTGAGGTTTATATTTTTCAGTACGGGTTCGCGGTCATAGGCAAATACGACGTCGCGAAACACAATGTCACGTTCAAAGGAGACCAGGGTTTGTGCACCGGGCTTGTTTTTCACGGCAGGTTCCTCATCGATCAGAGCAAAAATCCGTTGTGCCGAGACGGTGCCTTTCTGAAGAGAGGTGATGCCATTGGAGAAATTTTTTGCCGGTTGTATGATGTTCGCAAAGATGCCGATGAACACCAGGAACGCGCCCGGCGAAAGATCATATTCATTTGACAACACCAGTGAGCCGCCGAAGTATAGAATGGAGGCAACGATCACCACGCCGAGTATTTCCGACACGGGCGAGGCCAATTCATTTTTACGGGCGATCGACAAGTTCACCTTGCGGTGAAAGGCCGTTTCCTGGTCGATCTTCTTCAGGATAAAATTGCGGGCATTGAACGCTTGCACCACGCGCATACCGCCGAGTGTTTCATCCAAAATATTGACGATCCTTCCCAACGACTCCTGGCTCAGCACGGCCTTCCGCTTCAGCCGCTTCACAATCTCCGCCAACAACCCGCCCATCACGGGCAAGAGCAACAAAGAAAAGAGGGTAAGCTGTGGTGATATGGTGAAAAGTGCGACGAACGAAAGGATGATGGTGATGGGTTCCTTGAGCACAAACTTGAGACTGTTCACTACGGCATTTTCCACTTCCGATACGTCGTTGGTAAAGCGTGAGATCAGGTCGCCTTTGCGCTGATCATTGAAATAACCAATGTGGAGCAGCGTCGCATTTCTAAAGATATGCATTCGCATATTCCGCACCACATCCACCTTGATGCGCGACGCGGCCATGCGCTCCATATAAATAAAAAGGTTTCCCAGGAAACGCGTGATAACGATGGCCACGCAGATAAACATCAAAGCCTTTATGGGACCTTGATCCTGTACGATACGCAAAAAGTAATAGTTGAAGACGCCCGTGGCATAGTCGATGGAAATGGCAAACTCGGGAAGCGCGGGCAACGCCGTAGCCTTGTCGACATAGCCAAAAAGTGAATTGAGCAACGGGGCCATCAGCGCGAGGCTCACCAGGCTGAAGATACTTCCCGGGATGGAGTAGAGAAAAAATTCAATAAGGCGTCGCACCAGGTGCGGCGCATAATGAAGTATGCGGAAATAGATTTTCATTTAACTGGTTAAAACTCGTAAAGTCGTTTCGGTATATTCCATCGCAAAGCTAAGGAAGTTACGTTCGTATTGTTATTGTAAAACGCAACGTCCGATTTGCTCCTGCGCACCACCACCGAGGCATCGATAAATATATTGTGTCGCAGCATCCATGTCGCCGTGAAGGTGCCGTAAACGAGATCGTTGGCGATGCCTTGCCCGATCTTGTTGTCATATTCCTGCTGGCGCGTGGAGTTGTTCTTCAGCAGGTCGCTCCCCCAGTTCACGCCCGTGGTGTCGCGGCCGATCTTCGACACGATGAGCTTGCCCACCAGGTTCAACCGGCGCACCGGCTGGTAGCGCAAGATGCCCACCACCTCGTTAAAGTTAGCCCCCAGCGGGTGCGCAATGGGTTGCCGGTAGCTGGTGTAGTTGCCATAGTTGGTGTTGTGCGAATAGGTATAGGGCCGCACAATGTTCACTTCCCCCTGCAGGTCAAGGTTAGGGACGCCAAACGCGTCAATATATTTTGCGCCACCCTGGATGGCAAACTTGTTAGCCCACCAGCCGTCGCCAGCCTTGATATGGTCCAGCACAAACTCATCCAGCACAAACTGGCCATAGAACGACAGCTTCCGCACCGCATTCCACTTGAAATCAAAGCCCAGCAACACGTTGTCGCTGCTGCCATTCTGTTGCTCGATGGCGCGATAGAAGATGATGGGGTTGAGATAGTCGAGACGGAAATTATCCGTGCCCAGCGAATCGTCGACACTAAACATGACCGATTCAAAAACGCCGATGTTCAGCTTCTTGCCAATGTTCAGGCTCAGGTGGTGCATCGCATTGAATTTATTGGGATAGCCCCCACTCGAGGCTTTGAGTCCGCTGAGTGACCCATCCACATCGGCGGTCATTTGGTTTAACAAAAACATATAATTCAACTTCCACACCTTCACCGTGCCTTTGAGGAACCAAGTTGGGGGCGAGAAATCCGAATAAATGAGAGAGCGATAGCCGTTACCGATAAAAATGCGGTCGTGTCCGAATTGTAGGTTGATGTGCTTGGTGGCCTCGAAGGTGATATACCCCCGCGCCTGCAGGAAATCCACGCCCTTGCCATTCTTGTAGTCCTTCCAAAAGCCTTCATGGGGGATGACCGGGTTTTGCGACATCTGGTCCCACACATAAGAAGGAAGCACCATTTGGTTGTCGGTGAGGTAGGCATAGAAACCCACTTTTTTATCCACCATCCCCCTCACCTCGGCACCGCGAGTGTTGATGAACAGCCGCTCGTCGCGACGCGAATCGCTGCCCGCGCCAAGGTATAGCACGGGGTTCACATGCAGGTCAAACGCCTCCTCGTCCACGTAAAACAAGTCCGACTTCTTCTTGTAAAGTCCCTTCAAAATGGGCTTGCGGCTGTTGCTGCTCTCGGCCCGCGAAAACTCCCAGCTGTCGTTTTGCAGGTATTCGTAGTTAAACGCATCGGCCTTGGAAACAAACTGGCCCTGGGCGTGGAGGGTATCGATAAAAACCACGATGTCGGACCGTTTATAGGGTTTCACGGCCGTGAAAATGCTGGGGAGCACTTTGCCGGCCTTGACTTCGTAGCGGTCGATGCTGTGGTAGTAGTCTTCGTTGAGGGGGGCGTAGCTGCTTTGGGCAAAAGCCGAGAACTGTAAACCGGTGAGAAATAGAGCGAGTAGCCTTATTTTCATGCTTTGGGGAAGTTAAGGGGGTAAAAATACGGGATTTGGGGCAAACACGTTTGCAGACGCCTTTTTGAGGCGACGTAGCCCTTCCTACCGGATATAAATCACGGCACCGGCTCTCGATTCTATGCCAAATTTTGTTCTCCCAGACTTGCTTATCCGTTCTATCCCCGTATATTTGCAGTCCTTTTTAGAGGAAAAAACGCATAATTGATATGAAAAAAGGCATTCATCCGGAGTACAGAGAAGTTGTTTTCTGGGACACTTCCAGCGACACCAAATTCATAAGCCGCTCGACTTCCAATACCAAAGAAACCATCAAATTGGAAAATGGTAAGGAATATCCTGTGATCAAGGTCGAAGTGAGCTCGGCTTCTCATCCATTTTTCACCGGCAAAAAGCTGTTTGTCGATACCGCAGGCCGCGTGGAAAAATTCAAGAACAAGTATCAGAAAAAAGCTTAATACTTCTTTTTTTCAATGGGAGAGAAAAGCCTTTGGAGACAAAGGCTTTTTTTATGCCTTTTTTTGGGGGAGAGCATCATAAATAACCCAATACCCTTTATCATTAGCCATCTGCCACTATTTTTGGAACATGAATTTGATTCTCTTCGATGACCCCTCCATCCGCATAGAACTCCTCCCCTTCACTTTCACACGCCCCATTGGCGCCCTGCGTGTGGGCATCCTGACCATCGCTGAAAAATGGGAGAAATACCTGGGGACCACCGCTTCTTTCAAGACCGAACCATACCTCCAAAAAAAATACCCCGCCGTT